>NZ_JWHL01000004.1 GCF_018132105.1 Methanocalculus chunghsingensis | reverse complement strand
GAATCTCCTGCGCAGATTATACATGTTAGCGGGGAGAGGTTATATAGGTTCCTGCCAAAGCAGCTGAACCCATCGAATCTCTTCACCACCCTGACGAGCCCCGGCATGTATACCGCCGGGACCCGGTGGCGCAGGCCCCCTGCAAGGGAGTTGCGCCCGGTCGGAGGCAGGATGCCACAATCCCGGATATGCTCCGGGTTGCGGCTGATTCGGGCGCTTTTGCGCGGAGCAGTGCCCCGTCGCGGCGCCCTCCTGCCTCCTGCGACTCTACATAGAATGCTATTCGTACTTATAAAGGTTCGGATAAAGCCGTGATTTTGCAGGGATCGAAGCCGGTGCCACACCCATCAAAGTCCCTCTTCTGCCCATATTCAGATCTCCTCAGGGTGGTCAAGTGGGAAACGCGCAATATAGAGTTCCCCATAGAACTCCTCCTGGAGGAGATCCACCCGTCCGTCAAGCATCAGGAAGAGGATTGGGATATAGACATCAAAGTGAGGGAGGCGCATCTCAGAGGCGATCCGGGAGAGCGGAATCGGCTCAAGGCCGGTGGGATCGAGGGAGATGAGAGTTGCATGGATCGAGGTGGAGAGCTCCTCGTACACCTCATCATGGGCAATCTCCACCACATCATCGGCAAACGTGAGGAGATCATCATCCTCATCCGGGAGGTGGCGCCGTTTCTGCCGCCGCCGCTCCTCCTTCTCAGCAAGCTTCAGCTGGGTGATCAGCTCGTAGAGCGTCACCGGCCGCGTCCGGTACTCCTTCCTTTTGATCCTTCGCTGAATCTCCCGTTCAAGCGCCTCGATTGGTCCCAGGTGTGACCCAGCACCATCCGAGTCCACCACGTCATCAAAGAAGAGAGCGCCATCATCATACTCATCGATGATCTCCTCCTCTTCAGAAACAACATGGCGTTCAAGGAGAATATCAGACTTCATCCGAAGGAGGATTGACGCATAGAGGAGTGTCCTCCCGGAGATCCGAAGGTCAAGCTCCCTGCGCCGCTCAAGCTCCCCGAGGAACCGGTCCGTTACAAGAACAATATCAATATTCCAGGGATCGATCTCCCCCTCCTCCGCCATCCGGACGAGGATCTCGATCGGCTCCTCGGCGATACCATCCTGCAGGGCTGTCGCTTCAGACATTGCACTTCATACCCGTTACAAGCGTGCTCTTGTCAGGCCGGATCGTCACCCCGATGATCCGATCTGCCGCCTGGATCATCGGTTTCCGAAGTGATATTGAGATGAACTGAGACTGTTCTGAGAGGGTCCGGATCATCCGTGATATCCCCTCGACATTTGAACCGTCAAGATGCATATCAACCTCATCAAGACCATAGAAGGGTGCCGGCATATACCGCTGGATAGCAAATATCAGGGCAAGCGTCACAAGCGACTTCTCCCCACCACTCATCATATTCAGCCGGTGCACCTTCTTATCCTGCGGGTGAACCTCAAACGTGAGGCCGCCACTGAAGGGATCCTCCTCATTCTCAAGGATCAACTGCCCCCATCCGCTTGAGAGGCTGGCATAGATCTCTTTGAAATTCGTATTGATGGCATGGTATGAGGTGAGGAAGGCCTCACGCTTCATCCGTTCAAACCCTTCTATCCTCTCGATGAGATCTGACCGTTCGCGGGAGAGGATCTCCTTTCGTTCGGTCCTCTCGGAAACACGGGCGCTGACACGATCATACTCCTCGATGGCAAGCATATTGACCGCCCCGATCTTCCTGATCTGCCGTTCCGTCGTCGCAATCCCCTCCTCTATCTCTTCATGAGAGAGATTGCATTCTATCCCGGAGACATCGGGAGCGAGTGCTGCGATCTCGTCTGCTATCGACTGTGCCCTCTCCCTGAGAGCATCAAGCTGAATGATATGACGCTCGTTATCATGGGCATGCTGGTGCAGCTTCCGCTCCATCGCAGCAATCTGTTCATCAATCCCACTCCTCTTCTGCCTGAGCCCCTCGATCTCATCCGAGAATGATCGCTGCTCCTCCTCAAGGGTGGAGATCCGCTCTCTGGACCCGGCGATCGTCTCCTCAAGCCCACGTGTTTCGGTCTCAAGGGTGATGTTCTTCTCAAGGAGCGCCTCCTTCTCTGCGGTCATCTCCTCGATCCTCTTCTGGAAGTACTGCCGCTCGCGCTGAAGATCCGCAATATCTGCCTCTTTGTTCCGGAGACGTCGCTCAAGATCCTCGATCTGCCGCTTCAGCCCCTGGATCTGCTCGCTCAGCCGCAGTGTCTCAGACTCTGCGATCCGCTTCTTGATCTCGGCAATCCTTGTATTTGTCTCTCCGATCCGTTCGGTGAGGATATCAAGCCGCTCCTCAAGTGCGGCTATCTCCTCGGCAATCTCCTTCTCGCCACCCGCAAGTGTCGAGAGCGATTCTTCAAGCCCCAGGATCTCGGCATCAAGTGCTGCGATGCGTTTTCCATACTCGCTGATGATCAGCTCAAGACGGGCTGCCTTCTGGCCGGCAGCCTGACGATCTGCCCGGAGCTCTTCGGCAACTGCCGCCTGCCGCGAAATAGCGGCGGCGAGCTCCTCCTCCTCACGCCGGAGATCCGAGATGCGGCCTGCCAGCTGGGAGATCTCCCGATCGACGGCCGCCCCAAAGCCCTTCATCTCACGTTTCACCGAACCGCCGGTCATCGCTCCCGTCCGCTCGAGGAGATCGCCTTCGAGGGTCACCATCCGGTGGCGGCCGAGGAGCCGCCGGCCATGCTCCATCGTATCGACAACAAGGGTCGTTCCGAAGATGAGCGAGAAGGCACGTTCATATGCTGGATCATACTCAATCAGACGGATCGCGTAGTCGATGATCCCATCGCCGGAGACGGGGGGGAGTGGGGGCGGGACCCGCAGCTTTGAGAGAGGCAGAAACGTCACACGACCAAGCCGCCCCTCTTTGAGGAAACGGATGGCATCGGCGGCGATCTGATCATCGGATGCAACAACATGATGGAGTCTCCCGCCGGCAGCGACATTCAACGCGGTCGCATAATCAGGGGGTGCCCGGCCGAGCTGGGCAATGGTGCCATATACCCCCTCCATTCCAAGAACCGCCTCGATGGCACGTCCACCGGCCTCCCCCTGAGCCTGCTGCTGTGCCTCAAGGCGTACCTGCTTCTGCTCAAGGGAGCGGAGGTTGGACCGGACCTCCTCATGAGATCCACGGAGGGTCATCAGCTTCTTCTCAATGGAAGAGAGCTGCTGGTCACCGGCCCGCTGCTCCTCCTGGAGATCGGTCAGTTCAACAGATGCCTCGCGAACCTCCCGCTCCTTCTCATGCCGCTCATCCCTGGCAGCCTGCAGGCGGGGGGCGAGCCGTTCACGCTCGGAGACCCGGATTCTGCTCCTCTCGATGATGCCGTCCTTCTCAGAGAGGAGGCGTGACCGCTCCGCTTTCATCTCCTCAAGATCCCCCATGGAGGAGAAGAGCTCTTCCTGAGCCCCCTCGGTATCCTCACTCGCCTCGGCAAGCTCCTTCTCTGCCTTCTCCATCTTTGCTTTCAGGCCCGAGAGTTCCATTCCGAGGTTTGCCCGATCGATCGAGAGATTCCTGATCCCGTCTGTCCTCTCCTTCACGGTCGCCTCGGACCGGCGTATATCAGCAAATTTCCGGTTGACAGCCTCCAGGTTTGTCTCCCGTTCCCGGATATTACGCTGGATACCCTGTTCGGAGAGGCGAATCGTTCCTTTTGCCTCCTCGATCTCCGAGAGGATACGGAGATACTCCGGCCCGGTCATCCGGCTGATCTCTTCATCAATCTCCTTCATCTCAGATCGGAGGAAGTCGCGTTCATGAGTATCATGGGCGATATCATCGGCAATCCGGGTGATCGCAGATTCATGCTCCGTGATCATCCCCTGGATACTCACTTCCTCCCTCTTCTTCTCACGGAGGAGGGCGACATTCCGCATCGCTACAAAGGATTCGAGATCCTCCTGCAGCCTTTTGTAATGAAGCGCCTGTTCACGTTCATTTTTGAGGACGTCGAGGCGTTCGAGGAGTTCATGCAGAAGGATCTCCTCACGATCGATCCTCCCGCGGACAACCTCAAGCTCTGCCATCGCCTGATCACGCTTCAGATCGAACTCGGCGACACCGGCGATCTCATCGACGATCTTCCGCCGTTCGCCATCGCTCATCTCCATGATCCTGGCAACATCCCCCTGCATCACGATATTATACCCATGCGGCTTGATCCCGTGGCGGGAGAGAAAAGCAAGGATCTCACTCTGTTTACTCAGTCGCCCGTTGAGATAGTGATAGGAGTAGTATCCGTTTGGCGTCCGCTTGATCCTCCGGGTGATCCGTGTCCCGTCCGAGAAGGAGACGATAACCTCTGCGGTATTCTTTGCAGAACCTGAATTGATGAGATCGGTCAGCCGTTCCGCACGGAGGCCACGGGCTGACGTAATACCCAGTGCAAAAAGAATGCTATCGAGGATGTTACTCTTTCCGGAACCATTTGGCCCTGAAATGACAGTAAACCCTGTTTCAAAAGGTATCCTCGTCTTTCGTGCAAATGACTTGAAGTTGTCGATCTCAAGCTGGGTGATATGCAAAGATCAAACACCTTCGATTATTCAATCTATTTTTTACGCCGGATCGTCTCGCTCGGCCGTTTTTCATCTGGATGATTGCTGCTGATGACAGCCCCACTCTTTGGATCGACATCAGGGGCTTCATAGATATTACTTGATATCCTCCCCTTCTTCATCTGGGATGCCGGGGCATAGCCGCTGCTTGCGACGATATAGTCGTTGCCTGATCGCTTCTCCGGCTTCAGCGTGCCATCAGGCTGCATGATCAGATCCATATCAGAACGATCAATCTCCTCCTCGGGTTCTGGCGGAACCTCTGCGGCAGGAGCACGTGCAGTTCGTCTGACTGTGACCTGTGGGACAACACCCTCGGAGGCAGCCCGGGATCGCGGGCGTGCATCAGGTGCTTTCATCAGAACGGGCTGGATCTCCTCCTTCTCCCGCTCTTCAACACTCCGTGCCAGCTTCCTCGTCACCGACTTGAGATCGAGCAGTTCTTCCATCAGGCCCTTCTGCATCGCCTCAAGCTCACGCACCCGCCGTTCGAGTACGATCACCCTTGCAGTATCATCAGCCTCCCGGGGAGGCTCTTCTTCGCGCTTCACCTTCACCAGCTCCCGTTCCTTCTCTTCAAGCTCATGCTCCAGAAACTTCATTCGTGCATCCATTCTTCCCGCACAACCCCTTTATTGTAAGATCTGACTGACCGATGATAATTGTTTGCCCTCACCTGAGACAAGAAAGGATATTACCTCTTTACCGCCATTTCTATTTATATGTCATTCCTTGAACGCGATGATCCAGAAGTCGCAGCAATCATCGAGAATGAGCGACAGAGGCAGGTTTTTGGCCTTGAGCTGATCGCATCCGAAAACGTCGTCAGCCGGGCAGTGATGGAAGCCACCGGCTCAATCATGTGCAACAAGTACGCCGAGGGGTATCCGGGCAAGCGGTACTATGGCGGGTGCGAACACCATGATGTCGTTGAGAATATTGCGCGTGACCGGCTCTGCAGTCTCTTCTCCGCTGAGCATGCCAACGTCCAGCCCCATTCAGGGAGCCAGGCGAACCAGGCGGTCTATTTTGCCACCATTCAGCCCGGGGATGTCATCATGAGCCAGAGCCTGACACAGGGCGGCCACCTCTCACATGGATCGCCCGTCAACATCAGCGGGAAACTCTATGATGTCCACAGCTACGGTGTAGACTACGAGACCGAGATACTTGACTACAGTGCAATCGCTGATATGGCACGCCAGGTGAAGCCGAAGATGATCGTCTGTGGTGCATCAGCATACCCACGGGAGATCGACTTCAAGGCATTCGGCGAGATCGCCGACGAGGTCGGTGCAATCTGTGTCGCAGACATCGCCCATATCGCCGGTCTTGTCGCAGCAGGCATCCATAACTCACCAATCGATGTCTGCAGGTTTACCACAACGACGACGCATAAGACCCTCAGAGGTCCGCGCGGTGGCGCTATCCTCTGCAGAAAGGGGGACGGGCCGCTCATCGACAAATCGGTCTTCCCCGGCCTTCAGGGCGGCCCGCTGATGCATGTCATCGCAGCAAAAGCCGTCTGTTTCAAAGAGGCGCTTGAGCCGTCCTATGTCGAGTATGCAAAACAGGTTGTGAAGAATGCAAGAGTTCTCGCAGAGACGCTTGCCGAGAACGACCTCCGTGTCTGCTCAGGAGGAACCGACAACCACCTCGCCCTCCTTGACCTCTCAGACCATGGCATCACCGGCCTTGAAGCTGAAGTGGCACTTGGCTGTGCAGGGATCACCGTCAATAAAAATACCATCCCCCGTGAGAAACGCAGTCCGTTCGTCACCTCCGGACTCCGGGTCGGTACCCCGACCGTCACCTCCCGCGGCATGAAAGAGGATGAGATGAAGATGATAGGCGACTGGATCGGCCGCGTCTTAAAGAACATCAATGATAAAAATATCCACAAGATGGTGAAGGAAGAGGTCTCCGAACTCTGCGGGAAGTTCCCCCTCTACCCTGATGCAGTATGATCCTTGATGGCAAGCAGACATCGGAGAAGCGGCTCGCCCTCCTCCGCGAGAAGATTGAAGAGTCCGGGCTCTACCCCCGGCTCGCCACCGTCCTTGTCGGAGAAGATCCGGCATCACAGCTCTATGTAAAGATGAAGCACAGGGCATGTGAGCGGGTCGGTATCGGCTCGATTGCTGTCGATCTCCCGGGGACGGCGACGACCCAGGAGGTACTCGACACGGTCCACCGCTTAAATGAGGATCCGATGATCGACGGTATCCTCGTCCAGCTCCCCCTCCCCCCACAGGTCGATACCCATTCAATTATCGAGGCGGTATCTCCTGAGAAGGATGTTGATGGATTCCATCCAACGAACCTCGGCCGCCTCTTCTCCGGTTCACCCGTCTTTTCACCCTGCACTCCCCTTGGCGTGATGACCCTCCTTGCCGAGTATGGCATCAACCCTGCAGGCAGGCGTGCAGTCGTCATCGGAAGGAGTATCGATGTCGGACGGCCGATGGCCGCCCTCCTTCTCAATGCGGATGCAACGGTCACCATCTGCCACTCAAAGACACAAGACCTCGCCGCCGTGACATCCGGTGCAGAGATCCTCGTCTCCGCCATCGGTAAAGCACGGTTCGTCACCCCGGAGATGGTCGGGGACGGCGCCATCGTCATCGATATCGGAACAAACTATGATGAGAACGGGAAGCTCTGCGGCGATGTGGACTTTGATAAGGTCGAGTGGAAGACGGCGGGAATCAGCCCGGTACCGGGTGGTGTCGGCCCGATGACGATCGCCACCCTGATGGAGAATACCTTCGCCTCCGCACGTCTACGTTCATGCGGACCACTCTGATCGGAAAAGCCGGTATCGGGGGGGAGAACCCGGTCCGGTTGATGGGCGTCATCAACACAAGCCCTGAATCCTTTTTTCATGGATCATATGTTCCATCAGGAAACATCCTCAGCAATGCCGAACGGATGATCGATGAGGGTGCCCTCATGATTGATCTCGGTGCCCGGAGCACGGCACCACAGAGCAGGCCGATCACCGTCGAAGAGGAATGCAGCCGGCTGAAGAGTTCACTTGCGGAACTGGAGGGGACAGGCATCCCCGTCTCTGTCGATACCATGTATGCCGATGCCCTCGATCTCGCACTCAGGTATGATATTGCTGCAATCAACGACATTCATGGACTTGCAGATGATCGTTTTGCAGGGCGGGCCGCAGAGAGCGGGCTTCCGGTCATCGCGATGGCAACAATACATGAGCCCGGGGATCCCCATGGTGCAGACGAGACGATGACGGCCCTTGCACTCGTCACCGAACGGGCAGCGGCGTACGGGATCAGGGATCTCATCCTTGACCCCGGTGTTGGCCGCTGGGTGCCGTCACGGAGACCTGAGCATGACTGGGATCTCTGCCGCCGCTTCTCAGAGTTTTTAACTTTCGAACGCCCCCTTCTCGGTGCCATCTCCCGGAAGAGTTTCATCGGCGATCTCCTGGGAAAACCTGCTGAGGAGCGTCTCGCCGGGACACTCGGGCTGACTGCACTGCTGGTGATGGCCGGGGCAGCAATGATCCGGACCCATGATATTGGAGCGACACGCGATGTCATCAGGGTCTGTGAGAAGATGCAGGAGAGAATAGAATGAATACATCTTTTTCAGCATATGGATGCAGAACCGGCCTCATTGCGCCGGGAGATGATATCGTGGACCGGATCATCAGGTCGGCCCCCGAAGAGATCCGGGACGGCGATATCATCACTATCGCCGAATCGGCACTTGCTACCGCAGAAGGGAGGGTTATCCGGCTCGCAGATGTCACCCCTTCAGCCGAGGCACTCCGGTACGGAGAGAGGTATCAGATGGATCCACGGGTGGCGGAAGTTGTCATCTCCGAGTCCGACGAGATCGTCGGCGGCATCCCCGGATATCTCCTCTGTATTCGTAACGGGACACTCCTCCCCAATGCGGGTGTGGATGGATCAAACGCCCCTGACGGGACGATCATCCCCCTCCCCGCTGATGCCGATGCCTCGGCGCGACGAATCAGGCAGGAGATCAGGGACCGGACCGGGCGGGAGGTCGCCGTCCTGATCATCGATTCACGAACCCATGCGATGCGGCTTGGGGTCTCGGGGGTCACCATCGGGTGTTCCGGGATGGAGGCGGTGACCGACTGCCGGGGGAGGAGAGATCTCTTCGGCAGAAGCCTTGAGGTGACCCGGCGGGCCGTCGGGGACTGTATCGCCTCGGCAGCAGAGCTCCTGATGGGCGAGGCGGACGAGTGTATCCCGGTGGTGATCATCCGGGGTCTTCGGGAACTCGTCGGAGAAGGGGAGGGGATCGAGACGATCGCCCCGGATGAATGCCTGTTTATGGGTGCGATGAGGAAGGGGTAGCATCTCCCCGCGTCACCCCGACCCTTCCCTTCTCTTCCGAGACAACAAAACCGAGCGATTCAAGATACTCCCTGCTCTTCCCCCGTCCATGAATCAGGACCTCGACGAGATCCTCCTTCTCATCGATATCGGTCGAGAGGCGGAACGAGTCGATCACCTCGACCGAGAAGCCGCACTCTTTTGCCATGGCGAGATGTTTCCGGAAGCTCGAGCCATAATACTGTGCCGTAAAGCAGGCAGGACTTTTTAGGAAGACGACGTTCGTCCCGCCCCCACGCCCCGGAACGATCGCCATATCGGCCTCGGTTGAGAGGACACGCTGGAGTGCCCCGGCGGTGACGAGGGGGAGGTCAGCCATGATGATCAGGGCAGGGCAGTGAAACTGCGGGAGTGCCCAGTCGATCGCCTCGTTCAGCCCATCATTCCTGACGGCGACGAGTGCGGTCTCGCAGGCATACGGGGAGGTGGAGAGGAGGGTTGCAGAGCACCCGGTCCGGTTCACCGCGGTGACGACATCCTCAAGCATCGCCCGTGCAAAACCTTCACGCTCCTCCTGGTTCATCACACAGGAGAGACGGGTCTTTGGATTGATCGGCTTGAAGGGGATCAGGGCATGAAAGTACATTGATCAGAGTGTACCTACTGAGAGATTAATAGTCATCGAAAGATACCCTCACTCCCATCTGTGGGCATACCCGCGTGGCGGGACCGGGTGGCCGCCGGAGAGGATCGCCATCTCCGTTGTCACGACACCAATCACGGTGGCATCCACCCCCGGGATCGGGAACCGATCCTCCGGAATCGTCGCAATCAGTTCAAAGTCTCCGCCACCATACAGGAAGAGATCCGTCGCCTCAGGGTCAGGCATTCCGGGAATACGCGGGAAGAGGGCGGGGTCAAGGGAGAAACCGACCCCGGAAGCTCGTGAGAGATCATAGAGGGAGAGGACAATCCCGTCGGAGAGATCCATCATCGCCGTCGCCCCGCCTTCTGCAAAGGCAATCCCCTCCCTGACACGCGGGATCGGCGTGATGAGATTTTTCCAGAACCTCGGATCACCCTTCAGGCCCGCCTCTGCCGCACCGGGCAGACCGGTCACACAGACGAGATCACCGGGTCTGGCACCGGATCGACGGAGGATCCGATCCCCTGCAACAAACCCGATCGCTGTTGAGACGATCGTCAGCTCTGTATGCCGATCAATATCACCCCCGGCAAGCCGTGCCCCCACCGACCGGCAGCAGTCGGCGGCACCATCGGTGATCCCGGCAAGCCGCTCCGGCCGGTCAAGACCGACTGCCATCAGGAGATCGGCCGGCTCTGCACCCATTGATGCGATATCAGAGAGGGTCACCGCCGCCGCCATCCATCCGATCTCATGATCGGTCATGCCTGCCGGAAAGTCGGTCATCTCATGGAGCATATCGGTCGTCATCACAAGGAACCGATCCCCGACTGCGAGGACAGAACAGTCATCTGTTGTCTCCTTCTCCCCAACGATCATCCGGATACCATCCAGAAGAGCACGATCATCCACCTTTTCTCACCTCACGTTCCCGTTCAGATCTATACTCCTTAAAGAGTGTCTCGATCGAATCAACTTTCTTCTCTCGTTCATACCGCTCCTGCTCCTCCTGCCAGACCGCGTACCGATCATCAAGCGCACTCCGCAGACAGATCCCGATCGAGCCCTGAAGACGAAGGCCAAGCCCCTGCTCACCTATCAGGGGTATTCTCAGCTCCCGGAAGAGGGAGACGAGATCAGGGGGGAGAACTGAGAGATCGGGGACGACCACGCCGGCGATCTGCACCTCGGCAAGTTCACGGATCGCACTCTTCCCCCACCCGTCCGTCCTCCCAAGGTAGATCCAGTCTCCGGGATTTCTTCCCATCTCTGCATCAAGCCTCCGGATGGCATCGCGGGAGAGGCTCTCCAGCACCTTGAGAGGAACGAGATCCTCACCATCCAGGAGATCGGCATAGGTCCTCATCCGTTCAAGCTGCTTGCGGAGGGTCCGGTTCCTCTTCTCCTCACGCCTGAGATGCCGTTTCTGATTTTTGATGATCCCTTCAAGGCGGGCAACCTCGCTATCACGCCGGACACGGGACTTCACCTTCGACCGTTCGTTCTGGAGCGTGCGGCGGAGACGCCTGATCTCATCATCCTTCTTCTGCCCCTCTGCGTACAGTTCCGATACCAGTGAGCGGAGGCGGCTGACCATCGCCTCATATTCACGCTGCCTCCCCCGCCGTGTCTCCGTCTCCGGCTCTTCCGGCTCCCGGGCCTTCGGCTCTTCATCACCACCGGCAGGGGCGAGATCCGCGAGTGCCTGCTCAAGGGAGCGGCCCCTGATCACCCGGGCACGGATCTCATCGAGCGCGACACCGGAGGGGATCCGCTTGGAGAGGCTCGCAAATTTGTTTTTATAATGCCGGTACGCAACCATCGCAGCCGCATAGGCATCCCGTTCATGATCGTTTTCGTACTGGACCGGGCTGGCAAGCTCGAACTTCTCAGGGACAAGGATATCACTCCTCGGAAGAAAGGGGACCGCATTGAATGAACGCCTGATCTTCTCGACCGTTCCGGGCATCTCCTTCTTATCCGAGGCGATGATGAGGGGGCGGCCATGCTCTCTGATGAGAGAGATTGCATCGGCGATGGAGGTGACCCGGGAGCTTGAGAGGTGGACAAGTTCGCCATCGAGGTTCAGGAGTGCAACCGCCATCGTCGTTCCGGGATCGATCCCGACGATGAGGTACCGGGGTTTCCCACTCTGCGGGACGAACCGGATCCGTTCAAGCCGTGGCTGCGAGACGTTCACCTGCACATCAGAGCCCCGGAGATTCCTGACCGGCACATGGGCTCTCGGGGCAGACACGACAAAGATGACCCGTGAGTATCCACCGAAAGCCCGGAACTCCTTCATCTCATACTTCAGGCCGGCATCGAGGAGGGTCATCTCGATCTCACGGGCCTTTGTACGGACCGCCCCATGAATCTTCCGGGTGTACCGGTTCTGGCTCCACCCCCCTTTCCCGGGAGACCTGCCCCGCGAGACGGTGATGAGGCAGGTGTCTGCAAACGCTTCAACGCGGCATCCCGCACCAAGTGCAGCCACCTTCGCCGAGGTCCTCGCTTCTGCATAGGGATCGAACCGGTTAAAAGTGATATTATATCTCCCTGCCACCTGGGCGAGGCTCTCCCGGTGATCCCCCCCGCCCGTCACACAGACGAGATCGGTCTTGGGAGGGAGGGACTGGAGGAAGATATAGAGCTCCTTTGTATCTGCTGCAACCTCCTGAAGGCTGTCAACGGCAAGGATATCGGGCTCTTCTGCCTCAAGGATTCTGATGAGCCGAAAGAGGGAGACCTCGGTCTCAGAGACGATCTCATCATCTATAATGCGGCAGAGAGCAAATAACGGACGTTTTGACCGTGAGCGGACCGAACCTTTGACGATATCGATCCCATAGACACGCATGGTATCACCCGGTCACCTGATCGAGTGCGTCACTGACCTGGAGCGACATCCGGTACTTCCGGTTGAAGAAATCCACGATTGTTGTAACATCATGAAGGAGAATCTCATCTGCATTCGGATGGGTGACAGAGACCCATTGTGGCCAGTCGATGATCCAGCAGTGATCTTCATTGACCATCACGTTGTACTCAGAGAAGTCGGCATGGATGATACCAAGGGCATAGATCTTCTTCATCTCCTCCATCAGCTCATCAAGAATGTACTGCGGATCCTCAAGGGTACACTGGTTGAGATTGACCCCCGGCACATAGGACATCGCGATGGTATGGCGGCTCCGGTCGATCGGGACGGGGACCCGGACCTTGCCGTTGAGGCGAAGGAGGGCCTCATACTCCTGCTCGGCAGAACTGGCAGAGGCGAAGATCCATGGGCAGTGGCCATCCTTACTCATATACTCCCGGTTCAGCCTGACCGACTGGAATGACTGCTGGCCGACCCGGTGGAACTTGAGGACGATGACACCAAGACCGAGTGCCTCAAAAACCTCTGACTCCTTTCCGACACCGATGAGTGAGCCAAGGGCGGAGATGCTCCCGCGTTTTGTCAGGGTATGGAGGGCGAGGGCATCATACCCATTGAAGAGGAGGGAGTACCCCGGGTATGGTGCGCCTTCATAGCGGACGAGATCTTTATGAAGAAGATCCCCGAGACGATATTCAAGTTCATTCTTTGAGAGACGGGTAACCCTTTTGAGATCATCAAATGGGACCCAGGCATACCGTTTCATCAGCCGTTCTATGGCAAAGAGGATCGTATACTCAAATTTATGGAGGTCCCGTACCGTATCGGCTGAAGGGGGCATTGTAATTACTCTTGGATCGGATAGATGAAAAATATCATTGTGGAGGATCACCCTGGTATCGATGGGCACCTCACCAGGATCGGATTATCATGTTGAAGAGATACAGGAATAGTACCAAGATGATGAGGGATCCACCCATACGATGCACCAAGTGCCACAAGACTGCGATCATCAGCCAGCGATACTCGGGCCTTCACCTCTGCAGAGAGCATTTTATCCGCGACCTTGAGGGGAAGGCGAAGCGGGAGATCCGAAAGAACCGGTGGCTGCGGCCTCATGACCGGATCGGGGTTGCCATCAGCGGGGGAGCAGCATCCGCCGCCGCCCTCACACTCCTCCTCAAACTGACCGGGAAGAGGCGGGATATCAGAATAACTGCCCTCCATATCGATGAGGGGGATGCAGATGCAACAGAGAGAGTACAGCGACTGGCTGCCGGTCTTGATCTCTCTGTCGGTTGCCGTGATCCATCCAGGGACCTGAAGGAGGATATACAATTGCTTGCAGAAGGGTGTACCGCCGTCGCCACCGGGGCCACCCTCGATGAAGAGGCCGCCGCGATCATGGCAGCCTTCGTATCCGGGGAGATTGCATCTCTTGGAGAGACAGAGGATCCAGGATGTGTCCGGTGGATATCTCCGTTTCTCCTGATCAGGGAGGATGAGGTCCGCCTCTATGCCACCCTTCATCATGATGAGGTATTTCCGGATAAACCGGATAGAGAGGGGCTGGCGGGGGCTGTCAGGGATATACTCAGGAACTATACGGATCGCCATCCATCCACCCTGTATGCAGTCTCCAATCTTGGCGGGCAGATCAGGAGAGCGGCAGGCGATCCCAAAGAATAGTAACAGAGGAGAACAAACTCCTGATCATCATGCAGTGTGATATCGGCTGTGAAAAGACCCGGATAGAGAACTTCATCCGCCAGGCGATCTGGTCGGCAGGGGCAGAAGGGGTCGTCGTCGGGGTATCAGGAGGGATCGACTCTGCGGTGGTCACGGCTCTCGCCTCTGGATCTCTTGGCAGCGACCGGGTCTCTGCTTTCTTTCTCCCGTCTGCAACCACACCGCCAGCAGATGAAGAGGATGTCAGGAGACTCTGCCAGGATCTCTCCATTGATCTCCAGGTGATCCCGATCGATGGGATCATCGATGCATACCGCCGGATGGACGGGTTCGTCGAGGAGCCTTCCCTCGTCGGCAACCTGATGGCACGGACCCGGATGGCGATCCTCTACTACCAGGCGAACCTGAGCAACCGGCTCGTCATCGGAACCTCGAACAGAACCGAGTATCTCATCGGATACTGTACCAAATGGGGAGACAATGCAGCAGATCTCCAGCCGATCCTCCATCTCTCCAAACAGGATGTCTATCTCCTTGGTGAAGAGCTTCGGATACCTGGGACCATCATGAAGAAGGTACCCTCCGCCGGCCTCTGGGAAGGCCAGAGCGATGAGAAAGAGCTTGGAATAACATATCCGGTTCTCGATGCCACACTTGCACTCCTTGAAGAGAACGGATGGAAGGCGGAAGGAGAGATCCAGGAGCGGGTACTCGAGATGGTGAAGAGGAGTGTCCACAAGAGGATGCCCGCGTTCAGTCTCGCAGGCAGTTCTCCCAGATGTGAGTGAATGCTTCCGGCAGGTTCATGAGATCCGGGATGAGCGGGTCCCTGATGAGATCATAGAGCGGGACCTCACGCACCACACCAACCTCAGGGTGATCCACCGCCTCGAGGAAACGGAGGTCTGCAACCCGGGTATAGAGGGGATTTTTCAGGAACTGGCCATCATCAGTCTCATAATACGCAGCACCACGGTACGCCCTGAAGAAGGAATAGTCACTCTCAAAGTTCCGTGAGACGATATTTGCCATCACAAGCGGATCCTCTCCGGGATTGATGGTAACATGCCCAAAACCTGGCGGGATCAGGATCTTGTCACCTGTTGTGGCGGGATGGAGGACCACATCGGTGAGATCCTGTGACTGAAGAAGGAAGTGGCCCTTCCCGGAGAGGACCTCATAGATCTCGGGGTACTGGAGCCCGCCCGGACTCTCGGGGTGGTAATGACCCTTCGTCTTGATAAATTCGCCACAGACCGATCCCGGCGTGATGATGGTGATATCATAGCGGATCCCCCCCTCTCTGAGAATGGCATGATCCTCATCGGTCAGTGCCAGATCCCGGTACATATAGTACAGCGGTCCCTGCTGCTCGCAGGCGGGATATGCGAGAACCTCCCGCATATCCTCAACCGTTCTGACCTCAGGCTCAGGCAGTACTCCTTTCCAGACATCCATTACTTCTTCTTTTGCCTGCTGAATATATAATAGCCGGCACCGATCAGGAGAGCGGCAAATGCCAGAAGAACAACCGGGCTTGTGGCATATGCAGCCATTCCTCTCCGCTCACTGAGCATCACCTCAGCCTTCATCATATCAGATATGAGGGTATTGTCAAGGGCATCACGGTACCGGATCTCGGGGTTCCCTCACCATCCTCTTACTCGAACCTGGAGCGGATAGGTCTCTGCCATAGCATCTCGGGAGAGGATCTCACAGCACTCATCTCAGGATCCAAAGGATTTGTTGAGTTCTTCTCCCGATACTGGAACTTCAATAACCACGAAGTCGCAACCAGGCTCTCCTGATATCAGAAGAAGGAGATGGGATCCATCTCCCTGATATCCATCAGCCCCTTCATCGCCCGGGTTGTGATGGAGTGGCCCTCCTCCTTCATCACGGCAAACGGGTTCGTTCCCCCTATTGCAACGACGCCAAGATACTGCGGACTGACCGAGACGCCAAGGAGGGGGGTATTTGGCATTCCCATCTCAAGGACACCGGATATATGGCCTGCGGTGAGATCGTCGAGGACCGAATTCAGGAGGGTTTCGGCCTCCATATGGCATTCCCTGATATTTCCGAGGATACGGCCGTTTCCATCCTTCATCACATGGTTCACCGAGGTGATATCCTGGGATGCAAGCACCTGCAGGGGATCGATCGTCGTTGATTCATAGAGGATCATATGGGTAAACCGCCTCGGAAGGTGTTCAAGGACTTCAATGATGCCGCCACCGATCAGGTTCACCGGAATACCACGCCGGAGAAAGATGCCATCCAGGGTGATACTGCAGACGGTGCAGATGCCAAGCATCCCTGGTGGAACGGTGTTTCCATGGATCGAATCGCCGGGTTCGATGAACCGGACCATATCACTGACCGTTATCCCGGCTGCCGAGACCTTCTTCAGAGTTTTAATGACATATTCACGTTCCTCAAGTGGAACTAGAAAGAGGTTATAGACGATGGCACCCTCATTTTCAAGCGGGTCATATGTCACCTGCATGGAGAGTTCGTCGATGGCGTGGTGTATGAACTTCAGAGGGGAGACCATGACATATAAATCAATTCCCGGTGGATAAAATTCTTCGCACCCGGTGCGGGGAATCGAAATATTGTTCTTTCCAGAGGCACTCTTATGGGTATGGATGATTCAGTGAAGAGGCGTGCCGTCCATGAGATCCGCCGGATCCTTGAGGCCGCAGGATATGATATTGAAGAAGAAGGAGATCCCTTCGACTTCTCCGCACTTGCAGGAAGAGAGTGTATTCTCACCCTCTGCACAGATGATCCGGCTATCGCCCGCCGGTTTGACCATACACAATACAATCTTGACGATGCTGGCGAAAGGGTTCCCTGTAAGAAGCTGATCTACACAAGCAATCCGGAGATACGTCCGAAGGAGGGAGTGCTCTGGCAGAATCGTGATCTGGCACGATATGCCGGAGAGGCGGCGGTCGCACGGATCTCCGGGGAGAGACTTGTCATCTCCTGGGGATCAGCACCAGGAAGAGAAGGGATGAAACCACACATGGCAGGAGACGCCCCCCCACCCGGACGGATCAGGGCGCTTCCGATCCGCGCGACTGCAGACGAAGCGATGAGAATATCCGGCCAGAACGGACCGGTTCGCCTCCGGATGATCCCTGCCTGGGTCTATGATTATTCATGCAAAGGGGACGCTTCGTACAAAGGAAAACAGATCACCTTTGATGCAAACGGTTCCGGTGCCATCAGTGCGGTCAATGGCCTCCCCCAGGATCTCGATCTCGATGCGATCAGCGAGATAGAGATCCCAGGCGATGCCGAGATGGTCAGACCGTCCATTCTTCAGAAGGAGGCAGAAGAGAAGATCCTCACCCACCTGATCGGAGCACTCTCAAAGAGGGTCCGGATTAAGACCGAAAGCGGAGATGCAATCTTCTCTGAAGAGAAGACCTTCCGGCCGCCACGCGACCAGATTGAGAGGTCGATCCAGCTCACCTATATCCCGATCTGGCAGATCCGGGGGAAACATATCGTCGAGGTGAACGCATTCACCGGAGAGATCCTCTCTGAACCGATGGACGAAGGGGTCGAGCTCCTCTAGGAGTTGCACTCTGTGATACTCGTACTTGGCGGAGGGCCAGCTGGCCGGATGGCTGCGATCCAGGCGGCACGGTCAGGGGAGGAAGTGACCCTTGTTGAGCGGAGGAGCCTCGGCGGCCAGTGCCTCCATGACGGCTGCATGCAGATCTGTGGATTAAATGATATCGCCCGGATGATCAGGTCTGCAGAGCAGGCTGCAGCACTGGGGCTGACGAACGGGGCTCCCACCGTCAACTTCAGGAAGGTTATGGACGGGCTCTCCGCAATTCAGGGAAAGATAGCAGGCATCCTTGAGGAGGAGACCAGGGAAGCCGGTGTCAGGGTGCTGCATGGTGCAGAGGGGGCTTTCAGGGACGGGAAGGTCTATATCAACGGCAAAGAGACCGCGTTTGATCGGCTCATCATCGCAACAGGATCGAGGCCGACCATTCCTGATATCCCGGGGATTACCCTCAGGGGGGTCTATACTCCACACACCCTCAAAGAGATGAAGGATCTGCCAGGGAAGATCGCCATCATCGGGGGCGGGGTGATGGCGGCAGAGTTTGCCTATATCTTCTCTGCATTCGGGTGCGAGACCCATATTCTGAGCAGAAGCTCTCTTCTCCACCAGATACCGGATCGTCTCCGCAGAGAGGCGATGAAGGATCTCGGTGGGATTGTACTCCATCAGAATGCAGCGATCACAGCGATCACCGGGGATGACGGGGTCACCGGCATCTCGTATAACGGAAGTACGCTTGCCGTCGATTGTGTTCTGATAGCTGCAGGACTCTCCCCCAACACGGCAATGATCGAAGGGGTGGCAAAGGGACCGCTGGGCGAGATCCTGGTCGATGAGAGATTTGAGACGGGTGTTCCGGGCATCTTTGCCTGTGGGGATATCATCGGCGAGCCCTGCCTCACCCCGATTGCACGGCTCCGGGGGACGGCGGCGGCATCAAATGGAGGGGTATCGTCTCCTGATATCGCACTGGCTCCAAAATCGATGAGCCTCGGCTATGAATACACCTGGTACGACTCCGGTGAAGAGGGAGGAACCAGCATACACTTCCCCGGACCTGCCGGGCCGGGAACCTTCTGGTCGGTTCCGGATCGAAAGACCGGTGTCGCCTCGATCAGAGTGAATGCAGATGACGGCAGAATTCTCGCATTTGCAGAGGCCTCACCGGTCGCCGGCGTGATGGGGATGTATCTCGCCTATCTGGCAAAAGAGGGGGAGACGGTCGGCGATCTCAGCCGCCTCATTGAGGTACACCCGACATCAGACGGAATGTACTCGCTCATCAAGTATACCGCCGGCTATCTGAAGAACCGATAGTCTCTATCCGGTAGGACTCGAATTTTCGTGGGAGGACGAGTTCGGTATAGACCCGCTCAAAGTACCGATCCGTCATCCCCGCGATGAAGTCCCGGACAGCACCGGCAGGGGAGATCTCATTTTTGTAGCTTTCGGAGATCCAGGGGGCATCGAGATAGTCTGTGAAGATACGGGATTCTGACCGGTTCTCCTTGAGATCTTCGTGTAATGCTTCAAAGACTGCCAGAAACATCTTCCGAATGATGGCATCCTGGCCTCGTGTCTTCTCATGCTCATAGATATGCCTGTAATTGAAGGTTTTCAGGCCGTTTAAGGCAGAGCCGATATCATCGGAAAAACCGATGAGACAGTCCTCTCCGGTCCTGCTCGTCTCCATCAGATCGATTGTGAGGGTATTGATGATATCACGTTCGTTCGTGCCAAGCTGCTCCCTGATCTCTTCAGGAAGGTCAGAGAAGCCATCGATGAGACCGACTTCCGCTGCATCGCGAAGATCCCGTGCGATATAGGCGATGGTGTCAGAGAACCGGACGACGCACCCCTCAGGGGTGGCAGGAACAGCCGGGTGCTCACTCTGGACTGCATCGATTTTATTTTTGAATTCCAGGAAGGGATCGGCATCTTCGATCGGGAGAGGGGAGAGTCTGGTTGCCCTGGATTCGCCGTCATGGCAGAGGATCCCATCAAGGACCTGGAGGGTGAGGTTGAGATCCTCTATCTCGTCGAGGAACCGCACACCCTGGATATTATGGCGGAATCGTCCAATCCCTTCCCGCCTGCAGATGGCATCAAGGCATGACTCCCCGAAATGCCCAAACGGGATATGGCCGATGTCATGGCCAAGGGCGATCGCCTCGATGAGATCCTCGTTGAGCCGGAGCGAACGGCCGACGGTCCGGGCGATCTTGGAGACGAGCTGGACATGGAGGACGCGGTGGGTGATATGATCGTTTTCCAGGAGGGAGAAGACCTGGGTCTTGTCGATATACCGTGCATAGGCACGTGAATGGAGGATGCGATCGCTGTCACGTGAGTAGGGAGCACGGAGATCAGGTGACTCCTCCACCCTCCTCCTGATGGCTTCGCTGCTCTTCGTTGCAGCAGGGGCAAAGAGTGCTTCGCGTTCCTGAAGGTAGCCCATAGTTGCATCAAGGAGGCTCTCTGATGGATTCATCCAAAAGAGAGATCGCCCGGAGAGGTAATCAGGGTGCCGGATGATCGACAGATACATGTACCTCAGCGGATAAGGATCCGGTGGTGATGACAATGCGGCAGGATGATGAGATGGAGATAGTCCAGAGGAAGATCCTTCGGGAGGAACGGAGTATACAGATCATCATCGACCAGCTCAACCATGTGAGCATCCCGTACAGGATCAAGGCTGCAACAGAGCTTGGGAAGATCCATCATCCGGTGGCAGTTGCTGCCCTCATCAGATCTCTCCAGGATGAGGAGAGCGATGTGGTCCACGTGGTGGTCCGGTCAATCAGTTCGATCGGGGATGTATCTGCAGTCGATCCACTTATCGAAAGGCTTGCGGGTGCAGATCGCTGGGTGAGAAGAGGGGTTGCTCATGCACTCGGTGAGATCCGGGATCCCCGTGCGGTTCCTACCCTTACCATGCTTCTTGATGACGAACGGGGCGAGGTCCGGGCAGCAGCGGCAGAGGCACTTGGAAAGATCGGTGATCCCTCGGTTGCTGCAAAAATCCGGACGCTCCTTGATGACGAGAAGGATATTGTTCAGGATGCCGCCTGGGAGGCACTCAGGGCGATATCCGAACGGACAGAAGGGTAAGATCAGGGTACCCGTCGGGCCTTCTTCCTGACGACATCCGCCTCAGCTGCCGATACAACTCTGAGGAGGAAGGTGCCGTGGCAGGGTTTTGTATACGGGAGGATGACGGCGTCACCGTCAAGTGCGATCGGGATCGGGGGAACCCCGATCATCGCCTTATCAAAGAGGCGGAATCCGGGGTCGACATAATAAATATCCTTGAAATTCTCCCGGATATACTCGCGGCATTCCTTGAAGGAGGCCATCCTGAGAATGATATCATAGCCTATATCTTCTATGCAGCCCATTTCATCACCTCATCCAGTTTTCGACGAAGTTTCCCGGGATTATGTACCGCGACATCGACGACCGGGTCACAGGGAAAATCGATCTCTGCCGCAAGTGCCTCTGCATCCCGTCCAAAGACGAGGGCGATGAACCGCCCCTCGAAGAGATACCGGATTGATGCGGCATACGAGAGGCCGGCATCATTGTGAATACAGACCATACAGAGGTCCGGGGCTCGTTCTTTGGCAGATAACTCATCGATGCACTTCTCGAGATCCATCATCTTCCGTATATATACCTTCTTGGGATCCGAGACGCGGAGCAGGTTGAGGACGGCCCCGTTTCCTGCGATGGTGAGATCCCATCCGTCATCATTGAACCGGTCTGCGGCATAGAGGGCAAGTGCCTGCTGGACCGGGATCTCAGGGCACCCGAGCATGATGAGTGCCTCCTTCTGCTGTCTGATCATCTGATGATGCTTATGTCTCATTCATGGATAAACAATTCTGATCACCAGGCGGTCCGGTTAAGATTGATGCAGATCAACCATTCTCCTGATGCAGGTCATACTCCCTGACAGGAGCATCCGGGTGCTCCCCCCTGAACCGGTGCGGATAGAAGATCTCGTCATCTCTCTTGGATTTTTACCGACCGGGGTGATCGTCACCAGAAACGGCATCATCGTCCCTGAGGATGAAGAGGCGGGCGGCGACGATGAACTCAGGATCATCCAGGTCTCCCATGGCGGGTAAAGGCTGTTCCCTCTGTGGCAAACCGGCGGTTATACGGCTCTTCGATCCCGAGCGGAGGCTTTGTGCCGATCATCTCCTCGCCGATTGTGCGGAACGGGTCGGTGCTGCTCTTGAAGGGCGGATCGCCCCGGGAGATCGTGTTGCCGTCGGCCTGTCGGGGGGCAAGGACAGCAGGCTCCTCCTGATCCTCCTGCACCGGCTGCTTGCATCCTCAGAAGGAGTACACCTTGTTGCGATCACGATCGATGAAGGGATCGCCGGATACCGGGAGGAGACGATGGAGGCGGCCGCAGAGCTCACCTCACGACTCGGGGTTGACCACCGGATCCTATCATTTTCCAGGCTTTTTGGGGCAGATCTTGATGCATTGCTTACCAACCGGGTTGAGCAGGGCTGCACCGTCTGCGGGGTGCTCCGACGACGGGCACTTGAGGTGGGGGCGGCAGATGCGCATGCAACAGTGATTGCAACCGGCCATAATCTCGATGACGAGGCACAGTCTGTCCTGATGAATCTCCTGCGTGGTGATCTCCCCCGGATGGTCCTTGATACCTCCGGCGGTCTCCCGGAATGCTTCATCCCGAGGATCAAGCCGCTCTCGATCCTCTCCGAGAAGGAGATCACCGTCTGCCTGATGGTGATGGGGGAGTTTGTCGATCTCCCGGAGTGCCCGTATGCGGGAGGTGCGCTCCGGGGGGAGGTTCGGGAGATTCTCGCGAATCTCGAGTTCCGCTATCCAGGAACGATGCGGCGGCTGATCTCCTCCCGGGATCAGGTACGGGATATCGTCGGGGCGATTCCGAGGCAGGGGGAGATACAGCGATGCCTCCAGTGCGGCGGGACTGCAAGCGGGGAGATCTGTTCGGTCTGCCGGGTGCTTGAGAGGTCAGATATATCTTCCGGAACAATGATCGATGAGAGGGATACTGATGCTATCGACAGGTGAGCTGGAACGGTACAAACGCCAGATCCTCCTCTTCGGGGAGGACGGCCAGGAGAGGCTGAAGAAGGCGACGATCTTCATTGCGGGTGCAGGAGGTCTTGGATCGCCGATATCACTCTATCTCGCGGCTGCCGGGGTGGGCAGGCTGATCATCGTCGATAATGATGATGTTGATCTGACCAACCTGAACCGGCAGATCCTCCATGGCGACTCCTCTGTCGGGGAGAGGAAGACCGATTCGGCTGCCCGCAGGCTGCGGGATCTGAACGCCGATATTGAGATCGTCCCCATCGATCGCTGGATGGACGAGGAGAGTATCGGCGAGCTTATTCTGGGAGCAGACGGGATCGTTGATGCGATGGATAACTTTCCGACCCGGTACCTTCTCAACAAGGCTGCGCATAAGGAGGAGATTCCGTTCTTCCATGGCGGGATACGCGGCTTCTATGGCCAGGCAACAACGGTCGTGCCGGGGAAGACTGCCTGTTTCGCCTGCATCTTCCCCCATACACCGCCGGAAGAGGTGATCCCGGTCGTCGGGGTGACGGCGGGCTTCATCGGGATGGTGCAGGCAAATGAAGTGATAAAATACCTTCTCGGAACCGGGGAACTGCTCACAAACCGGCTCCTCCTCTGGGATGGGATGCGATCCGAGGTCGATACGATTCCAATTGACAAAAATCCGGATTGTCCGGTCTGCGGTGGAGAGGCAGATTCATGAGAGCTCGGGATGATGGTACTCCACACGAGGGAGATGGATGACAGAATACCAGGATGAACATATTATCGAGGCTATCGGCCGGGCGCGTATTGTGGTCAGGGACGGTGAGGTGATCGAGGTCGGCGAGCCGATGATCCGGGACTGCCCGCTTGCAAAGCGATTCGCCTATCCGATCCCGGAGATGAGCAGAGAGCATATTGCAGAGAATATACGCCACCGTATCCGGGCATTCGGGATGTGCACCCCTGACCGGCAGGTGGAGGATGACCGTGAGTTCGTCGGGTTTGGTGCGTCCGAGATCATCAGCTTCGGAATGAAAGCCGGCATCCTTGATGCCGCGGTCCTTGCCTGCGACGGTGCCGGGACGGTCATCGTAACGAAACCATCGATGGTCCAGGGGATCGGCGGCCGGATGTCAGGACTGGTCCGGACGGTTCCATACCGGTCGGTGATCGAGCGGATCGAGGAGGGGGGCGGGATCGTCCTCGATCAGAATGGAGCAACGATGGACCAGGTGGAAGGGGCAGCCCGTGCGGTTGCGGAGGGGTTTGCCCATATCGCGGTGACGGTCGCACTCCCGGGAGATGCTGAGACGATCCGGGGGTTGTTCCCTGATATCCTGATCATCGGGGTCCATGTCACCGGCCTCTCGGAGGCTGAGGCGGAGATGCTCGTCTCCGCATCAGATATTGTCACTGCCTGTGCATCCGGTTCGATCCGGCGGATCGCCGGGGAGAGGGCGCTCCTCCAGGCAGGGGTTTCGGTTCCGGTCTTTGCGATGACGAAGCGGGGAAAAGAGCTGTTGATCGAGAAGATCCGGCAGTCTGATGAACAGGTCCTGATCAAGCCGACGAAGCTCCCGGCGGGCGGCGGGACGCTGCCGGAGCCGTTGATCTGAGGGAGCCTGTCGCGAGGCACTGCCAGGTTGCCATCATAGAACTAAGAGAGGAAGGGATGAGATTCGATTGCCTGATTGAAAAAGATGAGGATGGGTATTATCATGCCTCTATCCCCTCTCTGCCGGGGTGTTTCACCCAGGCAAAGACCTATGAGGAAGTACTCCACCGATTGCATGAGGCGATAACCCTCTATCTGGAAGTCAGTCCCCCCTCTTGCAAGGATGGGAAAATGGATTCAGTGAAGGATTTATAAAAAATATAAAATGGAATAAAAGGTCACTCTTTTTTGTACCGGTCGTTTCTGAACCGGATCAGCTCTTCACAGAACTCCCCGAGGTACTCATCCATCGAGAGGGAGCCTTCCTGGAAGGCACAGTCTCCCTGCTCGACGATCATAGTGATGACATCGGTTGTCGGGAGGATGAGGTCGATTTCGACACCGGCCTGCTCTGCCCCCCGGATGAACGCCTCCCGGAAGATCCCGAGGCAGTAGGCGATCCGGTACCGGTAGAGGTGGCGTGTCTTCTCCAGGTACCCGGCGACCCGGTCGGTCTCTATCCTGAGGAAGTCGTCAAGGACCTTCTGGTCTTTGCATTTGCCGAGCATGTACTTGTAATGGGCGTAGGGGTACATCTCCTCGAGCTCGGACGGCACGATCCCGCAGGTCCCAAAGACGACGAGATGGTACTGATCATCAGAAAAGACCTGTGAGATGACCATTTTGATCAGCTGGTGGCTCGGGCTTGCGCTGTAAGGTTTTCGCATGGCACAGGGGATGAAGATCCCGATATCCTTTGGCTCAACAGCATACTCATTGAGGATATACTGGTGGGACTCCTCAAACTCCGGGAGGTAGAAGGGGGGGTCGGTGAGGAGGGACTTTTCTGATGGGTTGTTGTTGTTGTCGCCCATGGTTGTCGGGTAGATGTTGGTGGTGGAGGGGGATGAAGGGTGCGGGTTGCCCACAAAGAAGTATCGGTTAGAATGTTCTGTATACTGTCCTTCGAGGTCCCGTTCTGCTGGTAGGGATGAGGAAAAGAAGGCTTATTGAGCCTTAAGCAGTATTGATCAATAAAATGAAATCCTATATCCTGAATCTTCAGGATTTAAGCGGCCTTTTGAAATAATGCCAGATCCAGACAACATCAACCAGCTCCCACCCCTGCTGACCATACTCATTGAGTATCCTCGTGGTCTTCTCTCCCATACCAAGAATTGCAACACATCTGTACTCATACTTCTGCATAGAACACACACTTCCCTTTGAAGGATGTTTTATCACTATTTAATGGGGGTTATGGGAATGATATGACAGGTGCTTATGGGGTGGTTATCCCGCATGGAGTCATGATGATTGGTTAGATCAATTGTCTCGACGGTGTAGAGACAATGATTACCTCTGGAGGGGAAGGTCTATTCTAGCCTTATTCTCATTTTAACATAATTAAAAAAGAAAAAGGCCGAGAGGAGATGAGCAACTTGGGTTATTTAATGGATGAAAAAATCTCCCCCTACCCCGCATACACACTCTCCCCTCCCCCATAATACACATCATACACATGCTGAAAGACGGCGGTCGTCTTCTCCTCATACAGCTCCGTCGTGTAGACCTCCGGGAGGCACTCATCCAGCATCGTATTAATCGTCCGGCGGACATCTGAGAGCGTCTGCTGGCGTTTGCGCCAGTCGAGGACGAGCTTCTCCTCCTTCAGGGTGGCAAGGAGCTTCCGGGCGGTTGCCTTCACCCGCTTCCTCTCGGCGGCTGAGAGCTCGATCATCGGCTTTGTCAGGAGGTCAAAGATCGCCAGCTCCTCCTCATTCAGCTGTTCGCTGACGGTCCGCTGCTCCTCCTCGTTTAAACTCTTCGTGAAGGCGACGAGCCGGTGAAAGAACTCGTCGTCGCTCAGCTTCCCGGCATTATATTCTTCGATCATCTTCTGGAACTGCTCGAGATAATCCATCCGGGTGCGGTTGAGCCGGACCATCGCCATCAGTTTTCGGGCGACGCTTCCCTTCAGCCTCTCGTTCATCGTCCTTTTCTTGCCTTGTCTGAACTTTTGGGCAAGCTCTTCAAAATCGATCCCGCTGATGTCAATCAGCTGCTCTTCTCCATACTGCTGATCCGATTCACGTATGGTGTAGCCATCGGTGGCTATCGACCGGTCAAGCAGCTCCCCGACCTGCTCCATCACGTTTGAGATATCAACCGGCGGCATGAGCGACCGGATACCATCGGCGATGAACCGGATCGGTGAGACATGGGCGGCAAACCGTCTCGCCTCCGGGTCCGGAAGGACCGCCTTATACAGCCGCTGGACCACATTTGCGCAGTCGAGAAAACGCCGTTTGATATCTTCTGAGACGAGGAGGGCCTCAACAGCACGATCCTTCAGGGCGATACGGTCAAATCCTTCCGCAGCCTGTATCGCATCAATATCGACATCATGCTCCTCGCAGAGGCTCCGGGTCTCGGAGAGTGCCTGCTGAAGTGCGGTAACAAGAGCGGATTTATCCTCCACCGGAGTATCGCCCTCCCCCCCTGCACCATAGATGGCAAGGGCCTTCTCAAGATTCCTGAAGACCCCGACATAATCGACGATTAACCCGCTCACCTTCCCGGGATAGACCCGATTTGCCCGTGCTATCGTCTGCATCAGGGTGTGGTTGCGCATCGGCTTGTCGAGGTACAGGGTCGAGCAGCTTGGGACATCAAAGCAGGTAATCCACATTGCACAGACGAAGACCAGCCGGAAGGGATCGTCGGACCGCTTGAACCGCGTCTCGAGATCCTCATCAACCATCCGCCTGCGGTGAGGCCTGATATCAAGCCCTTTCTCAGCCATCTCCGCGATCTCGTTCTGCCCCTGTGAGACGACGACCGCCATATCCGTCTCTCTCATCCAGGCGATCGTATCGAGGAGCTCCTGCCGGTCAGCACCCTCTGCCCCGGTAGATTCTGCAACAAGGTCACTGATCCTGGTATCCCAGTATCTCCTGACCTTGTCATGCATCCGGATGGCGGTCGCCTTGTCGATTGCGATCATCATCGCCTTGCCCCGGAAACCCCGACCGGTGAAGTGATCGACGAGGTCGCGTGCAATTGCCTCGAGCCGGTCATCCCGCGTGATCAGGTGATATTCCCGTGCAAACTCACGCTCAAGCTTCTTCTCCTCTGCCTCATCAAGCTCGTCAGCTTCGAGGAGTGCTGCCATATCGGTATTGAGATTCTCGTTCGTCAGCTGGAGCTGCGGGATCCGGTTCTCATAATAGAGCGGGACGGTCGCACCATCATCCACCGACTGCTTGAAGTCATAGACGCTGATATACTCACCAAAGACCTGCCGGGTCCTCTCTTCGGTGGCGATCAGCGGGGTTCCGGTGAAGGCGAGGAAGGCGGCATTCGGAAGGGAGGTCCGCATATTCATTGCAAGGGTATCGTACTGGCTCCGGTGCGCCTCGTCGGTGATGACGATGATATCCCCCCGTCCGGAGAGGACCGGGTGCCGCTCTCCCTTATCAGTCCTGAACTTGTGAATGAGGGTGAAGACGTACCGGTGATCCTCGGTGAGCAGCTGCCGGAGATGGAGGCTGCTCTCTGCCTGTGCTTTATTCTCGGTCACAACCCCTGCCGATACGAAGTTCCTGTAGATCTGTGTATCAAGCTCCTGCCGGTCGGTGACGATGACAAATGTCCAGTTGCCGGGAACTCTCCGGAGGACCTTCTGGGCAAAGAAGATCATCGAGACGCTCTTGCCGCTCCCCTGGGTATGCCAGAAGACACCGAGTTTGCCATCCCGCTCCCGGATATCGGTGAGGGCGTCGATTGCATTATTGACACCGAGGTACTGGTGATTCTTTGCGACCAGCTTGATGAGGCCCCCCGGGATCTCCTGGAAGAGGGTGAAGTTCTCGACGATATCGAGGAGGCGGTCCGGTGCACAGATCCCATGGAGCATCGTCTCAAGCGAGATACGCCCCGGCTCCTTCTCACTCCCCACCTTCTTCCATTCCGCAAAGTGTTCCCATCCCGCAGTGACGCTCCCAACCCTGCTCTGGCTCCCGTTTGAGACGATGATCATCGCATTTGGCTGGAAGATCTGGGGAATGGTATCTTTGTAATCCCGGATATTGCCGGAAAATCCCGTCTCAAGCCTGCGGTGGGCGGCTTTCAGCTCGATTATGAGGAATGGGATGCCATTGACGAAGCCGACGAGATCGGCCCGCCGGGTGTGCATCTCCCCGGTGACCCAGAACTGGGAGCAGAGGAGGAAGTCGTTGTTTCTGCTCTTCTCCCAGTCGATGATCCGCAGAAGCTCAATCGTCTCGCCATCGCCATCCGGGTCCGGAACCGGCACCCGGATACCATTCTTCAGCAGGTGATAGATCTCCCTGTTGGCGGCGGCCATGCTCATCCGGGAGCGGTCACGGGTGAGATCCGCAATTGCTTCATGGACTGCCTCGACGGATGCATCCGGGTTGAGCCGGAGCAGGGCTTCACGCAGATTTCTCTTGAGAATGACCTCGGATTTCGTCTCCCTGCCCAGGGTGCTGACACCGTGATCAAACTCGTCATAGGCGTTGATCGCCTCCCAGCCAAGCTCCCTGAAGACTGCAATGGCGGGCTGCTCAACGAGGGCATCTTCCGTATATCCGGCAGGGGTCATCTCTCCTCCTCCCCGGCTGCTTTGATGAGTGCACGCCCGGCGGCGGTGGTGCGGTACCGCTGCTTCGGGCTGCGTGGTTTATCGGGGATCATTGGTTCAAGGAGTCCGTCTTCTACAAGGGGTTTTAAGTAGTTTTTACGGAAATTATCTCTGTTTTTTAATTGTGCAGCTTCCTGGAGTTCACCACGTGATCTGTTTTCATGAAGAGCAGCTTGTAGTATGGTAACAACTTGCGGGGTACTTGCATGGTACTTGCATGGTACTTGCATGGTACTTGCACGGTGTCTGTCCGTCTCTCCACCCCCCTCCCCCTTCTTTCCAATTCTGTGTAATCCTCTCCTTGGACTGGTGAGCATTATCAAAAGAGCTCTTTTCTGCTGAAAGGATCTTCTGGATGTGCATACTGCATAGAGGCTTTATGGTATAATGGGACATATGGGTAATGAGGCCAACGGTATAAGTATGGAGCCTGTCGTTTCGCAGTATAAAAATCACATAATGGGACATATGGGTAATGAGGCCAACGGTATATTAGAGATACAAGCCAGTATATCGTTTCAGAGGATAACAAGGCCGTCAGCGTGGTGATCGATATCTCAACATTCGAAAAGACTGAATCGATTATTGAGGATTATGGGCTTGAAAAATATATCCACGAATCTGATGAAGAAGAACCTCTGGATCGCAACCAGGCTCTGAAAAAGTACAGGAAACTGAAGGAATCTGCCTGAAATGCCAGATTGTTTCTATAAAAAGACATTTCTGAAGGATCTGTCAAGAATTCAGAACCTTTTTCAAAAATGTATTGAAGAGATAGTTTTTTGAGAAAATTCCGGATTCTGATGACATCTTTTCTGACTTCGACATCAGCCGGATGAGAGGTATGCCGGGGTATTTCAGGATTCGCATTGGCAGTTAAAGGATCGGCTTTGAACTGACCGATGACGGCCGCATAATCTTTCACCGGGTAAAAAGCAGGGAAGAGATACTCGGTTTTTCCCTGAATGTGAGCTATGAACGTTCCGTTTTTTCCGGAGAGTTGGTTCTTAGGGGTGGTTCTTCCTCCTCCAGAAAAGCAGTGGCTCTTTCTCACCTTCGCCTCCTCTTTCGATGTCCTTATCCTCTTCCTTTGAACTGTTCGGAATTTCCGAATAGTTGCTTCCTGCATGTATGTTGTATGTATTACTGAGTTGTACGTTATTGAGATTGGATTAGCTATTCAGCTGTTGTATGCTGCTGAGAAGATCGGTATACCAGTCTTCATCACTGAACCATTGTTCCTTCACAGAATGTCGGATAAGTGCCTCTTTATCATCGAGGTCTAAGTGGCGTGCAATATCATTCAATGCTTTATGAGGGTCCGTACTCACTCCTGCCGTACCACCTCTGATACATGATCGATTCATCTCCAAAGACTTCGCTACAATGGTCTCTTCCAGACTCTGGGGGATGAATACGAAGTGGAAGTGGAACGAGAAACGATCATCGCTCTCAGAGATCATCGAAATGGTGTGATCTGCCTGCTCCTGCCGTATTGTAATGCCACCTCTCTTTTTCGTCTTCAGAATTTGGTTCATTCCGTCACAATACTGTGCCAGTAAATCTGCAGGCTTACAGTAATCTGCATCCTTCAGAACGATGTAGTGCAGATTCAGTCTCATGGTGCCGAAGAAATCCATAATAGCGGGGACATATCTGGCCATCAACTCATGTCCATTGTCAGAGAGAATGACGAAGCTGCGTTGGGTGGAATGATATTCCGAACGATAGCACTTCTGAAACCCTCCCAGATCCTTATGGAAACAGAGCGGGGGTATGGAGCATTCCTGCCGTATCACCTCATCCAAAAACCAGCAGTCATGTTTCCCCTCGCATAACATCGGACGTATCAACTCAGATCCCCCGGAGATCGATCCTGATCGTCTCGATATCATCGAGAGCTTCTCCTCCGGGGATCTCTTCGATTTCTATCGTATGAGCATCAAGTCGTGGATGCATTTTGATAATCTGAATGGAATCCAGGCAGGTATTCTGGTCCGCTACCTCAAGCAGACTTTGAATGAGGTCGTTGGAATGAGTTGAAATAAAGAACTGTGTTTCCTTTGAGCAAAAGATGATTGCTTCTGCGAGCATCTCAATATATCCCGGATGGAGGGATAGTTCCGGCTCTTCCAGAGTAATCACACCGTTCTTTGCCAGAACACTTAGATAAAAAATCCTGAGCATTGATTTGAATCCATCTCCCATTGATGCCAAAGGAATTGTCCGCTCCTGTCCGCTTAATGAAACATACATCCCTTCATCTGTTTTTCGTATGTCCTCAATATATGGAATTTTAGAAATGATGCGATTATGGGATTCAACGATCAGGTTTCTTCGAACCACTTCATCATGGAGGTCATCAAGCCTCCCCGATTGGGAACCGGTATCATAATCACTTACAAATCCTGTGGATGTATGCAGAGGCGATTGTATCTCATGAAAACTCTTCATCTGGTATCTCATGAAATCGAATACCTCTTCCTGCTGCTGTATATCGTCCCTATTCTCTTTATCCAGGATTACATACAGAAGAGCGGGGGATCCCTTCAGAAAGCCTGAAAATACAATTTTCTTTGTATGATAGAGAACCGATTCGATCTTCTTCTCCAGACCTGTAATATACATTCCGAATCGTTCATCCCTCTCATCATGATCAAATCGAGGCTTGCTGTCCAAAGGAGATGATCCGTCACGCCGTACCTGGTGTTTCCACTGGGGGTTATCTGCATATTTTCTATCCTGAAAGAACCGTGATCTGATTCGATGTATCGTATCGGGCTGATTAAAATGGTCCTGTATTATTTCATTAAAATAGTCACGAATGTGAGAGCCGCTTGTATCTTTTGGGTATCCTTCTGAATAATATCGAAGGGTAATACACATATCTTTACATGATATCTCAATAGTTTTCTCCAGATTATGAAAAAGATACTTCATTGAATATTTTTTTATAATCTCACCTAAAACGTATATCCCCAGTGAATCTTCGCACCTGTTCTCACTGGATTTCAATAACGCAATCGATTCGAGAACAGAGGATTTACCACTGTTATTAGGACCAACAAGAATATTGATACGTTTCGGTGTAAATGATATCTCATCGATGGCTCGATAATTTTTAATTGAAACCTCATGAATATCATTCATATGATGAAAGATGTTGTACTTCTCCAACTTCTATCTTCCGATCATCATTTCGCCTCGTTCCGGTGCTAATACGCCCCTTACACTCCAATCAAAATCAGACACCCTCCGAGAATAAAAACAGTCAGCGAAGCGATGTTCATCCCTGCCTCCCTGCAGATCGCATCCCGCTCATCCGCTGATGAGTGAAGACCCAGAAGACCGGCGGCAAGCGGAAGAAGGGCGGGGAGGAAGAGCCATCCTGCAGGACAGTCGAAAAGCGGCGGCCCGGCCAGAAGGAACACCAGGTAGCTGATACACGCCGCCGCCCCGGCTCCGGTGATGGCCTGGCGTGCCCTCCGCCGGCCATAGGCCGTCACCAGGTTCCGTTTGCCTGAGCGGAGATCAACCTCCCGGTCCGGGAGCTCAACGCTGATGATGAAGAAGAGGCCGAGGAAGAGGAGCGGGATCGAGAAGAGGAGAAAGTCGCTGCTGATCGTCCCTGCCATGACGAAGTACCCGCTCCCGGGGAGGAAGAAGCCGAATGCCAGGAGGGTTGCCACCTCGCCAAGACCCCGGCTGCAGAACCGGAGAGGAGGGGCCGAGTAGACCCAGGAGAGGATTATCCCGGCAAGAACAAACGGGATAATGGCGGCGGTCCATGAGAAAGCGATGACAAAACCGATGGCAAGAATAAGTGATACAATAGAGAGGAGAATGGCAGTAGCGAGGGCATACCCTGCCAGATGTGGCCGCAGAGGAAGGATCCCCGTCCCCCCGGAGACGGGAGAGCGGGCGGCGGGATCATCAGATGAGCGGTCATAATACTCATTACTATAACTGACGCTGAGGTGGGCGGCGGCAACGATAGCATACCCCCAGAGGAACCGCTCCGGGCTGAAGGGGACCCCTGTGCAGACGGAGAAGAGGGAGCCGAGCAGGAAGAGGAAGAATCCGGCTATAAGGAACTGCGGCCTCCCGATCCTGACAAGATCGGCGATGGCTGATACGCTGATACCCGGTTCCGAACCGGACCGTACCTCCTGCTTCATGGAAGGAAGATTACCTGATTCGGCATTAAGCTTATCCTGCACGATTAACTCCACCAGGAACCCGTCCACCTGCAAACTGCTCGTCTATCGTCGAAGAGACCCCGTACATCCATCCACAAAATATATATTCGTAAACATCCGAACAATACCTATGACAAAGACGATCAAATGTGGCGACCAGCCAGGACCAGGCAGATACGTCTGCAAGAAGTGTGGAAAGTCCATCAGGCTCGAAACTGCTGATGAAAAGATCTATCCCTGCCCCCTCTGCCAGTACTGTGAGTACAAGCAGGGCTGATCAGCACCCCCATTCCATACCACATACCCCCTCCCCCACCAACGATCTGCATCCCTCCGGTGGCGGCTACCAGAACCGCCCTTCCTTTTTTTATTACTCAAACCGGGCTATTTCAGCACCCACCGTATAGAGCCATATATACCAAGACCCACCAGCGCAGCCCATGCTGAAAGCAGCAACGCAACCGCTTCCATCCCCCCAACCAGAACCGCTACCACCACAACGGAGAGGCCGAGAATCCGGGCCGCCTGCACCCGGTCGGTATCCAGCACCTCAGAGCCCCGATCATCCGGGGAACGGATCGGCCCCCCCCTGAGGATGACCAGAACAAAGAGGAGGGGGGCGGCGAGCACCAGGAGGGAGACCGGGAAGGCGGCGGGAAGATCCGATCCAGCGAGTCCGAAGCCGCCGCTTAGGAAGATAAGAGCAAGCATCAGGAGGAGTGTTCCCGCCGCAAACCAGATCTGCCGGGGATTGCCGCTCCGCAACCGCCAGTCAAGGAGGAAGGCAGCCACCGCCGCCGGTCCTGCAATCCATACCCCGGCAGAGACCAGCCAGCCGGAGAGGAGGAGAAGGGCGGCAGAATCGAGGACTCCTGCTGGCAGGCCGGTCGTCCTATTCACCACCCGGAGAAGGAGAAGGAGGAAGAGTGATGCCAAAAGACCGTGAACCGGAATGAAGACAAGGAGAGGGATGGAGATCACAGCCGGAAGAAACGCGGCATACTCAGAATCAGGGTCGAGCTCCCGGGCGATTGCCCATGCAAGAAAGACGGCAACTCCTGCGATCAGCCCGGAGATGAACGATTCAGGCGAATCAGCCCCCCGGTACAGAGAAGTTCCCGCGAAGACCAGGAGTATCAGGATGATAATCGCCCGGTTCGTCGGATACGAGGGATCGACGGGGCGGGCGATGGTTGTCAGCTGCTGCATGGTATCTACTCTTCGAACCAGATGATACATAACCCTGCTCTTATAAAATGTACCAGATCCCCAACACATATAACCCCCTGCATATAAAAGCCTATAATGGGCTCAAATCAGCCCATAAAAAAAGGAAGTGATAGAAATGCCAGAATTTGCCAATCCATTCGCAGGAAACAACCTTGACAGAAAGATCTCCCATGAAGAACTCATCCGCACCGTCCGCTACAGCATGGCTGCCGAGTTTGAGGCGATTCAGCTCTATCTCCAGATTGCTGATGCAACAGATAATCCGCTTGCAAAAGAGGTTTTCCGCGACATTGCAGACGAAGAGAAGGTGCATGTTGGGGAATTATACCGTCTTCTTATTGAGCTGGATCCAAAAGAGGGGGATTTCTATCAGGAAGGTATAAAGGAAGTGGAGGAAGAGATTGAAAAACTCAATAAGAAGTGATCGCTTACAAGCAAAATTCGCCTTCCGCTTCTATCCCGGCAGATATGCATCCATACATCCGAGGAACCGCTCCACCGTCTCCGTCGCATAAGGCCCCTCCTCATATCCCGTCATCAGCGTCAGCCTTCCCCTGAAGGTGGAGGCGACGAGGAGAAACCCATACGGCCAGCAGACGCAGGGGAGGGTCTGGATATCCCGGATCTCCGGGAGGAGATCCTCTCCTCCGGTGATATCATCAGGATCAGCAATACCCAGATTTGAGAAGACCGGGTTCTTCAGCCCCTCCTCGGCATGGCCCCGGGCGATCGCATCAAAAAACCCTTCCACGGCAGGCATCCCCCCCTCCAGAAGCGTCTCATAGAAGAGGATGCAGGCAAGGCCGAGATCCCGCTGCTTCTTCCGGCCCATCACCGCCGTCACCTCGCCGATGATATCCGCAAGCCCCGCATCCTCATCGAGAGAGAGCGTGATCTGAAAGGATACTGACGAGTTCCTCGGGAGATCGCCGGTATCCATCCGGTGGTGCCGCCGGAGGTCGGCAGAACTCATGATCGATCGAGGTTCGCCATTATCAGAAGGATTGCCCCGTATCTTTTTGAGAGCCAGGACGTAACAGCCGATGAGGATATCGTTTACCGTCGCCCCATGCTCCCGTCCAAACGCCTTCGCGGCAGCGAGCCGCTCTTGTGGAAATGTCCGGTATGCTATCCTCGGCTCCCCTCTGCCGGTGTACACATACGGAAAGCCCCACCGGTCGATGAAGGGCTCCTCAGCCCGGAGTGCCTCCCGCCGCTCATCCTCGGTGAAGAGTTCAAGGATCTGATCCATCCCCCGGTCATAGGGATCAAGAAGTGGGGCACAGTATCCCGGGTCCCTTATCAGATTCCGGTATATCGCCAGAAGCTGCCGGGTGACGATCCCAAGCCCACCGGCATCACAGAACCCATGATGGCAGGTGACAGAAAGGGTATCGCCATCCGACCGCCGGTACAGCCTCACCCGCACCTGTGGTCCCTTCCGGGGATCGATGGATGGTGGAGGGCGGGGGAGAGGTTCATCCTCTGCACCGGTCACAACCGAGAATGCCATCGCCCAGGCAACCTCAGGGATCGCCTCCCAGACCGGGAGAACGCCATCCTCTGCAAACCGGGATCCAAGGTACGGATTTGATCCTATCAGCTGCATCGTCGCCTCCCGGAGAATCCCGGCATCAAGAGCGCCATCAAAGACGATAACCCTGTGCATCGCCGGATCGAAGAAACGCTCGAATGAGACATTGAAGATATCAAACGGGGAGGCGGGATAGCAGATTGGTGAGGCCATCATCCAGTATTCTGTCCGGAGAACCATAACTGCTTGTATCCCTCATAGACTGACCAATAATTATAAAATAGATCCAATAGATCTCGTACCGTGTTTTTTGATGAATATAAAAGCAGTGGAACCCGCAGCCGTTATCCTGATGCAGATCATCCTCATCGGATATCTCGTACAGGCATATCTTCACCGGGATATGTTCAGGGTTCTCTTCGTCCTCCTCACCATTACTCTTATCCTCATTCCATTTGGTATTGCATGGTACCTCTCCATAGACCTCCCCACCGGCACAAAGGCAGCTGTTGCACTGGCACTCCTCATCCATAGTGCCGGGGGAATCGCCCGGTACTACTGGATATATGCACCATGGTATGACAAAATTGCCCACTCTATCTCAGGATTTGCACTCGGACTGATCATCTTCTCTATATATCTCATCCTCAGTCTCCGGGGAGTCGAGGTACGGCCAACGGGGATGTACCTCGGGATCATCATCCTCGTCTTCCTCCTTGGTGCCGTCTGGGAGATAGGAGAATTATTTATCGACAGCATCTTCCATTCATCCTATAATCACGGGTATACTGACACGGTCTTTGACATGATAGCGAATACCATCGGCTCGCTCCTCGCAGTCGCCTATGCACGCCACCTCACCCTCACGATACCCAATGGTGAGAAGCTCTCAGTTATCCTCACCAGGAACCGGTAGCCCCCTTCTCCGTTCCATATCAGATGACCAAAGGCCGGAATATGCGAAGGAGAGCAATCATCGTCGAAGAATCAGCGAACTGACCCGGAATACAGTCAGTACAAATACGGATGATGCAGAAGAGCCTGCGCCAATGAAGAACAAATACACTCCAAACCATGAGAAGAGAGGCATTCCGGAAGGGATGAACTATATACACAATAGATAATCCAATAAAACAACATAACGCTTCATAGAATGCTATTTTACCAAACCCCGAACGCCGGGCCGTGAGGCAGAAGCTATTTGTCAATCGGGAAGGTAATAGTAGAAAAAAGGTATTTTTCCAGAATTCAGTGAAAAGATGACCTTTACAAACTGAGGCTTTTTATGAAACGCACGATTAATGTTGTATCCCTGGACCAGACACCGATTGAAGAACAGCAGATCGAACTCGTCGAACGGAAATGTATCGGCCACCCCGACAGCATCGCCGATGGCGTCGCCGAAGCGGTCAGCCGGGCACTCTGCCGGGAGTACGAAGACCGCTGCGACGGTGTTCTCCACCATAACACCGATCAGGGCGAAGTCGTCGCCGGTGCCTCCATCCCCTCGTTTGGCGGCGGAAAGATCGTCAGACCGATATATCTCCTCCTGACGGGAAGAGCAACCAAACAGTTTGAAGGCCACGTCATCCCGACCGATGCAATCTCTATCGAAGCTGCCCGGATCTACCTTGCCGAGACCCTCCCCACCCTGAACATGGAACGGGACATCATTGTCGACTGCAGAATGGGCGATGGATCAACCGACCTCCGTGATGTCTTCAAGCCATCCGGGTCAAGCCCGATTCCGCGTGCCAATGATACCTCATTTGGTGTCGGGCATGCCCCCTTCTCCGAGGTCGAAGAGATCATTCTTGCGATGAACCAGGAGATCGCAGACACCCTCCGCCCAAAGCACCCGATGATCGGCTATGACATTAAGATCATGGGGCTTCGAAACGGCGACCAGATGACCTTCACCATCGCCTCCGCAATGGTGGACCGGTACTGCTCATCAATGGACGATTATGTCAATATGACCGCCCTCATGCAGGAAGAGCTCCAGGCAGTTGCCCGAAAGCATACCAGCAGGAAGGTTGAGGTTGCCGTAAACACTGCTGATGACATCAAAAATAACAGTATCTTCCTCACCGTCAACGGAACCTCGGCAGAGATGGGGGATGACGGCTCTGTCGGCCGTGGCAACCGGATCAACGGGCTCATCACCCCGAACCGGCCGATGAGCATGGAGGCTGCAAGCGGAAAGAACCCGATCAACCATATCGGGAAGATTTACAATCTCCTCGCCACCGGGATCGCCCAGGAGGCCTGCATGAAGGTCGATGGGATCACCGAGATGTATGTTCGTCTGCTTTCCCAGATCGGCAAGCCGATCGACCAGCCCCTCGTCGCCAGCGTCCAGATCATACCAGAGAAGGGTTCTGACTTCACCGCACTCTCCCGTGATGTTGAGGAGATCGTCAATGAGAGGCTGGCGGACATCACCAGTATCACCAAGAGAGTCATTAAGGGTGAACTGAAGACCTTTTAAGAGATGGATGGCGGCTGGAGGAATCTTCCTTCAGCCGGCGATCATAATAGCTTATCTCCGATAACAGTACAGAATTAATAACGAGAGGGTATCTATGTTTCAATTACCAGATTATATCGGCCCCTGTGCATTCGGCATCAAAATGGGAGTAATCATTCCAGGAACCGACCTGCAGGAGATGATCCTGCAGGATATCACCAGGATGGATGCAGACGGGATGCTCGAGACCTGCGATGTCCTTGCCATCACCGAATCGATCGTTGCCCGTGCACAGAATAATTTCGTCAGCATCGACGATGTCGCTGCGGAGATCCGAAACCTCCTCTCCCTCACCCCGGAGAGCAGGGTTGGTGTGGTCTTCCCCATTGCCAGCCGGAACCGGTTCTCCCTCATCTTAAAGAGCATCGCCCGGGCAGTCCCGAAAGGTGAGGTCATCGTCCAGCTCTCCTTCCCGGATGACGAAGTCGGCAACCAGATCATCCCACCGGATGTGGCAATAGAGCTTGGGGAGAAGCATGAAGGCCTGATCAGATCAGGCGACCTACCACAGGAATTCACCCATCCGCTGACCGGGGTCAACTATATCGGCCTGTATGAGACGATCATCCGTGAGGCTGGTGCCAGACCGACTATCTTCCTCTGCAATGATCCGGCAAGGATCACAGACTTCGCCCCCGACGCCGTCATCGCAGCCGATATCCATACACGGGAGAAGACGAGGGCTGCACTCTCTGCGGTCATACCCAACTGCTGCACCCTTCAGGATATCTGCAGCAAGGGCACGTCATTGCCAGGGTCTGAGTGGGGACTCCTCGGGAGCAATATGTCCTCGGAAGAGAGGCTGAAGCTGGCCCCGCATCTCGCCGATCTCTTCGCCTGCACGCTTCAGGATGCGATCCTGAAGAAGACCGGCAAGCATCTTGAGATCATCGTCTACGGTGATGGAGCATATAAAGATCCAAGCAGCGGCATATACGAACTCGCCGACCCGATAACCACCTTCGGTGCAACCCCGGGTATCGGCGACAGCCTCCGTGAAGGATTTAAGATGAAGTATATGGTTGATATGTTCCATGCCGAGGGGAGATCAGAAGAAGAGATAACAAAACTCCTCGAAGAAGAGTACAAACGGGCACGTGAGATCCACTGTATCGAATGTGAAGGAACGACACCCCGGAACATGAAGGATGTTCTGGCAAGCCTTGCCGACCTCGTCAGCGGTTCGGCAGATGCAGGCACACCGATGATCCTGATCAAAGGAATCCATAACAAACACTGAAAAAACACTTTTTTTCTCATCAGAGCGGCTCGCGCAGCTTTTTCAAAGAAATATTACAGTCGCTATTGGAAGAAGAAGCAACACTTCCTCATAAATCCGGAAGAGGGGGATAATCCCCGGCGATATCATACAGGGGATACCATACTGAATAGCTTTTTTGAAAGATTAACAGATCAGGTGATGCGAAATCCACTATATTGGTCATAAATTGAGAAATTAACCCTTTAAAATCTTATTTCATATAAAGATACCCAATAAATACTTTTAAGAAGGGGTATCTAAACAGGTATCGGTCAGATACGGCCTTTTGTTCATCACCGGATAACCGGGATGAACGGAGTTTCAGTATGATTTTGAAGAGGTTTGGTATCCCGATGTTCATCAGCCTTCTCATCCTCTCAGGCATCCTCGTAGCAGGATGTGTGGGTGACGAAGCAGAGCCTAAAAAAGAGATTTCTATTGGATATGTCACATGGGACTGTGCTATCGCCAGCACCCATGTCATCGAAGAGGTCTTCACGCAGGCAGGATATGATGTTGAGATCATAGCCGTCGATGCAGGACCGCTCTATGCAGCACTTGCAAGCGGTGATGTCGACTTCACCACGAATGCATGGCTCCCGCATATTCATCAGCACTTCTGGGAAGAGTATGGTGACAGAATCGATTATGTCAACGCAAATATCGAGGGATCAGGGCGGCATGGCATCGTCGTTCCCGCTTATGTCACCATCGACTCCATCGAGGAGATGAACGGTGTCGCTGACAGATTTGATCACCGGATCATCGGTATCGAGCCGGGGGCAGGTGTCATGACGATGACTGAGAATGCCATCGAAGGCTATGATCTCGAGTATGAACTGATCGCAAGCAGCAGTGCCGGCATGGCTGCCGAACTCAGATCCGCCATCAACAATGATGAGTGGATTGCTGTGACCGGATGGAGTCCGCACTGGATGTTTGGACGCTTCGATCTGAAATTCCTCGACGACCCGCGGAAGGAGTACGGAGAGTTTGATGATATCGTCACCCTCGCCCGTATGGGACTCAGAGAGGATGACCCGGAGGCCTACGGAATCCTTGAACGCTTCCAGTGGACCGCCGATGATATCGCATCTGTCATGACCGATATCGAATCCGGAACCCCGGCAAACGAAGCTGCCAAAACCTGGATCAATGCAAACCAGGCGACAGTTGATGCATGGATCGGATCAAACTAATCCCTTTTTTTCCGGTCATTCCACCGGTTAATTTTACAAGAGAAAACGAGTACAAATGAAACGGAGGTACTTAATGACATCAGAAGAATATCTCGAAGTCACTCAACAGTTCTACGATGGCGCAATTCATGAGATGTATAAAGAATGCTGGGGTGGAGAGAACCATCATCTTGGTATCTTTGATGAGACCAATACCTTCTTTGAGGCGGCAATAAAGGCAAACGAGAATCTGGTGGGGAGGCTCACCATCACCCCGGAGACGGTTATCCTTGATGTCGGAAGCGGCTTCTGCGGTCTTCCACGGTATATAGCAAAGAATAATGACTGCAATAAGGTCTTTGGGCTGAATCTTTCAGAGAAAGAGAATGCATACGCCAGGATGAAGAACGCAGAAGAAGGGCTGGATGAAAAAATCTCTGTCATCGATGGCGATTACAACAACATGCCTTTCGCAGATGATGAGTTTGATATCCTGGTCAGCCAGGATGCGATGCTTCACAGCCCGGACAAGGGGAAGCTCGTCAGGGAATGTGCACGTGTCCTGAAACCGGGCGGCACCTTCGTCTTCTCTGACATCCTTGAGATGGAGACCCTCAGCCGTGAAGAGGCTGAACGGGTCTATGCCAGGGTGAGGACATCGAATATTGCCACACACGACCTGTATAAAGAGAAGCTGAGAGAAGCAGGCTTTGAAATCCTTGAGATCCAGGATCTGGGGAGCAGCAACCTGGCCCGATCCTACCAGGAGGTCCATGATATCGTGGAGAGGAAACGGGATGCACTCATCAACGAGAAAGGGACTCCCGCCGGGATCATCGACGCTGCCCTTGAGGGACTCCGGTTCTGGGTCGAGAAGGGCTATGAGAAGAAGATCGGCTGGGCACTCTTCGTTGCCCGTCTCCGAAAGGAATAATCAAAAAGCAGTTCCCACAGGAAAAGAGAAGGAAGATAACAGAATAAAGAGAAGTTCATACAGACAGGGATAAACAATGCATACAGGTGAAGAAAAGATCCGCTGGGCGGAACAGTATATGCCGGTTCTCAGGGAGATCCGGGAGCGTTTTATCAGAGAACAGCCATTGAAAGGGATCGTCATCGGGATGGCACTCCATGTCGAGGCGAAGACCGCGGTCCTCACCCGGACACTTGCAGCAGGAGGTGCAGAGGTGCATATCACCGGCTGCAACCCGCTCTCGACCCAGGACGATGTGGCAGAGGCACTCAATGATGGGAACATTCATTGTTATGCGAAGCGTGCCTGCTCACATGAAGAGTATTATGCCGGAATCGACAAGGTCCTTGATGCCCGGCCGTCGATCACCATCGATGACGGGATGGATCTCATCCACCACCTCCATACAGGCAGGCGTGACATCCTCCCCGGTGTCCTCGGAGGCTGTGAAGAGACGACGACCGGGATCCACCGACTGAAGTCGATGGCGGGAGAAGGAAAGCTCGAATTCCCGGTGGTTGCCGTCAATGACACCCCGATGAAGCACTTCTTCGACAATGTCCACGGCACCGGCGAGAGTGCGCTCACTGCCATTATGGCAACGACCAACAACCTGATCGCAGGAAAGCACATAGTCGTCGCCGGATACGGGTACTGCGGCCGGGGTCTTGCAACGAAGGCACGGGCACTCGGTGCACGGGTCATCGTCACCGAGATCGATCCCCGCCGTGCCCTCCAGGCGCACTTCGATGGCTTTGAGGTGATGACGATCAGGGAAGCGGCACCCATCGGCGAACTCTTCGTCACCACAACCGGCAATGTCGGCATTCTGAAAGAACCGGAGTTTGCCCTGATGCGTGATGGTGCAATCCTCTGTAATGCAGGACACTTCAACGTCGAGATCGATGTCGAATGGCTCGATACAAATGCAGATGAGATCGGCCGCCGGGACGGAATCGACTCCTACACCTTCGGGGACCGGAAGATCCACGTCCTTGCCGAAGGCCGGCTCGTAAACCTTGCCGTTCCAAAGGGGATGGGCCACCCAATCGAGGTGATGGATCTCTCCTTTGCAGTCCAGGCACTCTCAACAGAGTACATGGTACAACATGGAAAGGACCTCGCTCCCGGCGTCCATGATGTGCCCACCGAGATGGATGAGGAGATTGCACGGATCAAACTGGCATCCCTCGGCTGCACCATCGACACCCTCACCCCCGAGCAGGAGGAGTATATGGCCTCCTGGAATGTCGGGACATAAACAGAATTCTCTTTTTTTTTACGATTATATTAAAATTGAAGAGAAAAAGGAGATTATGATCGGATCTCACCATTCACGGTGATCACGACATTGTCGATCGGGATCTCGACACCCGCCTCTTCAAGTGCACGTTCGAGGATGTAATGGACGGCACTACAGCAGGGAACCTCCATATGGGCAATGGTAATCGATCGGATCGTATGGAGGGTGAAGATCTCAACGAGAATCTGAATATACCCCTCAAGATCGGTATCCAGTTTCGGGCAGAGATTGACCACAACCCTGTCCTTGAGGAGCCCTGCATGGAAATTTCCATAGGCATACGGCACGCAGTCTGCAGAGATGAGGAGATCAGCATCGTCAAAGCAGGGTGCCGCCGGGTTGATGAGCCGGAGCTGGACCGGCCACTGCCGAAGCTCTGAAGGGAGATCCACCATGCCTGGCATTCCCCTATCGTCCCTGCTGATGCTTCTGGATGCCGTACCCGGACAGCCTGATGGGGAGCACTGGCACTCCTGCGGTCCCCTCTCATGATAGGGAACCGGAATGTCATGCTCCTGGAGATAGGCTATTGCCTGTTCATAGAGGTCCATCTGATCATGTGCATCAAGATGCGCAAGATGAGCCCTGATGACACCCTCACCCTTTGAGACGATGCTTCGCATCACAGCCCATTCGTCATATGGCTCTGCCTCCCGTTCAATAACCGAGATCGCGCCTTCAGGACAGGTTCCGATGCAGGCACCGAGTCCGTCGCAGTAGAGGTCGCTGACCAGCCGTGCCTTTCCGTCGATGATCTGGATCGCCCCTTCCGGGCAGTCGGGGATACATTCGCCGCACCCGGTGCAGAGCTCTTCATTAATACTGATGATCTGTCGTTTCATTCTTCATCACCTAAAGGATGCATTGCTTGCAGTCCTGCTCGCCGCAGGGGATGTTATCGATCTTCCATTTGAGTGCCCAGCGTTTAATGTCACGGATCAGATCAACGATCTCAAGGCCGCTCTCTGTCAGGCAGTACTCTGAGCGGACCGGAAAGACGCTGGTATCGATACGGCGGGTGAGGAGCCCTTCATCCTCAAGTTCCTTCAACCGCTCTGAGAGGACCTTCGGGGTGATCCCACCCAGTGAGGTCCTCAGTTCGGAAAACCGGCGGGTGTACGCTTCGCCTTTGTACAGCTCAAGGATGATTAGGAGCATCCACTTCTTTGAGAGGTATCGAACCGTCAGATTGACTGTACACCCTTCCTGCATGGTATAGTATTAGAAACTCTCTCCTATTTGTAATATGGTATGCAATAGGTATCTTGTATCAAAAAGATACCAAAGGAGGATTTTGATCTTCTGTAACCAGTGTGAAGAGACCGTCAAAGGAAACGGCTGTACAGTCAGGGGAGTATGTGGAAAGGAGGATGAAGGGTGCGGATTGCCCACAAAGAATTATCGGTTAGAATGTTCTATATACTGTTCTTCGAGGTCCCACCTCAATCACGATAATAATCAGACGCTCATTATGGATCTTCAGAATAGCGCGGTATTTTCCTACCCTGAGTGAGAAGAACGGGGGGGTATGGTTCCCTTCCAGACGTTTGAGAAACCTGTATGGGTTCTCCTCATGTGCAAGATCTGCAAGCGCCTTTTGGATTCGCTGAGCCGATGGTGGATCAAGCCTGGCAAGATCCCGTTCTGCTGGAGGGATAATGACAATGTCAAAGGGTTTCACAGGAGATCAAGATCCCTCATGGCGTCGTCAAGAGGTCTGAATTTTCCTGCTTTTATATAGGTCTCTGCCTCATCCAGACGCCTGATGGTCTCTTCAGAGAGGGGTTCATCATCATATATCACATCAATTAGGCGCTCAATACAGTCATTATAGGTTTCACGGGGATGGATCTTCAACCTGTTCAGTCGCTCTTTTGTTGAAGGTTCAAGTTTAATCGTCTGGGATGTCGCCATGATACTATAGTACACCACAGTATACCATAAAGATTACTACCACTCAAACTCCGGAAGGTAGAGATGTTGGTTACAGATTGACTGTACACCCTTCCTGCATGGTATAGTATTGGAAACTCCCCTCTATTTATAATATAGTATGTAATAGGTATCTTGTATCAAAAAGATATCAAAGGAGGATTTCGATGTTCTGCAACCAGTGCGAAGAGACCGTCAAAGGAAACGGCTGTACAGTCAGGGGAGTATGTGGAAAGGAAGATGAGATTGCGGTGTACCAGGATCTCCTCATCCATCTCTGCAAGGGAATTGCGGTTCGGAATCTCCAGGCGATGGAGACCGGAAAGGATGATCCGAAGGCCGGATTATTCATCGCGGATGCCCTCTTTGCGACCCTGACCAATGTCAACTTCGATAAGGAGAGATTTGTTGATCTGATCAAGAAAGCAATCACCATCCGTGACGGCCTCCCGGCAGGAAAGGACGAGCCGGATGCCTGTACTTGGAAGCCTGCTTCCGAAGCCGATATGCTGGCAAAAGGGAAGACCGTCGGGCTCCTCGCAACAGAGAACGAAGATGTTCGGTCTCTCCGTTCAACCCTTCTCTTTGGGATGAAAGGGATCGCCGCGTACTATACACATGCAGAGGTGCTCGGAGAGACCGATGCCGGGATCGAACAGTTCCTCCAGAAAGGTCTCGCCTCAATGCTTCAGGATATCTCTGTTGATGAGATGGTGGCACTCGTCCTCGAATGTGGAGAGTACGGCGTGAAAGTGCTTGCACTCCTTGATGCAGCCAATACCGGGGCATATGGAAAGCCGGAGATCACAAACGTGAAGACCACCCCCGGATCCCGCCCCGGCATCCTGATCACCGGCCATGACTTAAAGGACCTTGAGATGCTCCTTGAGCAGTCACAGGATGCCGGGGTCGATATCTATACGCATGGCGAGATGCTGCCGGCCCATGCCTATCCGGCATTGAAGAAGTACGCTCATCTTGTCGGGAACTACGGCGGCTCCTGGCCAGACCAGAAGGAGGAGTTTGAGAACTTCAACGGACCCGTTCTTGTCACCACAAACTGTATCGTCCCACCAAAGGACTCCTACAAAGAAAGGATCTACACCACAGGAATGGCCGGATTTCCGGGTGTTGCTCACATCCCGGCATCTGCCGACGGCAACAAGGACTTTGCAGCAGTCATCGCCGCAGCAAAGGCCGCGCAACCCCCGCAGGCGCTTCCGGGGAGCGGGAGGGATCTCATCACCGGCTGTGCCCATGACGCAGTCCTCTCGATAGCAGGAACGGTCGTGGATGCGGTGAAGAACGGGGATATCAGAAAGTTCATCGTGATGGCCGGCTGTGACGGGAGGCGTAAAGATCGTGCGTACTACACGGAGTTTGCAGAAGCACTTCCAAAGGATACGGTCATCCTCACCGCCGGGTGTGCCAAGTACCGGTACAACAGCCTTGATCTCGGAACAATCGGCGGAATTCCACGGGTGCTTGATGCAGGCCAGTGCAATGACTGCTACTCGCTTGTCGTCATCGCCCAGGCACTCGCAGAGGCATTCGGGGTCGGGATCAATGATCTACCGATCGCATACAACATCGCCTGGTACGAACAGAAAGCGGTACTCGTCCTCCTCTCGCTCCTCTCCCTCGGGATACAGGATATCACCCTCGGCCCAAGGCTTCCGGGATTCGTCTCTCCGACGGTCCTTGATGTGCTGGTGAAGAACTTCGATCTCAAGCCAAACACCACCGTCGAAGAAGATATGAAAAGGATGGTCGGGGCATAACCCCCCATTTTTATACCCGCAGGGTATACATGGAGAGAGGAGGAAGAAGCAGTATGGCTGAGTTTAAACTGGAAAGTCCTGGTAAGCATGATAAAAATCGTGAGGAGCTGAAGGGAAAGGTATTCAGTCTTCCGGATCTCGTCAATTATCAGGAGGGGACCGTCGCAAGCAGGATGGTCATCAACAACAAGGCAGGGAGCATCAGCATCTTCTCATTTGATGAGGATGAAGGTCTCTCCGAACATACCGCACCATATGATGCGGTCGTCACAATCCTTGATGGCGAGTGCGAGGTCTGGATCGCCGGGGAGACGTTCCAGATGAAGGAAGGGGAGACCATCATCTTTCCGGCAAACGTCCCCCATGCCCTCAGCGCAATCACGAAGTTCAAGATGACGCTGGTCATGATACGAGGCTGACGAATGGGTGGAAGAGAGGGATGGGAGATTGCTCCAGGTAGACACAATAGTTAATAACTGATGAATGGTGATCCCTCGGCATATCAGAACAGAGAGTGATGAACCATGCCACCACATTGCGATACAAGGGATGGTCCTGTCGTAACAGCGGCAAAAAAGGCGCTGGAGACGGAGAACCTCAATTATGTACTCATCTGGATCCCACAAGAGTCAGAAGAAGAGCTGAGAAGTATCTTTGAAAGGACCCTGCGGGCCAGAAAGGCCGGAAAAGACTCTCAGGATGTTGCCGAGGACTGGTTCTTTGAGAACTGCATCCGGATCCACCGGGCTGGTGAGGGAGCCGCCTACACCGGCTTGAAACCCGCCGGACTCAGTGAAGGGCCGATAGTACCAAGAGCCGAGAAAGCGATTGATACCGGTGATCCGAAAGAGACGATCGGGTTTATCCTGAAGGCGATAGAAGAAGATCTCACCCATCGTTTCGACCGCGTCATGCAGAAGAAAGGGTATGATCCAGACGATGTAGCTGCCGGAAGAGCATATATTGAAGCGTTCATCGGCTGGGTGGTCTATTCACATCATCTCTATACCTCGGTGACCGGAGATGGTGGGGAGCATATGGAGAAAGGCGGGCACAAACACTAAGTACTTCCTGCTTGGTACCTGTGATTCATCATGAACGTCAGCATTGATCGTGTAGCCTGTATCAGTTGTGGATCCTGCTGGGATACCTGCCCGGACTTCTTCGAAGAGAATCCTGAAGATTCGTTCAGCCAGATTATTGAAGAGTTCCGGGCGAACGGAATGATTGCAGAGGGAGAGTCCCCTCAGGACCTCAAAGATTGCATACTGGATGCAGCAGATCTCTGCCCGGTACAGATCATCCGGGTCGATGAGAGCTGAAATCCTCCATAGTACGGAGGTCCTCTGATCATCCGGACAAGGTCTGCGCACCAGCGATCCGTTCTGCACCCGAGTAGATATTCATCCTGTTCGATCTGACAAAACCGATGAGCGTCAGGTTCGCCTGTTTTGCTATCGTAACAGCAAGCGTTGTGGTAGCGCCACGCGAGGCAACAATAGGAATACCGGCAATAAGGCATTTTCTCGCTATTTCAGAAGATATCCGCCCTGAGCAGATGATAAAGGTCCCTGAGAGATCGATCCCTGCTTCAAGAGAAAACCCTATCAGGCGGTCAAGGGCGTTGTGCCGGCCGATATCCTCGACGATCCGGATCGCCACCCCCTCTTTATCAAAAAGCCCGACAATATGAATCCCCCCGGTCTCCACATGGAGATCAGATTCGAGCCCGGCCTTCACCGCCGACTGTATCACTCCCGGCGAGATCTGAAAGCCCTGAGGTGCTTGCGGGAGGTGCGTGGAGTCGAGGAATGAACTCGTCCCCCCGCAGCCGGAGAGGACAGTCTTCTTTGAAACAAGGATCTCAAAAGGATTCTTCGTCAGGACACTCACTGTGGCATCCTCGATCCTGATCGACTCGATATCATCCAGGGATCTGATGATCCGTTCAGTATAGAGATACCCGATAACAAACTCACGGAGCATCACCGGGCTGGTCATTGATGTGAGGGTGTGTCGGCCATTGACGATGACCGCCACCGGCACCTCCTCGACGACAGGGTGGAGTTCCTCGGAGAAGCTATCACCCATGACGCGAAGTATTGGCAGTTTTTTAAACATCATTCCACCATCCGAACAATCTCTTCGAGGCTCCTGAGAAGGAGATCGATCTCCTCGCCAGTAGTGTAAAGATACGTACTTGCCCTGACCGTCCCCTGAGGAAGCTCAAGGAGCTCCATTAACGGTTTACAGCAGTGATCGCCTGATCGTACCATGATATCCGACGCCTCATCAAGGATATGGGCGACATCATGGGGATGCATCCCCGGAACAGTGAAGGAGACGACACCGATCCGATCTCCGGGAGTATCAGGGCCATGCACGATCACCCCGTCGATTCCAGTGAGTCCATCAAGAAGTCTCCGTGTGATCCACTCCTCATGGCGGCTAATATCCTCCATACCAAGAGAGGTGAGGTACTTCACCGCCTCACCAAGGCCGATTGTTCCCCCGATCGGAGGGGTGCCCCCCTCGTACCGGCGGTAATCCCCGGCAAGCGTGTACCCTGTCAGCGAAGCCGCCTCGACCGAGCCCCCGCCGATGATCAGCGGCTCGGGAGTCATCTCCTGCATCCAGAGGACCCCGGTCCCGGACGGCCCAAGCATCTTATGTCCTGAAAAGCAGAGGTAATCACACCCAAGATCCTTTACATCGATTGGGATATGTGGAACTGACTGGGCACCATCCACAAGGAGTTCGGCACCGTGTTCATGGCAGATATCAGCAATCTTCCTGACAGGAAGGAGCGCCCCGAGGACATTTGACGCATGGGTGATCGCAACGAGGCGCGTCTCATCAGTGACGGCTGCCTCAAATGCTGCCGGATCGATCGTACCATCGGCCTCTGGCATGACGATATCAACGTTAACACCTCTGTTCCGGAGCCGTAGCCAGGGGAGGAGATTTGAATGGTGTTCGAGTGCAGTCGTCACCACCCGGTCCCCCTTCTCCCAGGGGATTCCTGAAGCAACAATTCCGATAGCCTCGGTCGTATTCTTCGTGATCACGGTGGTTCCGGATTCCCCACCAATGAAAGAGGCGATCCGATCGTGGGCATCAAGATATCGCTGGGTGGCAACGACAGAAAGGCGGTGGACGCTCCTTCCAATATTTGCCCTGTACCTGAGATCATACGCAGAGATCGCCTCTGCAACCTGCCGGGGCATCAGGCTGGTTGCGGCAGAATCGAGATAGATGAGGTCGTCGGTGATCGGAAAGTCTGAACGGATTACATCAGCATTCATGATTCTTCAATCATACTCCCACCTCGATACCCTATAATATCAAGGATATTATAAATAAAACCAGGATGCCTGAAGTCATCTGGTATCGTCTCACGAGATGCGATCTGGTCCCCAGATTCATCTTCCGGGACAGAAATTCCGGCAACATCATCATGAGGGCAGAGACACAGTTCTGAAAAGCCGATTGCCGGGAGGATCTCTTCCAAAACCTCCTCTGCAACTGCTGCCGGAAGAGAGCTATCCAGACCGCCGGAGAAGGCATTGACAGGAGGGGACGTAGTGTTGAGTACTGTTTTGACGCTTCTCTTCAGATCAGGCATCCTCATCCTCACAAGAACCGCAGGCCTGCTCTCCTTCTCGCATTTTCACACAGATTTTGCATATCCGGGATGCCAGATCTATCTCTTTACCTGCATGGAGAGCATATGCAAGATCCCTTATCTGGGAGCGGATATCCTCCTCAAAAACGATTCTATATCCTCGCTTTCCCGAGAGGTACTGCGATATTGCAGAAGGTGCACAATCAAGAATTTCGGCCGCATCCTGCTGGGCAGAACCGCACCTGATCAGCTCCTCTGCGATGGCCGCACGGATGGCGGGGAGTACATCCCATACGATTATCTGACAAGGTAACTTCAGCACCATCACATTCCTGACATATTATTTCACAATTGTTAAGTAAGGAGATGATAAATATCTTCGCCAAAGGGACAACAGATTCATACCATACAAAATGTAATGTAAAGACTCAGATTTTTTCCAGAACGGATCCACCGGATCAATAACTTTTTTATAACCATCCGTTCATTCATGTATAGAAGATTCACAATTGTGAAATTGACGAGGGAAGAGAGATGGCACAATCATTATCAACAGCAAAGACGATGACAATCACCTTTGATGAGCCGCTTCTCCTTGAATCCAAAGCGACCCTTACCCCTTTCACAATCGCATACCAGGTCTATGGCAAACTGAATCGTGAGAAGAGTAATGCAATCCTCGTCTGCCATGCCCTCTCAGGAGATGCCCATGCGGCCGGAGTAGATCCGGACTCCGGGAAGAAAGGGTGGTGGGAGACGCTTATCGGGCCGGGGAAGGCGTTTGATACGGACCGGTACTTCGTCATCTGTTCAAATGTTATCGGAGGATGTAAGGGATCGACCGGGCCGGCCTCAATCAATCCGACGACCAAAAAGCCGTATGGACTGGGTTTTCCTGTTATCACCATTCAGGACATGGTCAGGGCTCAGAAGAGGCTCATCGACCATTTCGGGATCAGGAGACTCGCTGCAGTCGCCGGTGGATCGATGGGCGGAATGCAGGCACTCGCATGGTCGGTTCTCTATCCGGAATCGGTCAGCAAGGTGATTGCCATTGCAACCACCGCCCGATCATCACCGCAGCAGATCGCCTTTAATGAAGTTGGGCGACAGGCGATCATGGCAGATCCCGCATGGAAAGGGGGAGAGTACCCGGCAACGGATCCTCCTTCACGTGGTCTTGGCGTTGCCCGGATGATCGGTCATATCACATACCTCTCGGATGAGGCGATGCATGAGAAGTTCGGAAGAAGGTTCTATGGACCTGAAGGGATCAACTATGATTTTGCAACAGAGTTTCAGGTGGAGAGCTACCTCCATCACCAGGGAGACTCATTTACCCGCCGGTTCGATCCAAACAGTTACCTCTATATCACACGGGCACTCGATTACTTCGATCTCTCCATGGACGGATCGCTTGCAGCCGGATTCGCTCATGCTACATCGTCTTTCCTCGTCGTCTCAGTATCAAGCGACTGGCTCTACCCGCCATACCAGTCAGAGGAGATCGTATCAGCACTCACTGAGAATGGGATCGATGTGCAGTACCGCGAGATTCGATCGAAGTATGGCCATGATGCCTTCCTGCTCGAATCAGGTCAGCTGAACTATATCATCGGCGACTTCCTCGACCGCCTCCTCGTCAAAAACGTGATGGAGAGCGGAATACCTACGATCAACGAGGCGGCATCCATCCTTGAGGCATCAAAGATAATGATCAACGAGGGTGTCAATCATCTCCCGGTACTTGGAGAAGAGGAGAAGCTTTCCGGGATCGTCACGTCATGGGATATTGCAAAGGCGGTTGCCTGCGGCCATCGGACCCTCGATGAGATCATGAGCCGGGATGTTCTCACAGCATTACCGGATGAGCCGGTTCGGGATGCGGCACGAAGAATGCAGGATCGATCCATCTCAGCACTCCCGGTCGTTGATGAGAAGAAACGGGTGATCGGTATCATCACCAGTGACGCGATCAGCAGGCTTGTTGGCAGATGCACATAGGAGGAGAGAGTATGGGAAGGATCTATAATAATCTCACAGAAACAATCGGGAACACCCCCCTTGTCCGGTTGAACCGGATCACCGAGGGATTATCTGCAACCGTTGTCGTCAAAGTCGAGTCCTTCAACCCGATGCACAGCGTCAAGGACAGGATCGGGCTTGCGATGATCGACAGCGCAGAGAGAGATGGGAGGCTGTGTAAGGGCCAGAGGATCATGATCGTTGAGCCGACGAGCGGAAATACCGGGATAGCACTTGCAGCTGTTGCAGCCGCACGCGGCCATCCGATCACCCTTGTCATGCCGGAGACGATGAGTATGGAGCGAAGACAGATTCTCTCTGCTCTTGGCGCAGAACTGATCCTGACACCAGGCAGTGAGGGGATGGGCGGAGCAATCCGGAAGGCAACATCTATGGCAGAAGAAGGGGGGTGCTTCATGCCCCAGCAGTTTGAGAACCCTGCCAACCCGGAGATCCACCGGAAGACGACTGCCGAGGAGATCTGGCAGGATACCGACGGAAAGGTGGATATTGTCGTTGCGGGAGTTGGAACCGGAGGCACGATCACCGGGATATCCGAAGTGATAAAAGGGAGAAAGCCTGACTTCAAAGCAATTGCAGTCGAACCAGCCGAATCTCCGGTACTCTCAGGTGGAAAGCCCGGCCCTCACACGATTCAGGGGATCGGCGCAGGGTTCATCCCGAAGATCCTCAGGCTCGACCTCGTTGATGAGATCCTCCAGGTAACAGCAGGTGATGCGAAGGAGACAGCACGGAAGCTTGCCCGTCTTGAGGGAATCCTCGCAGGTATATCATCAGGTGCGGCACTTGCAGCGGCTCTCAGGGTAGCAGGACGAAAGGAGAATGCAGGAAAGTTGATCGTTGTCATCCTGCCGGATACCGGGGAGAGATACCTCTCAACAGGCCTCTTCAGCGCATAGGTGTTCATTCATGAGCATACGGGAAGATATCAGGACAGTCTTTGAGAAGGATCCGGCGGCACGATCCACCCTTGAGGTGATCTGTTGTTATCCGGGGATGCATGCCCTCTGGATGCACAGGATTGCGCACCGCCTCTGGAGCTATGGGCTTCATTTCCCTGCCCGCCTTCTCTCTCATATCTCACGGGCTCTAACCGGTGTCGAGATACATCCCGGTGCAACCATCGGGAGAAGGGTCTTCATCGATCATGGATCTGGTATCGTCATCGGGGAGACTGCGGAGGTAGGCGATGATGTCCTCATCTATATGGGAGTTGTCCTCGGGGGAACATCGTTGACGAAAGGAAAGCGCCATCCGACGATCGGAAACAATGTCACCATAGGATCAGGTGCAGCCGTCCTTGGACCGATCGAGATCGGAGAGGGTGCACGGGTTGGTGCGGGATCGGTCGTTGTCCGTCCGGTTCCAGCCGGGGCAACCGTGATTGGCGTCCCGGGAAGAATTGCCGGACCCGATGAGCCGAGGGCACCCGGAGTCCTCGATCATGGTGACATGCCGGATCCAATGCTCAGGGTTGTAAGCCGCCTCCTCGATCGCCAGAGCCGCCTCGAAGAGAGGATCTTTGAGCTTGAGCGCGATCATGTCACAAAAGAGGCGAAGAGGCACGAACTGATCAGGGAGGAGGAGGTCAGAAAAGCGCTCAGGACGGTTATCGATCCGGAGGTCGGGATCGATATCGTCGATCTCGGTCTTGTCAAGGAAGTGCATGTCGAGGATGACACAGTACTTGTATCGATGGTGCTGACGACGAGTGCCTGTCCTCTCGTCGATTACCTCAAGGATCAGGTGAAGAGGACGGTCCTCGGACTTGGTGAAATCAAGCATGTTGAGGTTGAGATCCTTGACGAGCCGTTTAACTGGGATCGGTTCGTTTCCCAGAAAGGAAAACGTCTGGATCACTAGATCTGAAGCATCCGCTCAATGGCAACCCGTGCCCGTGCCGCAATCTCTTCTGGCACCACCATCCGGGGGGTCAGATTCTCAAGTGATTGGAGGACCTTCTCCAGAGAGGTCTTCTTCATATTGATACAGACGGCTTTTTCTGAGAGGGGATAGACCCGCTTCCCGGGACACCGTTTCTCAATCTGATGGATGATTCCAGGCTCGGTTCCGATGATAAATTCACGCTTGTCGGATGCACAGATATGCCGGATCATTCCCGAGGTAGAATGAATATAATCTGCCAGATCGATCACCCCCGGACGACATTCGGGATGGACGAGGAGTTCTGCACCAGGATGATTGAGACGGGCTCTGGAGACGTCTGCGATAGTCATCATGTCATGGACATAACAGAACCCCTGCCATGGCAGGATCTCTTTCTCTGTGAATCGTGCCACATAGCCGGCGAGGTTTCTGTCAGGGAGCATGATCACCTGGTCAGCTTCGAGTGATTCAACGACCTTCAGAGCATTTGCCGATGTACAGCAGATATCACTCTCTGCCTTCACCTCAGCCGTCGTATTCACGTATGCAACGACTGCTGCGTCAGGGAACCGCTCACGGAGGGTCTTCACCTCGCCACCGGTGATCATCCCTGCCATCGGGCAGTGGGCATCGGGTGCCGGGAGGAGAACAGTCTTTTCAGGAGAGAGGATGGCGGCAGTCTCTGCCATAAAGTCGACACCGCAGAAGACGATTATTTCTTCTCTTCGCCCTGCTGCTGCTCGGGCAAGTTCAAGGGAGTCACCGACGATATCAGCAACATCCTGCACCCCGGCAACCTGATAGTTATGAGCAAGGATCACCGCATCCTTCTCTTCGGCACGCAGACGGATTTCAGATGATATATCCCGCGCAATCACTTCTGACACCTCTCTTCAATCAGATGGATCCTCATCAGGATTCTTATACCACTCTCTGACCTTATGGCTTATCCCTCCCATTTTTGCGCACCATCACCGCATCTTCTGAAGATACGACACGGAGAAGGTAGGTGCCATGGCAGGGTTTGGTGTAGGGGAGGATGACTGCATCGCCATCTATCCCAAGAGCAATGGGAGGAACACCGATGATCCGCTTCTCAAAGATCTTAAATCCCGGATCGACATAATAGACCTCTTTAAAGTGTTTTTCAACATAGCTCCGGCACTCCTTAAAGGAGGCCATGGAGAGGAGGACATCATAACCGAGATCTTCAACACAGCCCATCAAAGCACCTCATCGAGTTTTTTACGTAGTTTGCCTGGATTATGAACCGCCTTCTCGACGATCATCTCGCAGGGGATCTCAAGCTGTTCTGCGAGTTCCTCTGCCTCTCTCCCAAAGACAATGACAATGAGACGGCCTTCAAAGAGATATCGAATCGTTGTTGCATAACTGATTCCGGCATCATTGTGGGCAAAGACAATGCATGTGGACGGAGTCCGTTCCCCTGATGCCAGTTCCTCGATACACCGATCCAGTTCAACCATCTTCTTTGCGTACACCTTCTTTGGATCTGATACCTTCAGGAGAACCAGCACCGCGCTGTTCCCGGCGATCAGTACATCTTTGCCAGCTTCATTCAGGCGATCGGCTGCATAGAGTGCAAGTGCCTGCTGAACCGGAACCTCGGGGCACCCAAGGAGGATAAGCGTTTCATCTCTTTCTTCTTCCATAGTACAAAACCTCAATTAGTAAATATCCCGAAACGGTGTGATATCACAGCCGGTGCATGGGAAGCACATCGTCCGGGCAGACCGGGCATCAAGCCCATACCGCACCAGGATCTCAACGGTTTTTTTGGCAAGATACAGGAGCCGTTCCTGTGATGGCCGTTGAATGGTGATCTCCCCTTCACGAAGTGGGGATGGTGAGATCGGACGGAGATTTGGGATGACACCCATCCGGGCAAGAGTCGTGACACCATCAAGCACGGTCTGGTCATCCTCACCAAGTCCGATGATGAAATTTGAAAATACTGCGTTTTTCCCGAAGATCCTGACCGCCTCCCTGAGTGCATCGAGTATCTCAGATAAGGAGAAGTCAGGGCAGACAGTAGCAAAGATCACCGGGTCCATCGTCTCCACATTATACTTGATCTCAACGGCACCGGCATCATAGAGCAGCCTGCTGGAGTCCTTTGTCGGATAGACAGAGACACCGATCGGGAGGTCAAAACGGCTGTGGAGTGCATGCACCACCTCAACGATCCATTCCACCTCCTCTTCAGGAGATATGGCAACACCGCTTGTAAGGGAGATTGCCTTGAGACCCCCGGTTGCAGACGCCTCTTGGACCAGCCCGATGATCGTCTCGATGCTTTTCCTGCCGCCATGCAGTTTTGGAACCGGGCAGAATCTACAGTGGAAGATGCACCGCTCACTGACGGTGATATATGCCTGCTCCGGGCAGTGGCAGAGTGGCGTTTCAAGAAATCCATACACAAACGGCTCGTTATGATAGAGAATAACAACTCCATCCTCCTCAGGAAGGAGTTGTAGTGGGGAATGATCTTTTACGGCCAGGCGTACCCTGTGCTCACCCGAGCGTATGAATACTGAAATTCCACCAGCCCCGGGACCCGCAGTTGCCTGGGTACTGGTTATATGTGAGAACAGCCGTTCATCAAGCTCAATTGATCCAATACTGAGGAGAAATGCCTTCTCTTCCAGGGTCATTGAATGATGAGCCATTTTCAACCTTTCACAATTGTGATTTGTCCGATATTTTGTTCTGCGGGGTAATATATCTTCGGATTGAAGAAAAAATGAGGTGATTTTTGCCGGATTCGAAGCCATTAATGTATCAGAGGTAAGAGTTGATTATAGCGAAGTCACAATTGTGAATAGCGGTGCCAGAGTGGCGGAGTGGCTACGCGGTTGACTGCAGATCAACTACATCCCGGTTCGATTCCGGGCTCTGGCTCTTATCACCAGATAGTGCGCAGACTGAGTGATTTTTATGATTTCTGAACAGGAACGTAATCGATATAAACGTCAGATCATGCTCTTTGGTGAGAGTGGCCAGGAGCAGCTCAAGACGGCAACGATATTTATTGCCGGGGCAGGAGGGCTTGGTTCTCCGATAGCCATCTACCTTGCAGTTGCAGGAGTTGGGCGCATTGTTCTTGTTGACAAAGATAGTGTTGAACTCACAAATCTCAACAGACAGATACTCCACTTTAATCGGGATATCGGGGAGAGGAAGACCGTGTCAGCATCCGTAAAACTCAGGGAGATTAATCCTGATATCTCAATTGAGGCCATCGATATAACCATTGATGAGACAAATGTCCTCGATCTCATCGGAGATGCAGATGGAATTGTCGATGCGTTGGATAACTTCCCAACCAGGTATCTATTGAATAAAGCAGCATATATAAAGGAGATCCCCTTCTTTCATGGCGGGATCCGGGGTCTCTGCGGACAGGCGACAACCATACTCCCGGGGAAGACTGCATGCCTGGCATGCACCTTCCCCCACCCTCCCCCTGTCGAGGTCTTTCCGGTGGTCGGGGTGACACCCGGATTCATTGGAATGGTGCAGGCAACTGAGGTGATCAAGTATCTCACCGGCACAGGAGAGCTCCTTTTGAATCGCCTCCTTCACTGGGATGGCGAGCGATCCACGGTTGATGAGATCAGGCTTGAGAAGAACCCACGGTGCCATGTTTGTGGGAAAGGGGATGTGATGGGCGCTGTCGATCAACAGGATCACGGTTGGATTCAGTAACCCGGCTCACATTCATTACCTTAATTATATATTGAAAGGAATAACTGACATACATGCGATGATATCTCTTTTTGTACGAGATTCGTTATCGAGAGAGTGAGAGGGGGGGTGTATGGTAGGAAACGGTCATGGAAAAAAAGTGTATGTCTGCCTGGTCGTTCTCACCCTTCTTCTTGCCTCCGGCTGTACCGGATTCCAGGATGAGAGAGCGACGGAGATAGTTTCTGAAACGGATAGCATACCCTGGTTGACAATACCGCTCACCGACATTCCAACAGAGGAAGAGTTCACCCTTGGATCTCTGATGGCGTCTGGAAAACCGGTCATCATCCATACCTTTACCACCTCATGCCCCGCATGTGGAGCCCAGTTCAGAGAATCGACAGATCTTCAGAGGGAATATCCCGACTTCTCTATTGTAGTGGGATTAAATATCGATCCTGGTGAAGGGAGTGCCACAGTCAGGCGATATGTGGAGAGAAACGGGTACCAGGGGCTCTTTGTGACAGCACCCGCACAACTCTCAATAGGACTTATTGAAACATTCGGGATCAGGTTCATGCAATCCACTCCGCAGACGATACTCCTCTATAACGATACCATCTATTTCCTCGGGCCTGGTGTCTTCTCATCTGAGGGGCTCGCCGCGATCATCGGAGATCTCTCTTCATGATTACCTCTGAAACCTTGATCCTCTCATTTTTTGCCGGGATCTATACCCCTCTCGGGGCAGTCTGTGTCCTTCCCCTCTATCCCGGCTATCTTGCCTATCTCGCCTCAGGTAATAGAGAGGGGTGGATGAGGTCCCCTCTGTATCTGGGGCTCATCGTCAGCGCCGGTGCGATAGGATCGATGCTTCTCTTCGGTCTTTTCTTCGTGATTATTGTGAATACACCGCTATCCACAGCGATTCGACTCATAAGCCCAATCATATACATACTGCTCGTCTTCCTTGGTGCAGGAATGATCCTTGGCCTGGATCCGGGCCGTCTCTTTCCGGGCATTGATGTCCCGACGGCACATTCCCAACATGCAGCAGCTCTGCTGTACGGTGGATTCTTCGGTCTTGTTGCCCTCCCCTGCAACCCAGCCGGGCTCCTTATGATCTTTGCCCTTTCAGCAACCATACCTGAAGCCATAACCAGCCTGGTGCACTTTATCATCTTTGGAATCGGCATGGCAACACCGCTTCTTCTCCTCTCGGCCCTCTCGGAAGAACGGGTCTCCGGTATCCTCCGGGTTCTGACCCGGTATCAGGTTGGGATACGGAGAGGTGCAGGGATAATCATCCTTTCTGTGGCTCTTTATTATCTCATGGGACCCCTGTTTCCAGGTCTCCTGTAGCAACCGGGTACGATACAACCAGCCCCTACTTTTAATAATCGGGTGCACCGACAAAAAGCGCCTCTTCATGAAGATATAAATATTCTAGAATCTATCTATAATGAGTTCACAATTGTGAATATTCATTGCACTCACAAGAAGAGGCGGAAGAATGTATCCTATTATTCAGAGTGGAGAGGGATCATGAGTATCAGAGTACAGAAGTTATTCGAGGCGATCTTCACCCTTGAGGATATGCGGGAGATCTATCGCGGATCAGTCCCGAAAGGTCTTGACAAGAGTGAGGAGAGGGCATTTGATGAGAAGATCGCAGAACTGAAGGCGATCATCTCGGAGCTGGAAGGAGATACCGGCACAGCACGTATCACAAAGATTGCCGACAGTATTCCCATCCGATCACGGGAAGAGGATTTCATCAATATCCAGCCGATTCAGGCAGCTGGAAGACTGACTCCGGAGGCGAGGAAAGCGCTTGCCGCCTACGGTGACGGGTACTCGACCTGTGACGCCTGCCGAAAACCCTTCCGTCTGGATAAGATCACAAAACCGGGCATTGCAGAGTTTCATGCAGACCTTGCATCCTACGTGAATATGGATGTTGCCCGTGTGGTACCGGGAGCCAGAAGGGGATTCCAGGCGGTCGCTCAGAGCCTTGTTGCGAAAGGGGACAGTGTTATCGTCTCTGCACTTGCCCATTACACCGAGTTCCTCGCAGTCGAAGGTGCAGGTGGGGTCGTCAGAGAGGTTCCGCTCAACGAAAAGAATCTCGTCACCCCTGAGGCAACCGCAGTGAAGATTGAAGATGTGATCCGCGAGACAGGGAAGACTCCCGCCCTTGTGATGATGGATCATGTCGACTACCAGAACGCAAATGTTCATGATATCTCCGCTATTGCAAAAGTAGCACATCAATACGACATCCCGATCCTCTACAATGGCGCCTATACCGTCGGGATCATGCCCGTGGATGGAAAGGCGCTCGGCGTTGACTTCGTCGTCGGGTCAGGACACAAAAGTATGGCATCAGTCGCTCCTTCCGGAGTACTTGCCGTATCCAGCGAATGGGCAGAGAAGGTCCTGAACACCACTGCAATGACCGGAGACCTGACGAAGAGGAAATTTGGGATCAAAGAGGTCCAGATGCTCGGGTGCACCCTGATGGGGGGGACGCTCCTCTCGATGATGGCGTCCTTCCCGGCGGTGAAAGAGCGGACACTCCACTGGGACGATGAGGTGCGGCGATCGAACTACTTCATCGACCGGCTCCTCTCGATCACGGGAAGCTGGGTCGTCTCCGAGTACCCACGGAAACATACCCTCACAAAAGTGGACACTACGGGGAGCTTCGACACCGTTGCAAAGACCCATAAACGCCGAGGATTCTTCCTCAGTGACGAGTTATCAGAGCGGGGAATCATCGGCGAGTTTGCAGGTGCCACACGTACCTGGAAGCTGAACACCTACGGCCTCAGTGAGAAGCAGGTACACTATCTCGCCGATGTATTCATCGAAATTGCAGAAAAATACGAATTACCGATTGCAGAATGAGACGAATACCATGACAGAAACACCATACCGACTGGGAACACAGGCACTTCATGCGGGGCAGGAACCGGATCCGACGACCGGATCGCGGGCCGTCCCTCTTTACCAGACGACATCATATGTCTTTCAGAATACAGAACACGCAGCGAATCTCTTCGGCCTCAGGGAGCTTGGAAATATCTATACCCGGCTGATGAACCCGACGACCGATGTCTTCGAGAAGAGGGTGGCAGCAATCGAGGGTGGGACAGCTGCCCTTGCATTCGCTTCAGGAATGGCAGCGATCACCAATGCCCTCCTGACCATAACACGGCCGGGAGATGAGATCGTCTCAGCGGATAATCTCTATGGCGGAACCTATCAGCTCTTCAATTATACCTTCCCAAAATTCGGCAGGAAAGTTGTATTTGTCGATTCAACCGACCCGGAGGTATTCCGAAGAGCCATCACAGACAAGACCCGTGCCATCTATGCAGAGACGATCGGGAACCCGAAACTCGATATCCCTGACTTTGAAGCGATCGCAGCCATTGCCCATGAGCATGAGATTCCATTCGTTGTTGATAACACGACGGCGGTTGGAATTGTCCGGCCCATCGACCATGGGGCAGATATTGTTGTGCTCTCTGCCACGAAGTACATCGGCGGCCATGGGAATTCGCTCGGCGGGGTTGTCGTCGATGCAGGCAGATTTGACTGGAGCCGGGGTAAATTTCCGGAGTTTACAGAACCTGATCCGAGTTACCACGGGGTGAAATACTGGGATACCTTCGGGAACTTCCCGGGACTTGGCAATGTTGTAGTCGCCTTCAAACTCAGGCTTCAGCTTCTGAGAGACACCGGGGCTGCACTCTCTCCATTCAATTCATGGCTCTTCCTGATCGGACTTGAGACACTCCACCTCCGGATCGAACGGCATGGAAAGAATGCGCAGGCGGTTGCAGAGTTTCTCAGCAAACACCCAAATGTAGCCTGGGTCAATTATCCCGGACTGCCGGACCATGAGAGCCACGCAAAGGCTACAAAATACCTGAATGGAAACTTCGGTCCCCTCGTCGGATTTGGTGTGAAGGGAGGGGTTGAAGCGGGACGCACTGTCATAGAGTCACTGAAACTCTTCTCCCATCTTGCAAATATCGGCGATTCAAAAAGTCTTGTGATCCATCCGGCAACAACCACACACCAGCAGCTCACCGAAGAGGAGCAGAAGGCAACCGGTGTCACCCCGGATTACATCAGGCTTGCGATTGGAACCGAGGATATCGAAGATATCATCTTTGACCTCAATCAGGCACTGGAAAAAGTCACCATCTGATCGGGCAACTCCCGATTCAGGTACATTTATTTTTAAGCATCGGTCCATCCTCGATTCCATATGGTGCCACCAAAGTTAAATACTCTGACATATGGCGGGGATGTAAAAAACGGTATGAGAGAAGCCCTCACACGGTGCCTGTACTGGGAGCGGTATCCCAGAGACCATACAGGCTCTGCCGGGCATCTGCAAAGTAGTACCGTTCGACGATATATCCCTCGTCCTTCAACCTTTTCAAAGAATATCGTACCGTCCGCTGGGAGAGAGAGGTCGCAGTGACCAGTTCCTTCTGTGTCATCTGGCCACCTGATTCGAGGACTTTATAGAGGAGCTTCGCCGACGGTGGCAGGTGACGAATACTCCGCTGCTCTGTTTGGTTCATGCTGTTTCTCTCAACAAAAACGATCCCTCATAGTGAAATCACCATAGTACAATGGAACTTCACAATTGTTAACTATTGCGATCAATGACCTGAGGGTCAGCAATCGAGAGACAGAGCACGAAAACAGTCATGATGCCCACAAGGGCATCACGCATTCAGGATAAAGATGAGATCATGTCGGCATGGTGATCCGGCGGAGCGACAATCATAGTCCTTCATCCATACTCCCGCTCCGGAATCCTCCAAGATCGAGGGTAACATAGAGGAAGCCTAGTTCCCTGAAAATCTCCAGAATTTCCTTCCGATGGGCGATCACCTGATCCAGCTCCCCTTCAGGAACCTCGATCCTGGCAATATCCCCATGCACCCGGAGACGGAACTGCGAAAAGCCGATCTCTGCGAGGACCTCCTCGCCCTCCTCGATCATCATCAACCTCTCCCGGGTTATCGGCTCATTATATGGGATCCTTGTGGCAAGGCAGGCATTTGAAGGTTTATTCCAGAAGCTGAGCCTGCATTCGCGTGCCAGCTCACGGATACCTCTCTTATCGACCCCTGCCTCGATGAACGGGTGAAGAACCCCCTCCTCATCGGCAACGGCAAGGCCGGGGCGGTACTCCCCGAGGTCCGAGAGATTCGCCCCGTCGGCTATTGTCGCACCCTCAGCAGACCCTTTGAGGATCGCTGACGACTGCCGTTTACAGATGGCACACCGATCTTTCGGATTACCACAGAATGATTCATCATCGAGGATAGGAAAGTCCACCACCTCGAGATCGATCCCGATCTCCTCTGCAATCCGTCGTGCATCAGCGACTGCCCTCCGCGGCATGATCGGTGAATCAAGGAGAATATACCGGACCTTTCCAGGAACGGCCTCTGCGGCAACCGCTGCGAGGAGAGAGCTGTCCACCCCCCCCGAGAAGGCAATAATGAGGGGAGCCTTCTCTCTGAGGACGGCATCGAGATTCTTCTTCCGATCAGTCATGATCATCCTCGCAGGACCCGCAAGCCCCATCATCTTTACGAAGCTCAACACAGATCCGGCAGATTCGGGCTGCAAGATCCTTTTCTGCACCTGCATGGAGATCTGCTGCCAGATCCCGGATGAGAGAGCGGATCTCATCCTCAAAGACAATTCTGTACCCCCGCTTACCGGAGAGGTATTGTGATATCGCAGAAGGGGCGCAGTCAAGGATAACAGCCGCCTCCTGCTGGGTCGAACCGCAGGCGATCAGCTCCTCTGCGATGGCAGCCCGGATGGCCGGAAGAACATCCCAGACGATCACCTGGCAGGGTAATTTCATAGTATCGTCACCTCAGATAGATCCCTATTCACAATTGTTAAGGTATCGGACGATAAATATCTTCGCTAGAGGACAGGAAGGGCCGGGAAATAATGGTTTATAACCTTCCATGGCTGAAGTACTGGAAAGGAGGAAGCGATGAAGATCAGAGTGCAGTCATTTGCCCGGTTTCGGGAGATATTTGGATCAGAACAGATCATGGAGATGGAGGAGGGGGCGACACTTGCGGCACTCCTTCTGGAGATTGGAGCAGGGAGTCCCGCCGCACGATCTGCCCTCTTTGACGAGGATGGTATTCTGCGGAAGTACATCATTCTGATGAGAAATAAGAAGCGGGTGAACAGGGAAGAGATCGCTGCCATCATCCTCAATGATGGCGATGAGATTGCACTCTATCCACCGGTTGCCGGAGGCTGAAACGAATGGTTGTTACAGTAACACAGGAAGACTTTGATATCAACAGACTGATCGAGGAGAGAAAAGCCTCTGATATGGGCGCCTTCGTCTCGTTCATCGGGATCGTACGGGACGACGGGATAGAACGGATGGAGCTTGAGGCACACCAGGAAGTCGCCGTCGAGGAACTTGAGGTGATCCGGGATGAGGCGTTTGCGAAGTTCCCGATCAAATCCGTCGATATCATCCACCGGATCGGCGATCTCAGGATCGGCGATAACATCGTCCTGATCCTGGTCGGTGCAGGCCACCGGCGGGAGGCGTTTGAAGGATGCGAATACATCATCGAGCGGCTCAAGGAGCGGGTCCCGATCTGGAAGAAAGAGTATACGCCGGACGGGGAGCGATGGGTGCATGGAGAGCACCACTAATCCCGGTTTTTACCAGAGCGTCCCGTCTGCCATCTCCGCATACTCGCATTCCTCACACATCCGCTCGCGGCGGTCCCATTCTGCATCTGTCCATGGATCCTCTGAGCGTTTGCCGCAATAGGCACATCGCTGATACCGGCGGGGGGAGGTATCCGGCTTTGGTTTCAGGGCGGAGAGGATGCGGTCAAGAAGTGTCATTTTTTACTCTCCCTTGTAGTTTCTCATCCAGAATACGTTTCATGCGCTGGAACGCCACGAGATGTTCTTCCAGAACATCAGGATTGAGCTTTCCTACCAGTTCAAACGAGACCTTCCCCTTTGCATATGGTTGGGTGGTGTTTCGCGTGGCATGGATCAAAGCCTTCTGAACCTCATGACGTTTTGTACATTCGATATGAACAGGCGAGGGTAATGCCGACTCCTGAAGATGGGGACCGAAGACTTTCTTCAAGGCCTCACGATCCAGAACGATCCATGTCTCCATACAGGTGGTCATGAAGAGAACATTCTCATCATCGCAATTATCCGGCTTCTTCCATGCATCTCTTGCTATCAGATGATCCCATGTCCTTTCGGGATCGGCAATGGGATCCTCGCTATCAATCAGCATCGCTATATACCTGCCTTTACGGCTTTTGAGAGCGGTTTTGAGATCAGAGAAGGTGGTATCACGGCTGCCACTCGCAACAAGCCGGGGCATCCTACCGGAATACCCCATAGATTCCAGTAATAATCGGAAACCTCTTCGGCAGGCTATTTTCAGATCCTTTGAATCCTGCCTACCACCACCTCCTTCCAGATAGATCTTCACACTCACCAACGCATCCCCCCAATTTCACCTTTGATCCAGAGTTCGCCCAGACGATACTCTACAAGCCAATCCTTAAGCTCATCATGATTCAGCCTCTGCAAATGAGTACTCCCATTCCTCTTCTCACAGACGAGAACAGATTCGGGAATTTCTGTCAGTGCATCCACCAGTATATCAGAGTGAGTCGTCACGATCAGCTGGCACCGTTCTGACGCAGAGACCATCAGATCAGCAAGCGTTGGGAGGACATCCGGATGCAGCCCAAGCTCTGGCTCTTCGATGCAGATGAGTGGCGGAGGGGTTGGATGGCAGAGGATAGCAAGAAGACAGAGATACCTGAGGGTTCCATCCGAGAGCCGGGTTGCAGGGATGTCAAACTGCCCCTCTTTCAGGTACACCTGGACCCCGCCCCCATCGACGATCTGAACATGATAATCATCGATCTCAGGATACAGAGCTTTGAGCGCCTCAAGAATCGTCCTTTTATCATGTAATGCAAGTTTGTTCAATATCAGAGCAAGATTTTCACTATTTGCAGTTAGATATCGTGATGGCAGATCGGTCTTTTGTGGCTGGCGTGGAGGTGTATACCTCCCAAAAATCCAGTCACGGTAGATATGAATTCCGTTATATACCTCAGTCAGGCCGGTGAGTACAGGGTAGTAATATGGATCTTTCACCTGAGAGAGAACGGATCGTTCGGGATCTATCGTATCCCGGGGGAGCTGGTGCTCTTCACCACCATCCGCTTCAGAGACCTGCATCGCTTCTGATCTGGCTTTGCCCTTGAGCCGGATAAATCCTGCATCATTCCGGTAGTAATAATATGGTTCATCATATCCCGGATATGGCGCAGATGTCTCGATCCGCTCAGCAGTCACTTCAAAATGGTTTCCATGTTCACGAAATGAGATGGTATGACGAATTGGCATATCCGGATGGTCAGATAAGGAAAGTGTTGCTTTAATAGTGGCTGTCGGGCTATGAGCACCCTTCCATAACCAGTCTCTGACACCCCCTGCCTCTCGGACCGGAGCTGAGAGATCCTTTGGAGCTGCGGCAAGGAGGCTGATCGCCTCAATAAGATTGGACTTCCCCGAGCCATTCGGTCCAATAATGACATTGAGTGATGATAACGGGATCGGTTGCGTATCCGGACCAAATGAGAGGATATTCTTCAGACACAGCTCTTGTAAAACAGGCCCTCCCATAATCGACTATACACGCTCCATACTCTCTTATGAAACACACAGATTATAAAATATAATCCATTTCAGATAATCAGGCGGAATACCTCTGATCTGCTTTCCACGTACAAACCGTAATCCTCACTATATATGAATGACTCATTTTCATCCATGCACCGGCACCTCCGCCTCCTCCTCTATGGCATCCTCACCTGGCTCATCCCCTTCGGCCTCTCCCTCCCTTTCTATGGGAGCGATGGGGCATTACGGATCGATATCTTCGCCTTCAAAAGCATCATGATCATCTCCGGTGCAGCGGCCGGAACGCTCCTCATCTTCCTGTATCTCCGATCCCTTCCGAAGGAGACGGCCTGGATCACTGCCGGGATGACCATCGGTATCACCTGGCTCCTCATCAACCAGGCCCTTGATCTTCTGATGATGGTCGGGCTCTTCGGGGTGGAGCCATGGGAGTGGTTTGCCGGTATCGGCTCCCGGTACCTGATCATCCCGATGATGGCGCTCCTCGCCGGGGCTTCAGCAGAGCTTGCGAGCGGGAGGACAAAGTGAGGGGTACGAGGGGAGATCGCTGCCATTCACTTTCACATCCCGCGGGATAACCGTATTTACCATAAGAGCCGAAGATCCATGTACGGATCATGATCATCATCGGGATAGATCCCGGCATCGCCCGGGTGGGATACGGCGTCATCGAGAAGGGGACCCGGACGATACGGCATATTGAAAACGGCTGTATTGAGACCTCCGGGACCAACCAGACGACGAGCCACCGTCTCCATGAGATCTATCGCCGTATCTCGGCCCTGCTTGCAGAGCATGCCCCCGATGAAGTCGCCGTTGAAGAGCTCTTCTTCACAAAGAACGTTACATCAGCCATTCGCGTCGCCGAGGTGAGGGGGGTGATCCTCCTTGCCATTGAGGAGCGGGGGATTCCGGTCATCGAATATACCCCAAACCAGATCAAGCTGGCGGTCTCGGGGTCGGGCCGGGCAAAGAAGGAGCAGGTGCAGGATATGGTCCGGCGCCTTCTGAAGCTTGACGAGATCCCACGCCCGGATGATGCCGCCGACGGCCTTGCGATCGCCCTCTGCCATACCAATACCCTCCGGTGAATCCATGTTTGCACACATCAGCGGCTCAGTCGCCTCCATCGGGGAAGGATCCGTCGTCATCGATGTCGGTGGAATCGGATACCTCATCAGGGTCAGCCAGCCGGATCTCCGGGAGATCCGGGAGATGAGTAATCCGGTGAAGCTTCATACCCATCTCGTCGTCCGGGAAGATGCCGTCTCACTCTATGGATTCCTCCATCCAGGGGAGAGGGATCTCTTTCTGATCCTCATCAACGTCTCCGGGATCGGGCCGCAGATAGCATTAAACATCCTCTCCCAGATATCACTTGACCAGTTTGCGATGGCGATCATCAGCGAGGATGAGAAGATGCTGACCCGGATTTCAGGGATCGGGCCAAAGAGTGCAAAGCGTCTCATCCTTGAGCTGAAGGAGACGATGAAGAAACGGGCAGGCACACTCAGAAAGGTAGCATCTCCACAGCCTGCATCGGATGCCATCTCTGCCCTTATCACCCTCGGCTTCTCTGAACGGGAGGCCGATGAGGCGGTCCGGAGCGTCACCGAATCGGAGGAGAGCCAGTCTGTCCAGGTAATTATTAAAGCGGCACTCGCCCGCCTCAGGGAGCGATCAGAATGACCGACCGGATAACAGCACCAGTGCGGATGACGGATGATATCGACGATCCCGCAATCAGACCGGGGGATCTCGATGAGTTCGTCGGCCAGCCACAGCTCAAAGAGGCGCTCCGGATCGCAATCGAGGCCGCCAAGCTCCGTGGCGAGACCCTCGATCATATCCTCTTCTCAGGGCCGCCCGGCCTTGGGAAGACGACCCTCGCCCAGATCATCGCACGGGAGATGGGGGCTGCAATCCGGAGCACCACCGGGCCGGTCATCGACAAGCCCGGCGATCTGGCCGCCCAGCTGACAGCGCTCACCCATGGCGATCTCCTCTTCATCGACGAGATTCACCGGCTCAATCCGGTCGTTGAGGAGATCCTCTACCCGGCGATGGAGGATTATATGATCGACGTGATGATCGGGGAGGGGCCGGGGGCAAAGGCGATCCAGCTCCCCCTCGATAGGTTCACCCTCGTTGGAGCGACGACACGGGTCGGCCTCCTCGGCTCCCCTCTCCGTGACCGGTTCGGGATGATCTTCCGGCTGAACCTCTACGAGGTCGATGAACTCCTCAGTATCGTGAAGCGGTCGGCATCAATCCTCAAGATCTCCATCACCGAGGAGGGTGCATGGGAGATCGCACAACGGAGCCGGGGAACACCGCGAATCGCAAACCGACTCCTCCGTCGTGTCCGCGATTATGCGATGGTCCGGGGGGACGGCACCATCACACAGGGGTCGGCAGATGCTGCCCTCAGCATCCTCGGGATCGATCCCCTCGGCCTCGACGATCTCGATCGCCGGATCCTCACCGTCGTCGCCGAGGACTTCTCTGGCGGACCGGTCGGCGTCCGTACCATCGCCATCTCGATCGGGGAGGAGGTCCGGACCATCGAGGAGGTCTATGAGCCCTATCTCATCAGGATCGGCTTTCTGAAGCGAACCCCGAAAGGGAGGGAGACGACAGATGCGGCGAGGGAACATCTTCTTGCAGGGCGCCGGTCCTAATCAGGATTAGTACTAATCTGGATTAGGGTTTACATTAAGCGCTCCATCGAGAGTGCATTATCGTCTTTTCATCCAGAGGGGGAGATCTTAATACTAATCCTGATTAGTACTAATTATGATTAGGAGTTTTGTCGATAGAACCACCGAGATTGCACTCCTTGAGGAGGAGTGGAAAAGAGACGGAGGGAGGCTTATCATCCTTTATGGACGGAGAAGGATCGGCAAAACCCGCCTCATGACAGAGTTCACCCAAAATAAAGAGGGGATCATCTATTTTGCAGAAGATACCGCAAAAGCAATTCAGATACGAAAACTCCAGCATGCAATCTCCCAGTTCTTCGGTGATCAACTCCTCGCCTCACTTGAGATGACGAGCTGGGATCAGCTCTTTATGTATCTTGGGCAACATCCACCAACAGAACGCCGATACCTTATCATCGACGAATTCACCTACCTGATAAAAAATGACCCGTCAATACTCTCTGCACTCCAGAAATCCTGGGATATGGCACTGACAGATTCAAACTGGTGCATCATCCTCTCGGGATCGATGCTCGGGTTGATGACCGACAGTGCCCTGTCCTATACCTCCCCCCTCTATGGAAGAAGAACACGTGATATTCTCCTTGGACCATTACATTTCACTGATGCAAAGAGTCTCCTTCCATCATATAATTTTAAGGATTCTTTGAAGACCTATCTGACCATAGGGGGAATCCCTGAGTACCTTCTCAAAGCCGGGGAGTATGAGGAGTATGAAACATTCGTCCAGAGAGAGTTCTTTAATAAATATGGATATTTTTATCGTGAGCCATATTTTCTTCTCTCCCAGGAGTTTCGGGAACTGAAGCTCTATCAATCCATCCTTCATGCAATTGCAGTTGGAAAAACAGCTGCAGGAGCTATTAGTCAGTTTTGCGGAGTCGATCCACGTCACCTGTATCCATATATGGAAGCGATGATCCGATTGGGAATCATTGAGAAGGAACTTCCAATTTTCGGGAGCAAAACCCAGGGATTATACAGGATACAGGATCCCATTTTCGATTTCTGGTATTCTCATGTATTTCCCGAGAAACAGGCGATCGAGATGGACAGACCCTCAGCAGGAAGAGAGTCAAGAGATCCATATTTTGGAAAACAGTTTGAAGTATATATCCGAAAAGAATTTTTTCCGATCATTCTTCCTGACTATGTCATAGGACGATGGTGGTATCGTGGAGAAGAGATCGATCTCATTGCTACAAATGATCAGCACAGGGAAATTATCTTCGGGGAATGTAAATGGGGACATATAACCGAAAAGAGGGGGCGTGGCATCCTGAAGCGGCTGGAGAAGAAGTCCCTGAATGTTCGGCATGATCAGTATCCCATTGAGCAGTACTCTCTTGTGTGTGGAAAAATTGACGGGAAAGAGGTGCTCCGGGAGGAGGGGTATCGTGTATATGATATGGAGGATATCGAATCAATACTTATGGGAGTTGTTCCTTAAAAACATACACTTGAATCGATAAACCCCCATAAATTATACAATAAGACCAAATTAATCAATAAAAAAGACGATTAAGATAAATTTATTTCCACAATGGGGAAATCATTATCATCTCCCGGACAGAGAAACCTGATCATGTACACGATCACCATCCTTCCGGGCCATGATCGAAACGGTGATCCCGAACCGTTTGAGGCCCTCCACCTCCGGCCAGGCGACACCATCGCCATCGTCGGTCCGACAGGTTCCGGGAAGAGTGCCTTCATCAACGATATTGAGGTCTTTGCCCAGGGCGATACCGTCACCGGACGACAGATCCTTGTCGATGGTGCCCCGCCACCGGAGCGGTTCGTCCGCGATCCCTCCTGCAAACCGGTCGCCCTCATCACCCAGACGACCAAATGCCTCGCCGACCTGACGGTGCAGGAGTTCCTCTCGATGCATCTCCGTGCCCGGAAGATAGAGGAGGGAGATCGCATTGCAGAGACGATCAACCTCGCCAACCAGTTCACCGGCGAACCGATCCGATCCGGCACACGCATCTCCTCCCTCTCCGGCGGCCAGACGAGATCCCTTCTCATCGCCGACGCCGTCGTCATCTCGCATGCCCCGATCATCCTCCTTGATGAGATCGAAAACGCCGGAATCTTCCGTGACCGGGTCATCACCTGCCTCAAGGAGTCGGGAACAACCGTCATCTTCGTCACCCATGATCCCCTCGTCTCACTCCTCTCGGACCGGCGGATCGTGATGGGGAACGGCTCGGTCCGTGCGGTCCTTGAACCTGACGGGGCTGAGGCATCCATCCTCAGGCAGGTCACCGAGATGGACAACTATCTCTCCTCCCTCCGGGAACGGCTGCGGTCCGGAGAGATACTCAGCGAACAGGTCGCCGCCATATGAAGCTCATCATCGTTGCCGGCCCCCCCTCTGCCGGGAAGACCGCGGTGATCAGGCAGATCCTTCGGAACCTCCCAAAGCGATCAGCAGCGTACCTTAAGATCGATGTCATCTATGCAACTGAGGATGAAGAGATCGCCGCTGAATTTGGAATACCGGCAAAGAAGCTCATCTCCGGGGATCTCTGCCCTGATCATGCAGGGATCATGGTCACCGCCGATGCCCTCGGATGGGCGGAAGAGGAGGGGGCAGAGTACCTGATCATCGAGTCGGCAGGTCTCTGCCTCCGGTGCACCCCCTATACAACACAGTCACTTGGGATTGCGGTCATCTCAGCCATCTCGGGGACGCATTCCCCCTATAAGATGGCGCCGATGATCGCGCTTGCAGATATCGCCGTCGTCACCAGGGTGGACCTCGTCTCCCAGGCCGAGAAGGAGGTCTTCAGGGAGGGGATCAGGGATGTCGCACCCGACGTTGAGATCATCGAGACGAATGCCATCGTCGGCACCGGGATGCGGTACCTGATGCAGATGATCGAGGGGCTGGAGGAGATTGTGGAGGAGTCTGCAATCACCCTCCGGGGCAACCCGCCGCTTGGTGTCTGCACCGTCTGTATCGGGAAGAAAGAGATCGGGTGGAACCATCACTTCGGTGTGATCCGCCGACTGGATGATGTAGAGAACCTCTTCCGGGGGGAGTGACCATGGCATGGAAGCCACCCGGCAAGGACTGCGGCCTCTGCGGGGCGAAGACCTGTATGGCGTTCTCTGCTCTCCTTGCCGCAGGTGCAAAGAGACAGACCGACTGCCCGTTCTATGGTGAAGAGAAGCAACAGGTATCATCCGGATATTCAGGGGTTGATCTTCTCGGGATCGAGTATGACTTCGTCCTCCACCCCTTTCCGGGTGAGCCATCGACCCGGAAGGATGTCGTCCCCTTCCGCCCGGATCTCGTTGAACGCTGGGAGATACAGAGGGGGGATCTCGTCATCGGAAGGCCTGCGGGTGCAGGCTGCCCGATCACCCATGCCCTCAGGGTAACCGCCGCTGATCCGGTGAGCGGGATCATCTCCTGCCATGTAACAACCCCTCTTGAAGCACGGAGTGAGGACGTGAAGGATATCCGGGCATATCATGTCCATGCCTTCGAGGGGATCGCAGAGACGGTCAGGCGTGAACCTGCATTCGGCAAAAGACAGCGTTTCCTCCCCGGCTTCTGTATGATGGGCCTCTCCCATACCGGTGTCGTGAATATGGTTATCATGGAGAAGGACGGACTGCATGTCAGGGTGGAGGGGATCGGCCTGTGAAGACTCCGGGAGAGATCAACCAGAAGATACGGGACGGCACTGCTGTTGTCATCCCGGCAGATGAGTTCAAGAGGCGCCTGCGGGACGGGGAAGAGTTTACGGCAGACGATCTCGATATCGTCACCTGCGCAACATTCGGGGTGATGTCAGGGACCTATGCGGTCCTCTCGATCCCGGTTGCCCCACCCGGCACCTTCAGGCGTGCCGAATCATGTAATCTCAACGGAGTCCCGGCCTTTCCGGGCCCCTGCCCCAACGAACGGCTCGGCCTCATCGACTGTATCGTCTACGGTACTGCCCACCGGGACGGCCGGTATGGGGGAGGCCACCTCTTTGCGGATCTTGCCGCAGGCAGGGAGATCCTGTGTGAGGCGGTTGCGGACGGGCAGACCCATGAGGCCACCATCACCCTTGATGACTGCCCGGCGGCGAGGCTCCATACCACACGATCAGCATTTCGTAACTATACCGCGTTTCTTGCAGAAGAAGCAGGAGTCACCCCGACGATCTTCTCGGTGACCGGCCTTCATGGCCCCTGCAGGGAGATCTCGGTCTCGGGATGCGGAGAGGTGAATCCGGTCGAGAATGATCCCTCCCTCAGATTCCTCGGTCCCGGAACCCCTATCCTCCTCAATGGCGCCGACGGGATCATCCTCGGTGAAGGGACGCGATCAACGCCACAACGCCCAAACCTCGCCTGCTCCGCCGATATGAAAGGGATGGACCCCCTGATGATGGGCGGGTTCACAACATCCGAAGGACCGGAATGCCTCACCTCGGTCGCTGCGGCAGTTCCCGTCCTTGATGATGCATCCCTGCAGGCCCTTCTGATCCGGGATGGTGATATCCAACTCCCCATCGCCGGGATAGAAGAGAGGAAACCCCGTGGATCTGCCGATTATGCTGCTGTCTGGCAGGGGACCGACCGGGCTGTCCGGCATCATCCTGATCGCTGCATCTCCTGTTCCCCCTGCCATGCACGGATCCTCTGCCCGGCAGCAGCTATCCGGGAGGATCTCACCATCGACCGCAGTCTCTGCCTCGCCTGTGGGACATGCCAGTCGGCATGCGAGGCCGGGGTGTACCGGATCCATCTCGGATCACTCACCTATAACGAAAGAGAGATCCCGATCACCCTCAGGCAGTCAGAGAGGACCCGGGCAGAACGGCTCTGCCGGAGGCTTGCAGGACGGATACAGGAAGGAACATTTCTCCTGAAGGAGGGGGGAAGATGACCCATCTCCTCAGCTGCCCGGTCTGCCAAAGTACCTTTCCGGATACCGGGGAGCTTGCCTGCCCGCATGGCCACAAAGCGCTCCTCAGGGCGATCTATCCTGAAAAAAAACTAATTCTGAGAGATGAGCCCGGCCTCTTCCGCTATGCGGGATGGCTGCCGGTTACAGAGATCCCATTCACACGATCCGGCCCCGTCACCTTCCGATCAGAAGGGTTCGCCCGTGAAGCCGGCCTCTCAAATCTCTGGATAGGGTTTACCGGATATGCACCGGAGAGAGGGGCATATGTTCCGACCTGCTCCTTCAAGGAGCTGGAGGCATGGCCGACCCTCATCCGGCACCGGGAGACCGGCGGCGGCACCATCGTCCTCGCATCGGCTGGAAATACAGGCCGTGCCTTCGCCGAGGTCGCCAGGGAGACCGGTGATCCGGTCCTCATCGTCGTTCCCGTCCGTTCGCTTGAGCGGATCTGGACGACGGAGCCGGCCAAGGATATCACCCTCATCGGCGTTGAGGGCGATTATGCCGACGCGATCGCGGTCGCCGACAGGATCGCATCACTCCCCGGGTACCGGCCGGAAGGAGGCGCAAAGAATGTCGCCCGCCGGGACGGCATGGGGACCGTCTTCCTTGATGCCGCCACCACCATCGGGAGGATTCCGGATCAGTATTTCCAGGCAGTCGGGAGCGGAACCGGCGCTATCGCGGCATGGGAAGCATCGCTTCGGCTCATCGGGGATGGAAAATACGGAAAGACCCTCCCCGGCCTCCACCTCGCCCAGAACCTCCCCTTCATCCCGCTCGTCTCGGCATGGCAGGCGGGGAGGCGGGAGATCATCCCGGCGATCGATATGCCCCATCCGGAAGAGGCGATAGCAGCGGTGGAGGCCGATGTCCTGACGAACAGGACCCCGCCCTATGCCATCACCGGCGGCCTCTTCGATGCCCTCCGGGCATGTGGCGGGGCGATGTATGGGATCACAAACAGGGATGCCGCCCGTGCCGGCGCTCTCTTTGACGAGACCGAAGGGATCGATCCCGATCCGGCAGCAGCCGTCGCCTGCGCCGCACTCCTCAGAGCCGTCGAAAGCGGTGCAGTTGCTGAGGATGACTGTATCCTCCTCAATATTACCGGCGGCGGGTACCGATCAGTTTCTGAACGATACCCGGTAAAGCCGGAAGAGATCATCAGGCCGGCAGAGCTCCCGGTCTGCATCACGGAGAAGAACCATGCTTGAAGAGGCGATCCTCAACATTTTCAGGGAGGAGGGGATCGATACCATCCCCCACCTCCCCTGTGACCGTGCCAGCCTCCTCTGTGCACGTATCACCGAAGAGTTTTCACATATCCCCCTCCTTCGTGAGGAGGACGGGGTCGGGGTCTCCGCCGGCGTCTCTCTTGCCGGAGGGAGGCCGGCGATGGTGATCCAGAGTTCGGGGCTTGGCAATATGCTCAATGCCCTCCTCTCGCTCCACGGAACATTTGGCCTCCCACTCCCGATCATCGCAAGCTGGCGGGGAGTATATAATGAAGCAATCCCGGCACAGGTTCCATTCAACTCCCGGCTTCCGGAGATACTGAAGGGAGCCGGGATCCCGTATGCAACCATAATGGAGAAGAGGGATCTCAATGCCATCCGGGAGATGATCAAACTGGCATATGCAGAGGGGAGGCCGACGGTCGCCCTCGTCTCGCCGGCATGCTTCGCAGGGGGCACCTGCCCTTCTCCGATTTTCCCGGACCGAAGCCGGATCATCCCTCAGATTCCCGGGGGTGTGATCAAAGCCCCGCAGATGACCCGGTATGACGCACTCCAGGCGTTATCCCCACATCTTGGTAATGCCCTTGTCGTCTCGAATATCGGTATCCCCTCAAAAGAGCTGTATGCTGCCGGGGACAGGGCTGAAAACTTCTATATGCTCGGTTCCTACACCCAGGCATCACCCATCGGCCTTGGCCTTGCACTCAGATCAGGGAGGGAGATCGTCGTGATCGATGGCGACGGCTCACTCCTTGGAACAGCGATTCTTCCGGTCATCGCATCGATGAAGCCGCAGAACCTGACGATCATCTGCCTTGATAACGGCACGTTCGGCTCAACCGGCAACCAGATCACGCAGGGGTATGCAACCACCGATCTCGCACAGATTGCACAGGCAGCAGGTATCTCCCATACCCGGCAGGTCCAGACAAAAGCAGACCTCACTGCGGCAATCCAGGATCGAACACCGGGCCCACGCTTTATCCATATGATCATCAGGCCCGGGAACGCTGATGTTCCAAATATTCCTCTCTCACCGGTTGAGATCCGGGATCGGTTCATGCAGGCAGCAGCCGTCAGATGAGGAAGGCACCGATCAGGGGGATCGAGATGATCGAGGAGATCATCGAGATGAAGACAAGGCGGGAGGCAAACCGCTCGTCACCCCCATAGATCTCGGCAAAGATAGCTGTGGTCGAGGCGACCGGCATCGCTGCAAGGATGACGATCACCCCGAGGACAAGGGGATCGTCTATCAGCGGAGCAAGGAGGAGATAGGTCGCAGCCGGCAGGACGATGAGCCGGAGGCCGGTTGCGAGATATGTCTTCAGATCACCGATCATCTCTTTTGCAGGGAATGTCGCAAGGAGCGACCCGACGATGATCATCGCAAGCGGGGTCGTCAGATTGCCGGTAAGCTCCATCGCATCGAAGAGGGGTGACGGTATCCGGAGACCGAGGAGGAAGAGGGTCAGGCCGATATAGGAGGCCGCAATCCCGGGATTGATCAGCAGCCGGGGATTGAACTCGTACCTGCCGGTCATCATCACGATACCTGCTGAGAAGACGAGGAGGTTGAAGACCAGGTTTCCGAGTGCGACATAAAAGAGCGATGCAGTACCAAAGAGCGTCTCTGTAATCGGAAAACCCATGAATCCGACGTTCCCAAAGAGGATCGCAAACGAGAAGACCCCCCGCTCCCGATCCTCCATCCTGAGGAGTAATGTCCCAATATAGGCGACCGTGGCTGCAAGGAGATAGAAGACCCCGATTGCAAGGCAGAAGACGACTGCACCTGAGAGAAGCTCCGGGGAGGCCGGGATCTGCATCGAGACGATGATCAATGCAGGGATGGTCACATGCAGCAGGAGGAGCGACAGTTTATGGGTCGCCTGGCGATCGAGGATGGAGAGACGAAACGCGAGATACCCGACCGCGATCAGGATCAGGAGAATCGTGATCCGGTCAGCGACCATCAGAATACCGGCAGCAGAGAGGGTCATCCGGGAGGATGGTTGTGGTTCATCTGGTATTGTTCTTTCTTATCAGTGCCGGTTCAGACCCTGATCAAGAAACGAGGAGATGTATTGATCGCCAAAATGATCAGATCCCATAATATAATACTTTTTAATTAATAAAAATATAAGATTTCCTTGCTTTTCTTATACACAATAGATAAATAACATTATACAATAATAGCTATCACAGGAGCTTGTTCTTCCATGTATCATTTTCGTAAACATATACAATTTTTCTTATTCATTCTCTTCTTCTGCCTTATCACCACAGGAGCAGCGGCAGGGGATCTGAATTCCGAAGAGAACCGGACATCCGTCCTGAACAGTGCACCCCTCAATCCGGCGTTCCTTGAGTACCAGACGCAGGGGAAAGAATATACACCGACCTCTGACGATCGCTTCATTCCGGGCGTCATCCCGTCCCCGATCGATCTCTCTCATACCAGAGGAATGCAGATCCAGGCAGAGAACCGGCTCTCATCTCTTCATTCCACCCCTGTTTACGATCTTCGCGAGCAGGGAAGGGTATCCCCGGTGAGGAATCAGGGGAATGAAGGGAACTGCTGGGCATTTGCAACCTATGCCTCACTCGAATCCGTCCTTCTCCCGGACGAGGCATGGGATTTCTCAGAGAATCATATGAAAAACATCGACTATCGGATATTTGACTCCAATGAAGGAGGAAACCGGTATATGTCAACCGCCTATCTCGGCGGCTGGATGGGGCCGGTACAGGAGGTCGATGATCCCTATGTCGCCCTCTCAGCCGGATCTCCCGACGACATCCCGCCTGTGAAGCGTGTCCAGACCGTGTACTTCCTCCCCGACCGATCAGGTCCGCTTGATAACGACAATGTCAGGTGGGCACTGATGAATCACGGTGTTGTCCAGGTATCCCTCTTCTGGAACGGGGGGTATAACCCGGATACCGCCGCGTTCTATCAGAACGAGGAGACGGGAAGCAACCATGCAGTTGCGATCGTCGGCTGGGATGACACCTATGCGAGGACGAACTTCCTGACCACCCCCCCCGGAGATGGCGCCTTCATCGTTAAGAACAGCTGGGGTACCAGCTGGGGGGAGGACGGATACTTCTACCTCTCCTACTATGATACAAGCATAAGGAGTTTTGCAGTATTTACCGCCCTTGATACACCGATCTATGATCAGGTATACCAGTATGACCCGCTTGGATGGACCAGTGATGTCGGGTATCAATCGGAGATCGGCTGGTTTGCCAATATCTTCACTGCAACCGGCGATGAGACGATCACGGCAGTCAGCTTCTACACACCGGCGATGAATAGCAGCTACCAGATCTCCGTCTATACCAACCCCGGTGACGGGCCGATCGGAGCCGGTGCCCCCGCCTCGACAACAACCGGGACGATCGCCATCCCCGGATACCATACGATAGATATTCCCCCGGCTGAACTCTCAGAAGGGGAGCAGTTCTCTGTTGTTGTCAGGCTCGAGACAGCGGGGCATACCAGCCCGATTCCTATTGAGACTCCGGTAGGGAATTACTCCAGTAATGCAACCGCAGGGCCGAACGAGAGTTATGTCAGCCCGGATGGAGCCGAGTGGACTGATCTCACCGACGAGATGGAAAATACCAATGTCTGCATCAAGGCATTTACCACCGTCTCAACCGAACCACAACCGGCATTCACAGCAGATGTACAGACCGGAGAGAACCCTCTTACCGTGAACTTCACCGACCAGTCGACCGGTCATCCGACGGCCTGGTTCTGGGAGTTCGGGGATGGTGCCATCTCAAGGCTCAACCATCCGACCCACACCTACACTGCACCCGGCGACTATACCGTGAACCTGACGGTGAGTAACAGCCAGGGACAGGAGAGCGAGATAAAGACCGGATATATCTCCATTCCGGATGATATCGTGGAGATCATCGTCTCACCGGAGCAATCAGAGCTGATGGTCGGGGAGACCGGCGAATATGCGATCATCCTCTCGTACCTCAAAGACGGGCTTGGATCATTTGATATTGACATCAACCTCACAGAACCGGAGAAAGCACGGATCACCGGGATGAATATCACAGCCGGAACAGGCGATCATAGTCTGATCCCGGCAGATTCCGTCAACTGCTGGTCACAGACCCACATACCGCCAGAGAACGCGAACCTGACGATCGTCACCGTAACCGTCGAAGCCCTCTCCGAGGGAGTCACGAACCTGACGGTCACCAGCCCGGCCCTCTGGCCCGGGTATGAAACGGTGGTTATACCCGCCGGAATCATCATAGGAGAAAGAGTTCCGCCTGTTGCCGGCTTCACCGCTAACACCACCGGGGGAACAGCCCCCCTCTCTGTACAGTTTACCGATCAGTCGACCGGCGAGCCGACAGGCCATACCTGGTACTTCGGTGATGAGAACTTCCAGGCAGGATGGAATGAAGTGGAGACAGGGGAGATCTGGTCAGGACGAACAGGCCATGCTGCAGTCACCCTCTCGGATGGAAGCATCGTCGTCATGGGCGGTATTGACAGCAATTCCCAGAATAAAAGGGATGTCTGGCGATCTACTGACGGCGGTTTGAACTGGACGCAGATGACCGGCACAGCCGGATGGAGCGGTCGCCAGTACCATACCGCCGTTGCCCTCCCGGACGACAGTATTGTCGTGATGGGCGGCTATGATACAGGGGGTGTCAGGAACGATGTCTGGCAGTCAACTGACAAAGGTGCCACATGGACCCGGCTGACCCAGGCTGCCGGCTGGTCGGCACGGTTTGGCCATGACACCGCTGTACTTCCTGACGGGAGCATCGTCCTGACGGGTGGTTTCAACTTCATCACCAGATTAAATGACACTTGGCGGTCCACCGATGACGGCACCTCATGGACAAGAATGACGGCAGATGCCGGATGGACCGCACGATACGGCCACAGCAGCCTCGCCCTCCCTGACGGAAGCCTTCTTATCATCGGTGGACGTACAGGCCAGACCGGCTCAGCCGATGTCTGGAGGACGGCCGATAACGGCACCTCATGGACACTGGTGACGGCAGATGCCGGATGGGAGAGCCGGGAAGGGCATGCAACCGTTCTCCTCCCGGATGCAGGCATCATCCTGACGGGTGGATGGCATAATGATCTGCCAGAGGGGTATGCCCTGAATGACACCTGGCGGTCTGCCGATGGTGGCGCAACCTGGTCTCTTCTATCGGCCGATGCAGAATGGGAGGAACGGCAGGGGCACAAAACCGTGGTGCTCCCTGACGGAACGGTCGTCCTGATGGGTGGAAACGCCGACTTTGTGTATCAGAATGATATCTGGCACCTGGAGACAGCCGGATCAACCGACGAGAACCCCGTCCATACCTACACCCGTGAAGGGGAGTATCAGGTGACACTCCAGGTGTACAATGCCGCCGGTAGTGACACCCTCAGACGGAGCGGGTATATCAGTGTCAGCGATGTTATCCTGCCCCCTGAGGCCGACTTCACCGCAAACAGCACCATCGGGTACGCTCCGCTCACGGTCGCCTTCACCGATCTCTCGACCGGGGCCCCCGACTCCTGGGCATGGAGCTTCGGGGATGGTGGAAACAGCACAGAGCAGCATCCGGTGCATACCTATACCGGGCCGGGGTCGTACACGGTTCGCCTGAGCGTAGATAATGAGGCAGGGGGATCGACCGAGATCTGGATGGATTATATCACCGTCCTCCATCCTGCCTCGGATATGATCATCGGGGCAGGATCCCTCGATATTGCAACAGGGATGAACGGAACAATCCCGGTATCGGTCACCAATATCACAAATGCCGGGCAGATTCGGTGGACGACCACCATTCATCCTGCTTTTGCGAGTATCACCAGCGTTACGGTGAATGAATCGGTCGCCGAAGGAACGGATCTCACCTACCAGATCAACAACCAGACCGGAGCAGTTCAGGTGGAGATGAGACGGAACAACGCCACCTACACTGCGGGTGCAGAACCGCTGAGGGTTCTCGATATCACCATCCGGGCGAAACAACAGACCGGGGAGAGCCAGATTACAATCAATGATGCCCAATGGAGCAGGGGTGCCCATGATATAGCCTTTGGCAGGATGAACGGGGGACTGCTGACGATTCACCTCCGTGGCGACTTCAACAGAAATGGCTGGATCGATATCGGAGATGTCGCTAAGGTTGCATGGATGGCAGCGGAGCTCACACCGGATGATCCGGAGGCCGACCTAAACAATAATGGAGAAGTCGATTCCGGTGACGCAGCCAGGATCGCGTACTTCTATGTCGGGAAGATCCCGGCACTCTGATTTTTAATAGTATAGGTTCAATAAAAATATATAGCAATATAATTATTGTAAGGATACTCAAAATTATTTTGCTACATTACATTTGTTCGATCCTATTAATTCATATATTAATAAATATATAAAAGTTAAATACACAAACTATATATGAAGTGAATTAACATTCCACTATATTCTTTGTTGGCCGGAGTATGGTTGAATGACTTTTAAAGACAAGGGTCAGATGTTCCCACAAGAGGAATAATGGACGTCGATAGTCTTCTTCCTCTTCCTTTGCAAGCCGTTCTTTATCACCTGAATGTACCGGCAGCAGGATATGGATGTATCGATCCCACGACCATGAAGAATGCATTGCGGCGATCATCATCCATTACGATGGGATGAGGTGAGTATCATGAAATCCACCAGACAGATAATGAAAATTACATCCGTTTTTATCCTGATAGCCCTACTGCTGGTCGGGATTGCTGCTGCCGAGCGAACTGGCACAGCAGGTGACGCAAAGGAGAGAGAGATCCGCGATTATTCGCAGATACAATCAGATAACGGGATGGAGACAGTTGACCTGACAACAGGTCTGACCGCTGCAGATCTTGCCAATCAACTCCTTGGTTCCGGCATCAATGTATCAAATGTACGATACACGGGAGCAGATCTCGCTGCAGGAACCTTCACCGGAGGTACGGGGATCATCGGATTTGAAGAAGGGATTATCCTGAGTACAGGCAGGATCAACCATGTTATTGGACCGAACCTGTTATCTGATATCTCATGGCAGAATAATATGCCCGGGGATGATGATCTCGATGAGATCCTCAGAAGATACAGCTCCAATGAGCCTATCCAGATGATGGAATGGCCGGAACAGGAGTTTGAATTTAACAGAACCTACGATGCAGCGATTTTGGAGTTTAACTTCGTTCCACAAGGAAATGTTGTCCAATTTGAGTATGTCTTCTCATCAGATGAGTACAATGAATTTGTGGGAAGTCAATTCAACGATGTCTTCGGATTCTTCCTCAATGGCGAAAATATCGCTATCATCCCGGGAACGGCAGATACACCGGTGGCGATAAACTATGTCAACCTCCTCAGAAATCCCGGATATTATCGGAATAATGATCTCCATGATGGAATGAATCCCCCTGCAGTGGTGATCAACACCGAGATGGACGGTCTCACAACGGTGCTCACCGCAACAGGACAGGTGAACAGAGGGGTAACAAACACCATCAAAATTGCGATTGCTGATGTCGGAGATGACATCTATGATTCAAATGTCTTCATCCGGGCAACGAGTTTTGAGGCATCATCTCCCGAACTGACCCCCCTTCAGACGATAAGAGAAGTCGGGGAGACACAGACGCTCACTGCAACCCTTATTGATACACAGGGCGATCCCATCGCAGATGAGACGATCACCTTTATGATTGTCAGCGGACCCAATGAAGGGGAGACCGGAACCGGAGTGACCAATGCCAGTGGAAATGCTGTCTGGTCGTATAGTTCAGAAACAGGTCTTGGAACAGACAAAATTATCGCAACATATGGCGATCTTGTATCAAATAGTGCCTATACAACATGGATAGATTATTTCGATGTCACATTTATCGTCACCGATGAGGATGAGGCGCCCCTGCAGGGTGCTGTTGTTACCATCGGAGATGAAGAGAAGACCACCGGGCCAGCCGGAACGGCAGTCTTTACCGTAACCAATGGCTGGCATGACTATATTGTTACCAAAGAGGGATATGGCCCGGATCAATATGGAACGGTTACTGTCGTCGATGAGAATGTTGAGGTTCCTGTGATGCTCATGACCTTCTACCAGGTCACATTCATCGTCACGAATGAAGAGCATGAGCCCCTTGAGGGGGCAGGTGCCGTGCTCAGTAGTGAGCCATGGACCATCAAACAGACTGATAGCTCAGGAGAGGTGGTATTCCAGACCTATCCGGGCAATCACACATATCAGATAATCAAAGAGGGGTACGGATATGCTTTTGGAATGATCGAAGTCATCAATGAAGACATTACAAAGACCGTTGTGCTCCGGTCTGATCATACGGGTATTGCGATTTGGGTGATGCCAGGACAGTCAGCTCTCGCTGTCGGGGAGACACGGGAATATAGCATCCTCCTCACCGGTCTTTCTGAGCCCAATATAGCATTTAATATCGATATCAACATTACCCAGCCGGAGAGGGCACGAATCACCGGAGTAAATATCACCTTGCCGGGAGAAGAGAACGGCCATACCCCTGTTCCTGCAGAATCGGTCACATGCTGGGGTACATATACACCGCCGGAGTTTGATTTCTTCCCCCAAGAGGTCGGAGGTACGTTACTTGTCATGGTCTCTGTTGAGGCTCTCTCTGAAGGTACAACAAACCTGACCGTCAGCAGGGCAGAGATCAATTCTGAGATCATTACAGCCGTCACACCCGCGGTTATCCGGATAGGGGATGATGCCGCTCCGGTCGCCAACTTCATCGCGACTCCGACAACCGGCCCCGCTCCGCTTGCCGTCGCCTTTACTGACATCTCAACAGGAGCCCCGACTTCATGGGCATGGGACTTCGGTGATGGCAGCTCTGCACTGATCCAGAATCCGACGCACACCTACACAGCGCCTGGCACCTATACGGTGAATCTGACGGTTACCAACAGTCTGGGATCAGACAGTGAGGAGAAGATCGGATATATCACCGTACTGGAGAGCCACCATATCCAGGGCGACCTGAACAGAAACGGCCGGATCGATATCGGTGATGTAGCTAATGTCGCATGGATGGCAGCTGGCCTCACACCGGAGGATCTGGAAGCCGACTTTAACGATAATGGGCAAGTCGATTCCGGTGACGCCGCCAGGATCGCGTACTTCTATGTCGGGAAGACGCAGGAGATCTGAGAGGAGTAATCGGGAAAAATCATCCAAAAACCACTTTTTTTATAAAAAAATACTATCTTCACCTCTTACACCGTCGCCCTCCGGAAGATGATGACACTGATCAGGAGTACGACGAATGCACCGATCAGAAGCCCGGCAAGCGTCATAGCCGGGAAAATTCCCGCCTGGAGATCACGGATCGCGTCGATTGCATATGACACCGGGTTGAGCCGTGCGAGGACGGCAAGCCAGGACGGCATCTGGTCATAGGGCATCAGCGCACTGCTTGTAAAGAAGAGCGGCATCGCGATCATCGCATTGAACGCCGCATAGGTATCATGATCCTCAAGGGTGAGGGCAACCGTCGTCGTGATCGAGGAGAGGAGTATCCCGAAGATGAAGAGGATCAGATAGATCTGTGCGAGGAGAACCGGGTCGAGGAACTGCGCCCCGAGGATGATCGCAAAGACCAGGATGACCGTCGTCTGGATCATCCCCCGCAGGGTGATGAAGAGGATCTTCCCATAGAGGATACTCTCACGCGGTGAGGGCATCGCAAGGAACTTCTGGAGGAAGCCGAGGATCTTATCGAACATCAGAAGGGAGCCACCCTGTAACGCCGCACCGAGCATCGTCAGGACAAGGATGCCCGGGGTGATGAAGTCGAGATAATTATCAGTAAACCGGATAGGGAGCGCCATGCCGACGAAGATGAGCCAGGCAGCAGGCATGATGAGGGCTGAGAGGAGATTGATCCTCCCCCTGAGCCACCTCCTGAGATCCCGTTCCACGTACCAGAGTGTCCGGATCATCAGCGCCTCCGGAGCATCGTCCTGAACCGGGTAAGATCAAAGGCAGTCTGCTCATCCTGCTCACCGACAAGGGAGAGGAAGACATCGTCCAGGGTGGGTTTCCGTACCGAGACCGAACGAATATCCATCCCATTCTCTGCAAAGAGGCGGGAGAGGACAAGAACGGCTTCATCACCATCCTCCACCTCAAACCGGAGCTCATTTCCGGTTCGTCCAAGGAAGGTGACCCCCTCCGGAAAGGTCCCTTTGAACCGATCATCGGATCGGATCAGAACGATATCCCGGCAGACCGATGCCTTCAGCATCCCGGGCGTCTCGGTGACGATCACCTTCCCTCTGTCGATGATCCCGACACGATCACAGGCATGATCGGCCTCATCCATATAATGAGTCGTCACAAAGACGGTCATCCCCCGTTCCTTCAGGCCGATGATATGCTCCCATATCTTTCGCCTGCCAGCGACATCGAGGCCGATCGTCGGCTCATCCAGAAAGAGGACGGAGGGGTCATGGACGAGTGCCTGTGCAAGCTCAAGCCTTCTGCGCATCCCGCCCGAGTAGGTTCTGACGAGATCGTCAGCACGTTCCAAAAGGCCCATCCTGGCAAGCGCCTCCTCCGCAGCATCCCGGGGACGAGGAATCCCATAGAGTTTTCCAAAGAAGACGACATTCTCCCTCCCGGTCAGCTTCGGATCGACGGCCATATCCTGTGGAACATAGCTGATATGCTCCCGGACATCCCGTGGATGCTCTCTGACAGAGTACCCGCAGATATGGGCATCTCCGGCCGTCGGCGTGAGGAGGGTCGTCAGCATCTTCACCGTCGTCGTCTTTCCAGAGCCGTTTGGCCCGAGAAGCCCAAAGATCTCACCATCGATTCTTGTTGTCAGATCATCGACGGCGGTGAGGGAACCGAAACGCTTCGTCAGGCCGAAGGTCTCGATCATTGCCATTGAGTCATACCCTCTTTACAATAAAGCACCATCACACAACCCTCCTGTCTACCATTATTGTACCAGTAACACCTTAAATCTTCATCGTGTTACACAGCCACCCGAGAATGTATAAAATTATCAGGCAGGAACAGCATCGGATCCTGAATACCCGGGAGTATAATAGAGAATTACACAATATAAGCGATTACAAAAAAAGTGTGGAATGGTAGCTCACTGGATATGGATATACTCTTCAACAATCGCCCGGAACTCCTTCTCTTTCCCATAGATCCGCTCGCTTAAACCACGATCCTGGAATTCAAGGAGCCGTCCGGCAACAGAGTCGATGACGCTTGCCGGGAAGATACCGTCACTCTCAAAGATAGTCCGCTTCTCAAGCAGAACCTCTGCCGATTCAACACAGGAGTTTGGCAGCTGGTCAAGCGACTCAAGCTTCTCCCGGTTCCTCTCATCGAAGATATTTCCATCGACATAGAGTTCCTTCGCCTTATCGAGGGCAGCAGGCATCCTGATACCGTGCAGGCAGGCGGCAACGATTCCTGCCGCCGTCAGATACACATCGGCGGATCCGTCCGGTGTCCGAAGCTCAATCGTCTGCTTTGCGATACGTTTTGTCACCTCAGGTGGTGCTGCCGGGTTGGCATCGGCGATCATATTCTCTGCTCCGATCCAGCCAAGAGGGACACGAACGACGACGGAGCGGTTCCGGTCACCCCAGCAGACATTGGTTGGCGCCTCCTGGTGGGGGACGAGCCTGAGGTAGGATGTCGGGATGGTATTGCCAAATGCGGTTAATGCCCCTGCACAGTCGAGGAGTCCTGCAATCATCTTCCGTGCAAAGTCGGAGAGCTGCCGTTCGCTGACCATCAGGTTCTCATCGTCCCGCACCGCCATCATATGGAAGTGAAGACCGGATCCCGCCTTGCCGACGGTGATCTTTGGTGCAAAGCTGATCTGCACACCATAGAGATCGCCGAGCATCCGGACGATCCATTTAGCGATCACCAGCTGGTCGATTGCCTCCTCGATCGGAACAGGGAGAAACTCAACCTCATGCTGTTCATAGAGTGTGCCATTCTGGGTGAAGCATCCGACCTCGGCATGGCCGTACTTCACTTTCCCGCCTGCCTGGGCGATCAGGCGGAGAGCCTCAACCCGGAGATCTTCAGACTGAGTGAAAGGCCGGGACTCATGATATCCTCTCTGGTCTGAGACCGGATAGGTGGGATCATGGGGCGAGATGACATAATACTCAAGTTCGGCAAGGGCATGGAACCGGGCACCCGTCTCCTTCTGAAATGCTTCATGAGCCTTCCTGAGGATGTACGAGGGATCACTCGGCAGCGGAATCCCTTCATTCGTATAGAACGAGCAGAGAATCTCAAGTGTGGGGATCTCCGTAAAAGGATTGATAAAGGCTGTCCGGTATCGTGGTACGACATAGAGATCGCTCGATCCCGCCTCGATACTTGAGAAGAGCTGCGACCCGTCGATCCGCTCACCATCTGTCAGGATAATCCCGAGATGCTCCTTGCCGGTGATGACAAAGTTCAGGGTCTTTAATTTTCCATCCTCACCGACATACCGGAAGTTGATCATCTCGATCCCAAGTTCCACAACCACACGGATGAGATCCTCACGAGTGAACTGATCTGCCGGCTTCCCAAGGAGCTGCACCAGTCTGTGAGGATTTTGAAAGCTGTCTGCTTGCACCATTTATGAGTACGGTTTGAGAAAAACCATTATAATGGTTCGTAAGGCTATTCGCATCATTTTTTTAAGAGAATATGAGAAGGCCACTTCCTTCCATCACCACCGCCGACCAGCAAGGATTATCAGCTTCCAAATCAACCCATCATCAATGCTCGAACAGTACAGGGGGTGCCTCCTTGGGGCCGCCCTTGGAGATGCACTCGGGATGCCAAACGAAACCGCACCATCCCGGCTCCATGCACCCCTCAGGGGATTCCGGAAGGCATATAAAGGTCATCCAAACGATGGCCTCAGGCCCGGACAGTTCACCGATGATACCCAGCTGATGCTCATCGCCGGAAGACTCCTCGCCGAGAGGGAGTTTTCTGAGAAAACCTATGCATCCCGGCTGAGAAAGTGTTATGAGGAGGGATTACTCAGGTTTCCTGACAGTGCACTGCATGCCGTCTGTGAACATCTCAAAGAGCGGGGATGGAAGGAAGCCGCCGTCCATTCGGCTACATCCGGATGTATCCCACTTGCGGTTCCGTTTGCCCTTGCATATACCGATATCATCGAATGCTCAGAGAGGCTCGTTCAGGCATGCAGCGTTACCCATATTCATCCCGGGGCTCTCGCCGGTGCCGTCACGGTTGCAACACTCATCCGCTCAACCATTGCCGGGAAAAAAGCTCCGCTGGCGACAGCCGCAGAGACGGCAATGCGGGAAGATGAGATCCTTGGGGCCCGGATAAAGGAGGCGCTCCGGCTTGCTGAAGAAGGGATCACCATCCAGGGAGCACTTGAACGGCTTGGGAATGACAGCTCTGTGTATCAGACTATTCCTCTCGCCTTCTTCCTCTCAGCACGAATATGGGACGCTGAAGAGCTCCTGATGATCGCCTCGCAGGTTGGGGGCAATACAGATACAATTGCTTATATTTGCGGTGCATACGCCGGTGCCCGGCTCGGAAGATCAGCACTTCCCACAGACCTTCTCGAGACGCTCGAGTCGCGCGATCTGATCGAAGGGCTTGCTATCGGCCTTCTCAGACGAACCGGCTATCCCATCCCCGGTGGAGTTGAGTAGCCGGGATACTCTGAAGGTAAACACTTTATCCCGGTCAGATGAGATAGCATGTATGGATATTGCGATCATCGGAGCGAGTGGGTATGCTGGTGGAGACCTGATGCGGCTCATCACGCTCCACCCACATACCGACCTCACCTGTGCCACATCCCGAAAACTGGATGGCACCCCGGTCAGTCTCGATCAGCCACATCTGAAGGGTTTTGTCGATATCACCTATACGAACCCTGATGTCAATGATATAGATGCTGACGTTGTTTTCCTGGCAGTTCCCCACACCGTGGCGATGCAGTATGCCGGATCACTGCATGAACGCGGGATCAAAACAGTCGATCTCTCGGCAGACTACCGGCTCCCGCAGGGGATCTATGAAGAGATCTATGGTGTCACCCATACCGCGTACTTTGATGCTCCGTACGGACTTCCTGAACTGCACCGTGATGCCATCAAAAAAGCCTCCTTCATCGCAAATCCCGGCTGTTTCCCGACCGGGGCGATATTGGCAGCGGCACCTGTCGCTGATCTCGCACAGACCATCATCTATGACTCAAAGACCGGCGTCTCCGGAGCAGGGGATACCGTCTCCGAGACGACACATTATCCAAATGTCGCAGATAATATCAATCCTTACAAATGGACGGCACACCGCCACCTCTCCGAGATGCAGCTTGAGATCTCCCGCCTTGAGTCCAGGGCATCTGTCCATTTTACTCCGCATCTTGTTCCGGTGACGAGGGGGATCCTCACCACCGCCCATATTCTGACGGAGCGGCCGGTGACAAAGGATGAGATACAGATGCGGTACCGGCATATGTACCGGGATGAACCATTTATCAGGCTTCAGACACCAAAACTTGCCAGTGTCCGGGGGACGAACTTCTGTGATATCGCCTTTGAGGTAGAAGACGGAGGCCGAAGGATCGTCGCCGTCTCTGTCATCGATAACCTGATGAAAGGGGCCGCAGGCCAGGCCGTCCAGAATATGAATATCATCTGCGGATTCGATGAGACCGAAGGACTCCTCTTCCCCGCAGCCGCACCATGAGGAATACTGATGAATGTAGAAGATGTCATGACAAAAGATCCGGTGACGGTTCAGTCAAAGGATACCATCCGGGATGCTGCACGCATCATCCGTGAAAGAAAGATCGGCGGTCTCCCTGTCCTGGATGGGGAGAACCTGATCGGGATGATCACCGAATCTGATATCCTCGCACTCCTTGAGACGAAAGGGCCCAGTGAGGATCTCTGGCTCCCTTCGCCCCTTGAGGTGATCGAGATCCCTATCCGCGAGTTCTTCAACTGGGAGAAGGCAAAAGAGGCACTCTCTGACATCGGATCGCGTCCGGTCAGCTCGGTGATGAGCTATCCGATCATCACCGTCGATGCTGATGATTCGGTCGAGGAGGCGGCACGGATAATGCTGAGGCAGGGGGTCGCCCGCCTGCCGGTGTTACAGGAAGGAAAGCTCGCCGGCATCGTTACCCGGGCGGATATCGTCGAGGGTATCGGACGGAAGACGGAGGAGATGGCAGAATGAAGAGTATCTGTGGCGTCGAAGGGGTCACTGCCGCAGGGATAAAAGAGGGGAAGTACGGCCTAGCCCTCATCAGGGCATCCGGAACCGCCGCCGCCGTCTTCACCCGGAACAGGGCCCGTGCCCCGGTCATCGACCTGATGGCAGAGAGGATGAAGGCAGGACGGATTGAGGGGATCATCGCCAACTCCGGCTGTGCCAATGCCTACACAGGAAGGCGTGGCCTTGCGGACGCAATACAGATGGCGGAGATCGGCGGGGAGAGCCTCGGCGTGGATCCGATGGCTATCGGTGTTGCCAGCACCGGTGTCATCGGCAGGTACCTTGATATGGATCTCATCAGGCGACAGGCAGGAACGCTCACCCCTGTCTCCTCCGAGGAGGCCGAGATCTTCGCCGCGAGAGCGATCATGACGACCGATCTCGTCGAGAAGCATGCCATCGTCAGAGGGGAGGGATTCTCGGTCGGCGGAATCACCAAAGGGAGCGGGATGATCGCACCGAATATGGCAACGATGCTCGGCTTCGTCTATACCGATGCCGAGGTGGATGCCCCTGATCTTCAGGATATCCTGAAGAGGGCTGTGCGCCGGAGTTTCAACCGTATCGTCGTTGATGGGGATGTCTCGACAAATGACTGTGTCTTCCTCACCGCAACCGGCGAAGCAGGACGGATCAACAGCAGAGAGCTCGAAGAGAAGGTCACCAGTGCCTGTATCAGCCTTGCACAGCAGATCGCACGGGATGGTGAGGGGGCGACGAAGCTTATTGAGGTCGCCGTCTCCGGTGCACGCAATGAAGAGGATGCAGAGAAGATCGCAAAGACCGTGGTGACGAGCCCCCTCGTCAAGACCGCGGTCTATGGCAATGATCCCAACTGGGGGCGTGTCGTCGCCGCTGCCGGGTATGCAGGGGTTGACTTTGAGATCCCTGACCTCTCCCTCTGGATTGGATCAGGAGAAGAGAAGACGCCTCTTGTCCTGAAAGGAGAGATCGTTGCGGACCTCCCGGTTGCAAAGAGGGCGATGCAGGGTGATACCGTCGTCTTCAGCATCGATCTCGACTCCGGCTCCTCTGAGGCGACCGCCTGGGGCTGTGATTTGACAGAGAAATACGTAGAGATTAACGGGAAGTATACAACATGAAACGCGAAGATGTCCTGATGGAGGCACTCCCCTACATCAGGCAGTTCCACGGAAAGACGATCATCATCAAACTCGGCGGCCATGCGATGGTCGATCCGAAGATCATGAATACCGTCATCGAGGATGCCGTCCTCCTCCATTATATCGGGATGAAGGTCGTCCTCGTCCATGGCGGAGGGCCTGAGATCACCGAGAAGATGAAGGCGATGGGGAAGGAGCCGAAGTTCGTTGCAGGACTCCGGGTCACCGATCTTGATACCCTTGAGATTGCGATGATGGTCCTTGCAGGAAAGATCAGCAACACCATCGTCTCGCTCATCGCACAGAACGGTGCACGGGGAATCGGGATCTCCGGCAATGACGGGAACCTCGTGATCGCACGGAAGATGGATGCCCAGAAGGTGACGATCGAGGATCGTGAGGAGGAGGTCGACCTCGGGTATGTCGGAGAGATTCAACGGGTCAATCCCGGCCTTCTCCGGACGCTCCTCGACTCGGGGTACATCCCCGTCGTCTCCCCTCTTGCCATCGATGAACAGGGCAATAACCTCAATATCAATGCGGACACCATGGCTGGAGAGCTCGCTGTCGCCCTGGATGCAGGGAAACTCGTCTCACTCACCGATGTCGATGGCGTGATGGACAAGACACGGACAAACATCTACTACCGTCTTACCCTTGCAGAGGTGGAGTCGATGATCGCCGACGGGACGATTCAGGGAGGAATGATCCCAAAACTTGCCGCATGCATCTATGCATCCAGAAACGGGGTTGAACGCTGCCACATCATTAATGGAAATGCCCCCCATAACCTCATCCTTGAACTCTTCACCGATCAGGGCGTCGGAACGATGATTCGGGGATAGAATACCTTTTTTACCTAAATAGGCTATCCTTATCTGTATGGTTGCTGCGTGGGAGCTAATATTCACTGTAGTTCCAGGAGTCATTCTCTTTCTCTTCGGCATTGAGAATTTCAGTAAGGAGATTCTTGTCGTCGCGAGAGGACGATTTGCAGCAATCCTCGGAGAACTCACCACAAACAGGTACAAAGGACTGATCCTCGGTGCCGGAATAACCGCACTCATCCAATCGAGTGCGGCAACGACGGTCATTGCGATCAACCTGGTCAACGCCGGGACGATCTCCTTTGTTCAGAGCCTGGGGATCATCATTGGGTCAAATATCGGAACAACCATCACCTCACAACTTGTTGCCTTTAAACTCACGCAGTTTGGCCCGGTCTTCATCATTGCAGGTTTTCTGATCGGGATCATTGGAGGTAGATACAGGTTCCTTGGAAAACCGCTCTTTTACTTTGGCCTCGTCTTCTTTGGGCTGAATATTATATCAAACGGTATTGAGCCCTACAGCAACGACCCCCTCCTCCTTGAGCTCCTTGCGGGAATAGCATTTCTTCCCCTCGCAATACTTGTCGGTTTTTTGGTGACGACGGCATTTCAGTCAAGCTCTATCACAACAGGACTCGTGGTTATCCTCGCCCAGCAGGGAATGATCACGATGCCGGAGGCAATACCATTTCTCCTCGGTGCCAATATCGGATCAACAACGACGGCGCTCTTCGCCTCCCGGGGGCTTGACCTTTTCGCACGAAGGGCTGCTGTCGCCCACACAATGTTCAATATAGGTGGTGTGCTCCTTATTCTGCCCCTCCTGACACCATTCGTAGCCGCCATTGCCTGGATGGGGGGGACTGAGGCGCAACAGGTTGCAAACGCACACCTGATCTTCAATCTCGCCGCTTCTATGATCTTTATCTTCGCCATCCACCCATTCTCACGGCTGGTCATCCGGGCGGTCCCGGGAGAGGAAGAGGAGATCCTCTTCCGGACCGTCGCCCTCCGATCACACCTGCCCGATGATGTCAACCAGGTCATCTCTCTTATTGAGGAGGAGGTAACCCACCTCTATGAGATTACTGACCAGGCATTTGATGCAGCAATTGCCGTCTTCTCAGCAAAAAATCCTCAGAGAGCGTATCATAAAGCCGGGAAGCTGGAGCTGCTCAACGATTATATTGACGAGGAGATCGAGAAGGCGACCTTCACCATATCAAAGAAGGCACTCACCGAAGTTCAGGCGAAGGAGACCGTTCTCCTGGTTCGTATCTCAAACGAACTTGAACGGCTTGCCGATCTCTCCCGGGATCTTGCAAAAGTCGGGCGGAACGCCCACCGGACCGGGCATGCCTTCCCAAAGGGCCAGATTGAGTCTATATTGGGGATTTATCGGATATTTGATGCCAATATGCAGGCACTTGCCGCCACCTTCCCAAAATCAACGCCCGATACGACCCGATCACTCCGTGCCCGGGATATCGAGCTCCAGCGTGCACTGAATCTTGAGTATTCCCTTTACCTGAAACGGATCGCCGCACTGAACGAGAGCGGGGATTCGAGATATCTCGAAATCCTCTCGATCCTCGAGGCTGCAAACGGCAAGATCAGGGATATCAGAAAACTGACCGAAGATTACTCCGGCCTTCATGAGATGACGCCTCCCGTTCCCTGAGCGGGAGGTTCATCCCGACATCCCAGGCATTGCCAAGGCGGCCGGCGAGCCCGTAGTAGCCGCGGGTGCTCATCGCAAAGAGGATCGGACGGAGGCGTTCCGGGTCGATCGTCCTGCCACCCCTGATTCCATCATCTGCATATGTCATCCGGATCTCCCCGATGAAGATGAGATATCTCCCCTGCTCCATCGTCTGAGTGACCCGGCACTCCATCGAGACCGGGCATTCCCTGATCAGTGGTGCATATTCCAGATCTCCATACTCGACGGTGAAGAGATCGGCCTTGTCAGTCTTCTTCCCGGATACAATCCCGCAGTAATCGGTCTCTTCAAGGAGGCTGCTATCCGGTATGTTCACACTGAACTCCCGGTGCTCCAGAATCCCCTGTGTGGTATGGTGGGTGGCTGCGAGCGAGATCATCAGATGGGTCTCATCGATGACCCCGGCATGGGCTACCGTGAGGAAGTTTGGCTTCCCATTCACCCTGGCTCCGATGAGAAGTGTGAGAGAGGGATAGAGGGCGTTGGTCTGGCCGATTGCAGTCTTCATACTGAAAGGATGGGGCGAAGTGGAATAAATGGTATTGGTTTACTCTTCCTGAAGAGAGCAGGCGAGGCGAAGGGAGCTGTGGACCATGTTGACGAGATCCTCCTGCGTATAGGGGTTTGCCTCAATCTTTTCCCAGTCCCGGGTGGTATCTTCGTCATTTTCACCCACCCACGATGTGATCGCCACATCGGGTATGGAAAATCCGAGCCAGGAGAAGAAGTTAAAGAGGTTCCCTGCGACATGCTGGATACCGTCAACATGGCCGATGATGATCAGCCCTGCCACCTTATTCGTGATCATCCGCTTCCCAAACCAGGAGTACTGATTCTCGATACAGTTCAATCGCTCGATACATTTCTGGATGAGCGCTGAATGGTTGTTCCACCGGATGGGTGATGCGAGGATGAGGATATCGCATTCGAGGAGGGCATCATAGACCTGCTGCATCTGGTCGTCGGGGTACTTCAGCGTGGACATGCAGGGGTAGATACACTGCGATGGATCTTCAGAGTAGTTCCCTTCACAATGGTATATCTTCAGATCCTTCAGCCTGATGAGCCGCGTCGTGCAGCCGAATGATCCGTAGAGATCGAGGCTCCGCTGTAAGATCCGCTCCGATTTACTCATCCCCGGCGCCTGCCGGCTTGAACCGGAGATTCCGAGGACCTTCAGCCCTCTGCAGTCCTCCATATCAGGAGGCGGGATGACATTGACACCGAACTTTCGTCCGACAAGGGGTGCAGGCATATACCAGAATACTCCGTCTGGTAATATGTAGCTGACGGATGGATGAGAGAGATATATATTCTATAAGAGGCGAACAATTATCCATGCAAGAGCGTTGTGTCAATAACTTTGGCGGAAAAGTCCTGCTGATGGACGCAAAGACCAATGAGGTAAATGAGTACGTCAGAAAGAATACCAAAGAACAGTACGAGATCTACCCTGGCTTTGAGTTTCGCGGCCTTAAGATGCTCCTCTCTTCACCGATGCTTGTTGGATTAAAGATCAAAAAGAAGAAGATCATCCTCCCGTTCACCAAACTCTGCCCAAAGTATGGGACTGTTCTCTTTGAGATTGATGCAACGGACGAGGACTTCGATGCGATCAGATCAGAGCTGAAGAAGGTAGAGTATTAGGTGGAGAGGCACGCCGGGTCTCCCTCATCGACAGATGTATCCCCCCGTCCGTCCATATATATTGGATGAATGGCAGGAACCGATCAGATATCAGGATCGGATCGACGGTCCTGATCGTCCGGAAGGAGGATCAGCGGAGTGGAAAGACGACCCGTGGGGTGGTATCCGCCATCCTGACAAACTCGGCATCCCATCCCCACGGCATCAAGGTCCGGCTGAGTGATGGGACCGTCGGCCGTGTGACCTCTATCGAGGAATAAAAAATAATAACGGAGGAGGATATCTCCGAGGTATCCCCCTCAGAATAAGTAGGAACGAAACGGTCCTGGTTCCATGGCAATGTTTTTCTGCAAGGTGTGGTGCATGTTCTGGCTGCATCTGATGCAACCATTCTTTCTTTTTGATGCACATTTACATAATATTTAGGTAAAGTTAACAATAATAAATATATCATAGAGACCCGAAGCTCTCCGGCAGATTCAATGCATCCGGATTCAAACCCTTCTTTATGAAGAACATGGAGATGAGACGGGATGGAACGAAGCTGATCATCGAGGTTGACCTCTCACAGGACTTTGGGATCTCCAAGTCAGGGAAATCAAGGATTATCGCCTCAAGCGAGGGGAATATCTCGATCCCCGGCGATGAGGAGATCAAGATCGGCCTCAACATCTACCGGAAGGCATAGGGGAGGGAATCTTACCCTTCTTGTGGCAGACGGATGCCGAGAATTGAGCATAGCATATCCCTGAAGATGTGATATTCATCCGATGTCACATCCTGAATGGCATTAATGTTAAAAAAATGGGTTGTGGTTGGAGATTCTTGTTCTGCGATAGTATAGTCCATAGCAACCCGTATCATTGTCCAGAAATGAGAGAACCCCTTTGCCTTTGCATTCCGATGGCTCTTCTCTGCTTCGCCAAGGCGGTTGTGGATGTTTGATCCGTCTCCGCCACCCTTGATCTCAATCGAAACGCGAGGAAGAGGGCCGGAGCGGGCTTCTTCAATTATCTGAATATCAGGATCGGCGAAGAACTCAATTCTCAGTATACGGCCGGAATCGTTCTCTATTGTGATAACCCGCTTCGTCTGATCGATCATCCGGACATAGGATCTGACAATCTGATGCATGAGATCAAAGACCTCTGCGGCGGCTGATTGACCAACTGTATTATTTCTCCCTCCACGAAGTTGTGGACCCAGGGTGAGTAACTGAAGATCATGAATAAGATTTAATGAAAGATCCTCAATCCCAGTCACCATCGACTTGGCAGTCTCGATCAGACTCTGGCAAAACGGTTCAATCTCTGATTCAAGTCGAGGTGGAATGATACGTTTCTCTTCCAGAGTTTTGAATTTTCCAAAAGGCCCCTTTGTATATATCTCCTTCTGTGAGAATCCATACAGCAATCGATAATATCCAAGGAGGCCTGGATCAGCCCGGAGGAGGATAGGAACGGGGAATATTGTTTCACCACGAAGACCGATAACAGCCAGATGTTTCAGATATGTTTCGCCGACGTACTCCTCAAGTTCGGCATCAAGGTCATGAATACTCACATCCCTGAGGGCCCTGGCTAGTGACTGATGAAGATATAATGAGCGGAGCTCTGATAACCTGTGCGAGAACTCAATCTGCAATGCAGGCATACAGGGTACACTGTTTTGCTCATGATCTAACCAACTCACTGATCCGCTTATACGAGATATCCAGATATTTTGGATTGAGTTCAATGCCACAGAACCGGCGGTGCAGTTTCAGAGCAACCACGCCCACTGTTCCTGATCCGAAGAATGGATCAAGAACCTTGTCACATTCGAGGGTACTTGCGAGAAGACAGGGTTCAATAAGAGATTCGGGGAACATTGCAAAGTGATCATATTGATTTGGCTCAGTGTTTATAGACCAGATTGAGCGTCGGTTACGCCAGCCTTTCCGTGATGTTGCAGGTTCCCGTATCTCCTCTGAATTGAAGTAATATTTCTCATTCTTCGCAAATAAAAAGAGATATTCATGACACCGCGTAGGACGATCCTTAACAGATTCTGGTTGGCAGTTTGGCTTATGCCAGATGATATCTGATCGCAGATACCAACCATCAGCCTGGAGGGCAAAGGCAAGTCTCCATGGAAGACCAATCAGATCCTTCGGCTTGAGGCCCTCGGGGGTCGGAGGGCGATAGCTCATCCCTCTGGCCATATTCTTCTTATCCGGATCTCTCGTCCTCCGGTTACCACTCGTGTAACTATCTCCAATATTCAGCCATAACGTACCATCAGGGGTTAGTGTTCGTCGAACTTCTCGAAAAATGGAGACAAGGTTGTCAATATAGTCATCCAGATTATCCTCGGCTCCTATCTGACCGGAGATGTCATAGTCGCGAAGCCCCCAGTATGGAGGGCTTGTGATACAGGTCCGAAATGTATTGTCTGAAATAGTCTTTAGTACCTTGAAAGAGTCGCCCTGCATAATCTGAGAGACCAATGGTACTTCTGTGTTGTAATCAGTGACTCTGATACCACCTTCAGATGTTGGTCCCCTCATTATTGAGTAGCCGGATATAGCATCCACAGGATTATAATCGATAAGACGCCTGTTCTTCATCACAGCTCCAAATTCTCCATCAGAACCTATACCACACCACCTTGTTCTGTACTCTGGTCTCTATGCTGATAACAACTTACCTGGGGTACTCTTTCAACGCCTTGTCCCACTCACGGCAGATTGCCGTCCCCCATGCACCCCCTCTGCTTCTGCTCACTCATCAGAACAAGGCGGGAGAAGATCTCCTTGATGCCGGAGGGATCGATCCCAGCCTCCACCGCTACATCCACCGCCCGGGCGATCACCTGGTCCCGCTGATCGGGATCAACCGGCGGCCTGCCAGCCCGTATCTTCTCCTGTGCCATCATCCCTGCCAAAGACTGCCTCTTTCTGATAAGCTCCAGGATCTCCATATCCACACGGGCAATCTCCTCCCGTATCTCAGTGATACTCATACTGAGAGATAACCTCATAAAGATAAAAAAAGATCGCCTCGTGTTCATTTTATATAGGAGACGTCCATAAATTCCAGTATGCCTGTTCATGATATCGAGGCCGTCCTGAAGGTCGAAGAGGAGGCCGTCTCGCAGATTGAGGCTGCGAAGGCAGAGGCGGCATCAGCCATCGATGCAGAACAGAAGAAAGCGGCAGAGTATATCAGGGAAGAGGAGGTGAAGGCCCGGAGAGCGGCAGACGAGGAGATCAGCCGGGCACGAAAGGATGCAGAGACTATCGCAGAGATGATGGCTTTGGATGCGGAGGAGGCAGTGAAACGTCTGCATGCACTCGCCTCATCGAAGAAGAGAGACGGGGTGAGGGTGATCATCAGGGCAGTCACGGGAGATGAGGATGTTCTTTCCGGCTGAGATGCATCGGATCACGATCGGTATCCATCGCCGGTACGCGGGATCCTTTCTTCATGCCGTCCATGAAGCAGGGATCGTTGAGCTGACCCCGATCACCGGCGACGACCATCTCAAGCCGCTCATCACCCCGGTCCGGCGTGATGCCATCAGGCAGGAGATTGCGGCGGTCCAGTCACGGGCCGAACGGGCGGTGGAGATCCTCATCAGCCAGATGCAGGGAGAGCGTGGAAGGATCGCCGGGTTCCTCCTCCCGATCAGGCCTGAACCTGTCGTTGTCCCGAGGCGGAGCCCGGAAGAGATCCTTCATGCCGCAGGGATTCATGAGGAGATGATCGGCGAAATTCTCGACCTGAGAACCCGCCGATCTGCTATCGATGAACATCTGATACGTCTTAATGAGGAAGAGGAGCAGCTCACCCTCTTTGGATGCTTAAGCGAGAGACTTCCTCCCCGTTCAAACCACCGTTTCATCACCCTCAGGGCAGGGCTCATCCCAACGGATGAGTGCGAGGATCTCGATGCACTCTTTGAAGAAGAGGGGATCACCGATGCAGTCGTCAGCTCTGTCTGCAGGTGCAGGGAGGAGGGGATGGTGGTGACCATTGCCGTCCATAACCGCTCGGCAGAGGCGGTCGATGATCTCCTCCGCTCACGTGCCTTCGCTGACTTCACCTTCGTCAGAGAGGAAGGGAGGGTCGAGGATGCCCTTGCCGATATCACCTCGGCCAGAAGAGATCTGCATGAGGAGAGTGGTGCAATCGAAGAGAGGCTCCACCAGATCACCGGAGATCATCTCCGCGATATCGCGGCTGTCGCCGAGGATCTTGCCCTTGCCAGGGAGCGGATCGATGCAGCCGCACTTGCGGGATCGACACGGGATCTCCGGCTCTATACAGGCTGGATTCGGAAGCGGGATATCCCGCATCTCAAAAGGATCGGGGACGATCATGCCGGGGGAACCCTCATCTACCGGTCGGTTCCGGGGGAGGATGGGGATGCCGAGGTTCCGGTCTCGTATGAACACCCCTGGTGGCTCGCACCCTTCGCCTTCCTCACCACAACCTTTGCCCGGCCGAAATATCGCGAGATCGACCCGACCATCTTCATCGCCCCTGTTCTGATCATCACCTTCGGGGTGATGCTCGGGGATGCGGGGTACGGCCTTCTCCTTGCGATCATTGCAGCAGCTCTCCTTGCAGGCCCGGCGAGTGCACCGGGATCAACACGGGATCTCGCCATCGTTCTCGTCGCCTGCGGAATCTCCGGTACTCTCTTCGGCATCCTCCAGGGGGGATTCTTCGGGGATCTCCTCCCCCGGTTCTTCGGGGCTTCCGTTCCCTTTGCCGTCATCGATCCCCTGATGGACCCCCTCATCCTCCTGACGGGAGCCCTCATCTTTGGGATCATCCATCTGAATATCGGCCTTGCCATCGCATCATACCGCCACCTCAGTGAGGGAAAGCCGGTGGAGATGCTCAGATCCGAAGGTGTCTGGTTCCTCCTGCAGCCCTGTGCAGCCATCCTCCTCTTTGCCTTCTTCGGATGGGCAGAGATCTCCCAGCCGGTCATCCTCGCCGCCGGGTTTGGAGCGGCTGTTGCGGCTGCGCTGATCTTCCTTGTCGAGGGGCCGCTCGGGTTCTTCAGTATCACCGGGTTCCTCGGTGACTGGCTCAGTTATACGAGAATTCTGGCACTGGCACTTGCCACCGCCGGGATAGCGATGACGATCAATATTCTTGCTGAGATGATCGGGTCGCTCCACCCGGTCCTCGTCATCGTCGCTGTACTCTTTGCCATTGCAGGCCATGCGGCAAATCTTGTGCTGCAGGCACTCGGAGGTTTTATCCATGCACTTCGTCTTCAGTATGTCGAGTTCTTCGGGACGTTCTATGCCGGTGGAGGACGGGTCTTTCTCCCGTTTGCATCCTCACGGACGACGACCCGCCTCATGGAGGATGACCAATGATACCTGAGATAACAGCCGGCTTCATCCTCGCCGTCATCGGGGCCGGACTTGCCGTCGGCCTCTCCGCCATCGGCTCCGGCATCGGCGTTGGTATTGCCGGAGCGACCGGGGCAGGGGTCATCGCCATAAAGCCGGAGAAGTTCGGCCAGGCACTCGTCTTCCAGGCAGTACCCCAGACACAGGGGATGTACGGCCTCCTCATCGCCGTCCTCATCCTCCTCGCAACCGGGGTGATAGGCGGCGGTGACACCACCGTCTCGGTCCCGATGGGGCTTGCGGCACTCGGTGCCGGTCTGGCGGTCGGTGTCGCAGGACTCTCTGCCATCGGACAGGGGATCGCAGCATCCGCCGGGATTGCAACAGCAGCCGAACGCGAGGGGTCGATGGGTCGGTCCCTTGTCTTCTCGGTCATTCCGGAGACCCAGGCGATATACGGACTTCTTGTTGCGATTCTCATCATGGCATTTACCGGCCTCCTCTCCGGCGACGAGGTCGCCACGACGGCGACCGGGTTTGCCGCCATCGGTTGTGGTCTTGCCGTCGGTATCGCAGGATTGTCTGCCATCGGTCAGGGGATCGCGGCGGCCGCAGGCTCTTCCTCCTCTGCAGAGCATGAGGGTGCGTTTGGCAGATCCCTCGTCTTCTCGGTCATCCCGGAGACGCAGGCGATATACGGGCTCCTTGTCGCCATTCTCATCATGGCATTTACCGGGATGATCGCCGGTGATCCCATTACAGAGCCTGCAATAGGCATCGCAGCGCTCGGATGCGGATTTGCCGTCGGGCTTGCCGGACTCTCCGCAATCGGCCAGGGGATTGCAGCTGCTGCCGGGGCAGCGGCGACCGCCGAGAAGCAGGAGTCGTTTGGCCGGTCCCTCGTCTTCTCGGTCATCCCGGAGACGCAGGCGATATACGGGCTCCTTGTTGCAATTCTGATCATGGCATTTACCGGGATGATCACCCGGGATGTCACCGCCACCCTCGCCGCCGGATTTGCATCCATCGCCTGCGGTATCGCCGTCGGGTTCGCTGCGATATCCGCCATCGGCCAGGGGATAGCGGCATCGGCAGGGATTGCAACGACCTCCGAGCGAGAGGATATGTTTGGAAAAGGTCTTGTCTTCACGGTGGTGCCGGAGACACAGGCGATATACGGACTCCTCGTCGCCATTCTGATCATGGCATTCACCGGGATCATCACCCGCGATGTCACCGCAACCGCAGCGGCAGGGCTTGCCTGCATCGGATCAGGCTTTGCCGTCGGGCTTGCCGGGCTCTCTGCCATCGGACAGGGGATGACGGCGGCGGCCGGGATCGGTGCGGTTGCCCGCCGCCCTGAAGCGATGGGCCAGAGCCTCGTCTTTGCGGTGATGGCAGAGACGTTTGCCATCTTCGGCCTCCTGATTGCGATCCTGATCATGTTTGGTATCGGGCTCTTCGGAGGACTCTAGATGAGCAGGGAGGTGATTATCCGGCTGATCGAAGAGGAGAGGGATGAGGAGATCGCCCGGCTCCGAAAAAAAGCAGAAGAGGAATCGGCAGGCATCAGGGAGAAGGGCCGCCTCAGGGCCGACCAGAAGGCTGAGCAGATCCGGCGTGAGACGGAGAGGGAGATCGAGGCGATGCGGCGTGCCATCCTCCTCCAGGCCGAGTTTGAGGCGATGGCAGCAGAACGGAAGGCACGGTGGGATGGCATCGAGGAGGTCTTCTCCATCGCCGAAGAGGAGCTGTCAGAGATAGTATCCTCCTCCGCCTATCCCGGGATCCTCCGCCACCTCATCCTTGAAGGAAGGGAGATGATCAGTGACGGGGCGCTTACCATCCTCTGCCGTGCAGAAGACAGGGAAGCAGCCGAGGAGGCGGCAGAGGGGATCAGCAATGTGACGGTCACTCCCCTTTCAGGGCATGATCCGATGATACGGATCGGGGGGGTGATCCTGCTTGCGAGGGATGGAGCCATCCGGTGTGACCAGACGTTCCCAACCCGGCTGCTCAATATGCGAAACAAGCTGACCCAGACGGTATCGGGCGTCCTGTATGGTGGTGGAGATACTGGATATTGAGATCATCTTCTCGGAACTCCTCACCGTCGAAGGAGCCGGGATCGTCGCCCTCGGCCTCGCCATTGCCTTCATGGTCGCCATATTTATCGCGATCTCTGCCGGATGGTTCCGGATAATCCTCAGTATCGCATCCTTCGCCTATCCGGCGGCACGTGTCCGGGCAATCGGCAATCCCCTCATCACCAGGGAAGGGGTGGAGTCGATCACTGCATCAGCCGACCTCCTCGACCTCTTTGAACGTGCGGAACGTATCGGCCACCATGTCGGATACAGGGAGGGGATCTCTGCCGACGACTGCGAACACCTGATCCGATCCCATCATTACAGGTTGCTTACAGACCTCGCCGGGAGCGTTCCCGATGCGATACGGCCCCTCATCACCGCGTATACCCAGATCTTTGCCACCCGTGAGGTTGCGGCCATTCTCCGGGGGATCGCAGGCAATCTCCCCCGGGATCTTATTAATAAACGGGCAGTCCCGGTCGGAGGGCTGAGTGAGACGGCGATCAGGAAGGCAGCACATTCGGATACAATCGAAGAGGCGGTCCAGAGGCTTGAACGATCAGCGATCACCCCCGGTATCCGGGAGCAATGGATGAGGATCGGTGAGCCGGTCGGTTTTGCAGCCTTCGAAGCGGCACTGATCGCCGGTGCGTACCAGAGCCTGATGATGACTGCCCGGGGGATTGAGGACTCCCAGTACGAACCCGCGGTGATGATGGCTGGCCGGATGATCGACTGCGAAAATCTCCGAATCCTCGCCCGTGGAAAGATTGCCGGAATCGATGGGAACGATCTCATCCCCTTCCTCATCCCGCAGGGTGGCTTTGAGATCACCATCGATCTCCAGAAGGAGCTTGCACGAACAGCAGATCTCATCGAGATGACTGCCGCCCTCAGGGATACGATGTACGGCCGGTATCTCGAACCACGTCTGGAGAAAGGGGTGAGGAACAGCGGGGAGATCGAGATCGCCCTGAACCGCTGCCTCCTGGATGTCGGCAGGATGAACAGCAGCCAGTACCATCTCGGAAGCGGGCCGATCATCCGGTACCTTCTGGCCCTTGAGATGGAGATCCTAAACCTCAGGGCAGCCGCAGGGAGACTGATTCTCGGGATTGGCGAGGAGAGAGGAGCCGCCATGATGGTGACTGAAGGGGGGGTTCCATGAGGATCATCGCAATCGGGGATCGGGCGACGACCCTCCTCTGCAGGCTTGCCGGAATTGAGGATGTCATCAGGTGCGAGGACGGAGATGAGGCAGAAGAGGCCCTTCGGGAGGCACTGGGGGATAATACCATCGGGATCATCCTGATCCTCGACCGGTACCAGGAGGAGATCCTCCCGCTCCTGAGCGATCACGGGCGATCAGATGCGGTCTATCCGGCCGTCATCGCGATACCGGGGCCGGGAGGCCCTTTCGGGGGAGAAGATGCAGTGACCGCCGCGATACGGCGTGTAGCAGGGAAAGGGATGCCAGGGTGATATGCGTTGAGTGATAAAGGCAGGATAATCCGGATCACCGGTCCAGTCGTCGAGGCAGACCGGATGCGTGGAGCACAGATGTACGAGGTCGTCTATGTTGGAGATGACGAGCTGATCGGCGAGATCATCGGGCTTGAAGAAGATCTGGCAACCGTTCAGGTCTACGAGGATACGGGCGGGATCACCCCCGGCGAGCCGGTGCAACGCACCGGGATGTCCCTCTCGGTCGAGCTCGGCCCCGGTCTCCTCGGGATGATCTATGATGGTATCCAGAGGCCGCTCACTGAGCTTGGATCCATCTCCGGCGACTTCATCATCAGGGGGGTGAGCAGCCCGGCATTGCCGAGGGAGAGGAGATACAGGTTCACGCCGGATGTCACCGAAGGGGATGAGCTGAAGGGGGGAGCCGTCATCGGGACGGTGCCGGAGACGAACCAGATCATCCATTCGATCCTCCTCCCACCCCATCTCTCCGGGAAGGTGACGAAGGTTGCCGGAGAGGGGGAGTACACGGTTCTCGACCAAATCCTCTGGCTGGCTGACAGAGATGGCAACGAGCATGAGATCACGATGCTCCAGCGCTGGCCGGTCCGGGTGCCCCGCCCGATTCGGGAGAAGCTCCCTCCGGTCCGGCCCCTCATCACCGGCCAGCGGGTGATCGACTCCTTCTTCCCGATGGTCCAGGGGGGGACGGCGGCGGTACCGGGCCCCTTTGGTGCCGGGAAGACCGTTGTCCAGCATCAGCTCGCCAAATGGTCGGATGCGGATATCATCGTCTATGTCGGATGCGGAGAGCGTGGAAACGAGATGGCCGATGTCCTCAGGCAGTTCCCTGCCCTCATCGATCCAAAGACGAAGGAGCCACTGATGAAACGGACGGTTCTTATCGGGAATACATCGAACATGCCGGTCGCCGCACGTGAGGCATCGGTCTATACCGGGATCACCATCGCGGAGTATTACCGGGATATGGGGTACTCCGTTGCACTGATGGCAGATTCAACTTCCAGGTGGGCCGAGGCGATGCGGGAGATCTCCGGCCGGCTTGAGGAGATGCCCGGAGAGCATGGGTATCCTGCGTACCTCGGATCACGGCTTGCCGACTTTTATGAGCGTGCCGGGCGGGTGACGGCATTATCCGGGGAGGAGGGATCGGTCTCTGTCATCGGTGCGGTATCACCTCCGGGGGGCGACTTCTCAGAACCGGTGACCCAGAATACGCTCCGGATCGTCAGGGTCTTCTGGGCACTGGATGCCGATCTCGCCCATCAGCGACATTTCCCGGCAGTGAACTGGCTCCTCTCGTACTCGCTCTACGCCGATCTGGCTGAGCCCTGGTGGGAGAAGCATGGCGGAACGGACTGGGGCAGAATGCGGGGCGATCTCCTCAGGCTCCTCCAGAAGGAGAGCGAGCTTGAAGAGATCGTCCAGCTCGTCGGGCCCGATCTCCTCCCGGAACAGGACAAGTTTACGCTCCATGTCGCCACCATCCTGCGTGAGTCATTCCTCATCCAGTCCGCATTTGATGAGGTCGATACTTTCTGCCCACCGGAGAAGCAGTACCGGATGATGCGGCTGATTCACCGGTACCTGCTTCATGGAAGAGATGCGGTTGAAGAAGGGATGACGGCAGAAGAGGCGGCAGGGCTCCCGGTTGCCGGCAGGCTTGCCCGGATGGGACCGATGCCGCATGATGACTTTGCAGAGCAGTATGAGACGGTGCTGCATGAGATTGATGATGCATTCAAAGGAGGCAGACGATGACACAACCGCTCCGTGAGTTCCGGTCCGTCGTCCGGGTGGCCGGCCCGATCCTCGCCGTCTCCGGGATCGATGATGCCGGATATAACGAGGTCGTCCACGTCCTCCTGCCGGATGGCACCATGCGGCTTGGCCAGGTCCTCGAGTCCCGGATGGGGATGGCGATCGTGATGGTCTTTGGCGGAACCCGGGATCTCGACTGTGATGTATCGGCGGTTCGGTTCACCGGAAAGCCACTGATGATGCCGGTTGCAAAAGAGATGCTCGGCAGGATCTTCTCGGGATCGGCCGAGCCTATCGACGGGGGGGGCCGCGTTGTGCCTGAGAAGGAGATGGAGATCTCAGGGTATGCGATCAATCCGACGAGGCGTGAGTTCCCGGAGGATTTCATCGAGACCGGGATATCGGCCATCGACGGGATGAACACCCTCGTCCGGGGACAGAAACTCCCGGTCTTCTCAGGCTCCGGTCTCCCCCACAGCCAGCTCGCCGCCCAGATCACCCGGCAGGCACGGGTCCGTGGAACGGAGGAGTCGTTTGCCGTCGTCTTTGCGGCGATGGGGATCACGCATGAGGAAGCCCGGTTCTTTATCCGTGAGTTCTCCGAGACCGGGGCACGGGCACACGCCGTCCTCTTCTTAAACCGTGCCGATGATCCTGCCATCGAGCGGATCGTCACTCCCCGCCTCGCCCTGACCGCAGCCGAGTATCTCGCGTTTGACTGCGGGATGCATGTCCTTGTGGTGATGCAGGATATCACGGCATACTGCGAGGCACTCAGGGAGGTTTCGGCCGCCCGTGAGGAGATCCCGGCCCGCCGGGGGTATCCGGGCTATATGTACACCGATCTCGCCTCCCTGTATGAACGTGCCGGGAGGGTCAAAGGCCGGGCCGGATCGATCACCCAGCTGCCGATCCTCTCGATGCCTGATGACGATATCACCCACCCTGTCCCCGACCTGACCGGGTATATCACCGAAGGCCAGATCGTCCTCTCCCGCGAACTCCACCGGAAAGGGATCTACCCTCCGATCGATGTTCTCCCCTGTTTATCACGGCTGATGCAGGGGGGGATCGGGAAGGAGAGGACACGGGCCGACCATGCGGATGTCTCAAGCCAGCTCTATGCGGCATACGCCCGTGGACGACGGCTTGCCGGGCTTGTTGCGGTCATCGGCGATGAAGGGCTGACCGATACCGACCGGCTGTACCTCACCTTCCTTGAACGGTTTGAAGAGGAGTTTGTCGGGCAGAAGAGGGATGAAGGCCGCTCGATAGGCGAGACCCTTGATCGGGCATGGGATCTCCTCTCCATCTTCCCACAAGACGAGCTGAAACGGATCAACCCCGCCTTCATCAGGGAGTATTACCGGGGTGAGATCGGGTGAGCAGGCGCCTCCCGCCGGGGCTGAGACCGACACGCATCGAGTTGCAGAAGGTCCGTCGCAGGCTTGTGACCGCCGAGAAGGGGCATGAACTGCTCCGGGAGAAGCTTGATGCGATGGTGATGGAGTTCTTCTCCCTGACAAAGCGGCGGGATGAGATGCGACGAAGAATGGAAGAGGCGTTTGCCGCCGCCTATCCTGCCCTCATGGAGGCTGAGATGGCGGGATCCCGGCGGGAGGTGGAGAGTGCTGCGGCTATCGAACGGACGATCCCGGATATTCCGGCAACCGGGAAGGGGATCATGGGGGTGGGGATCCCTGCATTTGCGATCCCGGAACCCCTCCGGCCGGGGAAGATGCCGGGGTACGGGCTGGCTGCCGGGAACGGACGCCTCGATGCAGCCTCGGATCTCGCTCTTGAGGCGGTGGCTCTGGCAATCCGGCTCTCCGAGGTGGAGGGGGCGATCCTCCGCCTCTCCTCACGGATAACATCAGTCCGGAGGCGGACAAATGCCCTCGACTCGATCCTGATTCCCCGGCTGAAGGGGATCATTGTCTATATCTCCGATTATCTTGAGGAGCAGGAGCGGGAGGATCTCTTCAGGAGAAAACGGACGAAGTCACGGGGTGAGGAGCGGCGATGGTGAATGATTACCTGCCTCTGCTGTTTTTGGCACTTGGGATCGCCGGGATGCTGACGGTGGTGATCGGGGGGATCGTGCTGATATTGGTGCTTGTCGGGGCGATCTGAGGATGAGGTGGTTGACCTTAATGAGTACTATGCCGCATCGATAATGAATCCCTACTCCAGAAGCTGTTCGATCAAATCTCCACGTCTAAACGTTGCTGCCAACTGCTGGAGTGAAACCTCCCGTGTTCCGTACAGCTTGTGTAGTGCAGAATCAATAGCTACTATAGCACGTTCAAGATAGTAGTCTCCTCTTTCCCTGATGAGCTTCTCAGCTTCATTTAGATGTACGTGACCAAGATCTGCACGTACCAGTTTCATATCCTCAAGAAGGTAGTGTCCCATCTGCATAGCAAGAAAACAGGATGCGTATCTTATAAATGGTGGATCATTATCTTTTGGTCTTTTACGACGATTCTCAGTTATACGATATATGAGGGTTGCAATGATAACCTGAGCTCCGGTCAGATCTTCTGAGAAAATATGATCATAAAGCTTCCCAAAATGTTCTCGGGAGAAGAATTTTGCCTGATGTGGCTTCTGCCTCCAGACCGATAAAACCGCTTCTGCTGCAACGCCTGAGGTGATATCTACGGGTTTAATCGTTGAATCGGTTCTTTTTCTCCGATATGAATAACCGAGTTGTTCGATATCGACCTCAAGGCGTTTCTGGAGATCGTCATTTGCCCGGAGATCTTTGAGGTCAACAGGATTCTGGCTGTTTGTTGCATAAGTTATCTGCCGGATGAGATGATCATTGTCACGAGGAAGCTGGTAGAGGCGAAGAAGTATATATGCATCTGAGGGTGGCTCGAAGATATGGTCTTTAAGTGTTTTGTATATTGTCATACAGGTTTGTCCACCATTGATTATCTGAAGATTTTCAACATTCACCTGATAATCCCCTCGTTGTAAAGCGTTATAATCAAACTTCTCACAAACGAGTGTTATACCATTGTTATAGAAATAAAAATTATTACTTTCCTTAGATAAAAGAGTGTCACGAATCGCTTCATTTACCCGGTTACCTTGCAGTCCAAGATAACGGCGGATATTTCTGTCGAGTAATCGTTCTCCATGTCTATGCATCAGAGAATATATTCCTTTAATATGTATTCTCCCAATGAAAACACGGCTGAAGTTGAAATCCTCGATTATTGCTGAACCTGTGAGATGAAGGGTGTCATTGATGGGTTTTGTTGATTGAAGAATTGAAACCAGACGATCATGGTTGAGATACTCCCATGTAACTTGATTGTTAAAACCTGCCTGTTTAATCAGAATGTCTGCTGCTTCATTCCAGTGCAGGCCGTTATTGCATAGCACTGCTCTGACCTGAGGTATATATCCATCACGAATCAGAGAGCGAACCTCTTCTACACGGGAGAGAAGACGGGGATTAACTGGCTGAAGTTGGGCTTGTGGATCGAAGAGAACCTGTATGGCCCGAATCAATGAGCTAACTCCACTCTCAGGAAATGTTGAGTTCCCATCAAGATTCTTTTGTTTATATTTTCCCTGAAAAAGAGTTACCACGAATTCCCCATCGAACTCTTCTGAAATCTGCATGGCATCAACTCCGAAATCCTGTGTGCCTTCAGTGAGACAGTCAAATGCCTCATCAGGGGAAATGTCAAGTAGAGTTTGTACAGAGAGGTGGACAAAGGCAAGGGATTTTAATCGAATAGGATCGGTGATCGATAATTCATCCTGTGCTCGTTGCGCAATAGATGCAGAAACTGCAGAAAGCCTCTGATCAATAATTGATGCGTTAATATTCATCCTATTCTCTCCGATATACATTGGATGTTACTTATACCCTGTTCTTTTCGTAAAAAATAAGTACATCCATATTCGATGCATTTAGTGGCCTTTCGGAATCATGGGTGTTTAAACTTCAAAAGGTTTTACCTTATTGAAGTTGCCAAATGATTTTTTAGTATTGAAAATAAAATATATTATTTATTAGACCGTTTATTTTACATCCATCGGAACATCCATCTTTTCATCGGGTATCCCTGCTGCCCCTGAGCGTATCATGAGCGTCTGCTTTGGATCTCCGGGATGCCTTACCTCTCCGATGACCGGTAATTCGTGATGATCAGCTCGTTGATCGCCCCTCTTCCCGCACCATTTGAATTGATCATCCGTGTTGCAGGCACCCGTTCGATGGTGAAGCCGGAGTAGAGATCATCAAAGAAGCAATCATCGGGATCGGTGTTTTTGGGATCCGAGTTGGAGAGCATGACTTTTGCTCCCGTCCGGTCAAGCTCACGGAAGAATTCGGCGAGCCGGATCTGGTCGTCTTCGTCAAACCCGTCCTTTGCATAAGAGGTGAAGACGGCAGTCTTCTCGTTGAGGGGGCGGTAGGGGGGATCGAAATAGACGAATGTCTTCTCATCCACGACATCCCGGCAGCCGGTGAAGTCACCCTGCCTGATGGTCGTCTCCGCAAGGAGTTTTGCGACATTGCGCAGGTTCTCTGCATTCAGGATATCAGGATTTTTGTACTTTCCGAAGGGAACATTGAATCCTCCACTCCGGTTCACCCGGAAGAGTCCGTTGAAACAGGTCCGGTTTAAGAAGATAATCCATGCCGCACGGGTGATCCAGTCCGGGTTGTATCCGTCAAACGATATTTCGGAGAGCTGCCTGTTGAAGCTGTCACGGATCTCGTAATAGAAGGCTTTCCTCTCTTCCTCGTCACGCTGATAATACGCCGATTTCAGGTGATCCAGTCTCTCGATCAGCGCCTCTGTATCCTTCTGGATGACGGAATAGCAGAGGGTGAGCTCGCAGTTGACGTCAGAGAGATACGACTCTTCTATGGTATGATGCTCGTGCAGGGCAAAGAAGAGGGCGCCCCCGCCGATGAACGGCTCGACATATCTGGTGATCTCCCCGGTGGCAATCCCTGGCGGGAGGCGGGAGATGAGGTCGGGCAGAAGCTGTGTTTTTCCGCCCGCCCATTTGAGAAACGGGTGCGCCTGTCCTGGTGTTCGTTTTGGTCGTGGCATTGGGTGTGTATCTCCTGAGTGGTAGTCCAGAATTCTTTGGTACTTGTGTGTGCGGAGAACAAAAATAGTCGCCAGATTGAAGCCGGGGATCCAGCCTTCGGGGTGATTGAATATGGTTTCTGGTGGAGGATTATGGAGAAATAGTGCTGATTCTGGTGTTGTTAGGGGGTCAGATACGGTTGATAAAGTCCTCAACAGTCATTCCGGAGTCGGTAATGAGATCACGGAGAGTGCCGCGTTTGACCTCGGTATGGAGAGGTACAGAAAGCGATACTGAAAACCCCTCTTTCTTCATAATGATATGGCTCGCAGTTTGTCTTCGGACTTTCCACCCTGCTTTTGTAAAGGCCTTTACTGCAACATGGCCGGAGATTACCGGGAGGCGGGGTGTATTCAGAGAGTCACTTCCATAATCCGGGTACTTTTGGTTCGAAGAAGATCTTCATTGTGAACCTCAACACAGCCAACAATGGCATCTTTTATATTTTCAAGAGCCTCTTCAACCGTTTCACCTTGTGAGTGACACCCAGGGATTGCCGGGCAGCTGACGTTATAGCCTCCATCTTCCGGATCTTCTCGAACAACTACTTGAAATTTCATTTTTTCTTCCACTTACAAAATTGATGTATATATAATAATATGGCATTGCGGAGTATTAGATATTGTGCTGGTGATTTCTCTCCGGCATGAATGACGGGGTCTCTTCACCCTTGGATATGATGGAGAGATATTGTTGCAGGATAGATGCTTCATGAGGTCCGGGTCACATACCTGAGATAGAACCCCGGTATATCATGTCAGATGATCAGAAACCCGTCGGTATGATGATGGATATCTCAATAATCGAAGAGATTGAGGCCGTTACTGAGGATTTCGGCCTTGCAGAGTATATCCGCAAATCCGATGACGACGATCCTCTGGGTCACTCCAAGCCTCTGAAATCGTACAGGAATGGTAAGGAATCTCAGGAGCGGCGATGGTAAATGAAGGCCTGCCACCCGGTGTGCTGGTGAAAAATCAGAGTGCCGGGATCTTCCCGACATAGAAGTATGCAATCCGGGCGGCATCGGCTCCGGTGACAGATCCGTCCCCGTCAAAGTCTGCCTCCAGATCCTCTTCCACAAGATCTGCTGCCATCCAGGAGACTTTTGAGACATCCCCGATATCAATCCTGTTATTCAGGTTGAAGTCGGCACGGAGGTGTATCAGTATATAATCCGTTTTTGTCGTCGTGTCACTCCCACCAGCATTGGTAACGGTCAGGTGTACCGTATAGGTGCCGGGGATGAGGTAGGTATGGACCGGGTTTTGTGAGGTGGAGGTGTTCCCATCACCGAAATGCCAGAGCCAGGAGGCCGGATCTCCAGAGGAGGTATCATTGAACTGAACAACAAGCGGGGCATACCCGTTTGTGATATTTGCAGTGAAGCCAGCGACAGGGGCAGGTACCGGGCTGAATGGTGAGAATGCCTGGATCCTGTTATTGTATATGTCTGTGACGAAGACTGTCCCGTCGGCATCGGCTGCAATGCCACCCGGCACATTAAATTCACCATTCTTATCACCAAATGTACCCCAGGTGGTGATGAAGACTCCGTTGGGCGTGAACTTTCGGATCTGATTATTGAATGTATCAGTTACGTATACATTCCCTTCCGGATCGGTTGCAACTCTCAGGCAATTGGTTGATCCCCATTGTGTGATAAAAGTACCATTCGAATCGAACGTCCGTATACTGCCGCCACTGGCGACATAAATAATGCCAGATGGATCAAGGGCGATCCCATAAGGATTTGGTGATGTCCATCTGGTGATGAAGGTGCCATTGGCATCAAATTTCTGGATGCGGTTATTATTGGTATCTGCAACATAGACAAATCCATCTGCATCGACAGCGATATCCTGTGGATGATCGAACTGGCCATCACCTGAGCCGATTGGCCAGCCCCCCCATTTGGTGATGTAGGTACCATTGGCATCAAATTTCTGGATACGGCTGTTACCTGTATCTGCGACATAGATGAATCCATCTGAGTCGACCGCAACACCTTTTGGCCATTTGAATTTACCCTCTGCCTCATCAACAAACTCAGCTCCCGGGAGTGTGGGGGATCCCTCTTCACCAAATCCTCTGATGAAGGTCCCTGTTTTATCGAATACCTGGATACGGCTATTCCAGGTATCAACGACATATATGTTCCCGGCATTATCCACCGTCATCCCCTCAGGATGATAGAATGCTCCGTCGCCCGGAGACTCAGCTCCCCATGTGGTAATAAATGTAGCATTACTATCAAATTTCTGGATGCGATTATTATAATAGTCGGTTACATAGATACTGCCACTGCTGTCGATGGCAATATCGTGTGGAACCTCAAACTCAGCATCCCCATCACCTCTCTTTCCCCAGCTTCGGATAAACGCTCCATCATTAGTAAATTTCTGGATGCGGTTGTTCCAGGAATCGACAACGTACACACCCCCTGCTCCATCGACCAGGATACCGGAAGGACTCCTGAACTGTCCGTCATCAGAGCCATGGGACCCCCATTGTGCAAGGAATGCACCATTCTGATCAAATTTCTGGACCCGGTTATTCAATATGTCAGTAATGTACATCGCACCGTCATCATCAATGGATATCCCAACAGGCCCCAATCCAAATTCCCCGTCACCTGATCCCTGGGAGAATTGATATTGCGTTATGAATGTGCCATTGGGGGTGAATGTCTGGATACGGTTGACAAAATAGTCTGCCACATAGATAGTGCCGTTGCTGTCAAGGGCGATACCCCTGGCATCCTGGAACTGGCCTTCACCGGAACCATATGACCCCCATTCTGAGATGAAGGTACCCTCTCCATCATACTTCCGGATACGAGTGCCCTGGGAGAGATAGACGAAACCATCGGCATCAATTGCAATTTCTGCGCCTCCGAGCAGCAGTCCATCATCCCATGTACCTCCACCTCCTTTCCATGAAGTGAGGAAGGTGCCATTGCTATCGAATTTCTGGATGCGGTTGTTTCCTGCATCGACAACGTATATATTGCCGGCTGGATCAACAGCGGTTCCTCCCGGGTACAGGAATCTTCCATCTCCAAACGATCCCCACTGGTTGACGTAAGTGTAGTGCTCAGGGGGCGGGGTTGCATTGATATACTGAATTTTTTCTTTGGTGTCACTGCCAATGGCATTTGAGACGGTCAGGGAGACGGTATAGGTCCCGGGGATCGTGTATATCTTCGTCGGGTTCTGGTCGGTTGATGTCGTTCCATCGCCGAATGTCCATTGCCATGTGGTGATATCCCCGGTTGATTCATCAGTGAAACGGACAGAGAGTGGCGTCTCACCGGATGTTGGGGTTGCGGTAAAATCAGCGATCGGCATCCCCTCAATTACCGGCGAAAAGACCTGTATCCTGTGGTTTCGTGCATCTGATACAATGATATTCCCAAATCTGTCAACCAGGACATCATAAGGCTCATTGAACTGACCTTCTGCAGCTCCATAGGATCCGATCAGGGTCAGATACGTTCCGTTGCTGTCAAAAACCTGGATACGGTGGTTCTGAGTATCTGCCACATAGATATGTCCGGCAGCATCAGCATCGATCCCCCGTGGCATAGCAAATTCTCCGTCCCCGGATCCATGGACCCCCCATGCAGATACGAACCTGCCATCGGATTCAAACTTCTGGATCCGGTGATTGCCCCAGTCAACGACATAGAGATAATCATCCGAATCCACGGTGATGCCCATTGCCGAGTTGAACTGCCCATCCCCACTGCCGCTTGTTCCCCATTCAAGGAGGAATGTCCCATTTCTGGCAAACTTCTGGACACGATCGCGATCGGTTACATAGATATTGCCATCAGAATCAGCTGCAATACCATAAAGGGAACTAAACTGTCCCTCGCCAAAGCCGTATGACCCCCATTCCGAGATGAATGAGCCGGTGCTGTCAAATTTCTGGACGAGTCCGGTCCAGCTGTCGGTCACATAATAATTACCGTCTGGATCCGTACAAATATCCCGTGGCAGTTCAAACTCGCCCTCTCCGGATCCCGAGCGCCCCCATCTGCCGATGAAGGAGCCATCAGTACTGAAGGTCTGGATACGATAATTTCCCTGGTCGACGACCGAGAGATTCCCATTCTGATCGAAAGCCATTCCTTCCGGATAGACAAACTGTCCGTCAGCTGATCCGCGTGATCCCCATTCTGTCATAAATGTATAGTTCCCGGGGATCGGAACGCCGATGACAGTGATATAATTCTCTCTGGTACGACTGCTGTTTTCTTCCGCATTCGCTATATGCAGTGAGACGGTGTAGGTACCGACGGTCGTATAGGTCTTTTCAGGATGTTGTACTGTGGAGGTGGTGCCATCCCCAAACTCCCAGAGCCATCCAGTCGGGGATCCGGTTGAAAGGTCAGTAAAATGCACCGTAAGCTGTTTAATACCAAGTGTTGGTGTGCCGGTGAAGTTTGCCGCAAGCGGCAGTGGAGTTTCGGTGACGGTGATAAACTGATCTCTCGTGATCGAACTGCTCCCCTCTGCATTTGAGACACTCAGGGATACCGTGTGGAGTCCTGGTGCTGTGTAGATCTTCTCCGGGTTTTGTTCAGTTGAATCTGTTCCATCCCCAAACTCCCAGAGCCAGGAGGCCGGGTTGCCGGTTGAGAGATCGGTGAACTGAACCGCAAGAGGTGCAGAACCGGTGGTGGGTGTTCCGGTGAAGTTCGCGACCGGTGGAGATACCGGTGCTTCGGTGACGGTGATATACTCGTCACGTGTCATAGTGGTACTCCCGGCCTCATTTACCGCGGTAAGTGATATGGAATAGATACCGGGTATCTCAAAGACTTTCTGAGGGTTCTGATCGGTCGTATTCGTCCCATCCCCAAATTCCCAGAGCCAGGAGGCCGGGTTGCCGGTTGAGAGATCGGTGAACTGAACCGCAAGAGGGGCGGTCCCATTGGTGGGTGTTCCGGTGAAGTTCGCGACCGGTGGAGATACCGGTGTTTCGGTGACGGTGATATACTGTGCCTTTGTAACACTGCTGTTCCCATCGACATTCGCCACATCGAGTGCTACTGTGTATGAGCCGGCTGTGCTGTATGTCTTCACCGGATGCTGATTCGTCGAGGTTGTGCCATCCCCGAAATGCCAGAGCCATTCCGTTGGTCCTCCGGTCGAGAGATCGGTAAACTCCACGGTGAGTGGAGATCTCCCTTTCGTTGGAACTCCGATTAAATCGGCAACGGGAGGTACCGGATATGCAGTAACATTGATGTAATCCTGTTGTGTGGTGGTGTTGGTCCCACCATCATTTGTTGCATTGAGAGATATGGTGTATATACCGGGTGTATCGTAGATCTTCACCGGATGTTGCAGTGTTGAACTATTACCGTCACCAAAATCCCAGTACCATGATGTCGGCTCTCCGGTTGATGTGTCATTGAACCGGACAGTGAGCGGAGCAGACCCGATAGTGGGATGTCCGGTGAAACTGGCAACAGGAAGTGCCGGGATTACCGTGATCTGATCACCGGCTTTTAGATCAGATAGATCTCCACGGGAGGGGAGGAGCACCACCAGATACTCTCCCGGTTCTGAAAAGGTATAAGCCGGATTTTGGTCAGTTGTATTATAGAATGGATCTATCTCCGGAAACCCATCGATTATGCGATAAAAAAGCCATAGCCATTCATCCGGTGGTGCAAGACCCCCTGTGGACGTGTCGGAGAACAGCACGGTCAGAGGGGCAGTACCCGTTGTCGTATTCATCGTGAAGTCTGCTTTGACCCAGTCACGGACAGTTATGTAATACTCTTCTACTGCAGTCGTGCTCCCAAAGGTATTCCCGACAACCAATGAGACGTTGTAGATGCCGGGGAGCGTATACGTATGTGAGGGGTGCTGCTCTTCTGATATGTTTCCATCGCCAAAGTCCCATGACCAGGATGTCGGAGCACCTCTGGAGAGATCCGTAAAGTTGACAAGAACCGGAAGATCTCCTTCCCGTGGTTCTCCGGTGAAGTCTGCGACAGGAGACCGGGAGAACTTCTGGATACGGTGAATATCGCGTTGTGCCTCACCATCTGCCACAAAGACATTCCCGTTCTGATCAACAGCTACTCCTCGTGGATACTGAAACTCTCCCTCTCCTGTACCCCGGTATCCCCATTTGGCGATATACGTGCCATTGGCATCGAACTTCTGAACCCGGTATAAGAGCCCGCTCCCGGTATAATACTGACCTTCCGCGACGAAGAGATTGCCTTCATCATCCACTGCTGCGCCACTTGGGGGATAGGTGAATTGTCCATTGCCCATCCCTTCTGATCCCCAGGCTGCGATGAAGGAGCCATTGAGGTGGAACTTCTGGATCCGGTAGTTCTCGTCCCCCACATAGACGAAGCCATCTCTGCTGACAGTAATCGGTAGGGGGAATCTGAACTCCCCGGCCCCTGATCCCTGTGACCCCCAGGTCGCAATGAAGGTGCCGACCGAATCAAATGTCTGGATCCGGTGGTTGTGAGTATCTGCGACATAGACGTTGCCTGATGCATCAACCGCAATTCCCCCCGGGCGTTCAAACTGACCTGGACCAGATCCTTGCAATCCCCAGTTGGTGATGGCATTTCCGTCTGAATCAAACCGCTGAATGCGATGATTCATCTCATCAACGACGAAGATAGTACCTTCATCATCCACAGCGACACCTTTGGGATTGTTAAATTCCCGTAAGCCGCTCCCTAAAAGGCCCCATTTTGTAACGAATGAACCATCATTGTCAAATTTCTGTATCCGGTTATTGCCGGAGTCTGCGACATAGATGTTGCCTTCCCCGTCAATGGCAATCCCTTCCGGCCTGATGAACTGTCCATCATCAGAGCCATAAGACCCCCATTGTGTAACAAAAAGGTACTCTTCCGTTGCCTGTACACCAGCAGCGATACAGGTGCAGAAGAGAACTACTAAAAATAAATTCATGAGATTTTTCATTCCAGCCATAAGAACACCTTAAAATGAATACATAAGTACGGATCGTGAGTGCATTCACACGAGTAGCAGATCTCTCTTTTGCAGATACTTGTACAATATAGTTAATATAACCACGTGTCAAATAAAAATATATAGCAGATATAAAAATTTTTTAAATAATAAAATTAACCACTATAAAATATAGATGCAGGGAGTATTCACCTTTCCGAATCATTTCGTTTCTGTATGTATCCCAAGAAACCTGTACAACGGCTCGATCCCCGGCTCCTCCCCAAGAAAGTCAGTCAGGAGTACCATACCATCTGCCATATTGCCCTGCCCAAGGACGGTTCTCCGGTATGCCATCCCGGTTGTCCGGTTGGTCATGCCATCCTCCTCGAAGCGGTCGACGATGTTCATCGCATAGACTTTTGACCAGAGGTACCCGTAGTACCCGGCATCGTATCCGCCCATCAGGTGGGAGAAGCTGGCCGGCTGTTGTGTCCCCTCTATTGCAGGTATGCCTCGCAGCTCTTCATGCAGCTCCCTGTAGATCCGGACGGTGTCAACAGGCCCCTCTGTTGAGTGATAGATCATATCCTGGAGGGAACCGAGGAGTGATGAGGAGTAAGAATACCCTTTCCCAAAATCCTGCGAGGCGATGACCCGGTCCCGAAGATCCGATGGGATCTTCTGTTCCGGATCTGTGTAATGGCCGGAGATCGATTCCAGGATGACGGGATCGAATATCCACTCTTCAAATGCCTGGGACGGGGTTTCTGCAAAGTCCCACTCGACATTGAATCCTGAGAGTGTGCCATATGGTGCACGGGTGAGAAGGGTATGGGTGGCATGCCCCATCTCGTGGAATACTATCCAGATTTCATCTGTTGTTAACAGGGCAGGCTTCCCCTCCTGCGGGGGGTTGAAGTTTCCGATGATCGCCGCAGATGGTTCTGCATACCCGTCTTCAGTCATCCGCCCGCCTGCAAGCCCAAATATGATGAAATGATTGTATTTTCCTTCACGTGGATAGAGATCAAGATAGAGGTGGCCGATTGGCGTTCCATCCGCCTCATCGCTGATGCGGAAGAGCCGGACATCGGGATGCCATACTACTGGATTATCGACTTCCTCAATTGTTATCCCATAGAGGGATTCCCAGATCCCAAACATCCCATCAAGCACCCGGTCTAGGGGAAAGTACTCTTTCACCTCATCATTGCTGTACCCGTACTCCTCGGTTTTATGGATCTCGGTGAGGTAGGTACTATCCCATGGATCGAGTGATTCGGCACCGGGATCACTCCGCTGTTTGATGGCAAGAAGAATGGCAGATTCAGCCTCTCTCTTCTCCCGGAGGGGTTCCCTGAGATCATTTAAGAATACCATCACCGAATCCGCATCCCCTGCCATCCGCCCGTCGATCTGATAGTCTGCCCAGGTGTCATAGCCGAGTTCATGGGCAACCTTCTGGCGAAGCTGGATCGCCTCTTCAAGGAGCGGGATGTTCTTGTCTCCCTGTATGGTATGGTCCGCAACAAGCATCCTCCTGCGTGTCTCACTCTCATCAGCATACCTCATGACTGCGATATAATCGGGATAGGTTGTCGTGACGATGTAGTCTCCCGTTTCTGTCCGGGCAAAACCCGCGAGTGCAGATGGAGGGAGGCCGCGGAGTTCGTCTTCAGAGAAGAGAAGGGTTGTGTCATCATTGTTGAGGTTTGCGTTGTATTCTGCCTCGAGTGCAGCAATCCGGTTCTTCATCCCGATGACCCGCTCAAGCTGTTCCTCGTCAAGGTGGAGCCCCTGTTTCTCAAATCTTTTTACAATAACATCCCGCAGGCGCCTCTCCCCGGCTGTCCGTGGTACCTGATCTGCCAGAGCATCATAGAGATCCCGCCGGGCATAGGTCTCTGTTGTGAATACCGACTGGGCTTCATCCGTGGCCATCCCCTCCTCCCGGACGGTTGCATCTGGATGGACATACCCCATCAACAGCATGGGGTAGACGGCATCCGTATAATCGGTGATGATGGTGTCAAATGCAAGGAACGTATTCTCAAATGTCCGCTCTTCTTCCGGTATCCCGGCTATTGCATCGAATCCGGATCGTGCCTCCCCCTCTGCCTCTGCATAGAGGAGGGGGATCTCCCCGGGAGCATAATCAGCTTTTATCGGCTCTTCGGTCTGATTTGCCAGGATTTGTGGCTGTTCGCCACCAAGGCATCCCGCTGATCCCACAAGTGCGAAGAGTATCAGGAGAAGAGAGAGGGTGAAGATGAGTTTTCCCGTGAATCGTCCTGGGTGTATGGGCTTCATTCATGTATCATCAGCCCGGAAATTATTTAACTCCGCAGGCGAGAAGTCCCCTTGCGCAAGCGGGGGGTAGTTCACCTGTAGATCGGAGATCCCGTATCCCTCCCCTTCTTTCTCCTCGGTCCGGGCTTTCATCCGATGAAGATGAGCATGGCAGGCATGATCCCGGATGAGAAACCCTATCTTCTGCGAAACCAATATTTCTTAATGCTTAATCGTATCTCCATCCGCGAGCGAAAAGACCTCGGCATCGCCTGGTTTGCCCTCGCGATCGCCTTCTCCATCGCACTCGTCGGAGGCATCTCAGGTGGTGGGGTGGACCTCGGAACAGCGGCACTCCTCATCCTCCTCTCGATGGTCACCGTCGGGGTCGGCTTCGTCCTCCATGAACTGGCCCATAAGTTCACTGCCATCCACTATGGTCACTGGGCAGAGTTTCGGAAAGACAACCAGATGCTCCTTGTTGCCGTCGCCCTCGCCGCTCTCGTCGGCGTCGTCTTTGCAGCACCCGGTGCAACGATGATCTACGGCTCAGGCCTCTCAAGGAAGGAGAATGGTGTCATCTCGGCGGCCGGTCCGGTCACGAACCTCCTCCTCGCCATACCATTTGGGATCATCGCCCTTGCAAGCATCGCATTTGGCCTCTCCCCATTCATCGCCCTCGTCGGTGCCATCGGGGTCAAGATCAACGGGATGCTCGCCGCCTTCAATATGCTCCCCGTCGGGCCGCTCGATGGGAAGAAGGTCCTTGCATGGAACAAAGGCGTCTTCCTGCTCCTGATCGGCCTGTCGTTTGCGCTGCTGATCGGGGCGATGGTGTACCTCTGAATCAAAAAATAACGGGATGTTAGGGCGTACCACCCTCCTCCGGACCACCTCTTTTTAAAAGATCTTCTTCCGATGAACCGTCACAATGAAGAGGCCGCTCTCTCTGTCATCCAGAAAATCAATATCCGGCCATTCCTGCAGGGCACGCTTGATCCCTGAACCAAGCCCCCGATAGGGAAGCAGCCCCTTAGCAACGAATGATACAAGAATTGGGTTTCTCATGACAGAGTTCCCTGACCGGATTTTTGGAACAGTCAGATTGTTTGGCAGATTGCCTGGGCTGATGATCTCAATCCGATTATCAAAGACGAAGAGGCGTATCGGCGCATTGATCAGGTAATCCCGGTGAACGAGAGCGTTTACCAGCAGTTCCTCAAAGACAACCTGCGGAATCTCCGGCATCCCGGGTGCGTTCACACTCTGGCCGGCCTGAATTTTGTGGAGGCTACGCATGATGAAGAGGAGTGCCCCTTGGAAGATCTCCGGAAGAGGTCCCGCAAAATCCTCTGAATCATAAAAGGAACTTTCATGAAAGGTTTCCCCGGGATACCGGATTGCTTTTACAATGAATTGCGGTTTGATCCACTCCGGCCGTTCCGCAAAGAGCAGAAGACCGGCAAGATTCAGCATACCGTCCTCTGTAGCCAGATTCATGTTCTGGAGCAGCCGTACCAGGTCATCATCCGTCTCCGGATACGGGAGATCATAGACACGCTGCAGAAAGGGGCGAAGACGGAGCTTATCAAGGTGATCAATACCTGCCTTCGTCGGCAGCTCATCTGCATGAAACTGGTTGGCGCTCTGAAAGAGGCGGCACAACTCCTCTCGTGAATTAACCCGGCGCTTATCAGATCCGGTCTTCAGCCATATGACCCCGTTCTTATCGAAGTACGGTTTATCTATCCCTTTGGGAACAGTAAGGACGATAACGATCCGATCCTCGCCTAACCAGACATTCTCTGTCTGAACAGTCAGCGGGCTCCGCACATGCTGGGAGGCAGAATTACTGATTAATTGGTTGATCCGGGTAACATCCACACGGGAGATACCGGGTACCGATCCATCATCGGCAACACCGATCACGATGATTCCCCCCTCAGCATTGGCAAATGCCGCCATCTCTGCTGCCAGGGAGTCGGCATTTGTAATATCCTGTTTAAACTGGCGGTGACTATCCTCGCCAGGTGCGATAAGATTGTATACTTCTTCAGGGGTCATGCTGCATACCCAAATCCTCCATAACGATACAGCGGGAGTGTTCCCGCTTCATCTCCCGGATCCTCCTACTTCTTCTTCATCTTTACCGCAGTCCCAAACGCCACGATCTCTGCCGCACCCGGCATCGTCTCGGCGGTCGTGAACCTGGATGCGACAACAGCATCGGCCCCGACTCTTCGGGCTTCCGCAACCATCCGGGAGAGAGCCTCGGCCCTGGCTTCTGAGAGCATCTCGGTATAGGCCCCGATCTCGCCGCCGATGAGGCTCTTTAAGCCTGCAAAGATGTCCTTTCCGATATGTTTTGCACGAACGGTATTGCCAAAGACAACCCCGATTACCTCGAGGTCATATCCTGGTATCTCATCGGTCGTGGTGACCAGTATTTCACTCATACCAGAATATGGATGTATCAGAAAGTAATACCTCCGCTCAGGATCACAGGGATCGGTCAGGAGAGCTTCGCAAGCTCTGTTACGACCGATGCCCCTGCCTTCCGTGCATCCGCAAGGGCCGTCGGGTGACCTTTGATCCCCTTATATTCGTCCATATTGTTTGCGATGATATTATCCCGGTACTCAAACCCGATATCGTTGAAGAAGGCCGTCATCACCGGATAGGCGGCAGAAAAGACATGATCCCAGTTCTGGCCCGCGGTCGAGACGAAGAAGCCCTTATGCCTGCTGATATGATCATAATCGAAGTAGAGATCCTTCAGGATGAACTTCCTCGCCCAGAAGACCTGCCCCCGGTCTATGAGCGCCTTCATCTCCGCCGTCACACTCATCGAGTAGATCGGGGAGGCAAGGGCGAGGATATCAACAGAGAGGATCTCCTCAAAAATTTCTGTCAGATCATCCTTCAGCACACAGACACCGGTCTTATGGCAGGCATTGCAGCCTTTGCATGATGAAAATTCGAGATCGCGGAGGACGATCTTCTCAATATCCGCTCCCCCCTCACGTACACCCTCAAGGAAGGCGTCAAGGAGTGTCTCGGTGTTGCCACCCCGCCGGGGAGAGCCCGAAATCCCAAGTGCCTTCATTCCCTTTTCATCTCCCGCATCGTCGTGATCACTTCATCTGCAAGGGCAGCCGCATCCTTCCCAGCGCTCGGATGCTCAAGGATTGCCCCCTTCTCATCGACATTATTAACCATCAGGTACCGGATATCCTTATTCTTCACATCGATGACATTGAAGAGGCATTTCACCGATGGTATCGCAGCATCGAAGACATACTCCCAGTCCTGGCCGGCGGTCGCAAGGAAGATCCCGATCCGCTTTCCTTTCCGTTCAGGGGGAACAATCGGGAGCTTCAGGACATACTTCCGTGATCTGAAGACCTGTGCCCGGTCGATGAGGGCTTTTGGCTGTGCCGCAATCCCCATACAGAAGATCGGGGAGGAGAGGATGATGATATCGGCATCGATGATCTTCTGCTCCACCCAGACGAGATCATCCTTCTGGACACAGGTATTGAGCTTCTCGCAGGCGTTACATCCTTTACAGGGGGCAATGTTGATCTCGGTCAGGGGATACTTCTCCACCTCGACATCAGGCTCCTTCCGCATCGCATCGAGGACCCAGTCGAGAAGTGTCTCTGAATTACCATGCCGCCGTGGCGAGCCGGCAAATGCAAGCACCTTGATACCCATACCAGATGATCATCCTGTACACTGATAAAGACTCGGGATCGCCCTGCTCATCAGGCAGGTAGCCACGAAAAAGAAAAAGGACAGGGTGGAGATCAACTACCAACGACTAAAGTCGTTGGTTTGCCCTTCCATCTCTCTGATCCGGGTTGTATCAGAGCGGAGTGCGATAGGCTGGTTGATAGACAGCCCGTAGATATGTGCATGATAACCGTTGTCTCCCTAGAGGAAGTACCTTGCACACATTAGCATCGACTATTGAATATTTAGATTTAACGGCATTCCCCCCACGACTGAAGTCGTGGGCTTCCTGCCTGTTAGATCGTGATCTGGCCTTATGCGAGGTAATCGTTTGGCGTTGGGATCTGTTCCTTCAGTCCCTTCCGCCTCCGGATACCGATGACGACGTCATTGACGAGGGATGCGGGAACCAGCTGGAACCCGGAGAACTCGGTACTCCACATTGCCCGGCCCTCGGTTGCTGACCTGAGGTCGCCTGCGAACCCGAAGAGTTCTGCAACCGGTGCCACACCGTTGACGACGATCTGGTCGCCTTCGGAGTCGGTGGTGGTGAGCTGGCCACGGCGTCCCTGGATCTGGGAGATGGCTGCGCCCATCTGATCCTGAGGGACCGTGATCTGGATCTTCTGGGCCGGCTCGAGGAGCTGGTCATTCGCCATCAGGATACCGGCCTTCACAGCTGCCCTGACCGCCGGGATAACCTGGGCGGGACCACGGTGGATGGCATCCTCGTGGAGTTTGACATCCATCAGACGGATCTTGACGTTCTGAACCTGCTCATCTGCGAGCGGGCCACCATCAAGTGCCTCATGGAGACCATCAAGGATCAGCTCCATCGTCTCGTTCAGGTACTGGACACCCTTCGTCATATCGATGAAGATGTTCGAGTTGTACATGTCCTTGACGCTCTTCGCCTCATCCTTCTCCATGCCAAGAGCAACAAGAGCATCACGGCGTTCGATGGCATTCATGTTCATCGAGACGGTACCGGTCTTGATCGCATCGACGATAACCTCATCGAGGGGCTCAAGTTCGATGTAGAACCTGTTGTGACGGTTGGGCGACTTCCCTTCGACAGGACCTGCCTTCTTCGTGACCGTCTCCCTGTAGACGACGATCGGCTCGGAGGTGACGATATCGACGTTCTTGTCACGGCGGATACGGCCGGTGATGACCTCAAGGTGAAGCTCTCCCATTCCGGCGATTAAGTGTTCACCGGTCTCTTCATTGATGGTGATGCGGATCGTTGGATCCTCTTTCGCAACCTGCCGGAGAACCTCGACGAGTTTGGGGAGATCCTTCATGTTCTTCGCCTCGACAGCGACGGTCATGACAGGTTCGGAGTAGTGCTTCAGCGACTCAAACGGTGCGATATCCTGGTTAGAGGTGACGGTTGAACCGACGAAGGCATCTTTGAGACCGGTGACTGCGGCGATATTACCACCGACGATCTGCTCCACCTCAACACGGGTCGGACCCATGAAGATACCGACCTGCTGGAGACGGTTGGGCTTTCCGGCAGTCCCGACAACATACAGTTCCATCCCACGGCTTATCTTTCCTGAGAAGAGACGACCTGTTGCAACCTCACCTGCATGGGGATCAAAGGAGATATCGGTGACCATCATCGTGACCGCACCCTTGTGATCACAGTTGAGCATCGCCTTTCCTTCAGGAGATTCCTTGTCACCATGCCAGATGATCGGGATACGCCGCTTCTGGGCATCGACCGGATTTGGAAGATGCTTGACGACGATATCAAGAATCACTTCATGGAGCGGACTTGACTTGGCAAGACCCTTCATATCACCGGCATTGCACTTGTCGATGACTTCCTTGAAGGAGATACCGCTCTTCTGCATGTACGGGATCGAGACAGCCCAGTTGTAGAGAGCAGACCCAAAGGCGACGGTGCCGTTTGTGGCATCCAGTTTCCAGCCACCCTCACTGTACATCTTCTCGTTCATCCCTTTGATGAGCTTGTTCACCTTATCGATGACTTTTCCGAGGCGAATCATCATCTCCTGCGGATCAACCTTCAGCTCATTGATGAGACGGTCAACCTTGTTGATGAAGAGGATCGGGCGGACACCCTCCTTGAGGGCCTGGCGAAGAACAGTCTCGGTCTGGGGCATCGGCCCTTCAACCGCATCGACAAGAACGATGGCACCATCAACCGCACGCATTGCACGGGTGACATCCCCACCGAAGTCGACGTGGCCTGGCGTATCGATCATGTTGATCAGATACTCTTTGCCATTGTATTCATGCACCATCGAGACGTTCGATGCATCGATGGTGATTCCACGTGCCTGCTCCTCTGCATCGGAATCCATGAAGAGCTGTTTACCGGAGAGCTCCTCTGAGATCATCCCTGCCCCTGAGAGGAGGTTGTCGGAGAAGGTCGTCTTTCCGTGGTCAATATGTGCAACAATACCGATGTTTCGGATGAACTCTGGTTTGTCCATCAGTTCCGAAACTTTCTCTACCATCTTTTTGCCGCGTGACATAGATCACCAAAAAAGATATGGATTAGCGGGCGGACTTTGCGATCCGCTCAACCTCTTCTTTCTTTCCGACAGAGAAGCACTTTGAATCGCCCTTTGCCGCTGCGATAAGCTCGTCGGCAAGAACCTGCGATGCAGACCGCTTGGTCTTGTGCGAGCCTCTCCAGACGCCGGTTGCGATATACTTCAGAGCAGTATTTACCCTGCGAATCGGGGCGGTATCGACCGACTTTGGCACATTGATACCACCATACTTCAGCCTGACCGTCTCCTCACGGGGTCCGGTGTTGCCGATTGCATCGACGAGAACCTGAATCGGGTTCTGTTTCGTCTTCTGGTTGATGATATCGAAGGCTTCCATAACGGTCCGCGTGCAGAGCTGCTTCTTGCCTGAGTTGTGCTCCACCTGCATCAGCCGGTTGATAAGCCGCTCGACGATTGCCATCGAGGACTTGGTGAACTGCTGCTGGGTGAGCCGGCCGCAGGAGTGCGGAACTGCCGTTGAGGTGATGGTGACATACCGCTCAAGGCCCGGGTCCTTAATGACGACTTCTGATGGATCCCACTTGTTGAAGAGGAGGATGGAGTTTCCGACAACCTGCTGCTCTTCTTCCTGTACCATGACTTCTTCTGTCACCATGATCACCTGCGCGCCTTCTCCTTCCGTCCCATAACAAGTTCATGGAGTGAGACGTTGTTCACTGCGGTGACGACGAACCGGACACCAGGGATATCTCCCATGGAACGGCCCATACGACCGCCGATTCCCTCAACCGTAACCTCATCGTGTTCATCGATGAAGTTGATCGCACCGTCGCCGACTGCAAAAGCGGTCACCTGACGGCCATTCTTGATGAGCTGAACACGCACACACTTCCGGATAGCCGAGTTTGGCTGTTTTGCCTCGACACCGACCTTCTCAAGGACGATACCCCGGCCCTGTGGCGCTCCTTTCAGCGGATCGGCCTTCAGTTTCAGTTCAAGCGCACGGCGTGCGTATTTTGGATCACTCCAGCGGAACTTCTTTGAGTCGCGCTGAAGCTTTCTCGCTGCAAATTTTCCCTGTCCCATGTATATACCTCGATATGCTGGTTTTTGATCCGGTGGATGTTCCAGAATCTGGAATACTTATTGCGCGGAGGTGTTTTATATACTATCCGCCGACCACACGTTCCTACATTCATGAGTGGTCTTCGATAATAACCTTATACATCCTCTCCGCCAACTGATAACCACATGTCCACCCGCATCTACAAAGAGGTCTACTTCGATGCAAGCCACCGTCTGCTTCATTACGACGGGAAATGCGCCCGATTGCATGGACACCGATGGCGCACCGAGGTCTGGCTCGAGGGGACTGTGGATCCACGGACGCAGATCCTCATTGATTACAATTGCATAAAAAAACTTGTTGAGATCTACGACCATCAGGTCATCCTCAATGCAGACGACCCGATGGTCGGGTGCCTCTCTGAGTTTCAGGATGTCGTGGTCACCGAGGGCGATCCGACGAGCGAGCTCCTTTGCGTCCTGATTGCCGATCAGATAGACGAGGCATGCCGGATGATGGGCCTTGACTGCAGGATAACCACTGTCCGGGTATGGGAAGGTGCAACCTGCTACGCCGAGGTCTCCCGGTGAGGGTCTCTGAGATCTTCGTCAGTTTTCAGGGGGAGGGGAGGGAGCAGGGGAAACGCTGCACCTTCCTCCGCCTTGCCGGATGCAACCTCACCTGCCGGTGGTGCGATACCCCGGATACGCAGGATGCCGCGGGCGGGAGGGAGCGCTCAGCAGATGCGATCCTTGATGAGATACGGTCACTGGGAGTCCGGCGGATCTGCATCACCGGCGGCGAGCCGCTCCTCCAGGCAGATGAACTCCTCCCCCTCCTCCGGGTTCTTGCAGGCGAGGGGTACAAAGTCGATATCGAGACGAATGGAACGGTGCCCTTTGGTCCGGTGCTCCCCTGGGCGGCGGTCTGTATGGATATCAAATGCCCGTCGTCAGGGGAGGAGAGTGACACCTCCCTCCTTCCCCTGATCCGCCCGGTTGATACCGTCAAGTTCGTCGTCGCAGATCAACAGGATCTCGACTATGCCGCGAAAATACTCAGGGAGCATCCGATCGCCGGAGAGGTGATCATCTCCCCGGTTCATGGCGCAGACTACCATGCGATCGCTGAAGAGATCATCGGATGGAACCATGAGATCCGTCTCCAGCTTCAACTCCACAAACAGATAGGGATGCGATAAAATGAAAGCAGTATGCCTCCTCTCAGGAGGGATGGATTCGGCCACCCTCGCGTATTATGCCCGGGATATGGGATATACACTCCTCCCCCTCCACATCAGGTACGGACAGAGGACAGAATCAAAAGAGCTTGGATGCGCAGAGAGGCTTGCCAGACGCCTGGGAGCAGAACCCCCGGTCGTCATCTCCCTCGAGTACTTCAGGGCATTTGGCGCAAGCAGTCTCACCGACCCGGAGATGGCCGTGGAACGCCATGATGATGCATCTCCGGAACATCCAAACACCTATGTACCCTTCCGAAATGCCAACCTCCTTGCTATCGCAACGAGCTTTGCAGAGGCACGCGGCGCAGAGGCGATCTTCATCGGGGTGCAGGCAGGCGACTATGCCGGATACCCCGACTGCCGGCCCGAATTCATCGAGGCATTCCAGAAGGTCATCGATCTCGGGACGATGACAGAGACCCCGATACGCCTCTTCGCCCCGTTCGTCGGGATGAACAAGACAGAGATCCTCAGGACCGGCTTTGCCCTTGATGTCCCCTATGAAGAGACATGGTCCTGTTACGGGGAGGATGATCTTGCCTGTGGCATATGCTCCTCCTGCCATTACCGGCTGGAGGCATTTGCAAACACCGGACGGGCTGACCCCATCAGGTACCGGGGGCAGCAATGACGACGATCTACCAGGGGAAGAGGCTCTCGGTCGAGCTGCGGAGGGTGGATCTCCCAAATGGCACCAGCAAGGAGACGATCATCATTCATCCCGGCGGCGCCGTGGTAATGCTCCCCCGTGACGGCGACGACTGCTACCTCATCAGGCAGTACCGCCCGGCACTCGGGGATTATATCTACGAGGCACCCGCCGGGACGATGGAGGATGGCGAGCTCCCCGAGGAGACGGCAGACCGTGAGATGGTCGAGGAGACCCGGCTCAGGGCCGGGACCCTCATCCCCCGGGGCATCATCAATACCACCCCCGGATACACCGATGAGGTCCTGCACCTCTATGAGGCACGGGATCTCAGACCGGCAGATGATCATCATCCTGACGAGGATGAGGTGATCGAGGTCATCCGCCTGCCAATTGCAGAGGCGGAGGAGATGGCACGGGACGGGCGGATCACGGACGCAAAGACGATCTGCCTCCTCTTCCGGTGCCGCGAGTGAGGAATACTCACCTTTATTGGATGAGAAAGAGAATTTATGAACAGTTTTTTAATGGTGACTGACCCCCATGGCTGAGACAGAACAGACAGGAAAGGATGAGGCACGGCGCCGATATGAGTTCAGGAAGATGCTTGAACGACTCCAGGAGAAGGAGGGGAGCGGAACTGAACTCATATCATTGTACATACCCCCTGACAAACAGATATACGATGTAACGGCACAGCTTCGCGATGAGTTTGGCCAGTGTGCAAACATCAAGAGCAAACAGACGAAGACGAATGTCCAGAGCGCCCTCTCCTCTATCCTTGCACGTTTAAAGAATGTCAGAAGCCCTCCACCAAACGGGATGGCGGTATTCTCAGGTGCCGTCAATATCGGAGGGGACAAGAGCACGTTTGAGACGATCATCGTCGAGCCTCCCGAGCCGCTTGGTACATATCTGTACCGGTGCAGCTCCAGCTTCGAGCTTGAGCCTCTCAGGCAGATGCTGGAGGAGAAGTTTGTCTATGGTCTCCTTGTCCTTGATCGGCGTGAATCCTACTGGGGATTCCTCCGGGGAAACAGAATCGAGCCGATCAGCGGGACAACCTCCACAGTTCCGGGGAAACAGCGGAAAGGTGGTCAGTCAGCAGCACGTTTCGAACGGCTCCGTCTGATCGCAATCAATGAATACTACAAGAAGGTCGGGGAACGTGCAAGCGAAACGTTCCTTGCAGAGAAAGATTTCTTTGAACGGTTCAAAGGGCTTCTCATCGGCGGACCGACACCGACGAAGGAAGAGTTTGCCGCCGGGGACTATCTCCACCATGAGGTGAAAAAGAAGATGCTCGGCCTCTTCGATGTGGCATATACCAATGAGAGCGGCCTTGCCGAACTCGTCGATGCCGCCGGTGAAGCCCTCAAGGGTGTCGACCTGATGCGGGAGAAGGCGATCATGTCGAAGTTCTTCAAGGAGCTGACCAAGGACGACGGGGTTGCCGCATATGGTGAGGAGAGCATCAGGAAGAACCTGGAGGCAGGCGCAGTCGATATCCTCCTCCTCTCAGCGAAGCTCCGTGAGTCCCGCCTTGAGATACGGTGCGGCGCCTGTGGATATACGGAGGAGCGAACCTTCCGGATGGAGCCAGGGAAGAAGGTCTCTGATATCGACTTTGGCAACTGTCCGAAATGCACATCGCCGCTCATCCTTGATGCCGAGACCGATATTATTGAAGAGCTGACGAATCTTGCCGATCAGAGCAGCACCACCGTTGAGATCATCTCCGATGACTTTGAAGAGGGTGCGATGCTCGTCAACGCATTCGGTGGAATTGCCGCGATACTGCGGTACAGGACGGGATTATAGATGTACTTTGAAACAGTTGACCGGATCAGCCGGATGCTGAAGGCATGCACCGGTGAGGACGAGCCCTTCCTCGTCGATGGAGGGGATCATGCGGATATCGCATCGACGATCGCCTTCTCCCTTGCAAAGAAGGAGAAGAAGGCGCCTGTACAGATAGCAGCCGACCTTGCAGAGAAGATACAGGCGATGCCTGAGGCGGAGGGGATGGGGGTCCTCGCCGTCGGGCCGTACCTGAACTTCACCTTCGGGGCTGAATATCTCGCCGGATCTGTCGCCGCCGCACAGAGTCCGGGGTATGGCGATCTCCAGAAGAAGCATGAGCGGGTGCTGATCGAGCATACAAGTGCCAACCCCAACGGCCCCCTTCATGTCGGCCATATCAGAAACACCGTCATCGGCGACTCGCTCGTCCGGGCGTTCCGCAAAGCCGGATACCCGTCTGAGGTACAATACTATCTCAATGATATGGGCCGCCAGATCGCAATCGTCGTCTGGGGGCTTCAGAATCTTGGCATCACACGGAATGAGGGAGAGAAGCCGGATCATTATATCGCCCGCGTCTATATCCAGGCAAACCGTGACCTCGAGGCAGATCCATCGATAGGATCGGAGATTGAGCGGCTGATGCGCGAGATCGAGCATGGAGAGAAGAAGACGGAGGCCAGCTTCCGTGAGGCCGTTGACACCTGTATGGAGGGGATCCGGGAGACGCTCCTCGCCCTCAATACCGTCCATGACCGGATCGTCAGGGAGAGTACATTTGTCCGTATCGGCGATATGGAGCGGGCACTCGCCGCCCTCTCCCGACTGGACGAAGCGGAGAATGATGGCGAACTCTTCTCCCTCAACCTGACGGAGTACGGATTTGAGAAGAAGTACATCCTTCGGCGTGCGGATGGAACGAGCGTCTATGCAGCCCGTGATATCGCCTACCATATCTGGAAGGACAGAAACTATGATCGCGTCATCGATGTCCTCGGAGCCGATCATAAACTGATCGGGGGACAGCTCTGCGCAACCCTGAAGCTGATGGGGGAGCGGCCACCCGAGATTCTCCATTTCGAGTTCGTCTCGCTCCCGGAGGGAGCGATGAGCACCCGTGCAGGGAAGTTCATCACAGCCGATGAGCTGATCGAGGAGGTGACCGTCCGCGCCCTCGAAGAGGTGACGAAGCGGCGACCGGAGTTATCAGATGAGGAGCGTGCCGCGATTGCACGCTCGGTCGCCATCGGTGCGATCCGGTATGATATCATCCGGGTCTCACCGGAGAAGAGCACCGTCTTTGACTGGAAAGCCGCACTCGACTTCGAGCGGCAGAGCGCCCCCTATATCCAGTATGCCCATGCACGGGCATCATCCATCCTTGCAAAGGCCGGGGAGTTTGCTGAGGTCTATGAGTATGAGGATCCCCATGAGATCGCCCTTGCAAAGGCGATCGCACGGTTCCCGGCGATCCTCGATGCTGTCGTCGCCGATCTCCGGCCCCACCTTCTTGCAACCTATATCCGGGATCTCGCCGATCTCTTCAACACCTTCTACCGGTTCGTTCCTGTATTGAAGGCAGAAGGCCGGAACCGTGACGCACGGCTCTGCCTGGTGAAAGCGACGAAGAACACGCTGAAAGAGGGGCTTCTGACCCTCGGTATCGATGCACTCGAAAGCATGTGATACCCTGCGCAGGCAGGGGTACAACTTCATCTCCCCCCTCTCTTCTGCCGCGGTCAAGCCGTGTCTCTGGAGCAAACGTGCCCTCGCCGGGGGAGATATGTGTTATAAACACCAGTTTTACGGTATCGAGAGCCACCGGTGTATCCAGATGACACCGACACTCCGGTGCAACCAGCGCTGCCTCTTCTGCTGGCGATCCCATGAGCTTCCCATAGATGAAGACCGCGAGCTGTCGCCGGAAGAGATCGTCGCCAGTGTTACAAAACTCCATAAAAAGGGATTGTCAGGATACAAACCCCACCCCGAGGTGACAGAGGAACGGTGGGATGAAGCAACGGTGAGGCCAAACCAGGTTGCCATCTCGCTCTCGGGTGAGCCGACCTGCTACTCCCACCTCCCCGGGCTTGTTGATCGCTTCATGGAGACCGGCCATACCGTCTTTGTCGTCTCAAACGGTACCCGGCCATGGGTCATCAGGGATCTCCATCCCACCCAGCTCTATATCTCGCTTGATGCGCCGGACGAGGAGACCTACCGGCTGGTATGCCGGCCGATGGGGGATTACTGGGGGCGGATCCAGGAGAGCCTCTCGTATCTCTCCAGCCGTCGTTCTGCGATCCGGATGACGGTTGTCAAAGGGATCAACGATCACTCGCCTGAGAAGTACGGGCAGATCATCCGTGATGCAGCCCCGACGTTTGTCGAGATCAAAGGATATATGTATCTCGGATACAGTCGAAGCAGATTATCAGTTGAGCAGATGCCCGACCATGCATATCTCCGATCCTTTGCAGAGGAGGTCGGCCGCCATGCAGGGTACAGGATACGGGATGAAAGTCCCGTCTCGCGGGTCGTCTGCCTTGAGGAGGAACCATGAGATTTGATCCAGAAGAGTTCAGGAGACGCGGGAAAGAGGATTTTGAAGGAGCCTGGCATGCCGGGACGAGCGTCCTCTCAAAACCGCCGTCCGCCCGGAAGTACCCCCGCTATACCTATACCCGTGCAGAACCGCACCCGGTCTTTGATACCATCCAGAGACTGCGGCAGGCATATCTTTCGATGGGTTTTAACGAAGCGATGAACCCCGTCATCGTGGAGGAGCAGGAGGTGTACCGGCAGTTCGGGCCCGAGGCGATGGCTGTTCTTGATCGCGTCTTCTATCTCGGCGGCCTGCCCCGCCCGAATGTAGGGATCGCACGGAAGCAGATTGAGGAGATCGAGGAGATTGCCCGGATATCCATCTCTTCTGAGAAGGAGGAGGCGCTCCGGACGACCCTTCATGCCTACAAGAAGGGCGACTTTGATGGCGACGATCTCGCCCATGAGATGGCGGCGGTCCTTGCAATCGATGACGCGGTCGTCGTCCATATCCTCGATGCGGTCTTCCCCGAGTTTCGGGAGCTCGCCCCCGAGTCGTCCCGGTCCACCCTCAGGTCACATATGACGAGCGGCTGGTTCATGTCGCTTGAGGAGTGCTGGAACCGGAGGGCCCATCCGATCCGCCTCTTCTCGATCGACCGGTGTTTCCGCCGGGAGCAGGAGGAGGGGGCAACCCGGCTGATGAGCTACCACTCCGCCTCCTGTATCGTCGCTGATGAAAATGTCACCATCGACGAGGGGATGGCGGTTGCCGAAGGGCTGTTATCTGCATTCGGGTTCACCGACTTTGAGTTCCGGCCGGATGAGAAACGGTCGAAGTACTATATGCCCGGGACCCAGACCGAGGTCTATGCCCGCCACCCGGTGCATGACTGGGTGGAGGTGGCGACCTTTGGGATCTACTCCCCATCCGCCCTCGGGGAGTATGGTGTCGGTATCCCGGTGATGAATCTCGGCCTCGGTGTCGAGCGGCTTGCGATGATCATTCACAACGCCGATGATGTCCGGAAGCTCAGCTACGCCCAGTTCTATCCGCAGCCCCTCACGGATCGCGATCTCATCCGCTCAATCACCGTCCGGGAAGAGCCCGCAACGGAGACGGGGCGGGTGCTTGCAGAGGCGATCGCGGCAGTTGCGACCGAACATGCGGCAGAGCCGTCCCCCTGCTCATTCCCGGCCTGGTCAGGCGAGATCGCCGGGACCGCCGTCGATGTCACGGTCATTGAGCCGGAAGAGAACTCAAAGCTCCTCGGACCCGCCTGCGGAAACGAGATATTCATCCATGAAGGAGCGATCCTCGGAGTGCCGGATACCGAGAAGTTTGCGAATATCAGAGCAAACGGCACTCCGACCGGCATCCGGTTCATCGATACCGTCGCACTCCTCGCCGCCGCCAGGATCGAAGAGGCGGCCCGGTGCGGGGAAGGAACAACCGTGCAGGTGAAGATGGCAAAACTTCCTTCGGATGTGAATATCAGGATCGCCGATCATGCGATGCGATTCGTCACCGATTCGAGGAAGAAGATCGATCTCCGGGGCCCGATCTTCATGACGGTGGAGAGCAGGGTCCGGGGAGAATAGTTAATTTTTATTTTTATATTCTTTAAAAATTATTTCAGAAATCCCTGCCTGAAACTCTGGAATCTTCTGCGTAATGATATTCCAGAGGATCTCCATATCGACGCCGAAATATCCATGAATCAGTATATCCCGAAATCCAGCAATAGCTCTCCAATCAGTTGCTGGAAATTGTTCTTTCAATTCGTTGTTCAGGTTTTTTACCGCTTCGCCAATAATTGCAAAGTTCCGAATGACGGCATCAATTCGCATCTGATCATTTGAGAACTCCTCAAATGTCATACTCCCAACATACGATTGTATCCTCTTTACAGCATCTTCAATATCATGTAAATAGAGAAGCTGGGATCTACGCATAGATAACATCCCTCAGAATCGGGTCGCGGATGAGGGGCTTCAGTGCCGCTTCCGTTACGAGATCGACCTTCCGACCGAAGAGATCTTCAAGATACAATTTCACACCCATGAAGTTGTCGAATGTCTTCTTTCCCTCTTCAAAAAAGACGAGTATGTCGATATCACTCAAAGGCCGCTCCTCTCCGCGTGCAAAAGATCCAAAGATGCCGATCCTGGCAATACCAAAGCGCTCTTTCAGGACAGATTCGTGCCTGCGCAGGAGATCAAGGACATTCATATTCTTCACGCCAACGAGTCTTTGGTGGTTTTCATATTAAGAACTATCCCGACTCTGGTTCAGAGGCGGATATCCACTCCTCTTTATAGCCCTCCCTCGGATGATCTTTCAGGGCATTCAGAACTGCTTTTGTCTCGCGGGAGAACCTGATGCTCGTTATGGTGGAGACGATCATCCATGCTTACCTGCCTTCGTTCATTTTTCGCAGGGAATGAAGCAGCACCGCTGATCCCTCCTTATCAAGAGGTTTGTTCTCATTGCCGCACTTCGGGGAGAAGATGCAGGCCGGACAGCCATCATAACACCGGCATTCATCGACGATCGTTGCGGCGAGATCCGCGATCTCCCCGGTAAGATGATACGCTTTTGCGGCGAGTCCTGCACCTCCGGTATACCCGTCATAGATGATGATGGCAGGCCCGTCCACCGCAGGATGATACCGGGTCGAGATGCCGCCGATATCGTTTCGATCACAGATGACGAGCCCCGGCATCGCGGCGATGAGGGCATGCTCGGCGGCATGGAGTGTGCCATCGGGATCGGCGATGCCATGATCCTCAAGGAGAGAGGGATCGATTGCAAGGATGAGTGCCTGCGTCGGGAAGGAGTTTGCCGGGAGATCCAAGATCTCAGAGCCGATGATCCGATCATACCGGACCAGCTGGTAGCCGGTGATCGCCTCGGTGACGGTCACCTCTGCAAAGGAGATGGCGAGCCCCGACTGACTGCGTGACCCGAGGATCCGGTCGACCGAGACAGAGGTGGTGGTGAGCGGGCGGGTGAAGTAGTCGGCCTCGAGGAGATCGACCCGGATCACCCCGTCGTCCCGATCCACCGACCGGACGATATAGCTTGTATCCTGATGGAGGAGGACCGCCCCGGGATACGCCTCCCGGTATGCCTGGGCGGCATCCATCGTCTCGATGAGGCGGCCCTTCTCCATGATCCGGTATCCCCCTGATGCCGAGCCGGTGAGGGTGACGGCCTCGGCGGGGCGGCGGGCTCCGGCATAGACATACCCTCTCCGGGTCCAGGCGAGGAGCCCTTCATCTGAGAGCTCCCGGAGATGGGCCATCATCTCATCCCCGAAGTACGTGATATCCCCGTCACCAACCGGGATCTCGGCTGCCGCACAGAGGAGATGGCCGGAGAGGATGATCGGGTTTCGCATATCGACGGCGGCGTGTTCGGCGGTGGCGGCGAAGAAACGGTCGGGGTGATGCATATAATACTGGTCGATGGGATCATACCGGGCAACCATCGTGACGAGACTCTCATCGCCGCTCCTGCCGGCCCGTCCCGCCTGCTGCCAGAAGGAGATGGTGGCACCGGGATATCCGGCCATCAGGACCGCATCGAGGGTACCGATATCAACACCGAGTTCGAGGGCATTTGTCGAGACCACCCCCTGGAGAACTCCGCTCTTCAGCCCTGCCTCTATCTCCCGCCGCTCATCGGCAAGGTAGCCTGCCCGGTATGCACGGAGCCGGTCTGCGAGGGCGGGATCACCAGCAAGCTCCTCTCTCGTCCTCCGGGTGATCACCTCGGCGAGCCGCCGGGACGGGGAGAAGCAGATCGTCTGGTGGCGATACCGCATATGGATCGCAAGGAGACGGGAGACCTCGGAGGTAAGGGATGCCCCGGGATTCCGTAGATACGGGTTATAGAAGACGATGTTCTTCGGGCTCTGCGGCGATCCGTCCTCTGCGATGATACGGACCCGCCGGCCGCAGAGCCGTTCCGCAAACTCTTCCGGGTTTCCAAGGGTGGCGGATGCGAGGATAAAGACCGGGGATGCGTCATAGTACGCAAGGACGCGGGTGAGCCTCCGCATCAGGAGGGCGATATGGGAGCCGAAGACCCCCCGGTACCGGTGTGCCTCGTCGATGACGACAAATGCGGTACCTGAGAAGAAATCCGCCCATTGCCGCCGCCAGGAGAGGATATGATGGATCTCATGCATATTCGAGATGATGATCCGCGATCCCGACCGGATCCCCGGCCGGGCATCCCGTGGTGTATCGCCGTCATAGACAGCCGGGGAGAGACCAGCCCCGATGGCTCTGTCGATGGCCTGGAATGCGGCGAGCTGATCGCGGGCGAGCGCCTTCGTCGGGTACAGGAGAAGTGCCCGCCCGTCGGGGTCGGAGAGGAGGCGGTCGATGATCGGGAGGGCGAAGGCGAGGGTCTTTCCGGATGCCGTCTGCGTCGCAAGGAGTATATCCTCCCCGGCTGATGCCCGTTCATACGCCTCTGCCTGGTGGATGTAGGGCCGGATTCCTTCATTGATGAGCCAGGAGCGGAGGCGGGGATGGAGGGGGTCAGGGATCGTCGCATACCGTGCCTCCCTCCCGAAGATACGGTGGATGGAGAGGGCATCCTCAGGGGTGCCACACTCCTCCCGGATCTTTGTGAGGATCGGAGGCTGCGTCACCGGTACATCTCCAGGTACCGGCGGTGGAGATCGACGAGGGATAGGACATCCTGCCGGTTGTGCCGGATGATCGGGATGAGGGGGCCCGGGTTTTTGGATCGCCTGTAGGTATCATACCATCCAGGTACAAGTGCACCAGGGAGATCAAAGCCCCTCTTAAGACCGAGGACCGTCTCCTCGATGGTGGCGAGGCGGCAGTCGGAGAGATCCCGGCCGAGGGTCCGGCGGGTGATATGGAGGAGGTCAAGCTGGTGGGCACCGAAGGCATACTCCTCCCCATAGTACGCACACCGGTCTGCGAGATAGGGTACATCGAAACACCGGCCATTGTAGCTGAGGATGAGGGGGTCGTCGGGGAGGCTCTCCTGCCATGCGAGGAGGGCGGGGAGCTCCTCATCGATGTCGCGGGCGAGGAACTGCCGGAGACGGACGGAGCCCCCCTCGACTGTTGCAGACCCGATGAGGAAGACCGGCCGGGAGAAGACGCCAAGGGTCTCGATATCCAGGAAGACGAGCCGGCCGGGATCGAAGAGGGCGGATGATCGGATCACCTCCGGATGGGTCGGGGAGAGGCGTGATCGTGCCCATGCCATCACCGCCCCGGCATCGCCGTCGGTGATGAGGGAGAGGGTTTCTTCGGCAGAAGGACGGTACCGCCGGATATGGAGGAGATCGCGGATCGTCCGGCAACCCTTCTGCTTCAGTCTCCGTTCATGGGCAGGGCCGATCCCCGGCACCAGCCGGAGAGAGCGGAGCAGGTGGGCCCGGGCCGCATCCGGATCAAGGGGGAGGGGCGGGCAGGAGACCGACTCACCGATCCCAAAACATTCACCCTCGGGTGTATCGATGATATCCCCTGCGATGATCTCACCGAGATCCGATCCTGCATGGAGATCGCATAGCCGCTCCTTCTCTTCCTCGAACCGTTGAAATTCTGAGGCGAAGATGCCGGTCCTCCCGATCCCCGCCCTGAACCGGTTATCATGCTCGATGACCCGGTACTCGTGCCGTGGATCGAGCCGCTCCCTCCAGAGTGACCGGGCCGTCCTGAAGCCCCCCGCTGTCCCTGCCATTACGTACACCTCGCATCTCTGCATGATAAACCCGGTGAGCGGGGGGTGAAAGTAAGAGGAGGTTTATCAGACCAGAACGAGAAGAGAGAATACTACTATTATCAGTATGCCATGCGAGTGAGGAGACGATGCAGATAGAAGCACTCATCATCGATATCGACGGCGTGGTTGCCATCGGGGGGGATCCGATCCCTGGTGCGGCAGAGGCCATCGGCTGGCTGGAGGAGACGGGGGTCCCGTACCGGTTCCTCTCAAACTCGACACAGCGGAGCCGGGAGGGGATAGCAGAACGGCTGAACCGAAACGGCCTTTCGATACACCCGGAGCTGATCTCAACACCCATCGTCGCCGCGGTCCGGCTGCTCAAAGAGAAGGGAATTTCATCGGCAAGAATGCTGGTGACAGAGGCGGCGAAGGAGGCGTTCCATACCGCAGGGATCACCGACGGCGACGGGGCGGTCATCATCGGGGATGCCGGGGAGGCATTCACCTTTCAGGCACTGAACGGGGCGTTTCGGCTGATCACCGATGGCGCACCCCTCATCGCGCTTGAACGGGACCGGTACTGGATGGCCGAAGACGGCCTCACCCTCTCGGCAGGGCCGTTTGTTGCGGCACTCGAATATGCGGCCGGGAGAGAGGCAGACGTACTTGGCAAACCCTCTCCGGACGCATTCCTCTCGGCATGTTCCATCATGGGTGTTGCACCGGCTGCCACCGCGATGATCGGCGATGACATCAGGAGTGATGTCGGGGGTGCACAGGCGGCCGGCCTCACCGGGGTGCTCGTCCAAACCGGGAAGTACTCGGCCGCGGTTGTGGAGGAATCGGGGATCGTCCCGGACCTGATCCTTGGATCAATTGCGGATATCCGGGAGATATTCCATCAGGGCCTGTTCAGGCGATGATGATCCGGTTCTCAGGGTGCCGGATCTCTGGTTCGGTCTGCCGCCCGCCGGATCGCAGAGCATCGGATCTCCGGCATCCATGCCGGATGGCGGTTCTGTACTCTTCTGCACGCTCAACGAGGTAGACGAAGGTCATCTTCTTCATACTCGTCTCATCGCACCCGGGGCCATATCAATCCTCGGCGCGGGGGGTGAAAGTGAAATTCCGAGATGGAAACTCCGTATCCTCCCTTTTTTTGGGAGATGGACATCCTGAGGAGCGAGAGGTATCTGCCGCCATCCCGAAACAATCCTTTTTTACATCCCCATGCGGAATAGATCATGATTTTGTATGCTTGAGATAGAGGACCTCCATGTCGAGGTCGAAGGCAGAGAGGTACTTCATGATATCAATCTGACCATCCGGGAGGGTGAGACCCATGTCCTGATGGGGCCGAACGGGTCCGGCAAGACGACCCTCCTCCGTGCATTGATGGGATTTGGGAGTTCCCGCATCACTGACGGAACGATCACCTTTAAAGGCCATGATATCACGAAGATGCCGATCCATGAGCGGGCACAGCTCGGTATCGGTCTCCTCTTCCAGCGGCCACCGACGATCTCGGGGCTGAAACTCGGCAAGCTGCTCAATGTCACCTCCCACGGGGATACCAGCCATGTTGAGGAGTACGCACGGAGGATGAATATGGATACCTTCCTCGAACGCGATGTCAACAAAGGCTTCTCAGGCGGTGAGATCAAGCGGAGCGAGGTGCTCCAGCTGATGATCCAGAAGCCCGACTTCGTGATGCTCGATGAGCCCGAGAGCGGGGTTGATCTCGAGAATATGGCCCTCGTCGGCAATGCAATCGCGGGCCTCATCGAGAAAGATCAGCACATTATCAGCCGGAAGAAGAGCGGGCTCATCATCACGCATACCGGGTATATCCTCGACTACATCGATGCCGACTTCGGCCATGTGATGTGTGACGGGACCTTCAAGTGCCATGGCAATCCCCGCGAGATCCTCAAGAGTATTCAGTTAAAAGGGTATAAGGAGTGTATCGAATGTCAGAGGGTATGAAGGGATTTGCCGAGATCAATGAAGAGGACAGAAAGCGGATCGAGATGACCGGGCTCCAGACCGGAACCCTTGAGGGGCGATCCGGGAGTTTCCTCCAGGTCGATGAGCATATCCATCATGCATCCACCGATGCAAAAGGGATCGAGATCCTCCCGATTGCCGATGCACTCAAACGCTATGCATGGCTTGAGGACTATTACTGGAAGGCGGTGTCCCGTGACAAAGATGAGATTACGCAGTACATCGCTGCACAGGAGCCGAAAGGATATGTCCTGATCGCACGGAAAGGAAGCCAGACCACCTTCCCGCTCCAGACCTGCCTCTTCCTGGCAAAGGAAGATATCCAGTACGTCCATAACATCATCATCGCAGAGGAGGGATCAGAGCTCCATCTCATCGCCGGATGTGCAAGCTCGGCACAGAACAAGAACGGCAAACACTATGGAGTGACCGAGATCTATGTCGGCAAAGATGCAAAGGTCACCTCCACGATGATCCATACCTGGGGGGAGACGATTGAGGTCTATCCACGGAGTGTCACGATCGTCGAGGAGCGGGGGGTCTTCCTCTCAAACTATGTCTGCATGGTCCCTGCAAAGAAGGTCCAGATGTACCCGACTGCCGAGCTTCGTGGAGAAGGGGCGGTTGCACGCTTCTCAAGCATTATGCTTGCAACCCCGGGATCCTACCTCGACACCGGATCCCGTGCCCTCCTCTCTGCCAAAGGGGCAACCTCCGAGTTAATCACCCGTGCGATCACGACCGGCGGAACGATCATCTCCCGCGGCCATATCCTTGGATCAGTCAGGGATACCAAGGGCCATATCGAGTGCCGGGCACTCATCCTCAAAGACGGTATCATCCATGCCATCCCTGAGATCGAAGGCCGGGTCGTCGATTGCGAACTCTCCCATGAAGCGGCAGTCGGAAAGATTGCCCAGGACGAGATCGAGTATCTGATGGCACGGGGCCTCTCCGAGGACGAGGCGACGGCGACGATCATCCGCGGCTTCCTTGATGTGAAGATCAGCGGCCTGCCGGAGAGCCTGCAACGCCAGATTGATGCCGCAATCGATGCGGCCGAGAAGGGATTCTGACCATGAACGACCCGTTTGAAGCCCGGCGAAAGGAGATGGTCAATGACCAGATCCGGCGACGCGGGGTCTCTGACGAACGGGTCCTTCGGGCGATGGAGGAGGTGCCCCGGCACCTCTTCGTCCCACAAGGCATGGAGGAGGAGGCATACCAGGACCGGCCGCTCCCGATCGGATCAGGCCAGACGATATCCCAGCCCTATATCGTCGCGGTGATGACCGCACTCCTCCGGGTCGCTCCCACCGATACGGTTCTTGAGATCGGCTGCGGGAGCGGGTACCAGGCGGCGATCCTCAGCAGGATGGCAACGAGTGTCATCTCGATCGAGCGGATCGAAGAGGTCGCAGAGCAGGCGGAAGAGAATTTCAGGAGGGCCGGGATCACCGGCATCAGGATCATCATCGGAGATGGGACAGAAGGCTATCCCGAAGGTGCCCCCTATGATGCCATTTTGGTGACCGCCGCGGCCCCTCATATCCCTGAGCCTCTCCTCGACCAGCTCGCCGAAGGAGGGAGGCTCGTCGCTCCGGTCGGGGATACCGATATCCAGTACCTGACCAGGGTCACCAGGCGGGGATCGGAGTATATCCGGGAATCGTTTGAACCGGTCCGTTTCGTCCCGCTCCTCGGGAGATACGGATGGCCGGAGCGATGAAGATCCACGATATCACCCGCCAGCTCTCCCCGGAGACGTTTGTCTGGCCCGGAGATCCGGCGGTCACCTATTCTCAGAGGGTTCAGGACGGCTATACCGTCACCGGGATCTGCATGGGGAGCCATAGCGGGACACATATCGATGCCCCGCTTCATGTGATCCCGGGGGGAGCCGGAATCGAGGCAGTACCGCTTGAGGCAGCGGTCGGCCCGGTTCTCCTCAGAGACGTCCCTCCGGGTCCGGTTCCGGCCGGAGTATTCGAAGGGACCAGCCTTCTCAGGGTGATCATCCACTCCGGCTGGTCAGCAGATGAGCCGGAGTGCTATGGGTACCTTCAGGAAGAGGATGCCCGGACCCTTGTTGAGGCGGGGATCATTGCCATCGGGACCGATGCCCCGTCGATCGAGGCACCGGAGGGCGATGGTGCGGTCCACAGAATTCTGCTTGCCGCCGGGGTTGTCATCATCGAGCTCCTCGATCCCGGCGATCTTCCCGGGGGAGAGTATATGATGGTTGCACTCCCGATCTCATGCAAAGGCCTTGATGGATCACCTGCACGCGTGATCCTGATTGAGGATATGGTATCATGACGATTATACACAGAGCAGTTCAAAAACTGAAAGGATCTCTGGAAGGGAGCGGCTGCGACCATGGGGTCGTCTCCCTCTGGGTAAACAGGGATGTGCCGGTCTGCCAGTATCCACGAGGTGTCTGTCTTGAAGGAGTGTATGGCGGCCGGACCGCTGAGATGGTCACCACAACACCGCTTGAGGCGAAGGCGAAACTCTCTTTTCTCTATGAGGCGCCGCTTAAAAAACCAAAGACACGGGCAGCCGCGGTTGCGATCATCAATGTCGTCACCGGGTTTGCCTGCATGTCCCGCAAACTCCATGCCTGCCCACCGTCCTGCCATGGGGAGTGCCGGGAGATGCTTGCAAAGATGTATGACAGCGGTATGATCTACCCTGTCGACAATCTCAAGGAGATTCCGGAGATCTTCCAGGGGAGGATCGCGGAGAGCCCGGAGAAGGCAGATATTATCATCATCGCAGGAGACGGGCTGATCAGCGACGAAGGAATTGAGATTCAGGAGAAGTATCAGGATACAAAAGAGATCATTTATCTTGGTCCATCAACCGCCGGGGTTGCCACACTCCTCGATCTGAAGCACTGGTGCCCCTTCGGCAGATGAGTAAGCATAATATCTTATCTCTCAGATAAACCTGTATGCTCTTTGGCTCATCCGGTATCAGGATGACGTATGGAAGGACGCTCCTTGACCTCTCCCTCTCTGTCGGTGCATCTGTTGGCACAGACAGAAAGAGGGTCGTTATCGGGAGCGATACTCGATCCACACGGCATATCCTGACAGAATCCATTACTTCCGGTCTCCTCTGCACAGGTGCCGATGTCATCTCCGGAGGGGTGGCACCAACCCCGACGGTCGCCTATGCGGCGCGGAATGCAGATGCAGGCTGTATGGTTACCGCTTCGCACAATCCAGAGGATTATAACGGAATAAAGCTCTTCAATCCGAACGGCTCCCCCTATACCCTTGCAGAACAGTCCAGGATCGAGGAGATGGTACATAATCCGATCTGGAATGGCTGGGATCAGATCGGAACCCGGATCGATGCTGACATCATCACCCCGCACCGGGATGCGATCCTCTCCTCCATCTCCCCGAAGAGCGGGATGACGGTCGTCCTCGACTGCGGCGGGGGGGCAGGAACCGCGATCACCCCCGGACTCCTCTCGGATGCGGGTGTAAGAACGGTCACCCTGAACGGGGATCCGACATCGACGTTCCCCCGCCCATCTGAGCCCCTCCCTGAGAACCTCTCCTACATGCCTGCGATCATCCGGAAATCCGGCGCCGCCTGCGGAGTTGCCCATGATGGCGATGCCGACCGGTGCGTCACTTTTGATAACAGAGGGAGGTTCATCGCCGGTGAACACCTTCTGATCCTCTTCTCGAGATACCTTGATCTTCACGAGGTGGTGACGACGGTCGATGCATCGATGGCCATCGAGGAGGTGGCAACCGTCCACCGGACGCCTGTCGGCGACAGCTATGTCTCCGAAGAGCTCCTCACCTGGGGCGGAATCGGGGGCGAACCATCAGGGAGCTGGATCTTCCCCTCCCACTCTTTCTGTGCAGACGGTATCTATGCAGCCGCCCTCTTCTGCGAGATCGCAGGCGAATGGGATGTTGCAGAGGAGATTGACCAGATGCCGAAGTACCCGATCCTCCGATCCTCCATCCCCACGCCGCATGGCCAGGCCGCACTCAGTCATCTTGGTGCTGAGAAGCCAACAGATGGTCTCAGGATTGCGGGGGAGGACGGATGGTATCTCATCCGGGCAAGCGGCACCGAGCCGAAGGTCCGGGTCACCGCTGAAGGAAGAACGAAGGAGATCGCCTCCGCTCTCCTTGCAGAAGGCGAATCGCGGCTGAAGGCGGCTATCCGGGAGGTCTCATAATGGCGAGGCCAACAGAGTGTGTCCTTCTTGCAGCCGGTGAGGGGAAGCGGATGCGGCCGCTCACGACGAACCGTCCGAAGGTGATGATCCCGCTTGCCAACCGGCCGATGCTTGAACATCTCATCATCGCGGCACGGGATGCAGGGATCGAGCGGTTCGTCATCGTCGTCGGGTATGGCGAAGAGATCGTCAGGGAGTACTTCGGGGATGGCTCAGGATTATCTGTCACCATCGAGTATGTCGTCCAGAGGTGCCAGCGGGGGACCGCCGATGCACTTGCAGCAGCCGAAGGGCTTGTGACCGGGGATTTCCTCCTGATGAACGGGGATATGATCCTGAGTGCGGCAGAGATTGGATCCCTCTGCGAAATGGAGGCTCCTGCCCTTGCCGTCGCGGAGGTTGACAATCCCGAGAGCTACGGCGTTGTGGTCCTTGAAGGAGACCGGGTGACAAGCCTTGAGGAGAAGTCACGGGCACCGAAGAGCACCATGATCAACGCCGGGGCATACCTCTTCTCACCTGAGATCTTCGATCTCATCAGGATGATCGGCATCTCAGGCAGGGGGGAGTATGAACTGACCGATGCCTTCAGCGGATATATCAGGGAGAAGAGGCTTGGAGCCATCACGCTTACATCATGGAGGGATGTCGGGTATCCCTGGGACATCCTTGCAGCCAATGAATATCTCCTTGGTATCACCAGCGGTCCAGATGATGGAACGGTTGAAGCGGGGGTCGTTCTCAAAGGCCCGGTCATCATCGGGAAGGGGACGGTGATCCGATCAGGGAGCTATATCGAAGGACCCTGTATCATCGGCCGGGACTGCATCGTCGGGCCCGGCGCCTATATCAGGCCGGGTACGGCGGTCGGGGACCGGTGCCATATCGGCCATGCCGTCGAGGTGAAGAACTCGGTCATCTTCAGTGGAACGAAGATCCCGCACTTCAATTATATCGGGGACAGTGTCATCGGCTCGGGCTGCAACTTCGGTGCCGGGACGAAGATCGCAAATCTCCGCCATGATCATGGAAATGTCTCTGTCGGGGGAGCAGATACCGGCAGGAAGAAATTTGGAGCGGTCATCGGGGATGATGTCCTCTTTGGGATTAACTGCTCGATCAATACCGGATCCTCCATCGGATCCGGATCCCGGATAGCCCCCCATTCGTACGTCGACGGGGTGTATGATGACGAGAGTGTCATAACGAG
>NZ_JWHL01000030.1 GCF_018132105.1 Methanocalculus chunghsingensis | reverse complement strand
GGTCTGATCCCCCATGTCTGAAAGGGTTGTATAACAGAGGTTTTATGTTGTTGAAATGAGCATTTTTATTCCGCCATAATTGGGCACTTTGATCCCGCCATTTACATAGGGAGGATAGCAGGAGTCCTGTGGCTAATGTGATGGCGGAAGGGTGCGGCAACGATCCGGAATTTCCGGATAGTTGACTTCTTCTGAGGACCTGATTTGAGAAATCTGACACATGTACCAGATCAATGAAATGACCATTGCACTTGTTACGTTTCCATTTCGTGTACCCGGTACACATTTTTGCAACCAATTATGTGGGAAATGTACACATTTTCCTAACTTAACAAGTGAAGAGCTGCGGTCTGAATGATCTATCGGTCATTCTCATAAATCTGAACGTATAGACCTCCTATGTTCGTTCGTTTGGCGAAATCACAAGTAAATCTTATTTAATCCATCAGGTGATATCTGCGAAGACTACTATAAGGATCCACAGGCCCGCCAGTATAGACTGAAAAATAGAGTGACTCTCCTCAGATCAACAGCTCCGAAAGTGTCCCCACACTTGTCGGGAGCTTCGTCGGCTTGATCAGAACCTGTTCATCAGACTGCCGGATCTTCTCGATAATCAGCTCTTTTCCCCGATTCATCATCGCAAAGACCGGAACCAAAACCCCTGTCTGGAGGAGCGCCCCCTCCCCGGCGATCCCCCAGATCGAGCCGGATGCGCAGGCAGTGACAATATAAGATGCGAAATGGTTATCTCCACCTCTGCCTCCGAGAGGCCGGTGGCACCGACCCCCGATGATCAGGATATTAGCAAAGTTCCCCGGTTCGTCTCCTCATCCCCTATGATGTAGGCAAATCCCTTCGCAACCTCATGGACGGAATCATTCCACCTGTCCTCCGTCGTATCTTCGGCACCCTCCGCCCTACATCAGATACTCCTTCATCACGAAGAGAAGGCGTGGATCTGAGTTCAACCGTTCAGCGAACTGCTCCCTCCCGTCACGATCCTGGGGGTATGACCGCAAGCGGGCAAACCGTATCTCTTCAAGCGGGAATCCTTCCGCGAGGAGCAGATTCTTGATCTCCTCCCGATCCATCTCCGGCGGGTTCTGGTCGATGTCAACAAGCCAGAGTGTGCGGCCGTCTACACTCTTTGGGTTTTCGAGGACACTCCAGAAAAATGCATCACTGGCGCAGATCACCAAGACGGCTCTGTGATTCTCAAGACGTGCCCGGTACCCGGCGAACTCAGTAGTTGTTGCGTTGAGACAGAGCCAGGATCTTCCCGGGCTCGTCTTTATTCCTCCCGGGAGGGAGCCGTCGCCGAGGTGCTCAGTGATGATGGAAGAGATCTCATCGTCTGAGAGAGCGGCATCGTAGGCGATGGCAATATCCCATTCTGCCGTCATCTGCCACTCCTCCAGTTCCCTCTGCTGTGCAATCAACTCCGACCCGGATAGCGGGGTGGCGGGAGGTGGCGTCCCTGTTGAAGAGACTTCCTGAAGCCTGAAAAACTCCTTATAGGACTCAGAATCATCCTCCGAGAGTCTTTCCCGGAGATCGATATCGTGTGATTCTGCAAACGTGAGTATCTCGCGATAGCGTGTATTACTATTCCGCCATACAGCAATCCTGCTCTCGATCTCATCCGGATCGAGGGTGCGTCCAAGGTGATCGACGACTGCATCTTCGTCTGCCATTTCCCGCTCCACAATCATCCCGGATGCCGGATCTAACAGGAGGAGTTTCTCCGTATCGTTCACTGTCTTTGCCCATATCAGAATGCCGGTGATCGGCGGAGCATAGCATGGGAGAGCCTTCTGGATCTTCCAGCCGGGATATGTATGCTCTGTTGTTGCGATGGCCATCTGTAGTGCATCATCGGGGTCAAAGGTTGATGACGAAGTACCATACTCCATCACCGAACCGCCGAGGATCGTCCGGGCTGCGACCTTTATGTTCCCGATCACCATGCCACCGCTCTTCACCGGGTACTGGTAGACAAACGGCCTTCCGTTGCGATCGAAAAAGAGCACTGAATCGTCCCCTATAGTTGCACTCATCCATGCCTTATCTTCGAGATGTCCCGGACCCGCAACGATGAATTCGACGAGCGCAGCAGTCGCGTGATCGCGGGCGGTCTCTTCAGTGACGAGATATGGATCTGCAGGCTCTGCCAAGCGTGGAGAAGAAGCCAAAAGAAGGATGGCGCTTCCGAGAACTATGCACGTGATAGCAGCAGCAATAACAACAATACGGCCCGATCTGTTCATGGTATCACCTCAGTAACCAACCAATAGACACAAAATATCATGTTAATTATCCAAATAAGGTAAATGAGTATCATCACTGGATTTAAGGATCTTCTCATGGAGAGGATCTAAACCGGTAATAGAACTCGTTCAATCAACTAATATATATCCTATGTGAGTAATGGAATTCCAATTCTCCCATTTGATACTCCCTTCATTTACTGGACCCGGGTCAAATATGTATAAGTAATGACTTCCATCAGAATTGTAAGCCCATCCAGCACACACCCTTACATGACCTAGAATTGATGACGTTAGCGGATCGTTATATGTCTGAATATGATTATAGGCTGTGTCCCAAGTAATCATATAGTTATTATAATAATTTGTGAGATATCGACCAAGTTGATCGGGCGGTGAACTATCATATCCATAATAATGAAGTTGATTACTCCATTTCACACCGGTTGGCGAGGGTGGTATTGAATCATTCCATGCTTCCATTTCATCGGCGATATGATTCATATCATGAGCCACGTTGAACCACTGTGCGATCATTTTTCCAGATGCAACGGCGCACCACCAATTATTTGGTTGAGAAACCAAATTATTATGATTCCAGATCTTTTTATAGTCAATTATGCCTTTTGAGAGACCGAAATTTTTGGAATTATATGCATTTTCTTTGTTCCATTGTTGCACTCTTTCCGGATATTCAGATTGGGGGATCTCGTCGTATATTGACCAAACAATAGGATCATTTCTATAATCTGGAAAGTCTGTTGACACAACAGAAAAATCTCGGGCATTCAGGATACTGTACTCTTCACTTCCCGATGAGACATTGTAACAATGTACTAATACTCCAATCTCTGGATAACTGTAGCAAACAAGCATCGCTGAAATTATTCCCATATCTTTATTTTTATTCAGGAATGCCGTTTTAGCGTTCTCTATCACCGTTTGGTAATTCAGAGAAGAGGGTGTTTCTTCAATCGTACAAACAGTAGACCCAAGAACCTTTGAAGCAGCAGCTTTAATTATACCGACTTCTTGGCTTTCGTCCTTGATAGAGAACTGATGATACAAGGGAACACCATGTATATCATAGATTAGGATTGAATCTGGATTAATGCTTACTTTTCCAGACGCATTATCTACAGAAAAGGCACCGGAGTTTAAGAAATCGTTGAATAATCGTTCTGAATTTATTAGTGCGAGGTCGGCAGAAACATAGTACTCTTCCAGTACTTCCCTGTTATCCAGTGCGTTCGCTATCGGCACAATCGCCGATCCCAACAATAACAAAATAACGAACATCATAGAGATGTGAATTTTTACATTCCTTCTCATTTTCTTTCCTCACTTTATCTCACGGGGACAAAGGAAATGCCATACAATTTGCAATGACAACAGTTATTCGCCTCCGGGAGTATAGTTTTCTGATACTAAATCTTTGGATTAAGGAGCCCTATGCACTTTTACAGATGCATCATCAAGGCTCACAAAAGACTTGTTGAACAGCTTATTTATTATCTCTCTCCCAATCCCTGACATATCAGGGACTTCCCTTCCTCACGGAAGCTCGAATTAATGGCTCCTATGAGTGCTCCGCCATCCAGACCAAGGGCGCAAACCCGCCGGGATATCCATGTTCATAGGTCCTGGCGACGAGCAGACCTGTAATGATCCTTAAAAACTCCCAGTTCGATTATTGGGACAGAAATATTAAGTATAAATCTAAAAAAAAATCAATTATGTTGCAAAGATCGGGATTCGTAGTAATGGTACTTCTTTTAATTACTTCATCCACTATCGTCTCAGCAGGTGAACAGATGCCCATTGCAACTAATGGCGATTATATCATCCAGCCAATCAATGATGCCGAGAAGAATACGGGTGATGTAAGGTGGGTATATGATACCATAACACAGGGAATGATACACTGGCATCAAAGAACTGTCTCATCCCATATCACGTCGTTAAATATGGATCTCAACTGGGACAATCCTTCGAATTCTCTGCGGTTGAAGATTTATTCGCCGGATGGACATTTGTTTGGTCCGTTTTATGACGGATTTGATGGAGCATATGATGGACGGATCAATCTGAATATCATCAACAGTGCCGGCATTGCAAAGGGAACCTGGTATTGTGAGGTATATGGAGAACAGGTGGAGGGGACGCAAAGCTATTATATTTAAAACAAGACATACACAAAATGAAACATTCATCAATTATCCTCTTGCTTGTATTGTTATCCCTGGTCAATGTGGCTGCTGCCCAGGATGGCTATGTGGTTGAGCCATATATCCCTCAGACAGGGCCGACTGATATGTCCGGGTCTGATGGGAGAGTGTCTTTCTTTGAACTCCCTCTCTGGATTCAGATTGCATGGCTCACCAGTGTTCTAGGCGGATTAATTGCAGTTATTTTCAGTGCAGTCAAATTCAGTCCCTTTATTCTGGGAAAAGTATATGCCATCCTGCAAAATAAGAACCGTTCTGCCATTCTGAAATATATCGAGAACAATCCCGGTTGCACCCTTGCATCTCTTGTGAAAGATACCGGCATAAACCGGGGAACTGCCAGGTACCATCTTAACCTGTTGAGTGTCAAACAAAAGGTTGTCCAGAAAAAAACAGGAAAAATGCGATATCTTTTTACCAATGGCGATCTTCCCATAGAAAGAAGGCATATTTATGGATATATCCGGAATCCTTCAAAGAGAATGATCCTCAATACGATTCTCAGTACACCAGGAATCAGTAACAAGGAGCTTGCAGAAAGGCTCCAGATGAGTCGGAGCACAGTGTCGTGGCACCTCCAGCCTCTCCATGAGGAAGAAATGATTGTGTCCCAGCAGGACGGCAGGTATCTGATATATTTCATTCATCCGGAATTCGAAGAGATTCTGAAAAGTAATGATATATAAGATCATATTTCTGGCATATTATCACCAATTGTGAAGATCTATGGTCAAAAAGGGATAGAAAAAAGAATGATTGATGGCCTTGAATTATTCAGATATTATCTATACATCATTTTTATTTATTTCCTTTCACTCTCCACTTCCGGATAAGATAATATCCAATGACAAACAAGATCGCGACTCCAAGCAGAGTACCTGCCAGAAGAACGGGATGGTAAAAAACGCTAAAAGCACTTTCAGATCCGCTATAAGCTACCGTATCGCCCTGAATAGACTTCTCTGAAGCTGTTTGTATGGCTTTTCCAGTTTCTGTCACCGAAAGCAAGGCATGTGATAATTCGATCTCTCTATCTTCAACCAGATGATCGGATGCATACACTATTCCATTGCTGGCAACGATACAGCATAGCAGTATTAAGCCGATCATCCATCTTTTATCAGTAGTACTCATAACTCCTCTTCCTCCATTCTTTTGTAGGGGTAATAAACAAGTGGATATGCCAGTTGATACCCCGATGATGTTCATGCATGTACTGCGTTTATATTGAACCCAAACCTCTATTTTCTATTTCCAGGGGCAATGAACCAGTTCGATTTTGAACTTCGTACTGAGAATAAGCAATCACCAGAACAATCCCTGATTGAATATCCATCCGTAGAAGAACATCAAGAGAACTGCGCTCGTTGCGAGAGTGACAAATGCAGCCCGGTCTTTTGATTTTTCGTGAAATGTCCGTATACTAAAATAGGATACCAAACTGAAGCAGAAAAGAAGCAATAACCTCACAAAGGTGATTTCGATAACCAGAGTCACCCAGAAGAGAAGAATGGTGGGTGACAGAGCATAGATCACCGACTTCATCGTTTTTTTGTACACGCCCATTCAAAATTGCCCACGGGGCCCATTCGTTTTTGCCCACTTAAATTCATAATTACGCTGAATAGTATATAATGTTTTTTACTCTTCACCGTTGCCGGAAACTGGTACCATTCATATTCATCACAAGAGCCCGATATGTGATCCTGTCAAGAAGAGCAGCTGTTAGGATCGGATCACGAAAGATTTTGATCCATTCTGAGAACATCAGGTTCGATGTA
>NZ_JWHL01000018.1 GCF_018132105.1 Methanocalculus chunghsingensis | reverse complement strand
CGATTCACCCTCTCCTGTGAGATGACCCCAAGCCTGATGAGGATCTCCGGCTTCAGCTGAATGATATACTTGAAGACGAGTGCGATGACGACACCCTCTATGATTGCAAGCGGTATCTGTGTCACAGCAAAGATTGCTCCGAATGCCATAAAAGACGCTACCACACCACCAGTCTCTGCAGGGAATGCCAGGGCAAGCTGCAGTGAGGTGACAAGATACGTGACAATATTTGCAAGGGCTGCTGCACAGAAGATCGTTATGATTTCATTCATTCCAATTTTCCTTCCTGTAATAAAGATCGCATAGGCCACAACAGGTCCTGCAATTCCCATCGAGAAGAGATTGGCACCGAGCGTTGAGATACCGCCATGCGCAAGGAAGAGTGCCTGGTACACAAGGACGATCAAAGCGAGCACTGACGCGATGAACGGGCCGAAGAGCACAGAACCCAGTCCTGTTCCAGTAGGATGCGAACAACTGCCGGTAACCGAAGGAAGCTTCAGTGATGAAAGGACGAAGACGAATGCCCCGGCAACAGCAAGGAGCGGCAATGCCTCCCGGTTTTCACGAAGAAGCTTTCTGAGGGAATAAAAGCCCATGAGAACAAAAGGGGCAGAGAGAACAAGCCAGATCTGCCACCAGGGGCTCGGTAAAAAACCTTCCATGATATGCATATATACACCAATTTTATTTACTATAGGTAAGATAATTTTGACATATGAATCTACCTATATCCCTCTGACAAAACCCCACATTTTTCTGATCAGAGAGCGCAGGTTCTGAGAGAGGAGGGGAGCTGCGCATTGTCAGAGAAAGAGATACATATCCCAAGAATTATTATCGCAGGCACACACAGCGGCTGTGGAAAGACCACCGTCGCAACCGGGCTGATGGGGGCGCTTACCGCACGAGGCCTGAAGGTCCAGCCGTTCAAGGTAGGTCCCGACTTCATCGATCCGACCCACCATACGGCGATCTGCAAAAGGAGTTCACGAAACCTCGATCCCTTCATGATGGGGAAGGATGAGGTGACGAGAACATTCGTTGCAGCCTCGCAAGGAGCGGATATCGCCGTCATCGAAGGAGTGATGGGCCTCCATGACGGTATCGATGGCACAGGCATATCAAGTACTGCGGATTGTGCGAAGATCCTCTCATGCCCGATCATCCTCGTCTGTGATGTCAAGGGGATGAGCAGAAGCGTCCATGCATTGATCAGGGGATATACAGGCTTTGACCCGGCTGTAACCTGCTCCGGCGTCATCTACAATCGCGGTGGATCAGAACGCCACCGGAGTATGATAGGCCTTGAGGAGACAATCCCTTCGTTTGGCTGGATCCCCCGGAATGATATACTCACCGTCGGAAGCCGCCATCTCGGCCTGGCAATGGCAGGCGAGGGGGATGGATTGGAGAAGAGCAGTGCAGTCATAGAGGAGTGCTGTAATATCGAGGGGATCATCAAAGCGGCTGCCACTGCTCCCCCGCTCCCGGTGAATAAAGATGAACGGAGTAATGAACCGGAGAGAGTCCGGATCGGTGTTGCGATGGACCGGGCATTCTGCTTCTATTACGCAGAGAACCTGACACGCCTCCGGAGAGCGGGTGCAGAACTCATCTTCTTCTCTCCGATGACCGACCACCTCCCGGACGTCGATGGCCTGTACCTCGGCGGCGGGTATCCCGAACTACATGCAGAGGCACTTGAGGAGAGCCCCTGTCGAAAAGAGATCAAAAAGGCTGCTGAAGAAGGACTGCCGATCTATGGCGAGTGCGGAGGTCTCATCTATCTCTCCCGTTCACTTGAAACAGATGACAAACGATACAGCTTCGCAGGTGTGGTACCGGCAGATGCAGAGATGAAGAGCCGGTTTGTGGCACTTGGATATATTGATGGAGAGGTTCATCATAGCTCCTCATCATTCCAGAAAGGACTCTCCCTTAAAGGACATGAATTTCATTACTCAACAATGCACCCGGACAGAGATACCCGCTACGCCTTCATCCTGAAGAGAGGAAAAGGAATTGTGGATCAGCAGGACGGGATTATTGCAGGAGAGACCATCGCGGGATACAGCCACATCTACTTCTCGGACCGGTTTGCAGAGGAACTTGTTGCGATGGCTAAAAAAAATAGCTCAGAGTGAGAAAGATCCATACTGCCCCCCGCCACCGGGATGAAGGGTTACCCTCCCCTCCCTGAAGGCGGCTACGGCATCGCCCACACCCTGATGAACCGAGCGGATCTCATCAGGAGACACCGCAATCAGAATAGCAAGCTCATTATCGAAGAGCCCGATAAGTTCATTGTAGAGGAGGCGGCATTTCTTCGTCACCGGGGAAGATGTCCCAAGAACTGTGCTGATGATCTCCGGTAGCGGGATGATATGGAGGTATGGAGGACGGTTTTTCGGCACGCCATCGGTCAATTCGAGGGCGCGATCCCGGACCCCTTTCTTGATCCTTCCTTTATCAACCGGACACCGCCATCCGTATTTCTCCGCCTCCTCAAGCGAGTACTGGTGGTAGCACCGGGTACAGGCGGTTCTATTATATTTGCCTTCTTCAGGGAAGAATCCGATGTTCATCTCAATAGATCCCGATCGGATTGCCCGGAGGAGTCCGGCGGGAGTCATTGACTCGAGACTGAGGATCGTACATTCCCGTCCGAGCTTTGCCGGATGTGGACTGTGGGCATCTGAATTTGTCAGAAACGGAATCTGCGCAAGCTCACTGATCCCGGCACCATACCGGCTGTCTGCCGAGAGGCCAAGCTCCAGAAACCCGACCTCTTCATCACCATAGCAGTCAGCAAGCGAAGAGAAAGCGGCATAGATCGACCGCCACGGGGTGAAGGCATGGGCAGGGCCGATCATCCCTCCGGCCTCATTAACATGCCGGGCAATCTCTGAACCGGCAAGACGAAGATGCGGCCGTCCCGACGTCCTGATATGGGAGCAGTATGAGGAAAATGTCTCCTCAAGTGTTGAAAACGTCTCGAACTCTTCAGAGAAGATCAGGTGATGCACCCGGTTCTGATCCTCAACCTCCGCCGTCGGAAGGATGATGATCCCCTCCTGATTATCGGTATCCTCCCACATCCGTCTCCATTCCGGATGAAGAGCATCCCCGCTTCCGATAGCGTTGATACCCTTTGTCCTACACCCGGATAGGATCTGATCAGGGATCATATCCTTCGATGTTGCCATCGAAAAACAGGAGTGTATATGGAGATCGGCTGCAACACGGGTCATATCTACCCGATGTAGGAGAGATCATCCCGTTCACGATCAGCTTCAGACTCCTTCAGCTTCTCAAGAGCCCCCTCGAGCTCTTCAGCCGTCTCCTGAAGACGGGCGGGATCGAAGTCCCGGCCGATGAGTTTTGAGAGGATGGTGATGACCGCACGGGCACTGATGGGATCAACGAGGTATCCTGACGTCTCACCGAGAAGTGCAATACCCCCGATACCACGGAGTGACCCAAGGGCGATGAGAAGGCCGGCAGCCCCGATGATACCTCCCGGGGGCTCGTCCGGTGAAAAGACACAGCCAGCTTCTACAGCCAGAGTGACCAGCTCAGTCTGATCAGCTGCACAGAGAACCCGTGGCGTCTCGACGAGGTGACCGACACCGTACCCGCCAAGGGTATAGATCCGGGTGACACCAAACTCCATGGCGAGATCAAGATAATGGCCGGTCATAACATAATGGCCTTCAGGGGAGACGCTCTGGCAGTCTCCCGTCAGAATGAGCAGCGGCTGATCACCCGGAATATAGTAGACCTCGTTCTTCGGGAGATGAACAGTACCTTCCCGATCGATCATCACCTGCGGTGGAAAGTGGTGGGAGATGATCTCGGCAACCAGAACGCCTTCGAGTTCATCAACGATATGGTCCGCGACAAGTTTGCCGACATGGCCGACACCCGGGAGGCCTTCAATCATGATTGGTGCGGTGTATTCAGCCGGATTATCGATCTTATAGGTGATTGTTACTCGATCCATGAACGCATCTGCCTCCTGTATCTGCCATAGCGATCCTGTGGTGAGAATCGGGGGGGATGCACCGGTCGTGTGCGTGCAGCACATCTGGTGCAGATCTGAGAAAAAGTATAGGTGCCATCTTCAGGGCACCGTCTCATCCGGCCAAACATAGTACCGGGTATCTTATTTCTGTTTACGGATCAGCTTTCCGGTTCCGCCAGCTCGCTCTACGACACCGATGGCATTTGAAGCAACCTTCTCGATCGCCTTCTCCGCAACTTTATAATCAGTAGCGGTGACCTTGACCTGATATCGTGGAGCTCCGAGATAGGTGATATCCACATCGACACCGGGAAGCTTCGTCTCGGCACTCCGAAGGGCGCGCCTGATGATGTTGACACCGTCCGGCTTATCCGACATCATATCAATAATTCCGGAGATCGTCACCTTCTGGACCTTGACATTCTCGGCTGCGACGGTCATGAGCGCAGCAATCACAGCATCCGGAAGATTAAACCGGCGCAGTACATCATCTCCCTGAATGACGAGCTCTTCAAATAATGGATAGAAGAGTGAATATTCAGCACGGAGCGGATCGATAATCTCGGCAGGATTGATACCGGTCGCCTCTGCGGCAAAACCTATCCACTTATGAGCCTTCTGTTCGTTCTTCCATTCCTGGATCTTCTCACGCCGCTGGTGATCATTGACATCCTTTAATGAGAGGTCGATATGCCCGCGCGAGGTATCTACATGAAGGACTTTACAGACGACTTTCTGCCCCTCACGGATAAAATCACGAATATATTTGATCCACCCACGCGCGATCTCAGAGATTGGTATGAGACCCTGGCGGCCTTCATATTCATCCAGGGTAACGAATGCTGCAAAGTCCTTGACATCAACGACGGTGCAGACTACCAGTTCTCCATCTTCAGGCCATAACCTCTCGCTCATCAGACACTCACTCAAATGTTGATACGATCTCAGCCTTTATCATTGCTTTGCCGCCGGTCGGTTCGGTAAGGAGATGGCCACAGACGATACAGTCAACAGCTGTCGTTGCCTTCTCAAAGACGACCTGCTCATTCTCACAGTCCGGACATTTCACTTTCATGAACCTGCTCCGGTTCTCACGATTTAATTCGACCATAGATAGACTCACTCCGTTAGTTCAAATTTCGCAATGCGGTATCCTTTTCTCAGATGGGCTTTAGAACAGGTCTTGCAGCGATATCTGACATTAATCTTCTTCGTTGGCTTATCGCCACCGGGCACCTTGCTGAATTTACCCATGTTTCCGACACGGGATCTCCGAGCCTTCTCACGGTCGATCCAGTGAAGACCCGTCGTCTTCCCCTTCTTTACTTTCTCGATCTCGTGCTCGGTGTGTGTCCGGCAGAACGGACAGTATGTGTTGAATTTTGCTGGTCTTTTCATGAAAAATACCTCGATTTCAGGAACCCGAATACCATATTTATTTGCGAATCCTTGTATTTAAGGCTATGTTGCGGTTACAGAGGACATCGGCATTTGGTCGCGGTAAGACGACAATATCTCCCGGAAGAAGTGAGTATGTCCTTCCATCATACCCCATAAACGACTCGACCGGGGTAATGATTCGAACAGTTGTGACCCCTTCAGACGGTTTCGCCTCAGTAATCTCCTCCTCTTCTTCCTTCTCTTCAATGACCGGGCCCTTCCTGCGTATCTGAAAGTCAACCATAGTCCCCCGTGCATGAGAGACTGCATCTGATACCGTATCGAAGAGAAGTCGTTCTTCGGAGGTCATGAGCCGCATCATCTCACGATCGATAACATCTCCGTTCGCTTTTGCAGTGGCAAGCTCGATGATCCTGGCCGTCCGGATGGAGAAGATCTCCTGAAGGAAAGACTTGATACTCTCAATCTGACGGATCATATCCTGCGTCTCTTCAGAGAGGGGATCCCCGGAGTCATACAGAGCGCGATACATCCGTTCGATCTCTTCATGTACCTTCAGGTAGAGGTCAGAAGGGATGTCGGTCAGCGTACCGCTCGCCCGTTCATCAAAGAGGATCGATCTGAGGCGATCAAACGAGATGTTCATGAAACCCCCCCACCATACTCTGCAATACCACGGGAACAAAGGAAGATAGCAAGTGCCTCCGGTACAGTATTCATCCCTTTTTCGACAGTATAGCAGTTTCCGAGGATCGGCATCTCCAGGGCAAATGATGATTCCACCCTCACCGTCCTTTCGGAGAAGACGACTGCATCAATAAGCGGATCGAAGTCATCAACCTCCCGCACATCAAGAGGAGTAACCCGAAACCCGCTTCCCCCATGAAGAGACGAAGGGTGGCGGATGAGTCGTCTGATATCGGTCGTCACCGGCTCATCGGCAAGAGCAGCCTGTTCCTGTATCTTCGTTATGAGAATACTCTCAGGATCTGCAAACATTGCCTGCATCACCCGATCATGAATGCAGAAAGAATAATCATTGCTATCGATAGAGCGAAGGAGGCTTGCCCGTCGCTTCAAAAAACTGCCTGCACCCTGTGGGGAGACACCCCTGACTGAGGAGAGGAGACCGACCTGCTCATCCGGGGGCACGGATCCAATTGCATGCAGGGTCTCTGAAACGGCCTTCTTCAGCCTGAGCCTCCACCCGCGATCCGGCCAATCCGGGTGACTGAGGAGAAGGGAAGGAGACAGCCCGGTTCCACATACATAATTCACGAGTTCACGACGCTCTGCACTCTTCCAGGACCTCAGCGCGATTGAACTGAGGTGGATATGATACCCTCTCCCTCCAGAGAAGACGATCGAGAGTTCCCGTTCGGGATCGATCCCACAGTCATCTGAGAGCATCCCGATCAATTTAAAAAGCTCTTCCTTGACACGGCTGAGCATCTGATCATAAGGGCCGCGCAGAATATGATCGGCATCAAGATCGAAGATGAGATCCGCACCCCCCCACTCTTTTTCATCCATCACCGGAGCGGCAGGATGTTCATAATATGCTGTCGAGTAGTACACATGGGCAGGTGTCATCGATCTGAAATACGAAAACAGTTCATCCTGTGTTGTAAATGAGAGGTGACGCCGCATACCGGGAGTACTTCTGGTCTCAAAGAACATGAAACCCCATTCGCGCTGTGATAACGCCTCCGGTACCCTGAGTGGGGCGGTCTTTGGTATCCGCCCTGCATAATAATCGGAGAACCGGTTTCTGAGAAACTCGACAGTTGCAGGTTTCATGAAATTCGTTTCACCATATATGGTCCTTCTCGCTGATATCCCTGTTTACGATAATACGGACGGACACCGATGCCGCTCATCACGGCAAGACGATGATACCCGCTATTTTGTGCCATCTCCTCTGCAGAGTCGAGAAGGAGCTTCCCATAGGACCGGTGCTGCCGTTCATCCCCTGCCGGATCTGTTGCAAGAGGGACGATGCTCCCATAGACATGCAGCTCCCGAATAAGGGCGGTATCCACCAGATCCGGAGTGAAGGGCATTCCTGGAAAACGAAGCCGCACAAACCCTATCAGTGAGTCTCCTGCCACAGCCTGAATAAAGAACTCACGCCCACCACAACAGTCATAAGCAACAGATCGGATATCCCCCTCGTTCGGATCAGGACTCCTTCCGATCTCCCGGCACCGGATACACCGGCATCGCTTCCCTTCCTTTGAGAGATGCTGCTGAGCAAGCTGCCTGAAGTTTCCGTGCCGGGAACCTGCTACAATCAGCTTTGCAGGAATATCACGCTGGATTCGCTGTAGCCGGGTATACTCAGGAAGTTGCTCCTTTGCATAGGCGACAAGGGCAATGAGTTCATCCTCGTCATATGGCCGGTACTCCCCACGCTGATAGAGCGCCTCTATCTCGGATCCGGGTGTGACCAGTGTTGGGTAAATCTTCAGGAAGTCTGGACGAAAATCCGGATTATCAAAGAGTTCCCGAAACATCCACTGATCTGTCCCGATATCACTTCCGGGAAGATTGGGCATCACATGGAACCCAACCTTCAGGCCTGAATCCCGCAGAAGCCGGTTTGCCTCGATCGTCGCTGCAACGCTATGACCTCGCCGGTTATAGTCAAGAATATTGTCACGGAGATGCTGAACTCCAATCTCCACTTTTGTCACACCGAGGGAAAGCATCTGCTCGATATGTTCCCGCCTGCACCAGTCCGGACGGGTCTCAAAGGTGATCGCAACACACCGTACTGCTGCACTCTCATTTGCCAATGCCGCCTCCTCATGAGTGCATTCAACCGATGACTTCAGCGGAAAGTCATTCATCGCACGAAGGCATGAGGTGACAAACCATTCCTGATATCCGGGATCCCGTGCTGTAATCGTTCCGCCCATCACGATCAGTTCCGCCTTATCGACATGATGTCCAAGGAGACGAAACTGGGAGAGGCGGGCATGTACCTGTTCATACGGATCATAGGCATGTTCACGCCCACGGAGAGCCGCAGGCTCCTCACCCGTATAGCTCTGGGGAGAGCCGAAGAGGTGTTCTGGCCCTCCCGGACAGGGAAGACAGATCCCATGCGGACATGGATGGGGGGATGTCATCGCTGCTATGGGAGCAACACCTGAAAGCGTCCTTGTCGGTTTGACCATCAGAATTCGTCGAAGATACTCACGTTCATCAGGTCTTGCTACAGCAAGGATGGCGGAGTTCTTCGGCATCACCGCAAGGCGATATTTGCGACAGACAGAGAGTTTGATCCTCTGGATATCCTCAGGCGTAGCTGAAGACGACAGAAGGGAGATAATCTCCCGATACGCAGTATGTTCGTCCATGAAAAAAATCAGGGTTTGATTGCAATAACAGGAGAGGATTTGTTCTGGTATTCTGAATATAATCCATGATTATCCCCGATCCGCTCAACCAGCTCTTCTGCCAATGTAAGAAGAGCCTCTTTATGTGAATTTTTATTTTTGTGGATATGAACGGGAGAGATAAGGAGAGAATCGTATTTGTTCGTCGTAATCGCGTCGCCTGTGACGGTCTCGTAATACTTTTTAACTGTGACCATCAGCATGTGGAGATGTAATAATTCTTCTTTCTGCACCCAATCACCTGTATAGTAAACACTCAAGTGAGTATCATGATATAATTAATTGGTGATCTTTATATTCCAATTCACGCGCATACCCGGATCCCTTATTGGGCTTGCAATTGGCGACTCTTTCGGTGCGCCCTTTGAAGGGAGCATAAATATCGGTTTAATTCCTGAACGTATGACAGGAGGAGGTCCTTTTCAGACACGCCGGGGAGAGTACACCGATGATACCCTCCAGATGATCGCGCTTGCAGAGACCCTGATCACCTGTCACGGCTTTCAGGCAATCGACTTTGTCACAAGACTGCTCAGAATCTATGACACACACCCCGAATACTTTGGTCCGACGAGTCGCATGGTGCTTGAGAGGATCAGATCCGGCGTGCCACCGGAGGAGGCCGCAATACTTCCGGGGGTAGCCCGGGCCAGGGGAGGAAGAACAAACGGCGCCGTGATGCGTGGTGCACCAATCGGAATTTTTTACAGGCCGAATGAAGTTCTTTCCGTGAGCCGGATGGCTGCAGCTGTCACACATAGTCACCCTGTAGCCATAGCATGCTCAGGTCTTGTTAATCAGATGATCTCCATCCTCTGCCGGGGAGGATCAAAAGAGACCGCATTCTTCAGAGCACTTGAATCATGTGACAATGGAGAGGTTCGAAAAAGAGTCGCTGCCCTTTCCCTGGCAGAAATCATTCCTTCCCTGGATGCGCTCGATACCACACATGCCGCGATCACCTGTTTTATGGAGGAGCGGACCTTCAGGGAGATGATCCGTCGTGCGGTCGGATATGGTGGAGATACCGATACCATCGCTGCAATCACAGGTGCACTTGGGGGTGCGTTTCTTGGTATCGGAGGGATACCACAGCACTGGATCTCGGAGATAGAGGGGGCGGGCAATATCCTTGCCCTGGAAGATGCGGTCTGGCGTGCCGGAGCGAGGTAATCTCCGGAATTATAGTGGAAGAAGTTCGACGAGTTTCATATTCTTCTTCCCCCGGAGACACTCGTCAGGGGCATTACCAAGAATCTGAGTGATAATGTAGCGCTCTTTTTCATTTACGCCTTCCGGATGGCAGAGATCATAGCTCCGGCAGTCTTCACGGTTGCACGGATATTCAAAGACAATTCGGGAGTTCATTATCGCCATCTCCCCGGCGATGAGAGCAACGACCGGCGCTTCGATCACCTCAACGACCCGTGCACCCTCTTCGAAGACGGAACAGGTATGAGTTGTCGGTCTGACGGTTTCAACCCGGTACCGTCTCCCTTCAATGAGATTATGACATGCTTTCCTGACTTTACATCCTTCACATGCCGGAACGGATCCGACATAAATAAACTCTTCACCTGGTTTTGCCATCTTAATTCCGATGAGTGTCACCCGGTTCTTCGCCTCTGTCATCTTCCTCACTCCTGATAGAGCATCCGGACAAGCGTCGCTGCAGATTCTTCCGTAATACCCATATCAAATATCGTAAAGCGCTCAGGACGTATCTCTTTTGCCCTGATCAGCGCCTGTGCCACGATCTGATCGGAGAGACCTGCCTCCTTCGGATTGACAGGAGCACCAATCATCCTGAGCGAGTCCCGTATTCCCTTCCAGTCTCCGCCATGGAGGTACATCGAGATTATCGAGCCGATACCGCAGGCCTCTCCATGAAGGATCTTCCCGGGTGCAAGCCGTTCAAGCGCGTGGCCGAATTTATGTTCACCGCCACTTGCCGGTCGTGATGATCCGGCGATGCTCATCGCAACGCCCGAGGATACAAGGGCTTTTGTAACGATCCATGCACTCTCCTCACTCCGGGGCCGGATGAGCGGGGCATCCTTCACCAGAATCTCAGCTGTCATCCGGGAGAGGGCAACAGCATATTCTGAGATCGATTCTCCCCTGAGGCGATGAGCAAGCTCCCAGTCAAGGATTGCAGTATAATTTGAGATGATATCCGCACATCCCGATGCGAGGAGCCGGTGTGGTGCGTCAGCAATAATACCGGTATCGGCAACGACGGCAACAGGAGGATGTGCGTCAAGGGAAGAGCTTCCATTCTCTGTCGAGACCGACGCACGGGAAGAAGCGATCCCGTCGTGGGAAGCTGCCGTTGGAACACTCATGAACTGGATATCAAGGTTAAACGAGGCAATCTTTGCCGTGTCGATGACACGCCCCCCACCGACTGCGATGATGACATCAGAGCGGACTCCTGCTGCTTCGATGGATGCGATTGAAGCAGGACTGATGGTATCAGCGATCTCTGTCGTAATCTGAAACGAGTCTTCAAGGAGTACGGCAACTCTGGATCCAACCTTCTTCATCGTCTCCGGTCCGCTCAGAAGGAGGACATTTCTTCCGATTTTGAGATCATCAAGCACTCTTGGTATCTGATCAAGGGCATCATGACCTATGACAACATCACGGGGAAGCTGCATCCATTTAGACTTATCAAAAACTTTATTTTTGAGTATCTTGAAGTATTCTGGGCCCATCAGGATCGTTTCATGATTAGTGACTTCATATACAAATACTACATTGATCCCATCCGGTATGGTGAGGCATATACTCTGGTAGATACCCTCACCTATGCACTGATTCTTATCATATCAGTCTTTCTCGTGTACCGGTGGCTGGAGAGTGCAGGAATCAGAATCGATTCGGACTTTATCCTTGCAACAATTCCATATGTTATATTTGGAGGATTCCTCCGGGTTATAGAAGATACCGGGATGATACAGAGTGATATCAGGTTTCTTCTGATCACCCCCCTCATATTTTTTGCGATCTTTGGAATCACCATCTTCTGCCTCATCATCGCGAAGGGATTCGAGCGTCTGGGGACTGTACCATCCTATATCACTGCATACCGGTTGCTTGGAGTACTCATCTCATTTGTCACACTGGGGATGCTTCTCTGGTGGGGAATGACGGAGACACAGCTCGATCTCCCGGTTGCGTTTATCATCCTCCTGATGGCAGGTGCCAGTACCGCCCTGACATATGCTGCTATCAGATACCTGCTTAAATGGGAGTATGTTCAAAACCCACTCTATATTCTGCTTATCTTCGGCCATCTTCTCGATGCAAGTGCGACGAGTTATGGGATCGATATCCATCCGATCCGGTACGTCGAGCAGCATGTCGTTGGCGGGGCACTCATCGACTGGGCGGGAACAGCTTTTGCAATGTTCCCATTGAAGCTGGCTGTCCTTATTCCAGGTATCTACATACTTGAAATGTACAGGAGAGAGAATGGCGAGGGGGGACTCTGGTATCTCCTCCTGCTTGCGATGATCGTTGTTGGAATGGCACCCGGAATCCGGGGGATGATGAGGATGATCATCCATGTTTAGAAGCCTCTTCATCAGTAGTCTCATTGCAATCCTGATATTTTCAGGATCGGTCGCCGCCGGTGCCGGCCTGGTATTTATGAATCCTGATATCGGAGATTCGTTTATGGAACTGGCCCATGAAGCTCTCGATATTGAGGAGATGATGGGCGATCCCCCCGCAACACTCGCCCTCAAACTCTTTGTAAACAATCTTCAGGCCTGTATCATCCTCTTCCTTGGGGGGGTGACGTTTGGCCTGCTGACAACCTTTGTGCTGATCGCCAACGGGGTTCTTGTCGGTGCTGTCGCCCAGATAGCAATGAAGCTTCAGGGCATCACCTTCGTCATTGCCGCTCTTGCACCCCATGGAGTCACAGAACTTCCGGCACTCTTCATCTCAGGAGCACTCGGCTTTATGCTGGCCCGGGAGATGAGAAGGGAACTGGAAGGAGAAGGGGATGCCGCCCTTGAGGCAGGAAGGTACGCAATGATCTTTGCAAAGGTGGTCGTTCCGCTCCTTGTCATTGCAGCGATTACGGAGGCTTTTATAACGCCCGCTATCATACTAATGGTCGTTTAGGTGTCAGATTATGGAAGAGAAGACCGACGCACTCCCACCAATTGCTGATTTCAGTGCATGGTATAACGAAATTCTCAGGCGCGCAGAGATTATGGATGTTCGCTACCCGGTCAAGGGGCTGTACGTCTGGTACCCGTTCGGGTTTGCGATTCGAAAGAATACATACAACAGGTTACGGGCACTTCTGGATGTTGATCATCAGGAGACCCTCTTCCCTCTCCTCATTCCTGATCATGAGTTTATGAAAGAGGCGGAACATATCAAAGGATTTGAAGAAGAAGTCTACTGGGTGACCCGTGGCGGACTCTCAGAACTCGATGTAAAGCTTGCGCTCCGCCCAACAAGCGAGACATCGATCTACCCGATGTATGCACTCTGGGTACGGTCACATGCCGATCTCCCACTGAAGCTCTATCAGATCGTCAATACCTTCAGGTACGAGACGAAGCATACACGCCCACTCATCAGGCTCAGGGAGATCACCTCATTCAAAGAGGCGCATACCGTTCACTGCACCTGGGAGGAGGCAGCCGCACAGGTTGAGGAGGCTGTCCGGTTATATACAGAATTCTATACCGGTCTGGCTGTTCCTGTGCTCATCTCGAGGCGGCCTGACTGGGATAAATTCCCCGGTGCCGATTACACCATTGCTGTTGATACCATCATGCCGGATGGAAAGACCCTCCAGATAGGAACCGCCCACCATCTCGGGACGCACTTCTCAAAGACATTCGGGATCACCTATGAGGACCTGAATGGAGAACAGCAACTCGCATACCAGACCTGCTATGGAATCTCTGAGCGGTGCATCGCCTCGGTCATCTCAGTCCATGGAGATGACACCGGGCTTGTCCTCCCCCCATCTGTTGCACCGGTTCAGGTCGCCATCATCCCAATCATCATCGGGAAACGGAGAGATGAGGTTCTCTCAGCTGCAGAAGGACTCCTAACAGAACTGAAAAGTATGGGAATACGTGCAGAGCTTGACACCCGCGATATGCGCCCAGGGGCAAAATACTATCATTGGGAGCTCCACGGCGTCCCACTCAGGCTTGAGCTCGGTCCCCGCGACATTGATGCCGGTACAATCGTTGCCGTTGACCGATTCAAGGTCAAACGCCAGATCAGTTCAGCCGCAGAAGTAGGACCCCTCCTCGATGAGATTCAGGAGACGATTCGAAATCGTGCAGAAGGTGCAAGGGAAGCAAAAATCAGACTCTGTTACTCAATTGACGAGATCAGATCAGCAGTTCAGGGAGGAGTCGCCGTTGCATCATGGTGCGGCGATCGTGCCTGTGCTGATCAGATCGAGGCAGAGACCGATGCAGCACTCCTTGGATCAGATCTCCGTGGTCCGTACAATGAACGGCTTCTGGATACGGGGTGTATCGTCTGTAAAAAGAATGGAACGGCAGCCCTTATCGGGCGATCGTACTAATTTTTTATTTTCCAAAATAAGGATAGAAGTTATTTCAAACCTTTTTTGATCGGCATTCGGAGCAGTGATATGCGATCTCCATATCACCAATCACGAGATCACCGATGATCTTCTTTGCCCCACCAAAGAGAATAAACCGTCCGCATGTGGTGCATCGTTTCGGGAGTATCCGCTCCATCCTTGAGAGATCCGCATCAAGTTCGAACCTTGTGCTCTCACCGGGAACGACCGGGCAGTCACCCTCCTCATCGATCTTTGAGAGGAGTCTGTATACCTGAAGCGGATGCGCTCCATACTCCTGAAATTTCCTGAAGAGGAAATACTGCAACACAAGCCATGATAGTTCTGACCGTTCGATGCTGTCATCAAACGGGATCTCTTCTTCAGAGGTATCAACATCACCGACTGATGAACCGCAGAGGGGGCAGTCACCTCCTACAAGCTCTTCAATATAAACTTCTTCACGACACCCAGGGCATGTGGTGTGGCGTGCGTGTGTACGATATCCCATACCTTTGTCTCCGGACTTAACAATTCCTATTCAGCATGCTCATCTGGGCCGGTATCGTCCGGTACCGCACGCTCCCTCAATAAGGAGGTTCCCCGTTTATGATAGATCTTTGTTATGAGATGATATAAATATATTTCTCTATGCAAAACCTGACATTCATTTCAAAAAAAGGATATTTTTGACTTTTACGAGTATACAATCAATTAGCTACCTCCAGCGCCTTTGCCGGTGGAAGGTATCCCTTCAGGAGAAGGGAGAGAGAGACGATAGTAACGGATGAGAGCGCCATGGCAAGACCTGCATATTCTGGCTGGAAGGTAACCCCGAAGAACGGTGTAAGGATCCCTGCTGCAATCGGAATGAGAAGAATGTTATAAATAAAAGCCCAGAAAAGATTGCCCCTGATCCTCCCCATCACCTTTTGTGAAAGCTGGATCGCAGCCGCCGCATCAATGAGATCATCATGCATCAGAACGATCCCGCCGGTCTCAACCGCTACATCAGTCCCACCCGATATGGCAATCCCGACATCAGCCTGTGCAAGGGCCGGAGCATCGTTGATCCCATCACCGATGAAGGCGACAACACCCCCCTGATCCTGAAGCCGCTGCACCTCCTCAGCCTTTTTGTCGGGAAGAACACCAGATAATATACGGGAAATCCCGACCTTCTCACCGATGACACGGGCAGTCCGCTCATTGTCACCTGTGATCATCACCACAGTGAGCCCCATATCCGTGAAAGCTTTCACAGCAGTTGCGGACGTCGGTTTGAGGGGATCAGTGATGGCAAAGAGACCGGCATACCTCCCATCCACAGCAACCAGGGGAACGGTTTTTCCTTCATTTTCCAGTCGAACCATCGAACCGAGAGCTTTCTTCGGAATAGAGACTGAACGGCTTTCAAGGAAAGCCCGGGTACCAATAATAACGGACTGTCCATCGATCATACCCATAACCCCCTGTCCTCCTATCGTCTCAAATCCGGAGACATCGCCACCCATGATTTTGGATCTCCGGGCCTTTTCGGCTATCGCCGTGGCCAGAGGATGGAGAGAGAGCTTCTCAAGAGATCCGGCAAGGTAGAGGAGTTCATCTTCGGATATCCCGGACGGGACAACATCGGTGACGACGGGCCGGCCCATCGTAAGCGTACCTGTTTTGTCCACGGCAACGGTATTGATTGCACCAGACCGTTCAAGTGTCTCGCCGCTACGGATCAGAATACCAAGTTCGGCACCCCTGCCGAGGCCGACAGTTATCGCTGTCGGTGTTGCAAGCCCAAGCGCACATGGACAGGCAACGACAAGGACGGAGATGAGTGCGGTCGTTGCAAAGAGGAGCGTTTCCCCGAGGATGAGATACCAGAGAAGAAACGAGGAGATGGCGATCAACAGGACAGCAGGTATGAAGATAGAGACGACGGAATCTGCGATCCGCTGCACAGGTGGTTTTGTCCCCTGCGCCTCTTCAACCATCCGAATGATCTGTGCAAGGACGGTATCCTTGCCGATCCGTGTTGCAGTAACGGTGAGGGTTCCGCTGGTGACGATCGTCCCACCAACAACCTCAGATCCATCCATCTTCATCACCGGGATTGACTCTCCTGTAACGAGAGACTCATCAACAGACCCTTCACCTTTGATGACGAGGCCATCAACGGCAATAGCCTCCCCGGTCCGGACGAGGATCTGATCTCCTGCCTGAATCTCATCTGCAGGAACCTGGATCTCTGTACCATTCCGAAGCAGTGTCGCCTTCTTCGGCTGGAGCGAGATGAGGGACCGGATCGCTTCGCCGGTCCTGCCTTTGGCACGTGCCTCAAGGTACCTGCCAAGGGTGAGGAAGGCAGCAAGCATAATCGCTGTCTCATAGAAGTTGAATTCAGCTGTGAGAAGAATATCAAAGGTTGAGAGGACGCTTGAACCATAGGCGGTTCCGATACCCATCGCATACATAACATCCATATCAAGGATGCTATTGGAGAGCGAACGGAACGCTGATCTGAAGATGGGATAGGCGAGGTAGAGGAAGAAGGGGGTCGCAACCAGGAAGAAGAAGTACGGCATCGGGAGAGGAAGCGGGGGATGGAGATACATCACAAGCATCAGGATAGTAGATACCGCAAATCCGATGATGGTACGGGTGAGTTTCTCCCGAAGGTCCTGCTCCTGTGCTTCCAGCACCTCCTGCTCTCCTTCTTCACCGGTGCTCCAGGCAGTATACCCGGCAGAGGTGATCGCCTCCTTCAGTTGATCAACAGATACAATGCCGGGATGGTACCTGATGGTCGCCTGTTCGGTTCCAAGATTAACAGATGCAGAGACGACACCGGGAAGATTGGAGAGAGCTTTCTCAACCGCTGACGCACACATCGCACAGGTCATCCCACCGATACGAATATTGATCGTCCGATCTGCGGGGGTGAAGCCGGCTTTTTTGATCGCCTCCTCGATCTCCGGAAGGGGAATGGCCTCTCCGTCCAGCACAACCCGTACCTTTTCGGTGGCGAGATTCACCGTGGCAGAGGCGACACCCTCGATCTCTGATACAGCCTTCTCCACAGCGAGAGCACAGCTTGCGCAATGCATCCCGATAATGCCAATATTCACTGTCTTTGTGTTCTGATCGGCCATTCCGACTCCTGTAAAAAAGGGAAATATTTCTGATCAGCGTTTTTCGAGTTGATGATCAAGCTGGAAGAGACCACCGGTGGAGTCACCGATCTTCTCAAGTTTGGCAACAATCTCCGAGGCATTTGCCTCTTCCTCGACCTGCTCGGAGACAAACCAGTGAAGCATGATCTCAGCCGCATAGTCCTTCTGCTTAATGGCTTCGGCCATCATCGCATTGATCATCGCGGTGACCTTCTGTTCATGTTCATAGACCTCTTTGAAGAGCGCAAGCGGACTTGCCCATGTATCATTCGGCTTCTCGATAGCTGCCAACCGAACCGTGCCGCCGCGTTCGTTGAGATAGTCATAGAATTTCATCGCATGGGAGAGCTCTTCCTGCGCCTGAAGCCTCATCCAGTGCGCAAATCCATTCCAGGTCTCCTGTGAACACCAGGCTGACATGGAGAGGTACAGGTATGACGAGTACAACTCAGCATTGATCTGATTGTTAATCAGATCTTCCATCTTCTGTCCGATCATAACTACCACTTCTCTATTCTGTATATGCCGCTCTGCGGCAACAGAACTCCATTACCTCTCCACACATATATAATATTTCTAAGATACCACATCTGAATAATAACCGATGAACCCACGGTGTACACAAAGAAATAATACGTGAGAACGACAATATGTATATCTCTTCATGGGCTTGTGGCTTAGCCAGGATAGAGCGTCGGGCTTCTAACCCGAATGTCGGGGGTTCGAATCCCCCCAGGCCCGCTCAAAACGATCAGCTTTTCTCAAATCAGATCAATTCCGGAATATGCTCTCCCCGGATGATATCTCCGCTGCATATGATCGAATATCACCATATATCTTCAAAACCCCCCTCGTCTATTCACCCACATTCTCTGGGATGACAGGAGCAGATGTCTATTTGAAACTCGAGACACTCCAGAAGACGGGATCATTTAAGCTTCGTGGGGCAACCAACGCCATTCTCAACAATAGATCACTCATTGGCCCCAATGGCGTCGTTGCCGCATCTGCAGGAAACCATGCGCAAGGCGTCGCACTCGCCGCAGGTATTGCCGGGGTGAGGGCGACGATTGTGATGCCGGTTGGGTCGTCGGTTGCCAAGCAGGAGGCGACACGGGGATATGGTGCCGAGGTGATACTTGCCGGTAAAACACTCGATGAAACCGTTCGATATGCGCGAGGGCTTGAGGAGAAAGGCCTCTTCTTCATCCACCCATATGATAATGAAGAGGTGATCGCCGGGGCCGGAACGATCGGGTATGAGATTCTCATGGATCTGAAGGAACCGGACTATATTATCGTTCCAGTCGGGGGTGGCGGGCTTATGGCAGGGATAGCAACTGCCGTAAAAGGCAGGGGAACAAAGACCCGAATCATCGGAGTGCAGGCATCTGCCTGCGATGCCGCATACCGGGCATTCCAGGACGGTAAGCGGCACCTGGTGATGCCTGATAAGACCATTGCAGATGGGATTGCAGTACCATGTGTCGGAGAAATTCCCTTTGAGATCCTCAGAACATATGGAGATGATATCTGCCTCGTCTCGGAAGAGGAGATGATCGATGCGATCCTGCTTCTCATCGAGCGCAAAAGAATCATCGCCGAGGCGGCAGGTGCTGCACCTCTTGCCGCTCTTGTATCCGGGAGACGTACGTTCCCTCTAGGAAGTACTGTCGTCCTCGTTATCAGCGGAGGAAATATTGATCTCTCCCTTCTTCAGCGTGTAATCACACAGGGACAGATACGAAAGGATCACCTGCTGTTGCTCTCCATCGTCATCGATGATCGTCCGGGATCGCTTGCAGACCTTCTTACGGTTATCGCTGATGCAGGAGGCAATATTCTTGATCTCTCACAGAGAAGGGATAGAAAAGATCTCCACCCGACCGAGATCAGGGTGGAGATAGAGATCGAGGTCCGCGGTGCTGATCACCAGCAGAGAATCCGGTCACATCTTCTCTCAGCCGGATACCAGCTGAAGTGATCACCGGATCCTGGTTCCCGGTTCAACCTCCCTGTTCGGTATGAGAAGGGCAGCTTCATCACCTGCGGCGAGGATCATGCCTCTGCTCTCCACACCAAAGATCGTTGCAGGTTCAAGGTTCGTTACCATAACAACGAGGGTTCCTTCCAGTTCTTCAGGTTTATAGTAAGGGGCGATCCCCGAGACGACCTGTCTCTTCTCTGATCCAATGTCAACGGTGATTCTCAGGAGCTTCTTTGATCCCTTGATCGCCTCTGCTTCAAGGACCCGGCCGACACAGAGCTCCATCTTTCCAAATTCATCTATCGTCAGCATCTCTTTCTTCACCTCATGCCTCTCCTGCTTCTTCTTTGCTTCATCAACCCGGCGGGTAAAGGTCGCTTCAAGAACGGCATACTGTTCGTCATCAATCTTTTCAAAGAGCGGGGCGGCTTTCCGGAGTGTGACACCCTCAAGTGGTGTATCTGCCTCATCAAGGTGGTGGCTGGCAAGAGGAGTCTCATAGCCAAGCATCTTCCAGCAAAGAGAGGCCTTCTCCGGCATCACCGGCTCAAGGAAGAGAGCTAATGCCTTGACGATCTGAAGGCAGTCGGCGATGACCCCTTCAGCTGCCGCCTTGTCAGTCTTGAGAAGCTTCCAGGGTGCATTCTTCTGGATATAATTATTTCCAAACGTGGCAAGACCCATGATCGCATCGACACCTGATTTGAACTCAAAGGCACGGAATGCCGGATCGACAAGGTCGCGGGTTCTTCGTATCTCATCAAAGATCTCCTCCTTTGGAGGTGTCGCCGGAATACCGCCGAGCTTCTCTTCTGCAAAGTAGATACTCCGGTACATGAAGTTACCAAGGGTATTGACAAGCTCGTTATTCACCCGTTCCTGATAGGCCTTCCATGAAAAGTTCAGCTCTTTGGTGTGGCTTGTATAGCTGAGGAGATAGTACCGAAGGTAATCTGCAGGGAGGTTGACATCGAGATAGTCCTCATTTGCCCAGACGACGTATCCCCGTGACTTTGAGAACTTCTGATCCTCAACCTTCAGCATCCCTGAGGCGACAACAGCATCAGGAGTGCCGTAACCGGCTGCATGGAGGAGGGCAGGCCAGAAGATGCAGTGGTGGTATATGATATCTGATCCAATGAAATGCGTCACCTCACCATCGCCGCACCAGAACCGACGCCAGTCATCCCCATGGGCATTCGCCCATTCCTCAGTAAATGAGATGTAGCCGATCGGCGCATCAACCCAGACATAGACGACAAGATCCTCATTTCCCGGGAAACGGACACCCCAGTCCATGGTCCGGGTGATGCACCAGTCGTGAAGTTCGTTTTCGATCCAGCCGATGGCATAGTTCTTCGCATTAATGGTGCCATTGAGATCTTTCAGATAATCAAGGAGATATTCTTTGAATGTACTCAGTTTAAAGAAATAATGCTCCTGTTGTCGTGTCTCTGCCTTCGTCTGGCAGACGGTACATGTCGGCTCAAGGATCTCGCCGGGTTCAAGGTGCCGGCCACACCCCTGGTCACATTCATCACCACGTGCATGCTTCCCGCAATGGGGACAGGTGCCCTCGACATACCGGTCCGGGAGAGACCGTTTACAGGTGGTGCAGTAACTCTGATTGATCACCTCGGCATAGACATACCCCCTGTCGATCAGCCGTTTGACTATCGATTGGGTACGGGCATGATTTGTCGGATCATCGGTCATCCCGAAATGGTCGAAGATGACACCCATCTTTTCAAAGGTCTCTTTGAAATGGGTATGGTACTTCTCTGAGAAGGCACGAGGGGTAGTGCCCGCTCCTTCCGCAGAGACGACGATCGGCGTCCCATGATTATCTGAACCACAGACAAAGAGGACATCCTCACCAGCCCGCCGAAGATACCTGACATAACAGTCAGCGGGCACATACGTCCGGAGGTGTCCGATATGGCATAATCCGTTGGTATACGGAAGACCACAGGTGACCAGTTTCGGTTTCCCACTCATCCGTATGCTTTTTGCGTGGGGACCGTATAAATTACAGTGTCAGTTATGGTCAGGCAACGAAAGATCCAGGTACGGTCCCTCGGATCCATGGTCAAAACACCTTCCTCCAGAGAGCTTGCAGCATGGGCGAAGACTCGTACAGGCGTTGGGGGAGACCTGACGACGTTTCATCTGATGAGATCTGCCCAGGCGCAGGATTCTCTGGATCTTCCGGCAGCCGGGGGATGGTTTTACGGTGGGAGGGCAACTGCCGCAACTCTTCCGGATGCCCCTCCCGAAGAGGTGATTGATGATATCAGGGCAGTTGAATCTTTTTTTAGGAATCCCTGGTGGTCTCTCCCCTCCCCTGCATCGCTCAGGCCGGATCCGGATGAAGAGTATTTGCCTGGATACCGCGGACTCCTTCGGACGATGCGGGATAACCGGGTGGCGGGCCATATCATCCTCTCCGAGAGAAGACCAGAGCCCATTGAGCTTGAGTTTCTGACAGGCCGACGCGTCCTCTGGCATATCCTCCATCCATCTGAAAAGAGCCTTGCCGCCCTCCTTGAGGTGCAGCGGGATATCGCCATCAGGCCGGATATGCTGGAGATACTCGATAATCTGATGGGATCATATACAATCCGGAAGATCATCGTTATCGATCCCGGAGAGGGAGATCTGAAGAGGGCGGCTGGGCTGGTTGATCCGGATAATATCCTGACCGGGGGCTATGCCCCGGCAGATCAGGCAGATTACTGGAAGGATCTCGTATCACGGTCCATTCTGGCCAGATAGAGACTCGGCAACATCAACGAAGCGATCAAAGTGAGCGGTCTTTCCAAAGAGTCCAAAGGAGATTTTATCCCAGAAGGTAAAGGGGAATGATCCTCCTGAGGCATTCGGATGGCCGCCGCCACCAAATTCCGCAGCGATGAGATGACTCACCGGAGGCGCGGACCGAAGTGAGAAGCGACCATTATCCGAGATGATCACCTCGATATCGGTCTTCAGTTCATCCCTGATTGCTGCTGCGGTCTCACTTGGATAGTTATAGAGAGGGGCAAATGCGATGCGGTACCGGCCATCGCGGATCGTCGTCTTCCGGATACTCTTTCTGATGGCGATGGTCCGTTCCCTGTCAATTGCAGCATACGTCTCTTCGATCCAGTCATCGGTAAAGATCCCTTCCTGAAGCCGGTCACGAAGGGGTCGGAGGTTTTTATTGATTGATCCAATCTGTCCGAGGATGGCGGAACGAGGGTCTTTGTGTGTCCAGAGATCATAGTCACAGACGATACGGGCAATCTCGACAGCGGTTGGATCATCAGAGGCTATTGCACGAGCGACAAGACCGCACCCGCAGGTTGAGGAATCGACGGTGAGCTCCTCTGTATACCGGCTGATTTGCTCGATCTCATCCTTCTTCCATCGGTGATGATCTCTCCAGACGATCTTCCATCCTGCAGCCTTCGCCCTCCGTGCCGCCTCATCACAGCCTTTCTGAAAACCAAGATCAGAAATCGAGAGAGTATGTCCGTTTCCAGGGACGTTCGCAATGGTATTGAGGTTCTTTGTGAACCTTCCAACTGATGAGAAGACGGTGAGGATAGCCTCGCGCCCATACACCCTTCTGTGGATGGCATCGGCACCGGCGGCATCAAGGTCGTTATGCGTCAGGTGAACAATGCCCGCCGTCCGGTTACGAACCCTTTCCTCAAGGCTCGGTCCTTCTTTCTTCTTTTCAGGTCTTCCAAAGGGCCATCTCATGCTTATTATCTCTGTTCTTTCGGCTGATAAAGAGGGGCGATGTGGTGGATGATCTCTTGGTGCGGTATGGGTGGGTGAAGAGGAGAGGAGAGATCAAATCGGATGTATTAAATAGAGATCTTGCGTATATTGTAATCCCAAAGCCTCAGTAGCTCAGACTGGGAGAGCGCCAGACTGAAGATCTGGTTGTCCCCGGTTCAAATCCGGGCTGGGGCATCTTGGACTTTTCTTTACCACATAAAGCATCGATAGATCAGTTCTATTTCTGCGATCCCCCGCTACAAAGAGGATGAGATAGTGAGAGCGAATCTCTCCTACAAAACCGTCCGAAAAAATTAAATCCACTTCCCCCTTCTGCCTCTATGAAAATGAAGGAGGCAGGAGATGGGTGTGGGTTATGAGCAGACATTTCATGAGTCGATAACTGATCCTGAGAAATTCTGGGGAGCTGCCGCAGAGAAGGTCAGATGGTACCAGCGGTATGACAGGGTACTCAATAGCGACAACCCGCCAATGTACCGCTGGTTTGAGGGGGGAGTTCTCAATTCATGCTATAATGCCCTTGACTATCATGTCGAGGAGGGGAGGGGAGATCAGATCGCCCTCATCTATGACAGCCCGGTGACAGATACCATCACGACGTTCACCTACGGAGAACTGCTGGACCTGGTGGCACGCTGTGCCGGAGGGCTACAGAACCTCGGTGTGCAGAAGGGCGACAGGGTGATCATTTATATGCCGATGATCCCTGAGGCGGTCATTGCAATGCTCGCCTGTGCCAGGATAGGCGCCGTTCATTCGGTTGTTTTTGGAGGGTTTGCGGCCCGCGAGCTCGCCACACGGATAGAGGATGCCCGTCCGGAGATCATCATCACGGCATCCTGCGGTATCGAGGTGAACCGGGTAATCCCCTACAAACCACTCCTTGACGCAGCACTTGCCCTCTCCTCCCATACACCCTCACAGTGTGTCTTTGTCCAGCGTCAGGAGCTGCCGGTGGACCTCATGGAAGGCAGAGATATCTCATGGGATCACCTGATGGATGCAGAACCAGCCCCCTGTGTACCGGTTGGCTCAACAGACCCCCTGTACATCCTCTATACATCAGGCACCACCGGAAAGCCGAAAGGTGTCGTACGAGACAACGGGGGGCATCTCGTCGCATTAGTCTGGAGCATGGAGCATATCTACGGTGTCAGGCCGGGAGAGGTCTACTGGGCGGCATCGGATATCGGCTGGGTGGTCGGCCACTCCTATATCGTCTACGGACCGCTTTTTTACGGTTGTACCACGATCCTGTACGAAGGAAAATCGGTTGGAACACCTGATCCCGGGGCATTCTGGCGGGTTATTGCTGAGCATGACGTATCTGTACTATTCTGTGCACCGACGGCCTTCCGTGCTATCCGGAGGGAGGATCCTGATGGATTGTATCGGAAAAAATATGATCTCTCATCTCTGAAGATGCTCTTTCTTGCCGGTGAGCGGTGTGATCCAGACACGCTCCTCTGGGCAGAGGAGCTGCTTGGCATCCCCGTCATCGATCACTGGTGGCAGACCGAAACCGGCTGGGCCATCGGCGCAGACTGTGCAGGCCTTGAGCTCCTCCCGATTAAGCCCGGATCCTGCACCAGACCTGTACCAGGCTATGATATCCATGTACTTGACGATACCGGCAACGAACTCCCCAGAGGAGAGATCGGGAATATTGTCATCAGCATGCCACTCCCTCCAGGGTGTTTTATAACACTCTGGAATAATGATGCCGATTATATCAGGACATACTTCACTGCTTATCCCGGCTATTATCTCACCTCTGATGCCGGATATCTTGATGAAGATGGGTATCTCTGGATCATGGGGCGAACAGATGATATCATTAATGTCGCCGGACACCGCCTCTCAACCGGTGCAATGGAGGAGGTCCTTGCATCACACCCTGATGTGGCAGAATGTGCAGTCTTTGGCGTCTATGATCCGGTAAAGGGAGAAGTCCCGGTTGGTTTTGTCGTCCTGAAATCCGGTCATGATCCGGATGCGGAGAAGCTGCAGGCAGAGCTGATTGCCCTGGTCAGGCAGAAGATAGGGCCTATTGCATCATTTAAATCAGTTGCCGTTGTACAACGCCTCCCAAAGACCAGATCCGGCAAAATTCTTCGGGGAACGATCAAGAGGATTGCAGACGGGGTATCGTATACCGTGCCAGCGACGATCGATGACCCCGCAATTCTTGATGAGATCACCCTCGTCCTGCAGAGGATAGGATACCCGAAACGGTAACCCTCTCTTCTCTATGAGAAGAAGAATCACTCTGCCCCCCCTTTTCAGCCAGATAGTTGATCGATTCATTTCTGCCACCACGGCCCGCATCAAACATATAATTATATATACACCTCAACATACATTTTGAACCATGGCAGTAATTGATGGATATGCAGGTAAGATTGCATATGTCAATCTTACCAAAGGGAGTATCGAGATCCAGGAGACCCCGGCTGATCTGAAGAAGAATTACCTCGGAGGGAGGGGCTTTGGTACAAAGATCATCTCGGACAGGATGGATCCCCTCGTCGATCCCCTCTCACCCGATAATATCCTCGTCATCGCATCAAGCCCCCTGACAGGAACCGGCATCCCTCTCGGGAGCAGGTATATGGTGAGCACCAAGTCACCGCTCAACAACACCCTCATGTCCGCAAACAGTGGAGGAACATTCGGCTGGAAGATCAAGAAGGCCGGATTTGATGCGGTCGTCTTCGAAGGGCGTGCAGAGAAACCCGTGTATCTCTATCTGAATGAGGGGAAGGCAGAACTCCGTGATGCCACCTCCTACTGGGGACTCGATGTCCATCAGACAACAGACGCACTCATCGCGGATCTCGGCGACAAGAAGGCGAAGGTTGCCTGTATCGGGCCGGCTGGAGAGAAGCAGAGTCTCCTCGCCTGCGTGATGAATGACCGGGATCGTGCAGCCGGCCGGAGTGGGGCGGGAGCAGTCCTTGGTTCAAAGAATGTCAAGGCGGTCGTTGCCACAGGAGAGCTTCGGATCGACGAGGCGGATAAAGATGGACTGAATGCCGTCAAGGAGAGGATTCGTAAAAAGCTTGATGAGAATGGGATCTGTCAGGCGCTTACCACCTATGGAACAGCCGTCCTCGTTAACATCATCAATGAAAACGGCATCCTTCCAACGAAGAACTTCCAGAGCGCCCACTTCGCCGGCGCCGAAAAGGTCTCGGGTGAAAGACTGGCAGAGACCTTCCTGAAGAAGAACAGCGGGTGTTTTGCCTGCACCGTGCGGTGCTCCCGTATCTGCGAGGTCGATGGAATCATTGGCGAAGGACCGGAGTATGAACCCATGTGGGGATTTGGTGCAGATCTCGGCATTGATGATCTCAAGACAGTTATCCAGGCTGCATGGGAATGCAACAAACTTGGTCTGGATGCCGTCGGCACCCCGACAGCTATCGCTTGTGCAATGGAGATGCGTGAGAAGGGATATATCACTGAGGGGCCCCAATTTGGAAATCCTGAAGGTATCGTTGAACTTGTCAGGCAGATGGGACTCCGTGAAGGGTTCGGTGCAGAACTCACCGATGGATCATATCGGTTTGCAGAGAGGCACGGGTACCCGGAGTTATCAATGAGCGTCAAGAAGCAGGATCTCCCGGCATATGATCCCCGTGGGCTTCAGGGCCATGGGCTATCATATGCAACATCCGTCCGTGGAGGGGATCATGTCTATGGATATATGGTCTCTCCTGAAGTGCTCGGAGCACCAGAGAAGCTCGACCCATTCGTCAATGACGGCAAGGCAACATGGACACGAATCTTCCAGGATCTGACCGCTGCTATCGATGCATCCGGGATGTGTCTCTTCAGTTCATTTGCACTGAATGCTGATGATTATGCAGATCTCACCGCCGCAACAACCGGAATTTCGATGGATGGCGCCGCTCTCCTGAAGATCGGAGAGCGGATCTGGAATCTCCAGAAGCTCTTCAACATTAAGGTAGGCTATACAAAAGCGGATGATACACTTCCAGCACGCCTCCTGAATGATCCAATCAAAGAGGGAGGACCAAAAGGGCGTGTCTGGGAGCGGGAACCACTGCTCAGTGAGTACTATACTGAGCGTGGCTGGGATGCCGAAGGAGTTCCGACACAAGAGAAACTCCGTGAGCTGGGGCTTGAGTAATCTGAAGAAGGCAGAGGGGGCCATAAAGGACATGGTCCTCAGGAAAGACCATAGAAAAAACGGAGAGTGAGCAGAAAATGAAGATCACCGTCAAATCATTTGCAACACTCCGCGACCATATGGATGCGGAGTTCGCAATTGAGATTCAGGAGAGTGCCACTATCGCTGATCTCCTCACAATGCTCACTGAGCGGTATCCGAAACTGGAGGGTGAGATATTTTTGGAGGATGGCACATTGAAGGATTTCGTCAACATCCTTCTCAACGGACGGAACATCGCCTTCATCAAAGGACTTGATTCAATACTCAGTGAGGGCGATCGTATTGCACTCTTCCCACCCGCCGGTGGAGGGTAGAGGGGAAGGACCCGGGAAACACTCTTTTTCAAGGGAGGGTGAGTTCAACCCGCATCTCATCTTCCCATCGAATGATGATCCAGGTGAAGAAACTCTGTAATGATCCCGGCAACCTCCTCAGGATACTGGAAGATAACGCCATGGCCACCATCCTCCATGATAATGGCACCTGCATCAGGAATAGCCATGGCAAGAATCCCGGCATTGTCCGGAGGGGTGACGAGATCCCGATCACCGGATATGACGAGCGCCTTTGCCTGCACCTCCTTAAGACGAGGATAGACCCCTCTCCATCTCTGAAGGGCGTCAAACTGCTCTCTGACAACAGCTGCATCAACCGGTTCTCCGACATCCGGGAACCATGAGGATGGATCAGGATGCATCCTCCTGAACGATTCGGTCAGGAGAAGCCGGCCGGCACGATCCAGATAGGCCTCAATCGATACGGGTTGGCCTGCCATCTCTTCCCTGACCCACTCTTCAGATGGGACTGCCTCCACCCCGCCACAGCAGGTGCTCAGGAGGATGAGGCGATCCACCTCATCAGGATACCGGATCACGTGTTCAAGGGCGATCATCCCACCCATCGAATAGCCGATGATGGTGGCAGTCGTCTCACCAATCCCGGCTATCAGGTCGTGGAGATCCTCCGCTGCCTGTGGAATCGAAAACGGTACATCAGGGTTTGTTTCTCCGGAGATGCCACGATGATTATACAGTACAAGGCGATACCGGTCAGCAAGAGGCGAGAGCATCTTTTTTGGCCACTCTGCCGCGGTCATCCCATAGGCAGAAACGAAGATGAGTGGATGCCCCCCACCATGAAGTGTATATGGAAGAAGAATGCCGTCCCGTGTCAGCAGGTGATGCATGCCATCTACATCAGCACCATACCCCAAAGAGCCTCCGAAAGATTTTTGCTACCCCGGATTGAAGAGACGAATCCGGATGGCGCGCCACAGAATAGCATGGTATCCGGAGGAGGAGTCAGATAAAGAGAGTCATACTCTGTATTCTCCTCTCAGGCCTCTTCTGCATCTCTGCAGGAGCAGCACTTGAGATCGATACCCTTGCATCAGAGTATTCCAGGGGAGAGTTTATTTCCATCTCGGGAACGACCAACCTGGCACCCGGCCATGAACTCCATATCACCGTCGTCTCACAGTCCTTCTACCCTACAGTAAAAGATACTCCGGCAGGATTTACCGGGACCTCAGGAATCACATTCGTTGTCGAAGGCGGTGAGGTGAATACATGGTCGTTCCTCGTCGATACAACAGGCTTTATTCCGGATGACTATACGGTTCTCATAGAATCCATCGAGGCGGATGTACGTGCATCATCATCCTTTACCCTGTCCGAAGCAGAACCGATCCCTGAACCGACACCAACAGAACCACCGGAGCCCTTGCCCACTCCGACACCCACACCAACCCCAGAGCCCCCTGAAGCCGCTGGATCAGCCTTTATCGCCCTGGTGGGTGCACTCTGCGCTGCCGCCACCCTTATCCTGAGGAGAAAGGAATAAAACCCAATTGTCAGGAGAATACAGATTCAACCAGGTGTCGCCGGGATGATAGTCACCCGAAGATGGCTATCATCCCCGCCCCCGCAACCATCACAAGAGCGCCGGTGATCCGTCCCCAGGAGAGACCTTCTCTGAATACAATGATACCGGCAAGGACGGAGAAGAAGATAGCAAACCTCTTGACGGTGATGACATAGCTGACAATGCTCATCGTATAGGCGATATTGATCAGGACGATCTCAGCAGTGAGTATCACGCCGACACCGATGAATAACGGGAGGGGCGCCAGGAGTGAAGCGTGTGTGATAGCAGCCCCCCACCTCTTTGAGAGGAGGGCAATGAGAAGGAAGGCGGCCCCGAGGAGGAGGAAGACGACGGCCGATCCAAAGAGGGGATCAGAATTCTCGACCACTTTTTTATCATAATTGACAGAGATCGAGAAGAGAAATGCAACCAGAAGCATCGAAAGAACCCCTCGATCAATGGTGAGCCGGTGAAAAGGGGCAGCAAGGCGATCCAATCGGGCAATGCTCCCTTCGGATGTAAGGATATAGGCACCGGATGCCACAAGCAGTATACCACATGCCCCTGCTATGGTTGGTATCTCACCGAGGATCAGAAACGAGGTTCCGATCAGAAAGACCGGGGTGAAGGCAAGCATCGGCATACAGAGAGAGATATCCGAGCTTCCCAGAGCATGATACAAAAGGATGGTTGCAAGAATATTGATACAGACCGTCACCCCGATTGACGGAAAGAGTTCCGGACCGAGAGGAGGGATCCCAACGATGAGAGAGAGGATACTCATGATGCCGGATGCGGCAAGGAAGGAACACCCGGCAAGGAGGAAGGAATCTGTTCTTCTGAGGAGAATTTTCACCGCTGTTGCATACGCGGCCTGTGAGAGGGCACCCCCCAGGGCAAAGACGAACCAGATCATATGATACGCTCTCATTCACGGATGAGGAGAATTAGATTTGCATACCCTCCGGTGAAGAGAGCGGGTGAATGAAACACAGGTTATGAACCCCTTTCTCAAAAAGGGGAATGGGAGAAGCAACAAATTGTATGGAGAGAGACCCGGATGGTCATCTACGCATAAGCAACAAGTCGAAGTCCCATCTTCTTCTCGAGATCCTTGATCACCGAGAGATCGTCATCAGAGAGCGTGGCAACCGGTGCCACCTTCTCATGGGCCAGGAGAATGACACCGAGTTCCTCTTCAAGCTTCGCGATCTTTGCAACCGCAGCCGAATCCATATGGGCATAACCGGGACATACCATTGGTATCACCAGCCCTTCATTATCCATACACATTTATATATCTAACGTAAGATACAGCCTATTTGTATTATATTCAGGATTCTGAAGTACCTACGCCAACGTTATCATTCTGATGCAGCACCCATCCACATCCAATCCTGTCGTATCATGCATCACGAAAACACTTTCAAAGAGCGGAAAGAGAAAGAGGCTCAATCCTTCACCTCAGGATCAGCTTCCGGATCGAAAGGATTTGTCCTTACCGCAAGGGAGAAGAGAAACGGATAGTACCGCTTCAGATACTCCATATGCTCAAGCCATCGGAGAAGGAGCAGGTGAAAGACCCTGTCACAATCACGCGAGAGATGGGCACAATCTGATGGTGAGAGACGGTTGAGATCCCGTCGTGCTGAAAGCTCCTCTTCGAGATGGCAGATGGCAAGTATCATGTCAGAGAAGGGATCATGTTCAAACAGCATCGGGTGCTGAAGGAGCATAATCAGAAATATTCGCTTCTCCTTGAGGAAATGAAGAAGAGCAACAGGATCGACCAAACAGATATCCATCCTCAAATTCAGTAAAGATATGTTCTTTTTGGCCTTTGCAAAGCGCTTCGCATCCCATTGTTCATTCACCCTGAGATCATCAATTCCGGTTCTGATTTCAGGAATCCCGGCTTTGCAGATCTCAATCATCGAGAAACCAACCTCAGAGAAGAAGACACCAATGATCATCTTCACCTTCTTCTCACGAGCCCGGAGATCAGATCGTGAGAGTGTCATATCGATGGCATATGCTACAACCGTTACAAAGGTCCCGACCCCGGCAATAATCAGAATAAGAACCAGAAGACGGCCTTCATCGGTGACCGGCACAATATCACCATATCCAACGGTTGCAATTGTGACAATGATGAAATAGATGGCATCGAAAAGTGAGAGTCCTTCAAAGATCGCGAGGCCGATAGAGCCAAGGAGCAGAACCGAGAGAAAGACAAGCAGGTAGAGACGAAATCGCGTATCACCGGAATACATGGGTAAAGGTGAGTTGTCATCAGATCAGATTATAGTTCCCGTTTGAGAAGGCGGTATCAGAGGACTTATATCCCCTCCTGTAGATTGTACAAACAACGAGGAAGCCATGGACCTGCCAATTCCGCCAATGGGCGTCAGAACAAAAATTCTCATTGCATTTCTTCTCATTTCGGTGATCTCACTTCTCATCGCCGGTGGTGTCGCATCTTCTGCCATCAACAAACTCGGCACATCCGCAGTTTCACAGAGCGAAGCACTTGGAGAACAGGCGGTCAGAGATAGTACAACTGCACTCCTCGAGGATGCAGAAGAGTATCTCCTCCGTATCGCAATCGACCAGGCAGACCAGGCATCCCTCTCCTTCGAACAGACCGAGATGGCCATTCATACTATTGGGGTCTATGCAGATAACCGCAGAACGGGAAGACCTTTGGCACCAGTAGCAAGGACAAAAGAGTTCATCGTCGCTGGAACATCCCCCACAATCCAGAAAAGGGAAGCCCTTGCAGAAATGGAAGATATCATGATCTCTGTTGCGACAGCGCATCCGGAAATAACATGGATCTACATCGGATCTGAATCAGGGATATTCAGGGTCTATCCTGAAACGGTTACTATTGATCAAGAATTTGATCACCGTAAAAGAGACTGGTACAGAGATGGGCTCAGTACTGACGCAGTCGTCTGGTCCCGCCCTTATGTTGATGCCGGGGGTGAAGGACTGACGGTCACGTGTTCGTACAAGATAAGAGATGCCGGAGATGTATGGGTAGTTGGTGCTGATGTAACGATCGAGACCATCAACCAGCAGATTCTGGGCACAAAGGTCAGCGGTGACGGATATGCGATGCTCATTGACAGAGATGGGCATGTTATTACCAGACCAGGCCTCAATGCTGAGGATCGCCTATGGGACGAATCATTTACGACAGAAAATCTCCTTGATGCACCAAATCGTGAGCTTCGGGCAGTGGCACAAAAGATGATTCTCGGGGAGAGTGGCATCAGCAGAATCTCATTTGAACAACGAGATGTTTTCTTCGCCTATGCACCCGTTCGGACGACCGGTTGGAGTATTGCTGTGGTGATGCCGGTCGGGACGGTCATCGCACCCGCTCTTGAGACAGGGGAGAAGCTTGACACACTGACGAAAGAAACCGCGACAGAGATTGACTCCCAGATCGACAGGGCAATGCACCTCTTCATCGTCAGCATGGTCGTCCTGATCGGTGCTGCTGTCGTCGGATCAGCCATCTTCTCCCAGTTCATCACCCGTCCTCTCAAAGACCTTCAAAAAGGCGCCACCGCAATCGGAAAGGGAGATCTCGATTACCGTGTCAATATAGGGACGAACGATGAATTTGAAAGCCTGGCAGAACGTTTCAACCAGATGTCATATGAACTCAAGGAGATGATGATCAACCTTGAAAAGACGACTGCTGAACGGGAACGCCTCTCACGGGAGCTTGAGATCGCCCATCATATCCAGGAGAGCTTCCTCCCGGACAGAGCCCCGATAGTGCCAGGATTTGACCTGGCTGCCAGAAGTATCCCAGCACTCTTCGTCGGCGGAGACTTCTATGACTTCATCCCAATCGGCGAGAACCGCTACGGCCTTGTCATCGCAGATGTCTCGGGAAAAGGCGTCTCGGCTGCACTCTTTATGGCGCTCTCACGAACTCTTGTGAGGGCCAGCACAGCAGACGAGCCATCTCCTGCAACAGCTATCACCCAGGCAAACAGGCTCATCTATGAAGACTCAAAGACGAGCATGTTCGTCACCCTCTTCTATGCAATCCTTGATGCGAATAATAACACACTCACCTATGTCAATGCAGGCCATAACCCACCGGTCTTCATCAGGGGAGATGATGCAACCATCACCCTCCTGAAGGCGGACGGAATTGCCCTTGGTGTCATTGAGGAGATAGCACTTGAGACGGTGACAATACCTCTTACATCAGATGATCTCCTCGTCCTCTATACCGATGGTGTCACTGAAGCTGAGAACGCTGATGAAGAGCTCTATGGTGAAGAGAGACTTGAAGCACTGATGACAGAGATACGGGACAGAGACGCAACCGGCATTGTCGATGCTATCATCGATGATATCAAAGAATACGCAGGAGATACCCCCCAGTCAGATGATATTACGCTGCTTGTTCTGAAGGCGAAGGACGGGAAGGAGTGTTCTGATGAGTGAGAGATGGCAATGCCTCCACTGTGAAACCATCTTTGTTGTCGAAAATCCCTGTCCGACCTGCAGACCGCCCCCGGATGCGGCCATCTGTCCGGGATGCGGACGGAAGATTCACCGACCGGTCAGAATGGTATTTTATTCGGGTATGGACGATGACTGATCATTTCCTCCCAAATCCGGGTATGGCTATCCTCTTCTCCACCCTGCCGATTACATAACCTGCAATAGTAACAAGGCCGAGATAGAAGAGACCTATCAGAATAAAAATCTCAAAAAATGCAAAATACTTTGTGGCGAAGGTCTTCCCTGCACCGGTGATCTCAACAACCGTGATCATATATGCAAGTGAGGAATATTTGATGAGGTAAATAAACTCATTTGAGAGACCGGGGAGGGACCGCCTCAGCGCCTGGGGAAGGATGACATTCCTGATTGCCTGATTCCGCGACATGCCAAGCGAAAGTGCCGCGGTCATCTGGCCTGATGGGATCGATTGGATCCCACCCCTTAGATACTCAGAGTTATACGCCCCATTACAGAGAATAAACCCAATCACCGCCGAGGTGAATGCTGTGAATGTTATCCCGATAGACGGCAGACCAAAGTAGATGATAAAGAGGAGGAGAAGAAGCGGGCATCCTTTGAAGAAGAGCACATATCCATGACAGAGGGTTGATATGAACCTGTTTCCATAGACTCTTCCAACAGCGATCAGGATTCCGTTGAGGAATCCGAAGGGAGCAGAGACAAGGATCAGTCCAAAAGTTACCAATGCACCCTGGTAGAGTACAGGGAGAAGAAGCTCAAAGTCAAAGTTCAGCATCGTCATACGTCTCGATCAATCCTGAAAGCTGCCAAGGAACTGGCGTGTGCGAGTGAAGTTCTGGCTTGTCGGAATCTCGGATGGCGGCCCCTTTTCAACGATCAATCCATGTTCCATGAAGAGGATCTCATTGGCAACTGATAAGGCAAAACCCATCTCATGGGTGACGATGAGCATCGTCATCCCATTTCTGGCTAACCTGCGCATAACCTCAAGGACTTCACGGGTCAGTTCCGGATCAAGTGACGAAGTCGGTTCATCAAACAGGATCACCTCAGGATCCATAGCAAGAGCGCGGGCAATAGAAAGACGTTGGGCCTGCCCTCCTGATAATTCAGCAGGATATGAGTTCACCTTATCCGATAGACCGACCTGTTCCAGTTCCATCAGGGCCTTCTTCCTTGCCTCCTGACGGTTCATCTTCTTCACACGCAGCAGTGCGATCTCAACATTCCCAAGTGCTGTCAGGTGGTCGAAGAGATTGAAGTTCTGAAAGACCATCCCAATCTTCTGTCTGTACTGGTTGATCCTGGGTCCGGCATGAGTCACTTCCTCACCGTTTAACCAGATATATCCACTGTCAGGAACAGTCAGCTGGTTGATGCATCTGAGAAGGGTGCTCTTTCCGGTACCTGAGGGGCCGATGAAGACCTTCGTCTCCCCACGTTGGACATCAAAGGATACCCCCTTTAGAACCTCATTCTCACCATATCGCTTATGGATATCCTCAACCCTGAGTATTATCTCATCTGTCATCATCTCGAGTCACCTTCTCCATATCCGGGTATCCTGTACCGTCGTTCAATCCGGGCAAAGATCCACTGCCCGCTATAATTCAGAATGATGAAGATTGCGGCAATCAGAATAAATATCGTCATCGGCTCATGAATTCTCGCCACAATCTGGTTTCCTCGTGTCAGAAGCTCTGCAACACCGATGGCATAACAGACTGACGAATCGGTGAGGAGGATCGGATATTCATTCGTCCACCCGGGCAGTGCGTTCCTCAGTGCCTGGGGAAGGATGACATGAAGGATCGCCTGGCTTCTGGACATCCCAAGGGAACGGGCAGCAAGCATCTGTCCATCATGAATCGATATGATCGCCCCCCGGAAGATCTCTGATTGGTATGCGGCAGTCCGAAATCCAAGGACAACGGCAGCAATCCAGAATGCAGAGATATAGAGACCAAGGAGCGGGAAGATACCAAAGTAAAAGAGGAAGAGCAGAACAAGTATCGGTAGTCCCCGGAAGATCCAGACATAGGTTTTAATAATATACTGGAGTGGGCGTGATCCATAGACATGGATGAGAGCCATGGGAATTCCCATTACAAGCCCGATACCAAGGGCAATGAGCACAAGCCCAAGAGTGGTGACGATCCCGGGAAAGAGATAGGGGAGAGAATCGATTACTGCCTGGGATAGAATACTCAACTGGGATCACCACGAATATATTGATCTCCATTCAGGAAGATCGTCGTACAAGTACTATTATCCCCGGGATCAGAAAAAGGTAGAGGAAATAATCTGCATATTGCAGATGTATTACTCAAGGCCGTACGTAACCTTCAGCTCATCCCATTTTGGTGATGCCTGAAGCCGGTCGATACCCTCGTTTAGGATTTCAAGGAGTTCGGTATCCTCTTTCCTGACAGCAACACCATATTCCTCATTCGTCTCAACGATACCAACCTTCCGGAGATCCTTCTCCACAACAAACTCATTGACAACAGGGACATCAAACATCACTGCATCAACACGCTCATTCTCAAGATCCGCAACTGCGAGCGGGAAGCTTGCATATTCCTTGAAGTCACCCTGGGATAAGATGCCGGTATCAACGAGGTTCGTCTTGATATAGTCTGCAGCGGTGGATCCACGCTGTGCACCCAGGACAACCTCTCCTGCAAGAACATCATCGATGGTCATTGTTGAATCAGACCGTGCCGCAACTGCCTGATTGACGATCCAGTACGGTTTGGTGAAGCTGACACGCTCCTGCCGCTCAGGGGTGATCGTCATCCCCGAATAGACCATGTCGATCCTTTTTGTGACGAGGCTGGTAACGATACCATCCCATGCCATCGGCTGAATCGTGACATCAAAGCCCATCTCTTCTCCGATCCATCTGATGGATTCAACATCAAAGCCGGCTGCTGATCCATCAGCCTCGATATAGCTGAATGGAGGATAGTCGCCATCAATACCCACAATATAATGTGGTTTTGCATCAGGAGATGGCTCAGCCTCTCCCATACACCCTGCTGCAAACAGGAATACCAGAACCGCTGCGACAAGAGCAGCGCACACCTTAGCGTTCATGAAATAGAGATTAAAGAGAGGATCATATTTATCATTTATGAAATGATCCCAGATAGAGATCACATGTCAACTATAGAGTAACAGATAAGGGTGTAATCCGTATTCGGGTCACGATAGACGATGAAAGAGAATAGAAAAGGAACAATATCACATTTCAGAAGTCTTTTTGAAGAAATCATGAAGTGCCACTTCAAGTTCCCGAAGTGAGACCGGTTTCTGGAGAATCTGAATGATATCTTTCTTATAT
>NZ_JWHL01000027.1 GCF_018132105.1 Methanocalculus chunghsingensis | reverse complement strand
AGCGTGCCGCAATTCTCAGCGCAGAAGGTCTCCGGCAGAGTATGATCCTCGAAGCAGAGGGTGATCGGCAGAGTAAGATCCTCAGGGCAGAAGGAGACCGGCAGAGTAAGATTCTGGTATCCCAGGGAGAGGCACAGGGGCTGCGTATTATTGCACTTGGTTCACGCTCACTGGACAAGCGCTCCATCACTGTCCTCTCACTTGAAGCCTTAAAGAAGATGGCAGAAGGAGAATCGACCAAGATTGTCCTTCCATTTGAGATCTCAAGCCTTATCAAGCAGAGCGCAAAGTTCCTCGGTGCTACGGAAGATCATATGGAGGAAACCGATAGCCTCGTTGAACTCTCTGAGGAACTCCTTGGAGATATGCCAGGAAAGGACGAGGCTATCAGCTCAGCCCAGGAGATCTTAAAGGATATCGAAAAGATTGAGACATCGGATGTGAAGATGATCTCAAAGGAGAAGCTCGATCCGAAAGAGTAGGGTCAGAGAAGATATCAGCAGATAGCTGAATGCAATCATTTTTTTTATTTTATTACGAATATCACATTACGTCATTTTGGAGAGATACATGAGACTCATCGTTCGTGAACTCAGAAGAGAAGAATTCAAAGATGCCGAAAAAATCTGGATCCAGTACCGCGGTCAGAAAGCAGATCCGGCAGTTGAAAGAATATTCGGGGTATTTGAGGATGGGATCCTCGTCTCAACCGCCCGGTGTACCAGGCATCCCGATGGACTTGAGATGGATTGTGTCTTTACACCTGAGACGCATCGTGGAAGAGGATATGCCCGTCTCACCGTCGAAGCACTACTATCATCCTGCGGAGAAACACCAATCTACATCCATTCAACGCTTCCTTTAATCTCCTTTTATACCTCTCTTGGCTTCTCAAGAATTGAGGAGAAGCAGATGCCTCAGACAATTCGTGATCGGTTTCTCTTCTGTTTCGGGGAGATGGAAGGCTGTAATGCGATCCCGATGGTAAGAAGCTGACAAAAATCAGAGATGGAAGAGATAAGGCAGAAGGATCGGTGCCATCAGCATCAAGAGCACCGCCCAGGATACTGTGCTGACAATACCATCCACATACCGGCCAAGTCCTCGCCGTTCAAGGAGTCGGAGTAACCCTTCCTTCAGAATATATCCACCATCAAGCGGAACCATCGGGAGGGCATTAAAGATCCCGACCATGATATTGATCCATCCAATCCAGAAGAGAAGATGGATGACACCCCAGAATCCATCAAAAGGCACCTGGAGATAGGTGCTCTCCACAGATTCATACGGGATAACCCTCAGAAACTCTGCACCAGGAACGATATTCAAAGGTGCGATAAGGAGGTAGAGCATTCCCTGGGGCGAAGCCAGATTTCCAAAGACATCAACAACCTGTTCGCTGTCATAATACGTGATCCCCATAAAGCCTGATTCATACCCTGTCTCCAGCTCGTCCGGCCATGGTGAAAGGGTGAGCGTATGGCTGCTCACCAGACCATCCTTATCAACAGTCAGCGTAATGGCATCCCCTGGTGAGGTCTCATGAAGGATAGCCGAAACCTCCTCGCGTGTCTCGACAGATCCCCCATTCACCATGGTGATGATTGAAGGATACGGAAGATCCGCTTCCCATGCAGGATAATCCTGATAGACCCCGTTAATGATAGGGGTCGGGGAGGGCGCCACCATTCCAAGGAGCAGGACAAGGGTGATGAAACAGATAACTCCGATGGTGAGATTGTTTGTTATTCCCGCACCAAACATCCGCATCTTTGCCATACCATGGGTTTTATTGAGATCATCTTCATCCGGCTCGACAAATGCGCCGATAGGAATGACAGCCAGGAGAAGTCCGGTGCTTCTGACAGCAATTCCCTCGACCCTGCAAAGGATGCCGTGACCGAACTCATGGATTGCAATCGTCAGAACAAGGGCAGTCCAGACTGCAAAGCTCGATGGGATGAACTCATTGATACCGGGGATGAGGAGAATATTCTGGGGTTTCTGAAAATCTGTCGGTTCTGGTTGCGTCAGGAGAGTAAGTTCTGTTGTTTTCAGCAGGAGGTATGTCATCAGCCCCGAGATGACGACGACCATCAGAACGCCGACAGTACCGTACACCCGCAGGATCGAACCGAAGGGGATGAATCTATCAAAAAATCCAACCTTATCGGTTTTTATTGCCATAATAGGCCCATAGAATGAGATATTCTCTGAAAAGACGCCGCTTCGCCGGATTATAAAGGCGATACAAGCGTAGAGGGCAATTGCGAGGATGACATAGACGATCCAATCCATTGGTATTTATTGGGTTTCCGTCATCTTAAAACCACAGCTCATCTCAGAAATCAGAAAGAGAAGACTGATTCTGCCGTAAAAGAAGTGAAGAGACGGTCTTCCAGCTCCTGCGTGCACATGGAGGAGGAATATGATTGTCGCGGATATAATCCGTGAGAAACCGGATGGTAGTTTTATCAGACGGATAGCCGCTCCCAATTTCTCCATATTCTTCATTAAGGGCTTCGATCGACCGATCCCGTATCACCTTGGCAATGATGCTGGCAGCGCCAACGATTGGATAAGACCGATCTGCCTGGTGTTCTGCAATTACGGTACATGGAAACGGAATAAGATATGAGACATTCTCACCAAAACGCCCGGCATTGACATCACATGCATCAAGATACGCAACCTCTGATGAGAGTGCAGTAACACAGGCAGCATTCGCCTCTGCGATAAGGCGGTTGATAGAGATGGAAGGAAGAGCAGCATCAATATCATAAGGGAGAAGGGAAACGACATGATACGAAAAGGAGGATGTCAGAAGATCAAAGATCATCTCCCGTCGACGTGGTGAGAGCAGTTTGGAGTCGCGAATACCAAGATTCTCAAGGGAAGCCAGATCGGAAACGCCGATGCCCGCAATCACCATAGGACCGAGCACTGCGCCTTTTCCTGCTTCATCGACTCCGGAGAACATACGTAGAGATCGTGTCGCAAGCTATTTCAATATCTCTGCAGGTTAATGCTTTATATGTACATCATTGTGGTGGGCCTCGGGGGCATCGGGAGGAATCTTGCGGCTATCGCTGCTGAGAATGGTGACAGTGTTGTGGTCATCGATCGCGATGAGGACCGTTGCGCCGATATGCTTGAGGAATATGATCTCCTTGCCATAACCGGTAATGCAACCGATAAAGCCGTCCTTGAGGATGCCGGTATCGATCATACTGATGCACTTGTCGCAACGACAAGTGACGATGCGGCAAACCTGATGACCTGCTGGCTTGCCAAGCGGTATTCGGTCCCCAATGTCGTCTCTGTAGTTAATCAGAAGGAACACTCGGAACTTTTTAATGAAGTTGGGGTCAGGATTAGTGAGAATCCTGATGAGATCGTCGCCCGTTCGCTTTATACATGGGCAGAAAATCCAAATACACAGGCACTCGCCTCGATTCCGGGGGGTGGAATATTTGAGATCACCGTTGAAGAAGGTTCAGAAGGAGTGGATAAGGAGATTCGTGAGCTTGAGGTGAAGGACTATGTATTCATCGCCATACACAGGGCAGGGGATCTCCTGATACCCCGTGGAGATCTCGTCATTTTACCAGAGGACGTAATCACCGTCTTCTCAAAGAAGGATTCTGAGGTTCAGAGTCTTCGATACTTAAGTCAACAATTTCAAAAAAGGTGAAATCAGATCCTCTGACATGTTTTTAATTCAGAGGACTGAACGGAGGTGACGAAGTTCAAGGAGTAATGATGGATTCGCCTTCATCAACTCTTTGAGTAGTGTGAGAGTGCTGAAATGCTCCAGGTTTATCTTTGATATGGAATGTACGATAGAGTTGAGTTTCTCATCATTGAGTCTGGTAAAGACCTCTTTTATCGCATAGTTTCTTTCAATGGCCTTACCCATCTTTGATGCCCGCCACGTTGTATCATAGGGCATCAGTGCTTCCCTGCTGGTATCACCCGCTTCAATCGCGGCAATCGCGGTCTGTCCGGCAAGTCGTCCGGTATACATCGCATTGTAAATGCCTCCTCCGGTTATCGGATCAGAGATACGTGCAGCATCGCCAACGATCATCATGTTGTCAGCAACGGTTGATGCAAGAGGTTTACAGACCGAGACACCACCGATGATGAGTTCGATCGTCTTTCCGTTGGGGAATTTTTGTGCAATGAAGCGATCGAGATAGTCCTTTGCACGGTGGCCATCTCCGCTCTTATCACCACCAATACCAATGCCGACATTTGCAGTACCATCTCCTTTTGGGAAGACCCAGAGATAGCCTGCCGGCGCAATCTCATTTCCAAGGTAGAAGGTCGTCCTCTTCGAATCGATTGGTAGTCCTGTCATCAGGTATTGTGCACAGGTCTCTATCTCCTTGTATGGCACCGTTGTATCAATACCTGCCCAACGTGCAAACTTTGACTCTATACCATCGGCAGCAATGACAATATCGGCATTAATCTCATATTTCTTCCCATGCTGCTCGATAACAGCACCGGCAACAGCACCATTCCTCATGATCGGTGCAGTCGCCCGTGCCTTCACATAAGTCTCTGTTCCGGCTTCCGCCGCCTTCCAGACGAGTTCACGGTCGAAGACTTTCCGATCCAGGATATATCCGACCTCATTTCCGGCTTTGCTCGGTTCAAGGAGCATCGAAAAACCATCAGGAGCGACGAGCTCTGCACGCTCGATATCCGTGGAGATCCATTTTGGATCAGGGGGGAGAAAATCGGTGAGAAGTTCCTTTCCGATACCCTCTGCACATCTGACGGGAGTGCCGATGGCCGGCCTCTTCTCGACAAGACAGACAGAGAGACCCTTCTCTGCTGCAGTCTTTGCGGCAAACGCCCCGCCGGGTCCTCCACCGACAACAAGCATATCATACTGCCGTTTCATTCCTTGATAACCTCCAGAGCTCCGAGTGGGCATATCTTCTCACAGATACCACAGTTAATACAGGCATCCTCAACCGTAAGATAAGCATCGATCAGCTCAAGGGCACCTTCCGGACAGACGGAGACGCATGCTCCGCAATATCCACAAATATCCCTCCGTATATTGAGCATTGTTAGATTCATTGATCATGTGAGCCTTTAATGATATTGTTTCAATATACAAAGAAAGAGGAGTCGGGGCGTACCACACAGAAATACCAATACCTATTAAGAAAAAGCGCCAATAGAATCGGACCAAGAGGAAGGTACAACCGCCTGATAGATGATTTATGACAACGAGTCCGCTCAAGGGGGGGCCGACACAACCCGAGGTCTGTGCGGTCGCACTCAATAAACTCGGCGTACAGAAGGATGATATCGCAATTGATATCGGCTGTGGAACCGGGACGGTCAGTCTTGCCATCGCCGATACCGCCCGGCACGTATATGCCGTTGATATCAGACCTGAGGCAATCGAGACCGCACGAGAGAATATCAGATCCAATGGATGTACAAACATCACTCTCGTCGAGGGCGATGCCATCAACCTCATCAACGATATGGATAGAATAGATGTCGCATTCATCGGAGGAACGCAAGGTCTCACCGGGATGCTCACGCTTCTTGCCGAAAAGAGAGTCAGATCAATCGTCGTCAATGCGGTTCTTATTGAGACTGCATCCTCTGCTATCCAGACAATGAAATCCCTTGGAATCTTTCAGGAAGCGGTCCTGCTTCAGGTTTCAAGATCCTATGATCTCCTTGGTAAAACAATGTTTAAGCCAATTAATCCAATCTATATCATTCATGGAGGTGTTGTACCATGCTAATTGCAGTCGGCCTTGGCCCGGGAGATCCGGAGCTTCTTACCATCAAGGCTGCCCGGCTCCTTCGGGAAGCTGATGCAGTCTTTGTCCCCGGGGAGATGGCATATGATCTCGTCGCCCCATACCGGAGTGATGCAGTTACTCTCGACTTCCCGATGACACATGACGAGGTGTTTATCGAGCGATGTATGGAAGAGAATGCGGACAGAATCGCCCCGGCAGCACTCTCGGGGACTGCGGTCTTTGGGATCATCGGAGACCCAAACTTCTTTTCAACGTTCTCGCGGTTAACAGCGATATTACAGAGAAAACATCCGGAGATAGTATGTGAAACTGTGCCAGGGATCAGTTCCATCACCGCCTTCTCTTCAGTTGCACAGATCCCAATCTCTTCCAGCTTCTCGGTCTCGGATGGATCAAAGGAGGAGGTCGCTATCAGACTCAAGGTTCGGCGGCCGCAGGAGATGGCAGACCAGCTCCGACGAGATGGTTATACTGAGTTTGCCCTGATAGAACGGATGTACATGGACGGGATGTCGGTCTTTACCGGAAATGACCTCCCGGAGGAGAGCAGTTATTTCAGTGTATTATATGCGAGGAAATAGATGACAACATTTTATATTGTAGGTGCAGGATGCGGTGATCCGGGCCTGATCACGGTAAAGGGGATGGATCTTTTGAAGAGGGCCGATCTTCTCATCTACGCAGGATCACTTATCAATCCCGAACTTATCGAGGCCTCAGGTGCAGCCATTAAACTTGACTCTTCAAAGATGAATCTTGAAGAGATCTGTGGTGCCATCAGAGATGGTATCTCCCGTGGAGAACTTGTTGTACGCCTTCATTCGGGTGATCCAGCCATCTATGGCGCAATAGTCGAACAGATGGCTATCCTCTCAAAGGATGGGATCAAGGCTGAGATCATTCCGGGAGTCTCTTCTCTCTTTGGAGCAGCAGCGGCCCTGAAAACACAGCTGACCCTTCGTGGCGTCTCTGAAAGTGTCATCATCACCCGGCCTGCAGGGGCAACCCTGAAAGAGGATCGGATCAGGGAGCTCTCACGTATCGGTGAGACACTCGTTATCTTCCTTGGAACCGAGAAACTCAGGGAGATCATGGAGCGGGTTGACTGCCCAAAGGAGACGCCCGTCGCCGTCATCTATCACGCGACCTGGGATGACCAGAAGATTGTCAAAGGAACGGTCGCGGATATCGCAGACAGAGCAGATGAAGCCGGGATAACCCGTACAGCCCTTATCATCATCGGAAAAGCCGTCCTTGGGATCGAGAGCGACTTTACCCATTCACACCTCTATTCATGAAGATTGCCGTCATCACCCTTCCCCGGTTCCGGACCGCAGGAGAGGAGATCGCAGAAGCGGTTGGAGGCGATCTCCTCATGTATGACGACACAATCTTTGAACGCGCTTTTGCGGAGTACAATGCCATTATCGCGGTCATGTCGGCGGGTATCGCAGTCCGTTCCTCAGCCCCGCTCCTGCGGGATAAATGGCATGATCCGGCTGTCATCGTCGTCAGTCCGGATTGCCGGTATGCAATTCCGGTCCTCGGAGGCCATCATGGCGGCAATGAGATAGCCACCCGCCTCTCTGAACTTGGTATTACCCCTGTGATAACCACCGCAACCGAGGTGCATGGTCGGCCTTCGGTCGAGGGGATAGCAGACAAGGCGGGGTGCCGGGTCATCAACCGACCATCGACACGAAGGGTGAACGCCGCCTTCCTTGATGGAGATGTCCCTCTCTATGAGATCCCGGAGCCTGGCATCGTCATCGCCGGTCCGGGTGTATCGGTTCTTATCCAGAAACGCCCGTATATGGTCGGGATTGGAGCACGTCGCGGAATTACCGCAGCTGAGGTCGTCGATGCCGTCCGGTCAGCACTCTCAACGGAAAAGATCCGCCAGGAGGAGATCGGGGCATATGTAACGACAGAGAAGAAGCGGGGTGATCCCGGGCTGGCAGAAGGGATTGCAGAGATAGGGGGTGTACTCATCTATCTTGACGACGAAACGATCAATAGAACAGAGACACCATCCCCATCACGTGCAGGACTCATCGGGCTCTCCGGTGTTGCAGAACCGTGTGCAGTTGCCCTGGCAGAGATGGGGAGACTTGTTATGAAGAAGAAGACCTACGGAAGGGTTACCATTGCAATCGGACGCTAAAAAGACCGGGCTCCTCTCGATCGTCAGCACAGGACCGGGAAATACACAACAGCTGACTCCTGCCGCCCTCAAGGCGATCGCAAAGGCAGAGTATATTATTGGGAATAACGTCTATATCGATCTCATCAGGCCGCTTATTACCGGAAAAGAAGTGGTCAAAAGCCCGATGGGCGAAGAGGTGAACCGGGCACAGATGGCACTCGATCTCGCAGCCAGCCACCGTGTTGCGATGGTCTCCGGGGGTGATGCCGGTGTCTATGGCATGGCGAGTATCGTCCTTGAGGTCGCTGAGAGGACACAGTCCGAGGTTTTGGTCGAGGTGATCCCCGGAGTGACGGCGGCAACTGCTGCAGCATCACGCCTCGGTTCCCCTCTCTCCGGCGATTATGTCACCCTCTCCCTCTCTGATCTCCTCACCCCATGGGAGGTGATCGAGGAGCGGCTTGATCTTGCATCACGTATGGGAGTCCCGGTTGCAATCTATAATCCCCGAAGCCGGGGACGACCGCATAACCTTGATACCGCCATTGCGGTCATCGGGCGGCATAGAGGAGACGAAACACCGGTCGGTGTTGTTAGGAATGCCTACCGGCCAGGTGAAGAGGTGCATGTCATGACACTGGCGGAGCTGAGGGCCGACACCTCCCCCATCGACATGCATTCAATTGTGATCATCGGCGGCATTGAAAGCCGGATTTGGAAGGTTGGAGACGATGTCAGAGGAATTATCACCCCACGAGGATATCACCGGAAATACGTATATTGACCTTGGCGCAGACACACGCGAAGGGTATGCGATTGCATCGGCGAGCCGGAAACTTGCACGTGAGACGATCGGGAATAGCACCCCGGAAGATCGGATTCGGCAACGCTACTCGGTTGCAGTGGGCGACTTTGCGATGGCTGACCTGATGCGGTTTTCCAATGATCCGGTCACTGCCGGTGTCTCGGCGGTCAGAGAAGGGACACCGATCTTCACAGATATCAGAATGGTACAGATCGGGATCCTGAAGAAAGGACATCAATGCAGTGTCGAGTGTGCCCTTGATTATGGTGCTGATATCGCAGAAGAGACCGGTATCACCCGGACATCCGCAGGATTTCTCGCTCTCAGGGAGAGACTGCATGGATCCATCATCGTCATCGGAAATGCCCCATCTGCCCTCCTGTCCGTCTGTTCTATGATCGATGAAGGGATCATACCCCGCCTCGTCATCGGAACACCGGTCGGATTTGTGAATGCGGCAGAATCAAAAGAGCTACTCAGGACAAAACCGGTTCCATCGATCTCCAATCTTGGCACACGCGGAGGAACACCCATCGCAGTCGCCAGCATCAATGAGATCATCACGTTATCCTTATGATCGATCCTGTGACAGGGTTTCCCTATCCTGAGGAATGGGTATCCCGCGTTAAAGACGATACGTCCCGTGCCCTTGTTGAAGAAGGAAGAGCCGTGCTGACCGCATCAGGATCAATCCTCAGACGAGGTATAACAACCGGGGCAACCGCTGCTGCTGCGACAAAGGCAGCTGTTCTTTCTTTTGAAGACAAAGTTTCAGAGGTGGATCTCCTCCTCCCCTGCGGCATCAGGGTGGCTGTACCCGTATCAGGTGAAGAGGGGCAGGGCAGGGCTGTGAAGGATCCGGGGGACTATCCGGAAGACCGGACCGCCGGCCTCATCTTCAGGGCAGATGCGGTTCTGGAAGGGAATGGAATCACCATCAGGGCTGGTGAAGGTATCGGGAGGTTCACCCGTGATACACCACGATATGAGAAAGGCGAGCCTGCGATATCGCCACCCGCCCGGGAATGTATCCTCACCGCAATCCATGAAGCACTTTCTGAAACAGGGTATACAGGTGTATCCGTCACCCTCTCGGTCATTGGTGGCATTGAAGCAGGTGCTGACACCTTAAACCCGAAGGTTGGGGTTGAGGGGGGCATATCCCTCCTTGGAACAACCGGATTTGTTGAGCCCTGGGATGATCATCTCGGTTCAGCGATGGAGGACCGGATCAGGGGAGCGGATCGGGTGGTCATCACCACCGGGCGGATCGGTCTTCGGATCTCACGCCTCCTCTTCCCTGATCACGAGGTCGTCCTTGCCGGATCCAGAATAGGCCAGGCCCTCGGTGCAGTGAAGGGGAAAGCAGTCCTCTGCGGCCTTCCCGGACTTATTCTGAAGTTTCTGGTCCTGGATATTCTTGAAGGAACCGGATTTCAGACGGTCGAGGAATATATGGCAACCGAAGAAGGAGTTCTGAGGATGCAGACGATTCTCAGGGAGCAGAGATCGCCGAATCTCCGGATCGTCGTGGTCGATCGGAATGGCGGGATCATCGGTGATTCACAATGAAGGTGATTGGTGTCGGGTGCGGCGAGGGGATGCTCACAGAAGAGGCGATTGCGGCGATCCTCTCTGCCAGGCTCATCTATGGATCCGGACGGGCAATCGAACGGGTGAATCGATATATTCACCCTGATTGTACTGTCAATACAATCACCGATTATAAGGCACTCAAGAGTCTTCCGGATGATGCAGTCATCCTCTCTACAGGAGATCCCCTCCTCGCAGGGCTTGGATACCTTGAAGGGGAGATCATCTCCGGCATCTCATCACTTCAGGTTGCTTTTGCACGAGTCGGCGTCCCGTGGAGTAACGTCTCGGTGATCGATGCCCATGGAAAGGATCATGATAAGGCAATGGTCGATATTGTCCATGATATCAGCCGGAATCGTCCCGTTTTCATCATTGCGGATCCAAAATTTCCGGTTCAGAGGGTTGCAGATGCCCTGAGGGGAACGGATCCGGAGATCATCATCTGCCAGGATCTCGGTGAGGACGAGGAGAAGATCCTCCGTGGATCCTCTGATAATCCCCCGGTTCCGGACTCAGATCTCTTCTGTTGTATCATTCTCCCGGAGAGGAAGAACCGAAAGTGAGATCCCGCTTGTTCGAGAGAAATCAAGAACCCTCGCCTTTACCCGTTCAATCATTCCCCCTGTCGTGATGATAAGGACAGGTTCTCTTCTGAGTGCATGGAGGATCGATGTATCGATCACACCGTATGTCACATCCGGGATGATCGCTGCCTCCGCAAGGGTTCGCTTGGCAGCTGTTCCCATCACTCCTATCCGAAGATTCGGATAGATGGTCCGGAGTGCGGTGATCGGGCCATTTACCCCTTCACCGGTATCAAGAAGATGGATGGGGGCCGGAGCGTCCTGAGCAATCCCCCCGGGAGTTATCTCCTCGATACGTTGTGCCATATCCGGGATACCGCCGGGAGGGATATCAGGTTGCATGAGCCTCCGGGCAACGAGATGATGATAGAGGGAGAGGAGCGTGGGCATGGTGAGATGTGCCCTCCTCATCAGATCCGTATCACAGAAGATAGTTGCAGGGGGACCATGGTGAAGAATTTCACCATCAGCGATCAACACGACATCATCCGCCCACTGGTATGCCAGCTCGACGTCATGGGTAGAGAGGAGGATTGTAACCCCCTGATGATGAAGTTCATCCAGGAGATCCATGATCTCGGCTGCCCCGGCAGGATCGAGGGAGCTTGTTGGTTCATCAAAGATCAAAATTTCAGGCTGCATCGCAAGCACCCCCGCAATAGCCACCCGTTTCTTCTCTCCGCCCGAGAGATGATGCGGCGGCCGCCGTTCATACCCTGCAAGACCAACAGCAAAGAGGGATTCGGCCACAGCACGTCCTATATCTTCATCGCTTATCCCGATATTCAATGGACCAAAAGCGACATCCTGGTAGACAGTGGGAGCGAATAGCTGGGCATCAGAATTCTGAAAGACCATGCCGACACGCCGCCGTATCTCGCGAAGCGATCGTGCATCGTACGAAATCTCACCACCCCCAATCACGACAGTACCGGATGTCGGCCTGAGGGTACCATTGCACATCAGGAGAAGTGTCGTTTTGCCGGCGCCATTTGGTCCGACGAGGGCGGTCTTGCTCCCTCTCCTGAGTGAGAAGGTGATCGATTTCAGTGAATCCGGGCGCCCGCTGTAGGCGAACGAGAGTTGTTTAAATTCTATTGCTGGAACTGACACAGGAGAACACCTTATAATGGGGGATAGGAGAGAGGGAGGAACGCAAGTAGTCCTGCCACCAGAAGAAAGAGGATGATCAGGAAAATATCCCGCAGACGTATATCATTCGATGACTGGAGAAGCTCAAACTTACCATCATAACACCGGGCATCCATTGCACTGAAGAGCTCCTCACCCCGTTCCCATGCCCTGATGAAGAGAGATGATGCGAGCATCGAAAAAGCGATTACTCCTCCCTTAAATGACGAATAGCCGTTTCTCATCACCTGCGCATTATAGATCGCAACCGCTTCGCCGATCAGAACGAATATCGAGCGATAGAGGAGCATGGAGAGGTCAATGAACTCCTGGGGTATCCTGAGGGAGCGGAGCAGTCCGAAGAGCTCAATCACCGGTGTGGTGAGAGCGATGAAGAGGAGCGCGGCCGTTCCACCGATGGCACGTGAGAGGATGATAAGTGCATACCATGCGGCATCGGTCGTGGCCATAAGGGTAAACCAGGGAAGGGTCAGGGTCCATAAGGGATCCCCGCCGCCTGTCACAAAAAGGATGACGATGACACTCATCAGTGCAAACGATGCAGGAATACAGAGGAGCGCGGCATAGAGGCGCACAGGTATCTCTGCACGAAAAACCGTTACATATGAAAGAACGAGAGCGATAAAGAGTGGTGAATAGGGGGTTGATGCGGATATTGCGATAAAGATGCCCCCAAGCCCGAGGAGGAGCTTCATCCGGGTATCTGTCTCCCGGAGCGCATTCCTGCAGGCGTAGTCATCTAAAAAATGATGGTCAATGGATTGCACGGCTCTCTCCAGTACATGGAATCTCAGAGATCTTAACTACGATGATCCGCGTTTTGCTCCCCGCCAGGTTCCGAAGATATATCCGATGACAAATGCCCCTATTGCAGCCTGAAGTGCAAAGAGAAGTGATTCAATCTCACCGCTTGGTGGCTCCCAGAGGGGATCAGCCCAGGGTTCATACCCCATCTCTTCGATATAATCAGAAGCGGCACCATCTGCACCGCCCCATGCCTCCTCCCCTTCGGGAAGAGCTGCCTGAATAGCTGCATTCTGAAGGAGGAAGATGGTCGTAAACGCGATGATGACGACCGCAACGATGATCTCAAGGCCATATTTCATACCCATCCCTCCCTGAGACGATTCACCCTCTCCTGTGAG
>NZ_JWHL01000050.1 GCF_018132105.1 Methanocalculus chunghsingensis | reverse complement strand
TCACGATCTAACAGGCAGGAAGCCCACGACTTCAGTCGTGGGATGAATGCCGACATAGATGTATTTAAATATACTTGTGGGATATGTATATTTAATGCTTCTGACAGTGAAGGTGAAGCTCCATCCAACCGAGGATCAGCACCAGAAACTACTCCGTACAATGGAGCGTTTCAACGAAGCATGTAACTACATTTCAGAGTTCGCCTGGAGAAATAAGGTTTTTAACAAAGTCGAC
>NZ_JWHL01000012.1:41506-71329 GCF_018132105.1 Methanocalculus chunghsingensis | reverse complement strand
TCTACACCGCCATTGCCACTGATCGCTGATATGATGTCAGCATCGTCTGCACCGACAGCAACGATGTTATGCGAGTCATGTGAAACACTGATGGCAAGGGCTCCTGATTTGAGTCCGAATCCGCGGACAAGCCCAAGGCCAAAGCCCTGTCTGAGATACCGATCACAGACGACGGCCTTGAGGATATCATTATGAGTGTCCGGCAGATTTTCACCGATGACATCATGAATCTCTTCACTGGTTGTAATCTGTCCGGGGATGATGGCGATGACGCGTGCAGGTCCTGTTCCATGTATTCTGAGATCCGGCATCTCAGGCAGGCTGCAGGAGAACTCTGTCTTTAGTGGAATTGGCGGTGTGTATGCGCCCCCTTTGATCTCTTCACCTTGTTTGAATACTCTTCTCACCGTAAAGACGGGTGAGGAATCCAGAACAACAAAATCTGCAATCCGGCCGGGTGAAAGAGCGCCCCGATCATGCAGTCCGAACCGCTCAGCTGCAGAGAGGGTCGCCATTCTGATTGCCACCTCCTCTTCAATCCCGCTATCCACGGCGATCCGGATACAGTCATCGATCGATCCGGCATCCATCAGCATATCGGCATGCCGGTCATCGGTTGCAAATGCACATCTGGGTGCGGTCCTGCAGTCTGCTATAGGGGCGAGATCACGGAGGTTTCGTGCAGCCGCTCCCTCTCTCATGAAGATATACATCCCTTTCCGGAGCTTCTCTTTCGCCTCCTCCGGGGTGATACATTCATGATCACTCTGGATCCCTGATCTGATGTACTGGTCCAGGGCAGCCCCGGATAGCATTGGTGCATGCCCGTCAACAATGGTTGAGAGTGCAATCTTTTTGAGAACTTCCGGGTCTCTGCAGAGGACCCCGGGCACATTCATCATCTCCCCAAGACCGATCACCCGCCTATCCGACCGAAGGGGTGAGAGATCGTCTGCGTTGAGCGCAGCACCTGCCGAGTCCAGAGGGGTGGCAGGAACACAGGAGGGGAGCATAAAGAAGATGTCAAGAGGTGTCCTCTCTGCATCATTCATCATCGCCTGAATTCCTTTGATACCTGCAACATTTGCGATCTCATGGGGGTCAGCAATCACCGTCGTTGTGCCATGGGAGAGGACGAGACGCCCGAACTCAGCCGGGGTGAGGAGTGAGCTCTCGATATGTACGTGGGCATCAATCAGGCCGGGAACAATTCTGGCACCCTTGAGGTCTATCTCTTTAGAACCCGAATAATCGGATCCATATCCCAGGACATATCCATCACGAATTGCCAGTATTTCCTGATCCCATTCGCTTGTGAAAGGATTGAAAATCCGGGCATTTTTTATGAGAAGATCTGCGTGTAATGGGTCTTCGCTCATCGTTAGTCCTCACTGTCAACCTTGAAGTTTATTATGTATCCATTCAGGCGTTTTTCATCCTGAAAGAGGATGAGATGTGCTTTATAGGAACCTTCCGGCAACGGTGTATCAATACTAATAGTATCCTCTCCAGGAATATAGTCCAGCGGTGTATAGATTGTCTCCTCTTTCTCCTGGTACAGGCCATCTATTCGATTAATGATGATCAGGACCATCAGATTATCGGGAATACCCGTATCACGTATCTGGAAGACAAAGGCCGAATCCTCATAGATCACCGATTCGATTCCCGTGGTCACACACCCTGCGGTGATGATACCTGAGATGATTGTTATCAGAACGAGAAGCGCCCAGTGTCTCATCGTCATGACTAGCAGAGCAATAAATATAAAGATTACTATTAATAAAGTCCGACCTTTTCCTCAGAAAAAATCTTATGGAGTGGTGGTATAAAAAGATGTTTGTGGCTGCACTCATCTATAAGAGCTTCTACAAGGAATATATAGATGATAGAAACCATGGATGATATAAAACAAATTAAAAATTTAATTGAAAAGACCATCGGTGTGCGGTGTTCCAATTATAAAGAAGAATATATCAAGAGACGGCTTCTCTCCCGTATGCGTTCGACCGGAACCGGAAACTATGATGAATATACGCGATATCTGAATAATAATCCTGATGAATGGGAACTACTCAGAAATGCATTAACAATCAATGTCACTGAATTTTTCAGAGATGCTGAAGTATTTGAGGTCATCAGAAAAGAGATTATACCAAAGATCATTAGTGACCATGGGCGAATCCGTATCTGGTGTGCTGGTTGCTCTTCAGGTGAGGAACCGTATTCGCTTGCAATGATCCTCTCAGAACTGACTACCCGGAAAGGGGGGGTTATAGGTACGATTTATGCAACCGATATCGATGAAAAGATCCTCCAAAAAGCAAAAGATGGCATATATGATCCAAAATCTATGGATAAACTTGGATCAACGGCTATTCGACGCCACTTTACTGAGCTTCCGGATGGCCGTTTTCAGGTGAAGCAGCATCTCAAGGATATGATTCATTTCCGTAAACATGACCTGATGAGCGGATTACCTGGTGCACGGTATGTGGATATGGTTACCTGCCGGAATGTCACGATCTACTTTACCGAACAGCAGAAGAACGATCTCGCACGTACCTTTCATACCGCATTAAATAGCGGAGGTTTTTACGTCATGGGGAAGACCGAATATCTTGGACGTGAGGTTGAAGGGCTCTTCTCCCAGTATAATACCCTCCAGAAGATTCTCATCAAAAATGATGTATAGAAAGGATCACCAGAGTTTTTTTTGATTAAGATTATATTCAGGATCATCCACCTGTGCAATATTTTTCAGTCTGTTATGTCTTTGTTTACGCCGGTTAATCTCGATAAAGATAGTAAAAAAGTTAACACCAATAAGAACGAGAACAAGAAAGAGACTTACCCAGAGAAGTACACCCTGTGACGTCAGAAAGAGGGCGAAGAGCAGGACGACAAAGGATATGAGATAGAAAATGACCCATGTCCTGAGTACCGGAATCTCCATGATTTTATTGCTTCTCCCATACAAAAGAACTTTTCGATGCTATGATCCTGCAGATGTATCGATCACAAGCAATTTTACCATCAAGATCTGAATAACCTTATGAAAAGAGATGATCTCCTCATCTTTGCCGCAGGGCTCATCGTCGTTCTGATCATCAGCATTCTGGCAAATCAGCCCGGTATCCAGATCCCAGGACTCTTTCATCTTACCGGGGATGAGGATGATAGTAAAGCCCTTCCACTGATCTATATGGAATTTGCACAACCTGAACCGAAGGCTCCGGTATATGAATTATTCACAATCCAGCTTGTTGAAAATCCATTCGACTATCCACGTATTTATCTTCCCAAGCAATCTGATCACAGAATGGTTGGATCGTATAAAAAATCTGATTTTGAACAGAGTTCGATACTTCCACTTTTTGGAGCTGCGCCATATGGCACTGCACGCTTTGCAGATGACAGGACATCCGAATGGATCACTATAGGGGTTCTGGAGCAGAAGCGAGGTGGATTATCTTCCATCTTCAGCATACCAACAGATGATGCATGGAGAATCCGTACTGAGGTTACGGCTGATCGTTACCCGGATCGTGCTATCTTCAGATATGCACTCTGCGATACTGAATCTGGCGCAATACTCGATGGTGGAGAGATTATGGGTCCCGGAGAGCGGATCAGCGTTGTCTTTACAACAGGGAAGGAGATGTACTTTATTATTGACCTGCAGAACGTTGACGTATACCGGATATATCTCGATATTCAAAAATAATCAGGAGCAGGTGTTATATCCGCTCAATAGTAATTTTTATTCTGTCCCCGGCCTGTAGTCCATGCCCTTTCTCAACATCGATATTAAACCAGAGGGATTCGGGGGGATCCTGTGACATAAGGCAGTCTTTCTTCTCATCAATATTAGCAACAAACTCGATAGTACCGAGGATCTCAGCAATTGTATCTGACATATGATAAAATGGGGGGTGATAGAATAAAATTATATGGCTCGCGGCGTTACCATCCAGGTTGTGCTGTTTGAATAGCTCCAGCGCTTTATCTCCAGGTCATCACAGATTTCGGAGAGGATAGCAAGGTTGGTTCCTACTTCTTTTGAAGAGAGGCCAAGATCATGTGCGATATATTTGGATTTAAAAAAATGCCGCCCTTTCTGGACCCCGCCACGCAGATATTTCAGAATCCTGTCCTGCGTATCATTATACCTGTCACGGATGCTTTCTGGTACAGTCATCTGATTGCCTCTTGTGTTACATTTTCATCATATTAATATAAAAAGTTTGCGTTAGTTTCGATCGCGCCGGGATCAGCTCAGGCGATCGGGGCTTCGGATATCTTTGCGATCAGTTTTTCAATGACAATATCCCGCATCCCTTCTACGAACTTTATGCTTCCGACAACGAGGTGTCCACCACCATTCACGCCACCTCCGGCAATCTCGTCCCGAAGCTCACGAACCATCCTTGGAATATTCATCATTACGCCACGTGAACGGAGGACGACGAAGTCTGGCCCGAGACCAAGGGTGACGACCGGTTCCCCTTCATGCTCTTTACAGAGGATGTCATGTATCTCTCCGGATGTCTTTCCGGGTGGGGGGAAGGTGAACCGGTGGGCATACATCTCTACATCAGCAATAAAGAGATTGGCTCCTGATGAGAGGCTTCGGGACTCAACATGGGGCATCAGGGTTTTTACCTGCTCAGCAATTGCCGCATTTGCCTCCTCGACAAGGAGAGAAACAAGTCTTTTATGGAGTTCAGTATTATTGTTCAGATTCAGAATATCCTTGACGATCTCACGCCCGTCATTAAACCTGAGCCAGAACTGCTCATAATCAAGGGCAAGCGCTATCTTTTTGCATTCTTCAGTTGAATAGCTACCTTCTACCAGTGCAAGATACTGTGGCAGTTCGAGAGAATCACTTCTGTCTCCAACGCCGGCAATGGCTGGAAGATGGAGAATGCGTTCTTCAATATCCGGATTGATCATTCTGGCCAGTTCAGTGCCGATCATTCCGGCCGTGATTCCAAAGTCTCCTTCGACATGGTACGGATTGACATGAGCTTTGAGGAACTGATCGACGATCTCATCAGGATGGTGATGGTCCGCAACGACGATGTCAAGGCCATATACCTGAGCAATTTTATATGCCGGCATATCCTCTTCGGTTGATCCATTGTCCATCAGGAAGATAAGAGGGAGTTTCTGCCCAAAGCGGACAGCATCTTTCAGCATAAAATCAAGATCCCTGGTAATATCCTCAATCTCATAGAATGGTGCCTTTGAGGGGGAGCGCTTGAAGAGGTGGAATTCGGCATCAGAGTCATTCCCATGTTCACGGAGGAGGGAGACGACCGCTGTCTCAATTGCTGCTGCTGCACAGATGCCGTCTGCATCTGCATGGTGACGAAGAATAATGGGCTGTTGGGTGAATACTGCCCGTCTGATGATCTTTGCGAGCTTGCGCATCTCAGGCCTGAGCCTGGTGAGCACCTCGCTCTCAACGAGGAACGGATTGTCAGCAGCTTCAGAACGGATACTGAGAGATTCTTCGATTCGTTCCTTCACCTCTTCTGCAGCCTCCCCTTTCAGGACCTCAAGACTTGAGACCTCAATCTGAAGCTGGTTATTCCTCTTCATCACCTCTCCGGAGACCCGGACGATATCCCCGGTATTTGCTTCAGGGTATGCGCGTACACCAGCTTCGACGAAGGCAGCCGCGCTCTCACTCCCTGTCTCATCGATGATGGTAAAGATGGTGGGACCACTCGTCTGTTTTACCTGGCCCAGCTCACCTTCGATGGTGACACGCCTGCCAACCCGCCCCTTGAGATCGGTCAGCTGTGTCGTCTTAACCTGTCTGCTCACAAGTTCTGTTGTGTACTCATCAAGGATTACCTCACGGAGATCTATATTTCCGTTTGGGCGAACCTGTACAACAATTACAAGGATATCTGCCCGCTCATGGTGTTGTGTCAGGGCATTACTCTTGTGTATCAACCCTTTGATCGAGTTATTTAACTGGACAAAGGTTCCAAAATTTGCAAATCCCTGAACTTTTCCAAGGTAGATGTTCCCTTCCTGTACATCCTCAACCTCACATCCAGGGCCGAGTTTATAAACTATTTCACTTGTATATGCCATATTATTACCTAGGTGTTTTTTTCATCTTACTGCTCTGCCTTGGAGAGGCTAAACAAGCGGCACTCACCATCACGGCGGCCTTTGGCGATGATGGTATCGCCCTCATATAGCCGTGCATTCTTTTTTGGCCGATAAATCCATTGTTCCCCGCGTTTAATCGCAAGGACAATCATGCCTGTTACTGCGCCAAGGGAAGCTTCCTTCAGGGTTTTCCCGTCAAGGAATGATCCGGCCTGAACATCAATCCGTGAGATGATTTCATCTGATTCCCGAATAATCTTCTTAAAGATCGGAGGGATCTCAATATCACGTCTGATGACATCAACAATAGATGAAGCTGCACTACAGATGGCATCAGCAAAAGCTGCCATATGCAGAAGGCCGCGGAGACTCTCGATCGGCTCAATCTTTTTCGCTTCCTCAAGAACCCAGAGTTCAAGGGAGAGACGCATCGAATCCATACGCTCATTGAGCCAGAATACCTCTTCTGCAATATCCTTGCTATCGAAGAGGAGGGCGGTGTATGCAAGCCCGACTGCAAGCTCACTGACATTCTTCATCTCGACAATCAGGAGTACGGCACGATCAAGGTTGTCAACCGGCTGGCCAATACCTGGATCAATCTGCGGAAGCGCTCTTCCTGCCAGTCGCCAGAGAGGATCGATTCCATCCTCAGGCCCTTTGGCAATCAGGACATCCCCCTTTTCAAGACGCGTATCCTTGTCAGGATCATAGATCCAGAAACGCCCGCGGCGAATTGCAATAATCCTCATTCCGGTAGTACTCTGTAGCCGTACTTCTCCGAGAAGGGCGTTTACAAGTTCGCTGCTCTCAGAGATCTCAATCCTGACGGTGACCTCTTCTGCTTCAGGGAGGGCACGGCGCATCCTGATTGGGATCTGTATATCCTTCAATATGACGTTTGCAATGTCAGAGGCGGCATTTGATATCCGCTCTGCGCCTTCTGCAATCTGAAGGAGACCACTCATCGACTCGGCCTCCTCCAGCCTCCTTGCTCCAAGAATACTCGTGATTCTGGCCTGATAGAGGAGCCGGTTCATCGACTCCTCCAGGTTGACAACTTCACGGGCTATCTCTTTACTCTCAAAGAGAATAGCCGAATATGCCAGATCGACCATCAACTCAGAGACATCCTTCATCTCGATGAGGACATCCTTAAAGTTGACAGGCTGACGATCAAGGTCGAACATATCTTCATTATCTACTGTATCTGGCACTACTTATCACTATAGCACCAGGTGAATCATCATGATCAGCACAGTCGCCCCGATGAGGTCGATACTGCTTGTTACAACAGGGATGCCGAAGTTATCCGGATCGTACCCAAGGGCAAAGGAGATGCTGGCTGTCATATAAGCGAGGAGGTTCATCCCGGTGACGACAATGAGGCCTGATCCGGTTGCAATAACAACCATGAGCAACAGTCCGGGAGAGTCCAGTCCGATCAGCACGGCAGAATAATGAGCGATAGTACCCATCAGTGGGAGGATTGTTAATGTATAGACGTAATTTGTTCCAAATCCTGAGAAAACCTCCCGGCCGGGTATCAGTTGTGGCTCAATCGAACCCATATGCATTCCGGTTGCGAGACGGGAACAGATGATCCCCCCGATCGCTCCACACCCGTTCATAAAAGGGGGGATCAGTATGAGAAGAGCCGCGGTTGCAACAAGATCCTCCAGACCCTCTGTATATACAACTCCGGCGATGGTGCCGAGAATACAGAGGGGTGCCAGGAGTGGGAGCCCTTCCCTGATGATTGACTGTACCGTATCAGTTCCTTTCAATGTCCCAAGAATACTGAGGATGAGGAGGAGAATGACGATCCCCAGCAGGAGATACCTGACAGACTGAGGGAGGCCGACGACGAGGACGGCGGTAATAACAAGGAGAGGGAGGGTGATGACATCACCGGCAGTTGTGACGGTTGGTGCTCCGATCATATCAAGATCGATTGAGTACCTGTAGGTTGCAAGTGAAACGATAAGCGTTATGAGGGTGACGATCACCCCTGCGATACAGCCGGATATGACGGAGATGAGGATCATATCCATAACAGGAATGATATCAAGGCCGGCAGCAATACCGATGATGTAGCCGAGCATACCGACGATTGCGGCGATTATGACGGTGAGGATAAAGGTTGCCCTGAGATTATCTCCAAGGACAGAGCCTTCTTTGTAATCAATGTCGAAAGCACCGATATGCATCGCAGATGACAGTCTGGATGCAAGAATCCCGGCGATCGCCCCCCGCATGTTGATAGACGAGGGGACGAGGATCATCAGTCCGGGGATCAGAATAAGTATTTCATTAACAGAACCAAGATAGATTCCTGCTATCGAGGCGAAGACGGTCGTCAGGAGAAGAGCGACAAGACCCGCCAGGAAGTCCTGATGTCGGCGAAGGAGGGCGGCTATCATTTGGTTCATCAATAATGTCCTCCATCTTCATCAGTCCCTGAATGGTATCTCGATCATTGAACAATCCTGTGGAAACAGGACTTCTCCTGTATACTGTCGTTCTGCATCCTGTATATGGCTAACCGTTGATGTGTAGCGTGAACTGATATGCACGAGTGCCAGACGGGCTGCTCCGATCTCTGCTGCAGCTCTGCCCGCTCCCCCGGCGGTCGAGTGGTAGACCTCGCCTGCACGTTTCTCCTCCGCATCATCAAAGGTTGCATCATGGATGAGAAGATCGGCATCCCGTGCGGCATTCGGCCAGCGTATGAGAGGGCGCGTATCACTGGTATAGACAACTATCCTGCCGGGCCGTGAAGTCCCCATCACCTGATCCGGCCGGATGATGGTTGCTACATCATCGACACTGACAGTCACCTCTTCACCACGCTGGAGTCTCCCGAAGAGCGGGCCTGGGGGAATCCCTAGTGCAATCGCCTCTTCCCGATCAAACCGTCCCGGGCGATCATCTTCCCTGAGGATGAAACCGTAGCTTTCACAGCCATGCCGGGTTCCAAATGCGATCACCCGATAGCCATCGAACTGGATTTCATCACCATCAGATAGCTCCATTGCTTCGATTGGAAAAGAGATGTTCTGGTTCATCTGCCTGATGATCGAGAGGAACTCAAAGATGCGGCGCGGCCCATAGAGTCTGAGTGGCTCTGTCCGGCCATTGAATCCCATCGTCTCGATCAGCCCGAATAGTCCGAGATAGTGATCGGCATGCCAATGGGAGATGAAGATTGCATCAACGGTGAACCCCGTCCTGGCACGCATCATCTGCTGCTGAGCACCCTCGCCGCAGTCGAAGAGAATCGTATCTGATCCCCTCCGGATCATAATGCAGGATGGGTTCCTCTGTGGCGTTGGAAGAGCTCCCGCAGTTCCGAGGAAATGGATATGAAGTGTCTCTCCCGCTATAGTGTCCACCCCCTGATGACGGCGAGACTCTCTCTTGCCTCATCGAGATCTCTTCCTTCAATCACTATGATTCCCCTGTATGAATCACGTACGGCAGCTGATACCTTCTCCCAGTTGATGGTGCCACGCTTCAGGGCGAGGTGTTCATCCGAACTGCCATGATTATCATGGAGATGAAGGTGATCTGCATCCCCAAGGTATTTGAGAAACTCCTGTACGGTTCCGGTTGTATTGGCATGGCCGATATCAAATGTCATTCCGATTCCGGTGATTCCTTCCACCATCCCGAAGAGTTCCAGAGGATCCCTGCAGAGAAACTCTTTAATGGAAATCATATTCTCAAGGCAGGCGAGAAGTCCATGCTCTTCTGCAACTGCACCGATTTCCAGAAGCGCATCTTTCTGCAGTCCCCAGGCACGACCAGGATCAAGTTTTGCTATAGGGGAGAGGTATCCGGGATGGATCGTAACCCGGTTGGTGATATCTGCAGCATTTTCAATACAGAGGCAGGTCTGGCGTATGGACTCACGCCATATCGGATAATTGAAAGATGCAAGGTTCAGATCACCATAGGGGGCGTGAACGGTTATTCCAAGACCCGTACTTTCAATGATATCGATAATTTTTCTTCTTTTTTCGGGATCCTCAAGGCGGTACTGGCCATCTGCTGAGATCTCCCACCCGTCATATCCGGCTTCCTCGATTCCAAAGACCCATTCCGGGTCATCCCATACCTTGGAGGATGATGAAAAGTAGATGCCATTCTTCATGATTGACTCCGTAGCTCCTGCAACATTCTCTTCACTTCTTCGCGGAATGATTGCAGGCTGCCAGTATTTGACACCCGTCTATCTGCACCATCCATCGCCTCGCCAAGACCGAAACTGCATTCACGCTCATCCCGGGATCTGAGATCCGCTTCACTGAGGGTATCATCTGAGCGGCCACGTTCCTGGAGGCGGGAGAGCCTGAGAGGGAACGGGCAGTCTATCGCAATAAGTATAAAATCATCAAATATTTCTCTAAAATGGTGTACTTCAGCTACCCCCCGTATCCCGTCGATGAGGACAATAGGAGCATCTTTCTCTTTGACGGCAGGGGCCGTCAGTTCTGCCAGAGCTGCCATTCCCTTTTCTTCCCTGAGCCGACGGGCAATCGCTCCAAGGTGCTGATCGGTCGCTTCAAGCCCTCCATCTTTTGCATACGCCCTGATGATATCGCCCATGACAACAACCGGTATGCCAAGCTCCCCGGCTATAGAGGAACATTCACCTTTGCCGCTCGCCGGAAGACCGACCAATCCTATTACCTTCATATCGTGTCTCTCCTTCTTCCCGCGTTCTGATGATGACAGGACGCCCGATTCCATCTGCGATCTCCCTGAGTTCATCCGATGAGAGGGGGCGCACCCTTCCGAATATTCCCTGCTGGAGGACGAGATCCACCCCTTCGGCTTCTGCTGAGATGTACCTGACTTCATCCTCATATCCCCGGAAGAGGGTGATGACAACCTGGAACTCGGGGAGTTTTCCCTGCATATATGCTGTTTTGCAGACCTTGAGTGTTTCTTTTACCGCAAGGGCATACTTCTCACGCAGGAGATTATCATATCTGTTCCATCGTGCCTTAATATCAAGCGCTATCCGATCGACTGCTCTCTCTGCTATCAGATCCGAAATAACTGCAGGATAGACGCCATTCGTATGAAGTCCAACAAGGAATCCTTCCCCTTTTGCTCGACGGGCAAGTTCAACAAGTGCCTCGCCCTGCTGTGTCGGTTCACCGCCTGAGAAGACAACGCCTGAAACAGCTATTCTGGTAGATCGGATCAGGTCGATGATCTCATCAACTGAGCGGTAATCTTCGCCATTCTGGAGGTCCCTGTTATGGCAGTAGTCGCACCTGACCGGACACCCTCTGAGGAAGACGGTGCATACTGCCCGTCCTGGCCAGTCCACAGTGCTGATAGGAATAAAGCCACCAAAATTAATGCGCAAAAAATCACCGGCAGGATACCTGTTTGGCATGAATTCGCTTTAAGGTATCTTCATCTGCACCTTGACAATTTTTTATGATGTAGTGAAAGCAATATTTATTGTCCGCAAAGAAAGTAATATTGCCTTTATTTTGTAAAATAAAAGGCTTTATCTGCTAATTTCACCTTTTCATAACTATGACGTTACTTGAGGATGCACGCCGTGGCATCATCACAGACGAGATGAAGGTTGTCGCACAAGCTGAAGGTGTGACTGAGGATTTTGTCAGAAGAGGTGTCGCCGGGGGACATATCGTCATCCCGATCAGCCCGTACAGGGATGTAAAGCTTTGCGGTATCGGTGAGGGGCTCCGGACAAAAGTGAATGCCTCGATCGGGACATCTTCTGATATCGTTGATATTGATGAGGAGATTGAGAAGGCGCGACAGGCTGAGCTTGCAGGCGCCGATACTCTTATGGAGCTCTCGACCGGCGGCGATTTCCTTGAGATTCGCAGGCGGGTTATTGAGAATACCACACTATCCGTAGGATCTGTTCCACTCTACCAGGCATTCATCGAGGCCGCACGGAAGAAGGGTGCGGTCATCCATATGGATGAGGATGATCTCTTCAAGGCGACAGAAGACCAGGCAAAACTTGGAACGAACTTCATGGCAATTCATACCGGTATCAACTGGGAAACGATGAAACGCCTGAAGAATCAGGGTCGTCACGGTGGACTCGTTTCACGGGGCGGTGCGTTTATGACCGCCTGGATGCTTCACAATGAGATGGAGAACCCGTTATACCGCCGCTATGACTATCTCCTTGAGATTATGAAGGAGCATGAGGTCACACTTTCATTTGGAAACGGCATGCGGGCCGGTGCGGTCCATGATGCAACCGACCGGGCGCAGATCCAGGAACTGCTCATCAACGCCGAGCTTGCGGATCAGGCAAACGCCTTCGGTGTCCAGACGATCGTCGAGGGGCCCGGCCACATCCCGATCGATGAGATAGCAACCAACGTCCAGCTCCAGAAGCGGGTGACGAACAATAAGCCATTCTATATGCTCGGCCCGCTTGTCACCGATATCGCACCCGGGTATGATGATCGTGTTGCAGCCATCGGAGCAGCAATCTCATCATCTGCAGGTGCTGACTTCATCTGCTACGTGACTCCGGCAGAGCACCTCGCCCTTCCAACTCCGGAAGAGGTGTATGAAGGTGTCATATCATCACGCATTGCCGCACATGCTGGTGATATGGTGAAACTGAAGAAGACCCGGGCGCTGGATCTCGAGATGGGGCATGCACGCCGTGATCTCGACTGGGAGCGACAGTTTGCAGTCGCAATGAATCCTGAGCGTGCACGTCATATCCGGGACAGCCGTTCGCCTGCGGATACTGATGCATGCACGATGTGCGGTGACTTCTGCGCTCTGAAGATTGTTGGTAAACACTTTAACTTCTGATTTTTTCAGGCTACCTGGCCTGATCCATCGCAACCTTTTTCTCTTTTAGGATTCTCTGGAATCTTTACTCTATGTATTATTGGTAGGGATGGAGCGTTTGTAGAAATATTTATATGCTGAATAAGACTAACGTATGGTAAATCATAGGTGTTCATTATGACTGGTACTAAAGATCACATGGATCTGATCGTAAAGGAGGCGGCTCACGGCGATGCCGGACGGGGTATTGCCCGCCTTTCCATCGATGTTATGAAACAGCTTGGCCTGGTCTCAGGCGATGTCATCGAGATCTCAGGCCGGAAGAAGGCCGCGGCGATCGTCTGGCCGGGTTTTCCTGAAGACACGGGCCGTGCTGTCATCAGGATCGACGGGAACGTCAGGAGCAACGCCGGAGCCGGGATAGACGACAAGGTCAGGATCAAAAAGCTTGAGGCAGGGTACGCAACGAAGATCACCATTCAGCCGACCCAGCCGATCCGGCTCGTCGGTGGAGAGCAGTATCTCAAGAGGATGTTGCATGGCCGTTCAGTCTCGGCAGGTCAGACCGTCCGTGTCAATGTCCTTGGTAATCCGCTCACCTTCGTCATCGCAAAGGTGAGCCCGAAGGGCATTGCCATCGTCACCGAAGATACCGAGGTAGAGCTGAAAGAGACCCCTTATGAAGGGGAGAAAGGGAAAGAAGGTATCTCGGATATTCATTATGAGGATATCGGGGGCCTTGGCAGAGAACTGCAGATGGTCAGGGAGATGATCGAGCTTCCACTCCGCCAGCCCGAGCTCTTCGAAAGACTTGGGATCGAGCCGCCGAAGGGTGTTCTCCTCTACGGCCCTCCGGGAACCGGCAAGACCCTCATTGCACGGGCTGTTGCAAGTGAAGTGGATGCTCACTTCATTACACTCTCCGGTCCCGAGATCATGAGCAAGTACTATGGAGAGTCAGAAGGAAAGCTCCGTGAGGTCTTCGAAGAGGCGCAGGAGAATGCCCCGACGATCATCTTCATCGATGAGATCGATTCGATCGCACCGAAGCGCGAGGATACAAAGGGTGAGGTCGAACGGCGGGTTGTCGCCCAGCTTCTTTCTTTGATGGACGGTCTGAAGAGCCGCGGCCAGGTGATCGTCATCGCCGCAACGAACATCCCTGATGCAATCGATCCCGCACTCCGGCGTGGAGGCCGTTTCGACCGTGAGATCGAGATCGGCATCCCGGATAAGAAGGGGCGGCTTGATGTGCTCCAGATTCACAGCCGGGGCGTACCCCTTGCGGATGATGTTGATCTCTCACAGTTCGCTGATATCACGCATGGCTTTGTCGGGGCAGATCTTGCCCTTCTGGTGAAAGAAGCGGCGATGCATGCCCTGAGGAAGATCATCCCGAAGATCAATATTGATGAGGATGTTCCAAGCGAGTTCCTCGATGAGCTGAAGGTCACCCGTGAGGACTTTGACGAAGCTCTGAAGCATGTTGAGCCGAGTGCGATGCGGGAGGTACTTGTTGAGGTGCCGGACGTCCACTGGGCGGATGTGGGCGGCTTAAACGATGTGAAGGATGAGCTGCGTGAGGCTGTCGAGTGGCCGCTCAAGTTTCCTGAGGTATTCCTGCGGCTTAATACACAGCCCCCAAAAGGGATTCTCCTCTTCGGGCCACCAGGAACAGGAAAGACCCTCCTTGCAAAGGCGGTCGCAAACGAGAGTGAATGCAACTTCATCTCTGTCAAAGGCCCGGAACTCCTCTCAAAATGGGTGGGAGAATCCGAGAAAGGTGTGCGGGAGATCTTCAGAAAGGCCCGCCAGGCATCCCCTTCGATCATCTTCTTTGACGAGGTTGATGCGCTGGTCCCCCGCCGTGGCACCTATGCGGGTTCATCCCATGTTACCGAGAGCGTCGTTTCCCAGATCCTCACTGAACTCGACGGACTTGAGGAGCTGAAGAATGTGGTTGTGATTGGGGCGACCAACCGGCCAGATATGATGGATCCCGCCCTGATGCGGCCGGGAAGGCTTGAACGGCATATCTTCGTTCCACCACCCGATGCCGAAGGGCGCAGACAGATCTTTGAGGTATATCTCAAGGATGAGGCAGGTATCCTTGCAAAGGATATAGATATTGACGGCCTCGTTGCAGAGACGAAAGGCTATGTCGGGGCCGATATCGAGGCACTCGTTCGTGAGGCAAAGCTCCACGCCATCCGTGACTTCATCGCGAGGATGGGTGGGAAGAACGAGCAGGAGATGCAGGATGCCATGGCCAACATCCGTGTGACCAAAGAGCATATCCAGCTTGCCAGACAGAAGGTGAAGCCATCACTTGACCGGGATGCCATTGAGGCGGCGGAACGGCAATCCTGGGAGTTCCTCTATAATGAAGATCAGCGGCATGTGCTTGAGAAAGCACTGAATGTTGCCAAGCGTGTCGAGCTTGCAGAAAAGAATGAGAAGATAACCTCGGATGCTCGTGAGCTTCGCGAGCATGTCACCTCTGGCAGGAAACAGTTTGAAGAGATTGGAAGGCGAACAAAGGAGTTAGAGAAATCACTGAGTGAAGGATAACCAGGTGTGAATAAGAGATGAGTGAGAAACCCTCTGATGCGTACAAAGAACTGGTTGATGCAGTCCGGAAGATTATGGCCGAATCAATGGCGATTGAGGGCCCGTTCCCACGGGTCCTTGGCTTCCGGGTAGTGATCAACGGAACACCCATGAACATTCATGAAGATCCGTTAGAAGAGCAGAATCATCCGGTTGAGGTCTATGAGATCAATGATGATCTGATGATCGTCACGGATGTCTCCGGATATGATCCCGATGAGATTCGGATCTTCTTTGAGGGTGGACGGCTGCATATCGTCTCGCATGAACGGCAGACACCGATAGCAATCGTCGATCTTCCGCAGGTGGATACCGGGAATGTCACGATGAGCTGTATCCATGGTGTCCTTGAGATCACCTGCAGGAAGAGTACAGATACGGGCCATAAGGTCATCCATATCTGATAACTTTTTTTTGCATCTCCGCATCGTAAGCATTAATCAGCCAGCGGATGATATGCTTGAGTATGAGCTCAGAAGATCTCTTCTCAATTCCACTTGACGTTCCGTATGCGGCATGTGATACGTTTATAGCAAATTATCAGCGGATCACCCGGGGTACCGGCCGGCTGATGCTCTTTGCCGGAGACCAGAAGGTCGAGCATCTTAATGATGACTTTTATGGTGAAAATATTCACCCTGATGACTCCGACCCGATTCATCTCTTCAGAGTTGCTGCCGAAGGGAAGGTGGGTGTCTTTGCGACCCAGTTCGGGCTGATCGCACGGTATGGGATGGACTTTGCCGACGTCCCCTATCTTGTGAAACTCAATTCCAAGACGCACCTTGTCAAGACCGGACAGCGGGACCCGGTCAGCCCCCTTCTCGTCTCTGTTCAGGATGTTGTTGATCTCCGTGACCGGACCGGCCTTGCAATAACCTCTGTCGGGTACACCATCTATATCGGATCAGAGTTTGAAGCCGAGATGCTCCGTGAGGCACAGCAGGTGATCCTTGATGCGCACCGGAACGGGCTCCTCGTCGTCCTCTGGATCTATCCCCGTGGGGCGGCAGTCAAAGATGAGAAAGATCCCCATCTCATCGCCGGTGCCGCCGGTGTTGCCGCCGCCCTAGGCGCAGATTATGTAAAGGTAAACGCTCCAAAGAAGGAAGGGGCAACCCCGGCAGAGCTCCTGAAGGAGGCGGTTCTGGCCGCCGGAAGAACAAAGGTCGTCTGTGCAGGCGGTTCTTCAACAGATGAGAGGAAGTTCCTCTCCGAACTCTATGATCAGATCCACACTGGTGGTGCCGGAGGGAATGCAACAGGCCGGAACATCCACCAGAAGGGGCATGATGCCGCTGTCCGGTTCTGCAACGCCATCTTTGCGATCACGGTCGAGGGTGCCGACGTCGAGACGGCATGGAAGATTTATACAGGCGAATAAAGAGGGTTTGGCCCTTCTCTTCTTTTATAAGGATTCACCCTGACTCCGGTACTTTCGGGGGCAGAAGATAAACTAAAAATCATTCATCCCCTATGATCTGATCATGAGCAGAGACTTCTTCAGGGATCCAGATAACTATGATTTTTTTAGTCATGCGTTTGATCTCACTGGCGATCATCTCTCCCGGGAAGAGAGGTCGAAATTGATCGGTACTATATCTGAACTATGGGAAGAACACCCATATTCCAAAGAGATATCTCTTACCCTGGCATCACTCTATGAATCGGTCGGGGAGTACGACGTTGCAGATGAAACATTGACCGAGGACTACTTCTTTTGTGACACCTCCCTCTGCATGATTCGGCAGGCCCTGATCAACCGTTCATCGGGGTATCAGGCTGACGACATTCTGGCAGATATCATCGGGCGGCAGGATGATCCCCAGGCAATGCGACGTATATATGCATTCCTTGGGTACACGCTCCTGAATGATCACAAGAAGGCAAAGGAGCTCTGGATGTGCCTTCTCGAGGAGACATCGCCCCACCCTCCCTCCGGAACCGAGGATATCCTGATAGCTCCTTTTGACTACTCAGTACTCACTGATCTTGCATTCCGGGAACAGATCGAAGGTATCCGGTATCTCATCCGGGAAGGAATCACCGAGAATCTGATGGTGGAGATCGTCAGCTTTGCAGACGCCATACCCTCATACCTTCGCAACCTCCTCAGACTCGTCATATTTTTTACAGAGGAAGGGGATGATGTGGATATCACGGATCCGCTCACCGTCCTGGCCGCCGCCGGTTATGGGAGTGCCGATATCATTGAAGGCTTCCTTGGAGGGGCCGGCGGGGGAGCAGATACAATGCTGGTGGACCATATCAGGGCACGGCAACAAGAGGCGGTAGATATCGGTGAAGAGAGCAGGGCACTCATTCACCTCTTCAACTGGGCAGTAGATCCGCGTACAGAGGAGGATGGGGTGGGTGAGGCGGCTGAGAAGCTTATTCTCTCATCCAATTCTGTGGTCGTGGAGATGGCAGAGTGGATCCTCGCCCCGGTTCCTGAGGAGAGGCTCAGGGACTTCCCTCCGGGGCTTCAGCCGGATTCTTTCACACGGCGGATAGAGACCCTTTTCGATTCTGATTTTGAGAGGGAATCCCCTTCACCGGATCTGATGGAGTCCCAATTCCACTCTCAAAAACAGGAGAGGGAGAGAACACCTGATACAATAATGGCACTCACCCCCGAAGAGGTGGTGAAGATCGATGACGGCGATCTCTTCTTCTCCTATCTCAGAGATCACATCGAAGATGGCAACCATCTCGATATGGTTGTTAGATTCATCGGACTTGCTCTTGATCTTCATCGCATGGATGAGGTGCTCGAGCTGAAGGAGGTTTTTCACCAGCATGCCTCCGTACAGGCCATGGTGATCATTGAAGCATACCTCTCTGTGCTTGAGAGAAGGTATAAACACGCCCATGAAGAGATTGAGAGGGGCGGTATGGATCCGGATGAAGCGGCACTCTTCATGGCAAGGATCTATCTCGCCACAGACACCCCCAAAAAAGCTGTTGAAATCTGCGAGAAGCTCGTCAGGAAGAGAGAGGTCGGACTGCATGCCTACCCGATCCTCATCCGGGCATACAGGGAAGCAGGGAGCGAGAAGAAGGCGCAGAAATCCGAGAATGCACTAAAAAGGCTGCGTTAGAGAGAGAATGCGCCTCCCGGGAGCGGGTGAGAGGGACCACTCATATTTTTTTTGAGGGCATATCATCCCCCTCCCCACCTGTAAGCAGCCAGTACCAGAGTGGCCGATAGCGGATCGTTTTACCTGATACCATCTCTTCCTCAAAGAGGTCTGATGTCAGGATGAGTCCCTCTGGGACCCCAAAGTGAGCCATGGCAGAGAGAAGCCCTTTCATCTTCCTTTCCCTTGTCTTTGGATCTGAGATATCCATCGACACCTGGATTACCTCAAAGGATTTCAGCCCCGTTTTTATAACAAAATCCACTTCCCGGCCTCTTTCGTCCTGCCAGTAATAGATCTCATGGCCGGTCCGGTGAAGCTGTATAAAGACCAGGTTCTCAAAGAGCGGTCCGGTGTCTTCAGAGAAACGGAATGATACCGCATTCATCATTCCGGGATCAATACAATAGAGTTTCCTCGGTTTATTCATCTGCTTTTTGAGTGAGTCATCATAATGCCTGATTGAAATGAGGAGAAATGCATCCTCAAGATAGGAGAGATAGCGTATAATTGCATCAGTACTGATCGTCTCAAATCCGGAAAAGAGCTTTCTGAGCGAATTATAGGTGTGGGGCCTGGCAATATTGGATATACAGAAGATAGCAAGATCCTTGAAGAGAGCGGGATTTCTCACCCCATGTCTGGTCACGATATCCCTGAAGATGATATCATCAAAGTACGACTGGAGAAGGACGGTTACATCGGCCGAGGGGTAGAGAATGATCTCCGGGAATCCACCCCGATGGAGGAATTCATTCAAAAGACGCTTAATCTCAAATCTCCTCTCTGAGTATGGCAGGGTTCTGGGATCTATCGGGATTTCGTGGTGCACGATATACTCTCTGAAACTGAATGGTTACAGGATGGTTGTAATGTGCCTCCCGGTGAGGCGATTGGTCACCTCTTCAGAGAGAAGTGATGCATTCGATCCGCTGATAACGATCTTCAGGTTCTTCTTCCTGTCATAGATGTCTTTGATCCACAGCTCCCATCCTGGGATGTTCTGGATCTCATCGAGGAAGAGGTACAGTCTCTCATCATCACGTACCGGATAGAGTTCCCTGAAGGTATCGAGTAGTCGGTCAAGTTCATCTCCATTCAGAGGCTGCAATCTGTCGTCATCAATATTGAGATAGAGGATCTGCGACTTTGGGATACCTGCCCTGATCAGCTCTTCAATCTGCTGAAACATACAATAGGTCTTCCCGCATCGCCGTACACCAATAATGTCATTGATATGCGGGATCTCGAGCTGTATGCTGAATTGCCGCGGATAGATCGTCGGAAGATCCCGCTCCTGCCACTCGACAATGGCAGCTTTGAGTTTGGCCACAGTATCCATGATCAATGATGGGCATCCTGATTCATATCCTTATCGTCCATAAACGATAAAATATCTTCATTTTATCGTATGGAAACGATAGCAGAAGTGAAGAGGGGTGAATGGTTGTACTTCCAGAAAAGTCATAAACGGAGAAAAAAAATATCGATTGAAAAGAAAAGGATGCTGATATGGGGATTCGAACCCCAGTCGTCGGCGTGAAAGGCCGACATGATTGGCCACTACACTATATCAGCAGTGCAACTAAATTGCTATAAAAGGTAGACCTTTGAAAATAAAAAGGTATTCATTTGATCCTTTCAGATCGGGGTGCCTTCCTTCTCGGTGATCGTCTTGAAGGCGGCCATAATCTGTTTTGTGATCGGTCCTGGCCTGCCGCTTCCAATGATTCTTCCATCGACCTTGACGATTGGGGCAACCTCAGCAGCGGTTCCTGTAACGATCATCTCATCTGCCGTATAAAGATCAAAGAATCCAAGCTCAACAATCTTCACCTGGATGCCGAGGCTCTCTGCGATCTCGATAAGGACGTCGCGCGTAATTCCTTTGAGGTTTGTGAGGGTGTGCGGGGTGTGGATGATCCCGTTCTTGACGATGAAGATGTTATCGCCGGATCCCTCTGATATCCGCCCCTGTGCGTCAAGGAAGATCGCTTCGTCCCCGCCTTTGTAATTCGCCTCGATCTTGGCGAGGATATTATTGAGATAATTCATGCTCTTGACATTTGGCGGAAGTGCATCCGGCGCATTCCTCCTGACCGCGACGGTGACTGCGGTGAGGCCCTTCTCATAGAGGTCACCATACATCGCCCCCCACTCGATGGCGATACAGATGACCATCGGTTTTGGGCAGTGCGTTGGATCAAGCCCCATCGTTCCGATTCCACGGGTGACAATCGGACGGATGTAGGCGTTTTTGAGGTTATTTCTCCGGACCGTCTCAAGGATGATCTCTGAGAATTCCTCCTTTGTGATCGGGATCTTCATATCGATCGTCTTTGCCGAATCGTAGAGGCGATCGATATGCTCGTTCAGACGGAATATCCTTCCATTATATCCCCGTATCCCTTCAAAGACGCCATCTCCATAGAGGAAACCATGGTCAAAGACCGAAACCTTCGCCTCCTCCTGTGGAACGAATGTTCCATCCATATAGACTTCCATGATCAGGTATTGGAGAGAGGATCAATGTATTAGTTTTGCTTCGTACTTTGATCCCGGCAGGCCGAGAGGAAGGACCTGATCATATCGCTGCTTGCAACAGGGTGGAGGTGGGCATAGCTCCCGAGAGCATTCTTCAGAAGGATCCCATCATTGCCATCTGCGATGCCTCGGCCTCGTGTCAGGTGGAAGGCGTATTCGGCGCCGGCATCCATTCGGATCTCGCTATAATGGAACTCATGGCCCCGAAACGCCGCCATCCCCATCGGCCCGGCAAGCGATCGCCCTTCGACATAGCCGAGGACCCGGGATGATGGTATCAGAGTATCTCCGGGGAAGACGCCGCACATCGTATGCGTCTTCGCCTCCTCCGAACCTTGGAACCCTGCCTTTCTGGTGATCGACCGGGTGAGGTACATGAGCCCGCCGCACTCGGCATAGACCGGGGTATTGTTCTCCACCACCTCAGCGATCGCCTGGCGCATTGTATCATTCCTCTCCAGTTCGGCAGAGTATAGTTCGGGATAGCCCCCGCCGATGATGTATCCATCAGCATCGGGGAGCCGGTCATGGATCGGGCTGAAGAAGACCGGCTCTGCACCACCTGCGCGGAGGAGATCGAAGAGATCGGCATAATAGAAGTTGAATGCCTCATCATGGGCAACGCCGATCCTCAGATCGATCGGATGGATCTGATCAAATGCAGGGTGAGGGGTGCCGTGATGCGCAGGCTCAGCCGCAATTGAGAGGAGGGCGTCGATATCGATATACTCCTCGATCACCCTGGTGATGACCGCAATCTTCTCCCTGAAGTCATCCTGTTCGCTCCCCTCACGGTATGGGACGAGGCCGAGGTGCCGCATGGCAAGCTCCATCTGTGGGGTATGCGGGACGGCACCGATGACCGGGACTCCGCAGAAATGCTCGATTGCTCCCTTCGCCTTCTCCAGATGGCGGCCGCCTGAGACATTATTGAGGATCACCCCCCGGATCCGGACCGCGGGATCAAATGCCATGAACCCCTTGACGATCGCAGCGGCACTCCGTGTAATGCTCTTTGCGTTGATGACAAGGATGACATTGACACCGAGTGCCTTTGCAACCGATGCGGTACTGCCGGTATCGCCGAGGATATCGGCCCCCTCATAGAGGCCCCTGACCCCCTCGATGATCCCGATTCCAGCTCCCGCAGAGGCATGGGCATAGACACCCCGGAGCCCCTCATCATCGAGGACATAGCTGTCGAGGTTCCGGCAGGGTCTCCCGGTGACGCCGGTCAGGTAGGATGGATCGATATAGTCCATCCCGACCTTGTAGGTCTGGACCGGCATCCTTTTCGCAAGGATTGCCGAGATGGCAAGCGTGATGCTCGTCTTTCCGCAGCCTGATCGATCCCCGGTGATGAGGAGTGTCCGCATCAGAGGCTCCTGAGGACCGCCCCAAACTCACTCTCAACGATAGACCGGACACCGAGGGTCTTTGGATGGAGATCGATCTCAACCATCACATGCTGGTGGCCAAGTTCGCGGAGGGGGGCGACCTGCCTGGGACCATTCGTGATCGAGAAGACCTCGACCCCTTCGGTATACCGGGACTCAACCGCATGAGGGACACCGACGATCAGGAGGTAGTCGGGATTCCTTGCACAGATAGCCTCGCCGATAGCATCCCCGATGATGCCATATTCATCAAGCGAGCCGAGGATGGTGATCGGCAGCCCCCGCTCTTTCGCCTCGGTCAAAATCCTCTCTGCATCCGCACGCACCTTGGGAAGCCCCCGATCATCGAGATTGACAAGATAGGTGATATCCGCATCCGGGGCAACCTCGTGAAGCGCGAGGAGGGCATCAATGAACATATAGGCGGTCTCCTTCTTGGCATTCATAACCGCCATACCTTTCTTCCCGCTCCGTGCAAGAGAGAGGAGATCGGTTGCGGCGATATGCTTGAGATCACCACGTTCGGGTTCAATATACCGCTTTGAGGCGGCGCCCCTGAGCTTCTCCACCTGGTTTGCCCCTGCAAGCAGCACCTGCTGCCGTGCAAGCTCCTCTTCAGAGATCCAGCCGGCACGGGCGGCAGGCTCAAGCGCCGCAATGACCCCGTCGATATTCTCTGAGAAGCCCGCATGGATATCCATCGGTATCGTCGGTGTTGAAATCCCGGATGCGTCGATTGCCGCCTGCATATCCTCACCGATGATCATCGAGACACAGGTCCCGATGACCGCCATCCGGTAGGGGGTGAAGGTCTCTTCTGCATACCTGAGGAGATCTTCGAGAATCGGCTGTCCCCCGAAGATAAATTCATTATCCGAGAGTGAGGTGGTGACGACACGCAGTCCATCTTCTTCGAGGAGGCGTGCATGTTTGAACGAGCAGCCCGATGGGCCGTGTAATATCGCAACATCGACACCGAGATCACGGGCTGTGTACAGGGCGGCGACGATGGAACTTGGTCGTGGCTGTATGTAGTGCACTTCTGTTACCTCCATGTCTTGACTGCAAGGAGAATGATTGTATCTGCTCTCTTTTCAGTGGTTTGCATTGCCGCTTCAAGAGATGCTGCCCTCCGGCCCGCAGGATAGCGGGAGAGGAGTTCTGATGGCTCATCGAGGGTAACGATCGTGAGATCCCCGGGTTCGATCGCGCTGATAGCCGCGATGATATCGTCATCAGCGAAGTTCTCACAGACGGCATGTGCATCCTGGCCGATGATGAGATGGAGGTCTGCTCCTCTCTCTATCTGCCGTGCATACCGTGCCGCCTCGATGGTTGTGTCTTTTGTTGTCCCGCTGTTTGATGCATCAACGATGAGACAACCGTTCTCGTATCTCGTCTTCATCCTGCCGGGGAGGGCCTCAAAACTCCGGAGCAGGACTGGATCGATCCCAAGCAGGCAGCCTGCGGCGGTTGCTGTCAGGAGGGGCAGACGATATCCCTCCAGCATGAGGAGGGGGTGATCGAAGGATCCCTCGATACCGTCATATGAGTATGATATGGTTGTCCCTTCAGAAGAGGTGATCTCTCCGACGGTATGGGCATCCGGGTGATCGACACAGATCCCCTCCGGAAGGAGGAGTTGTCTGCAGGTACTGAGATGGCGGAGTTTTGCCTCAAGGGCAGATCGTCTCCCTGCAGCGATCCGGTAGTCGCCTGGCGAGGTGAGGATCCCGAGATCCCCCCTGCCGGAGACCCCAAGCGACGACTCTGCGATACACCATCCATCCAATCGCCGTGCCTCCTGTACCGGCCTGATGATGTTTGCCGGGGTGATACTGTATCTCCCGAGCAGAGTCTTTTCAGGATACCGGATATCCCCGGACGAGGTATGCAGGATACCCGCTCCCGCCATCAGGTGGGCGAGGGCATAGGCGGTCGTGGTCTTCCCGCGCTCCCCGGTGATCTCGATGAAGGGATGCGGAAGATCTGATCCCAGAAGAAGTCCTGCCGCCTGGTGGTGGGTGATCACGGGAAGGCCGAGATGGAGCAGCAGGTACGCCGGATCGAGATGGACCGGCGCAATACAGGCGCTATACGACCGTCTTTGAGCAGTCTCAGGCGGGATGCCATCTCTTTCATAATAGACATCCACACAGTCCACGATATGCCCTTCTTCGGCAAGGGCGGTGGAGAGGGTCTCCCCGCCATGGGTGGTATCAAGCACCAGGAGGCGCATCGGAGGTTCAGAGGTGATCGCGTATCGCGTTCTCTGCATTCTTCAGCATCAGTTCGGCAAGGAGGGGATCCCCGCCGATGGGATCAGCGTACAGGAGGGGGATTTCCTTTTCGTTCATCCTGAAGAGACCTTTCTTCTCTCCCTCTCCAAGACCGAGGATGCCGGGGATGTCTTTTAGGATATGAACCCCTTTGGCAAGGAAGAGCGGCACGACGACGAGGAGATCGATATCCTCACTCTCAAACGCCTTCAGCGATTCTTCGACAGTCGGCTCATTTAAGCTCATGAAGCCGGATTTTACAATGTACTCGTCGTTTTTAGCTGCCATGATTGACGCGGTATTATCGATGAGTTCTTTGTTGTGGGGGAGTTTGCTTCCATGTCCAACCAGAAGTAATCCTTTCTTCGTCATGAGAAGAATTGTACTTTTCTACCTAAAAAGTGTTATCGATTCGGTTCCGGAAGAAGAGATCCAAAGTGCTATACGCTATCATTTCTAATTTATATGAATCTATGATGGAGGCTTACGAACGATTTGAGCTCCTGATGAACCAGCAGATCGTCAGGACGCCCATTGCACTTGCATCCATGGCAGGAGTTGTGGATGCAGCATATGTGCTACAACGGGCAGGACATGTTGGTGCTGCGTTCCTTGGGGGCTTCTCCATCGATGAAGAGACGATTCTTGCAAGCCATGACCTTGCTGAAGCCGGGAGGACCGAGTTCTTCTTTGACAATCCGGTAGAGGGGATACGCACTGAAGTGGAGAAGCTGAAGGGATCGGATGTCGTTGCTGGTGTCAATCTTCGGGGAGGAAAGCCTGATGCATTTGCAGCACTCGCAGATGAGATCGGCGATACCGTCATCTACGAGATCGATGCCCATTGCCGTCAGAAGCCGATGATCGATGCCGGTACTGGCGAGTATCTGCTGACACATCACCATGATCTCTGTGATATCGTCAGGGCGCTCAAGAGGATGGATACCTGTGTCTCGGTGAAGATGCGGGTGGGGCTCACCGATGAGCGGGCACTGGCAAAAGCCCTCTGGAAAGCCGGTGCTGACATTATCCATATTGATCTGATGGATTCCGGCCACCAGAAGATCCGCCAGATCCGAAACGCTGTCCCCCTCCAGATCATCGCCAATAACTCGATGCACTCCTATGATCGGGTGATGGATCAGTTCTCCCATGGAGCCGATCTCGTCTCCCTCGCCCGCCGGGCAGATCTCCACACCCTCAAGGGCCTTGATGCCGCTATCCGCCGATATGCAGATGAGGTCGGCTGGTATAACGCACCAAAACAGCTCTGTCGGGGTGGAGATCTTAGATCCCTTACCTTCTGCTGTATGCCGGTGAAGGAATGCCCGCTCCTTCCTGCTCTGAAGGGACTCGATATGTCACGTGATGAGTACCTTACCCTGAAGAAAGGAGCAACGAAGGAGACGGTGCTTGAAGGGGGATCACACACCTGTTTTGGAAGCCTTGCCTGGTGCTGCAAGTCGTCAACCCCCTGTATGTTTCGTGATATGACACTGCAGAACCTCGGGATCTCGAAGGTGGCATACATGAAGGAGAAGCGGCATCTTGCCCAGAAGATCATGGAGGAGATTTTTCATGAAGGACCCGGGGAGATCCCGTGCTGAGCGTGCCCAGCTTGCGATGATGCTTGAAGTGACGGCGTTTCCAAAGCCTGGAAACGTCGATCGCTGCCATGATTACCATGATACCCGGCTTGAACATTTTCTCGCATCGGTCCTTGCCGCCCGGCCTGCCCTTGATGATGCCGAGGCTGGCAGAACCGGGATCGGCGAGGCGATCCGGCAGGCGGTCATCCTGACAAACAGTCACTCCGGTGGCAACACGCATTTTGGGGCATATATCCTCCTCTTTCCACTCATTATGGGAGGGGGGATTTCTGGTGCCCTCCGGCGGATTGAGGAGACGACCGTCGATGATGCAGTCGCTTTCTATGAAGCCTTCTCGCTGACGGAGGTCCGGGTCCTCGAATCTGACGGCCTTGATGTGAAGGACCCGGAGTCGATTCGCCGTATCCGCGAGGAGGGGATGACACTCCGCGACGTGATGGCATATTCTGCCCCCCGCGACATGGTCTGCCGTGAATGGATCGACGGCTACCCCCTCACCCGGAGATTTGCCGACCGGCTCCATGAGGAAGGGGGCGGCCCCGGCGTCATCAGCCGCCTCTTCATTACCCTGATGGCTGAAGAGCCGGATACCTTTATTGCAAAGAAGTTCGGCGAAGCGGCCGCCCTCGAGGCGATGGCGATGGCGCAGGATGTCCTTGCCGGGCGGCGGTCAATCCAGGAGATGGATGAGGAATGCATCCGCCGGGGTATCAATCCGGGGTCGCTCGCCGACATCGCCATCGCCGGGATCTACCTTGCCCTGACCGAGGGGTGGCAGTGGGACTGAAACACCCTCCGCTCCTCCGTGAGGGGATCAACGAGGTGATCGGGACCACCCTCTTCAACGCCGCCCCGATGGGGGTCATCTCCCGCGGCGGCCGGTACACCCTCGCCCTCTTCAAGGGGAGCCATACCGCTCGGAATGTCGTCCGGGACGGCTGGTTCGTCGCAAACATCGTCCATGACCCCCTCCTCTTCGTCGAGACGACCTTCGGTGACCTCCCTGAAGATGCATTCGTCTCTGAACAGGTCGATGGGATCGCAATGCACCGCCTCGCCGCCGCCGATGCCTGGGCCGCCTTCTCTGCCCGCGTCATCGGGGAGAGTGGCGAGGCATACAGCATCGAATTGACCCTCCTTGAGGAGAAGATCCTTGTTGATCCGATCCACCGCCCGGTGAACCGGGGATTCAACGCCATCATCGAGGCGACGGTCCACACGACCCGGTACCTCCGGAACCATGATCCCGATCTGGGGTGGCTGATCCGCCATCACCTTGTGCTTGCGAGGAAGTGCGGCGGGGAGAAGGAGCGGGAGGCGGCGGGGGTTATTGAGGGGTTGCTTCACTGAGGTTTATTATGGCGATCTCTGCATCACAACTCACCGGAAGATTTGACCATCGTCAGTCTGATATATCCACGCAACGGTTATATCCTTATGACAGTTCCATCAAATGACGATATACTCGCTTTACTGGATAATCTGGATTCTTCTATTGCCGATGACCTGGAGTCCAATCTTCTCGACTTTAAACCATGGCATAATCCAAAAGATGATATGAAGGTGGCTATTGAGTATGCAGTCTGTTTTTCAAACGGAGATGGCGGTGTTGTTGTTTTTGGAGTTTCAGATAAGACACAGGGCCGTTCAAAAGCAATACATGGGGTAAATGGTTATGAAATTGATGTCTGGCGTAGAGGGATTTTTAGTGGAACCCGCCCGCATATTCAGGCAGATGTTGAAGTATTACCTGTTCCGGAAGGGACAGGACAATTATTAATTGTACGTGTACAAAAAGGACTGAATCCACCATATGGGACAGCACATGGATTATTTAAGAGCAGAATTGGAAAGAACTGTATGCCAATGGATCCTGCATCTTTTACTGCAGCAAGAGCCTCAACAGGAGCAGTAGACTGGAGTGGCGAACCAGCTCATGGTATTACTATAGATGACCTTGATCCACTCGAAATAGCCCGTGCAAAGGCGATTTTGAGAAGCAAAAATCCCGAGTCTTTACTTCTTCAAATGTCCGATGATTCCTTTTTACGGGGTATTGAAGCTGTTCGGGGTCAATATGTGACGAATGCAGGACTGCTTCTTTTTGGTCGTCCCGATATCATCTCCGAGATCTGTCCACAAAGCCAGGTACATTATGTACACCAACCCTCAGAAAAGAAAGTAGCACGAAATGATCTCTGGAAAGTGGGTCTTCTTCAAATCATCGAGAAAATTGAGGGAATCTTTTCAAGTCCAATTAATCCGGAAGAGGAGTTGGCCATTGGATTATATAAACTTCGGATACCTGCCTTTCCTCTTGATGTTGTGAGAGAATCTATGCTCAATGCAATTACCCATCGTGATTATACAAATCCAGGGGAAGTGTTAATCCGTCACACCCCACATGAACTGATAGTTACAAGCCCGGGTGGTTTTGTGGGAGGGATCAGTCTTGATAATATACTTCGACATGAATCAGTTCCGCGTAATCGAACTCTGGCAAATGCATTCCTTAAACTACGTCTTGTAGAGGCGGCAGGAACGGGTCGTCGTAAGATTTTCAGCACAATGCTTGAGTATGGAAAGAGAATGCCCAGATATATGGCTGATGATACCGGTGTTACCCTGCATATATATGACGGTACAATTGATTATGCCTTTGCGAGCCTTGTTGCAAAATGGCACGCCGAAGGAAAGTTTGTTGAAATGGATGAGTTGATCATTCTTACATATCTAAAGGGTCACCGTCATATCACTACAGAAAATGCAGCAGGACTTCTTCAGCTAAAACGTGAAGATACAATTGCGGTTCTGGATAGAATGAGCCATCCTGATAGAGGTATACTTGAACGCAGAGGGCAGGGAAAAGGAGTTGCCTATTATCTCACAAAAGCAATAGCATATGATCTGATTGGAAAAGTCGCGTATTCGCAATCTAAGGGAATCGATAATTTCAGATATGCAGAGATAGTTCGAGAGTACGTCAATGACCACGAAACAATCACAAATAAAGAATGTCGTCAATTATTGGGTCTTGGAGACACTCAGTCTGTTCAGGTTAAAGTTTCCCGACTCCTGAAAGACTGGTCAAAAGAGGAGGGATTTCTGATTATGGAAGGCTCAGGCTCACGTACAAAATATCGATTAAAGAAAAGGTAACTGTGATCTATCATTTATAAGACACCTGGAATGAGATGAATGTTAATAAGGCATTTATTCTTCTAAACAACAACAAACATCTATCTTTCACAACATCTTATCATTGCTTATATTGTTAAGATATGTCTCATGA
>NZ_JWHL01000012.1:0-41413 GCF_018132105.1 Methanocalculus chunghsingensis | reverse complement strand
GGAATGAGAAACGTTAATGTGAAACCTATTCTTCTAAACAACAACAAACATCTATCTTTCACAACATCTTATCATTGCTTATATTGTTAAGATATGTCTCATGAAATAAACGTTAATGTGAAGCCTATTCTTCTAAACAACAACAAAGATCTATCTTTCACAACATCTTATCATTGTTTATATTGATAAGATATATCTCATGAAATAAACGTTAATGTGAAACCTATTCTTCTAAACAACAAAAAACATCTATCTTTCACAACATCTTATCATTGATAAGAAGACAACTTGGAATCTAAGGGAAACAATATGCTGAATAAAATTATTTAGATGTAAATTGATTACAATCTTTCGATCAAGGCAGGATTAACCTTTAAATTAATTTTCTCTCCCCCTTCGTTGAAACATCACCGTAAACACAATGCACCGCCTCGCCGCCGCCGATGCCTGGGTTGCCTTTTCTGCCCGCGTCATCGGGGAGAGCGGCGAGGCATACAGCATCCAACTAACCCACCTTGAGGAGAAGATCCTTGTTGATCCGGTCCACCGCCCGGTGAACCGGGGATTCAATGCCATCATCGAGGCGGCGGTCCACACGACCCGGTACCTCCGGAACCATGATCCCGAGCTGGGGTGGCTTATCCGCCATAACCTTGTGCTTGCGAGGAAGTGCGGGGGGGAGAAGGAGCGGGAGGCGGCGGGGGTTATTGAGGCGCTCATCCGGGACGAACCCTTATAGCAGAGCGATTATCTCTACCCGATACAACAATTTATCATGACGAGATACCTGGATCTCTTGTTACCATAACCCGGGGATGATCATGACATACAGGAATTATCGTATTCTGCTCCGTAAAGAACCCGAAGGTGGATTTACCGTCACTGTTCCGACACTACCCGGCTGTATTACCTTTGGCGAAACGATAGATGAGGCAATAGATATGGCAAAAGAAGCTATTGAGATCTATATTGAGCATCTTCTGGAGAAGGGAGAGGAGGTCCCGACAGATGGAGGACTCCTCGAATATACCATAACCATAGACGCATTTGCCTAAATTAGCGGCACTCACACCCCAAAAGGTAAAGAAAATTATCCAGAAGAGAGGGTTTTTGCTGGATCGAATAAAGGGAAGCCATCATATTTTTCAACCCGGAAACAAAGCGCAGGGTCATTATTCCTTTACATAAGCGTGAACTTCCAATCAGAACTCTGATAGAGATACTGAAACAGGCTGGTATTGATCGTGATGAGATAGAAGACCTATCATAATACCTCCTTGAACCGGGGATTCAATGCCATCATTGAGGCGGCGGTCCACACGACCCGGTACCTCCGAAACCATGATCCTGAGCTGGGGTGGCTGGTCAGGCATCATCTGGTGCTTGTGAGGAAGTGCGGTGGGGAGAAGGAGCGGGAGGCGGGGGGGTTATTGAGGGATTAATAAAATAAAAAATGAGTGCAGTCTTAGAACTGCCGGTCGTAGATGACCTGTGTTGAGCCATCCTTGAATGAAGCAGTGATGACAACACGGTCACCAGGCTCCATTTCAATAGGAGATACCAAGCCCACAGTTGGAATGTCGTTTGGGTAAGTTGTTTGTTCGGGAGAAGTAATATTCCAAGATTGGATATCCCGAATATCTGCTCCACCCTGCCATGTAATCGATCCATGTGTTTCATTATCTTGTGCAACAGTCAATCCAACAACCTTCGTTGTCGATGTTCCACCGACCATCCCAAACACAAACGCCGCAATGATCGCAGCGAGGATCACCGTGATGGCGACCATCAGGATGACACCGATGACCGGTGAGACTGCATCGTCATTTCTCTTCATCGTCATAATCATTCACCTCACGTCACCACCGCCCGGACCGATCGCATCCCGGAGGAGCGCCGCATCTTTCCGGACAGGGTGCGGATAAGCATTCATTGTAATACGATCTATATATATACTATGGGTTTGGTTTAGCAGGAGAATACAATGTAGACAAAACCCTGTTTAGGAAATATGATTTCCTATTTTGTTTTAAAAAGACTCTTTTGTTTCCTTCTTGCGGCACCTGATCTCCTCGTCCGTCTCGATCCTCTCCCAGCTCTCAAGAACAGCGGCGAGGAAGCCGGTCAGGTACGAGGAGGCAATCAGGGGGCAGCAGAGGCCTTGGTCAGCCGATGCAGAGAAATCCTTTTTTATCACAATATCGTTATCATTCTTTCTATCATAGGGCACCCCCGCCGTCAGCAGGAAGCTCTCGACGATGAGGAGGACCTCGTCATCCGGAACACGCCGCCGGAACCCTGCCCCCTCCTCAGCACCGAGAGCCGAGGCATGCCGGGCAACCGCCTCCCGGACTGCTTCAGATGGATCTGCGGCAAGACGCCCAAGGAGGGGATCGGCGATCCTGTTCTTGCCGAAGAACCTCGATGTCTTGCTGATCGTCCAGTCGCGTGCGAATGAGGCGCCAAATCCCATAGCCTGTACCCTCCTACCGGAAGACCCCCGTAATCATACACCCGATGCCTGCAATCTGGAGGAGGCGGGCGGTGACGATGGACCAGTACGATACTACGCCTTCTCCTGAGATCATCGCGACGATATCCGAGAAGACGATCCCGATGACGAGGAGGAAGAGGCCCAGGTTGAAGAGGAGGAGCGTCCTGTCCTTCACCCGTGTATAGGAGAGGTACATCAGGACAATCAGTGCCGCCCCCATGATGAGGGTGATGATCGCAAGGATCCCATACAGCATCTCAAACGCCATTGTCGCCTCCATACACACAAACGTTATCCAACATATGTCTGCTCTTTAATCTTTCTGACAGCAAGGATGGTATTCACCTCACGGACACCCGGCAATGCCGAGATCGGATGGATGAGCTCATTTTTGAGTTCTGAGATATCCGTCGTCACCGCCTTGACCAGGTAATCATTTGGTTCAAGTACTTCAAAGACCTCCCTGACCATCGGCCGCTCCCTGAGAAAAGCGATCAGATCAGCCGCCGCCTCGGGATCAACCTTGATGGAAAGAAATGAAACAAGGCGGCGCGGGAAGAATTCAGGATTCACGGCAATAGTAAACCGCGCGATCACACCTTCCTGCTTCAACCGCTCAATCCGTTTGAATACTGTCGAAGGGGCAATAGATAGCCGCTTCCCGAGATCAGCCAGCGGTACTTTGGCATCACTCATCAACGCATCGAGGATGGCATGATCGGTCTCATCCATTACCCTGATGGTTGCATCACAAAGAGATATATCAATCGATCTCGATCCGGCGCATCTCCCAGAAGGGATCAGGGACCGCCCCCCCCGAGTCGAACCTGATTGCATGACGGATAGCACCATCGATGAATCGTTTTGCATCAGGAAATGCGGATCGCAGGTCCGCACCCAGGGCGATCTCGGCGGCAATGGCGGAGGCGAATGAGCACCCTGATCCATGCACCTCATAGGGATACCGTGGAGATGAGAGGGCGACCTCCCCCTCGCTATCCAGCAGAATATCGGTCGCCTCCGTATCGGTCCCATGCCCTCCCTTGATGATGACCGCGTCAGCCCCGAGTGAGCGGATCACCGCCGCCGCCTCCCGCACATCCTCAGGTGTCAGGATCGGGGTGATCCCGGTGATCATCTCCGCCTCCGGAATATTCGGGGTGACGACGGTCGCAAGCGGGATCAACCCGTCGATGAGGAGTGTCAGGGCATCAGCAGAGAGAAGGCGGTGGCCGCTCGTTGAGACGATGACCGGATCGAGGATGAGTGATGCCCCGTCCGGAAGCGAATCGATGACCGCGTCGATCACCTCAGGATTTCCAAGCATCCCGGTCTTCCATGCACCAATGGTAAACTCCTCGCAGAGTGTGGTGATCTGTGCCGCAACCGAATCACCCGACTGTATCCAGGAACCGGCGACACGCCGGGTATTCTGTGCGGTCGTTGCTGTGATGACGGTGAGGCCGTAGACGCCATACGCTGAGAAGACCTTGAGATCAGCCTGGATGCCCGCCCCCGCGCTTGAGTCGGATCCCGCAATGGTGCATGCGGTCGGAATCGGATCGATGGCCATAGCAGAAGATCTCTCTTGCCATACCAGAACATCAGTCTTCTGGTTTGGCGCGTCACCAGATGGCAGGGGAGATATCTATCAGGATCGTAGCGCAGTACATCACGCTTTTATTGCCGCACAGGTTCAACACCTCGGTATATGGATATTGAAGGATATGTGCGGAGGCATCTGCATACCGGTATCAGCGATGATGACCTTGCAACCCGCCTCCGTGACCGGATCCTTGAGATTAAAGAGGTCCCGTCAGACTATGCAGAAGCATTCGCACGAGCGGCGATAGAAGAGGTCCGGATCACCGGCGACCTCAGCGGCGATCTCTTCACGTACGAGAAGGCCGGTATCTCCATGGGAGCATTCGGCGTCGGATCACGGGGGACCGGTGACTTTTATGCGCACAGGAAGATCGCAGAGATCATCGGGGAGACCGGCGCATCCGTCGGGGTCTCCGAGATGGATGACGGGGGGGTTGTCCCGGCAGGCGGGCAGTTCATCATCACAACCGTCGACGGGATGCACTCCCGCCTCTCCGACTATCCCTTCCTCGCAGGATTCCATGCAACCCGTGCCACACTCCGTGATGTGTACGTGATGGGTGCACGGCCAGTCGGGCTCATCTCCGACATCCATGTTGCAGATGACGGCGATGTCGCCAAGATCTTCGACTATACCGCAGGGATCACCGCCGTCGGAGAGGCACTTGGTGTCCCCCTCATCGCCGGCTCGACTCTCAGAATCGGTGGCGATATGGTCATCGGCGACCGGATGACCGGGTGTGTCGGAGTTGTCGGCGTCGCCGATCATATCACAGCACGCCGCCAGATTCAGCCAGGCGACCTCTTCCTGATGACCGAAGGAGCTGGAGGAGGAACCATCGCCACCGCGGCGATCTACTCCGGCAATGCAGATGTCGTCGAAGAGACGATCAACCTTCATTTCCTCCATGCCTGCGACGCCCTCATCCGGGATGCAGTATTCCCGGAGATCCATGCGATGACCGATGTCACCAACGGGGGTCTCCGTGGCGATGTCTTTGAGATGGCAGAGACCGCAGGGTGCCGGATTATTATCGAGGAGGAGAAGCTCCGCAGTCTTGTCAATCCCCGTGTCCTCGCACTGCTCGACAAACTCGGCATCGACTATCTCGGTGTCTCACTCGACTCGCTCCTTGTCGTCGTCCCACCTGAAGCGGCAGACCGGGTGCTTGCGGTGATCAGGAACCAGGGTGTCGCGGTTGAGATCATCGGCATTGCAGAAGAGGGAGATGCAGAATCGATCCTCAGAAGCTGTGGGAAGGAGGTTGATTTCTCGCCGAAGTTCAGGGAGGCACCCTATACACCACTGAAGAAGGTCGTCGATACACGAACCGGGGACTTTGAAGCGATGAAGAGAGAGGTGGATCGTGCGGCTGAGGCGGCACGGATGAAGAAGGAGAGGATTCTGAAACGGTTGGGATAGATTCTCCCTACTCTTTTCTTCCACTCACACAGACATTGAAGGCGAAGGATGGAAGGTGCTCCTCAATGAACGGCTCTGCCCTCTGAGCCATCGAGAAGATCCGGGGCGAGAGGGTATAGTGGGCAAATGAACATCGTTGTGATCCCACATCCACGAACCCGGCCTCACGGAACATCTTCTCCATCTCACCGCCTGTATAGTAATTCTCACCAAAATCCCCGACACCGATCTTCTTGTACCCGATCCGCTCCCCCATCCGGTAGAAGAAAGGTACAAGGAGGGTCATCATATTTCTGCCGAGGGTACAAACAGCAATCTTCCCACCCGGCTTCAGGATACGGTATGCCTCTTCAAGCATCAGATCCGGATCATTGAGGTAGGTAAATGCGAGCAGGCTTGCGATACTCTCGAAGCTCTCGTCCTCAAACGGAAGGATATCTGCTGTTCCGACAATAAATTCGCTCTCAGGACACCGAAGGCGGCCCATCTTTACCATGCCGGGTGAGATGTCAAGGCCAATTGCCCGTCCACCGTTCTTATGATAATGCTCTATGAAAAGGCCGGTTCCGCACCCGAGATCGAGGAGAAGCCCGTCTACCGCAACCCGGTCGAGGACCGTCTGGCTTAAGTGATGATGGTAGAGCCTCCCCTGCCGGAGATCATATCGCTGATCATAGACCTCTGCAACCTCATCGTAGTGTGCCTGTACTTTTATCCTGCTCATATCTTCATCTCCGCAAGCCTCGCAAGGAATGCATTCACCTGTATATATTCATTCCCGGCATTCCCCAGGAGGGAGTCGGTCTCTGCAAGAAGGAGTGAGAGTGCCGGACTCCGGCAACAGACTCCAAGGACCTTCCGCATTCTTGAGAGGAGATCACGCCCGGAGAGGCCGTACTCGATCATGAGCGTCTCCGCACTCTTCTGGGCCGCGGCATGATCGCCGCGCCGGATCGCCTCAAGGATGACCTCTGCCATCCTGAGTGTCTCGGTATCATCAATATCTCCCGGGTCGATCATCTCCCCGGTCTCGACACCGACCTGGAGGGTCATGATAGCCTTCCGGAGATCACCACGGACAGAGAAGGCGAGGAGGTCGAGATCTTCATCAGATAGAACCCCGGTCTTCCCTTCCATCGCAAGGATGGCACGAAGCCGCTCTCCAATGAGCGACGGCTCCACCGGGAGGAAGGAGAGCGGGAGACATCTGGACTGCAGGGGATCGATAAGCGCAGCAGGTCGTGTCGTTACGAAGACGAAACGGCAGGTTGCACTGTACCGCTCCATCGTCCTCCGGAGGGCGTTCTGCGCATCCTGGGGGAGCGCATCCGCCTCATCAAAGATAACCACACGGAAGGCAGTATTCAATGGTTTGATCGAGGCATGCCACCGGACGATATGCTTGAAGTTCGCAAGGACCCCCTGATCCTTCTTATAAAGTGTGGTAAACCGGGGATTTGATTCAAGGTATGCCTTCCCCTGCGAAAAGAGGGGACCCGATTGTATTACCGTCACATTCTCTGAGGCACGATCTCCATAGAAGTGTCGCATAAATGCATCGAGCACCGTCGTTTTTCCAACACCACGTGGACCTGATACGAGCATATGGGGAAACGATGCGCGATCCGCAAATGATCGCAGCTGCCGCCTGACATGCTCCTGGCCGGCTATCTCATCCAGTATCTGCGGCCGGTACTTCTCAATCCAGAGCATCGGTCAGCCTCCGTCTCATCGCTTCTTTCGCCTCTCTAAGAAACTTCGTGTTATCGATTAAAAGAGCCATCTCTTCAGGGTCGCCCGGAGTCGCAGACCAGCATGCCTCCGTCATCGCAGGCAACGCCCTGGTCAGTTCATCAACGATGGTAAGTGTCGCCATCCTTGCTGTCCGGGAGAGGGGGTTGAGATCGATGGTTATGACGATCTTTCCCATTCTTCGGAGCGCCTCACAGCGGTCCCCATCCTCAAGTGGAACGAGCACAACATCTGCTGCCGCGATTCCCTCCGGAAGGCAGAGCCCCCTGCCATGTGAGAGGGGGACGAGGCGTTCATACTCCCCGGAGAGAACCACGATCCCCTGGCCGGAGAGATAGGCAGAAATCCGCTGTATCCTCTCGTCGGTCCTATGAAAGAGATTGACCTCGACGGCAGCGCCGGATGCCTCCTGGAGATCCCGGATGGCAGGTGCTGCGAGCGCGGCGGTATTCCCGTTCACCGATATGACCGGTCGCCGTGCCGAGATGAGAAGCCGGGCAGCGAGCTCTTCGGCCTCTGCTGCGCTCGGAGTCGTCCTCTCCCCGATGAGATAGTCGAATGCCTCACCCCGGCCGTGCGCCGTGAGCCCTTCAAGGGATGCGATCCCGTCACGTGCGGCATCAGCAAGCCTCTCCCGGGCAACAAGGGAGCGGTACCGTGGATGATCTGCCGGTATCATTCCCGCACCTCAAGAACCGCCGGTCCTGCCTCTGCGATCCCGGTCGGATATACCTTCCCAAACCGGGAGAGGACCGCCTCTGCATCATCACCGATGGCAAAGACACCCTCACCGAGCATCGTCATACTTGCCAAAACAGTGGCATCATCACATGCCTGAAGTATCTCCCTGACGGTGGGGGTGATCAGACCTGATGCCTCGGCAAACCGGCGTGAGAGGGAGAGGAAGTCAGGGAGATCGACAGGGCACCTTCCGGGATAGGCACTGGCAATCTGGTCCATCATCCCCGCCGACCGAAGGATACCGTCAGTTGGTATCGGACCTGCACAGAGACACCAGATAGTATCATCCAACCCGGCCATCCGGTTTACTTCGACATCAATCCCCGGTCCGGTCCTGCAGACGAGCCCGCCTCCTACCTCGGCGGCCACATCTCCAAGTCCATGGCTGTACTGAACCTCAATCTCATGGGCGAGGATGGCTATCTCATGGCTGCTCATCGAGAGGGTGAAGAGCTCATTGAGCCCGGTCAGTGTCGCAAGCAGTGAAGCAGCCGAGAGGCCGAATCCCGAACCTATCGGGAGTTTCGACTCTGTTGTGATCGATGCAGTAAGATCAAGGCGGTCAAGGGCATACTCGATGGGAGGAGATCCCGTATTCTCAACACCATCCGAGAGGACAAAGATCTCCGTCTCAACTGATTCTGCAACCGTGGCGATGACTCCTTCACTGGTGACGATCCCTGCACCGGTACTCCCTGTATCCCGGAAGGTCTCTCCGATAACCCTCCGGAAATATCCGGATATATGGCCCGGTGCCCAGGCTACAACAGATGGCGGCATATCGCTGACGCAACCTCCTCTTTAGTATGAACCATATACTCCCCCTCCTCAGTCATCAGAAGAAATTGGGCTGTTTCTGATCCCATTGCTGACGGGGGATTTGCCACCACGAGGGACGCCCCCCGTTGGATGAGATCCCGGCCTCCTGAGGCGGCATCATCACCCAGCTTAAAGCCGATCGTCCGGATTGAGGGGAAGGCAAGTGCATAGTCTATAACCTTCGGAAGGGGGAGGAGGTGGATATCCTGCTCTGTTCCGGATGGTATCTTTCCGATAATCCGCTCAGGTGCGTAGTCTGAGATGGCTGCTGCGCTGACATAGACGGATATCCCCTCGTCTATCATCCCGATAACGGCATTCTTCATCTCTACCGCCGTCTCAATCCGGATATTCCTGACAGCCGGGAAGTGATCGTTATGAATGACGGTAACGTCCGCACCAAGCCGGAAGGCTTCATATGCGATAGCCCGACCCATCTGTCCGGTTGATCGTGTGGTAAGGACCCGGACATCATCGAGCGGCTCCCTGCAGGGTCCGCTTGTGATGACGATCTTCTCTCCTGCGAGGGGTCGTCCGAGGACCGCCCGTTCAGCATAGAGGACGATCTCATCGATGGTAGCGATCTTCGCCTTTCCTTCCTCGATACGGGGAGGGATGATATCGATCCCAAACTCCTCCAGGGTTTTGAGATTCCGAACGACAGCGGGATGACGGTACATCGAATGATGCATGGCAGGGACGAGGACGACCGGCTGGCCGCTCCCAAGTGCGGTTGTGGCAAATGTCGTCACGGTCGTGTCATCGATCCCGGTTGCTATCTTTCCGATGGTATTTGCCGTACAGGGCGCGACCAGGAGGAGGGAGGCCGCCATCTCATCACCACAATAGAGGACATGCTCGACATGGCCGGAGATTGTGACAATCGTCTCACGGCCGGTTGCATAGGTGAGAGACTCGGGATTGAGGATGCCGGTTGCAGCATCCGACATAACCGCCTGGACGATCGCCCCTTTTCTCCTGAGTTCATGGGCGAGCTTCACAGTCTCGACAGCGGCGATACTCCCCGTCACTGCAAGGACGATCATCTTCCCTTCAAGTGTCCGCCTCATCTCAGAACCACATCCAGAACACAATGGCAGATTTGTGGCGCATATTTCTTTACTCTATGCACGGTGATCCGCGCATCATATCCATGCTCTCCGATCATTCCCTTCACGGTATCCTCATCAGGGTGGAGGGTATGAAGATGGATGACGGTTCCTGGAGTTGTATGGGAAAGAGCAATCGATAGAAACAACTCCGAATCGAAATGGCCCATCATGATGCGGTCATATTCACCGGAGAGGAGATTACGGCAGTCTCCGCACTCCGCAAGGACAGATGTTGTCAGCTGGTTTGAGCTGATGTTCTTCTGCAGGTAGTAGAAAGAGTCGGGATTGATCTCCATCGCATGAACCATCCCCCCTGCAGTGGCAGACGAGAGGGTAAAATACCCGATCCCGGCAAACATATCCGCGATCCGCTCACCAGGACGAATCAGGGATGCAATCCGGCGTTTCTCCTCCCGGTTCCCCTGGGAGAACATCACCTTCGTCGGATCGAGATGATAGAGAATCCCGCTCTCACGGTGGAGTACCTCATGGGGGATCCCGGAGAGGAGCTCGTAGTACGGCACCCTGAGATCTCCGGTATGTGCCGGAATAAAGAGGATGAATGCAGGTTCTTCCCGGCATGCCACATCCTCGATCTCCTCTGCAGACGGGCGCCTTCCATGGAAGATCACCGCATCGCCGAGGCGCTGGTATCCCCGCCCTTTGCGGATGCGGGTGGGAAGTACGGCATCATATGGATAGCCGTCTTTCACAGGAACATACACATGATCCTCCTCCCGGAATACCCGGCGGCTACGATCAACCCAGTCAAGGGTATCGAGTGACCGGAGGGTTTCCGGGGGGACGATCCGTGCGCGCATCAGTATCCGACCACAAAGAGTGTATCCCCATCCCGAAGGAGATGAACGACACCCCCGGGAGGCACCCGGCACCCTTCCGGAGCAGCAATCTCAGCCGGCATCTGCGTCTTTGGATCCAGGATACCGATGACAGAGCCCTCCTGATGCGTCACCATCGCCTCCATCGCATCCCGGGAATGGGCGATGACCCGGATGGATGGCTCATCCCTGAATGTTCTTGGTCCTGAGGTGAGGAGATCCCGTGTTCTGAGGGTCTGGCCATCAGATCCCGTCACCTGATAGTATCGCCCCTGTATCTCGATAACATTGCCCCGGATGATTCGCGGGAGCCTGATCAGCCAGGTGACACGATATAATCGTTTCCCTTCCTTTTCTCCGATCAGCTTCGGATGCGAAGTGGTCTTTGCACCAAAGAGTGATGTGATATCATTCACAATCGACTGGCCAAATCCGAGGGAGGAGACGATGATATCAAGCCCGTCGCGTGATGTCTCCATCGATGAGACGAAAGCAAGCCGTTCACCTCCCTGCTGTGCCATATCCTCGGCCTGGTAGGCGATCTCGGCACACCTCTTCACCTCCCATTCAGACGGCTTTCTTCCCTCTGCTCTCACCTGGATGGTACCTTCATAATAGCTTCCGCTGATCCGGCAGCACCGGTCACACTGCTCCTTGCCCCAGACGATGAGGACTCTGCCCTGTCTGCTCACCGGAAGATCATAACAGCGGGCAGAAATTGTCAGGGTTGCCTGTGTCCGGTTGGAGCTGATATCACGGAGATCCATTTCAATTTCCGGATTTTTGACATCAGGATGGAGTTCAATCCCTGATAGTACAAGTGAACGCCCAAGTTCTTCACGTTCTTCCTGGCAGTCAGACCAGGAGCTCCCGACTTTTCGTGATCCGCAGGTAGGACAGAGGATCGTCTGGACCCGTGGTGAAATGGTCACCCATTCGATCTCATGAAGCCGACAGGAACCGCAGAGTCCTTCCTCTGACGGCTCACCACAGCGTGGACATATTGTCTGTTGTATACTCATAATCCTGGTTATAATATCTGGGCATGCGGAATGGAATCGATCATCAGACAGGATGAGATCTCAACAATTCCGAGGGATATCGCAATATTCACAACTTTCCAGCCGATAATATTGGCATTCGTCGCATGACGGAGGGCGTCTCTTACCTCATCTTCTGTTGCAGGATCGCCCCCATAGAAGTCCTCTGTTATGGTGATCTCAAGATCACCCTCTCTAAGCGTCCTGCCGAGAAGTTCACGATCGCAGATTGCAACGACCTTCCCTCCTCCCGGCGCAGCATGAATCCTGAGATACATTTCAATATAATTGCGTCGTCATGATGCAAAAAGGATCGCGTATCAGATGGTGATCTCCACACCATAGACGCGTTCTGGAATCTCGGCATGGATCCGCCAGACAGCCTCTTCAGAGAGTCGATCTGCTTCAAGGTGGCGGAGTGTGAATCGAGGGACGGAGCGCGGTCCGAGAACCGAACCGGGGCGATCACGCTCATCAATATAATCACTCTCCATGGTAAACGCCCTCCCCTCCATTGCAGCCTCCGGGATCGACTCATGGCTCGCTATGAAGGAAGGGTGAAGCGGGGTATCGGGTGTTGCAAAATGCTTTACAATCCGGTCGATAGGCATCCCGACATCTCCGGCCATCTGGACAACATCAGAACAGGGCCCACTCTCGGCATGCAACTGGACAGCACAGCCACATTCGGCTGAGAAATGAAGGGCAGAGGAGAGGACCCGGTTTGATGCATCCCATACCTCAGCGTCGACCTCATAATGCGGCCTGCCACTCTTGAGAGCGATTGCGTCCCCATTCTTCACATACTCTGCTGCAATCCCGAGTGCGCCGACCATCAGTGCCTCCGCCTCCGGGAGGCTCATCCTCCCGATGAGCCGGGAGATCTCTGCCGGGTGGACGCCGAGGATGGGAAAGGCGGTCACACCTGCTTCCTTGCACTCATCTGCAATTGTAATCGTCTTCTCATAGATCGGACGAAAGTCATCAGGTGTTACCGCATCGATGCCAAATGACCAGGATGGCTTCGTTACAAGGAAGATATGTGTTCCACCGGAGCGGGCAAACTCCTTCACAGCAGTGATACCGATCCCGTTCATCGGATCGATATGCATATGATCATCGGTGATCGGAAAGCGCGGTTGCTGCATATTAATCGATGATGGACATCATGGGGTACCCGTTCTCATATCGGAGGGCTGCTGTACAGGTTGCCTCACCCACCCTCGTCGATATGGTGACATCAAACATCCGTCCCGAGACCTCGGAATACCCGAAGGGATTCTCAAGCATGACGGAGCGGTCGAGCCGGACCGTCACATCCGTGACATATGGCTGGAGCCGGACAGCCGACTCTATTGCCTCTTCAATCGTCGCTGCGGTCTCTTGGGAGACAGGGGTCCCGACGAACTGATGGTAGAGTGCACCAAGTTTGATCGCCGCTTCAAATACTGCTTGTTCTCTCTCTGTTGGCATGAATAGTCACCTAAATCAGTTTAATAAGGCCATGTTTGGGTTCAAAGGCTTCGCCGCCCTGGCGGAGTTTCTCAACCGCCTTCTCGATGGCATCACGCGAGAATCCCTTCTGTGTGAGGGTCTCAATCACCTGATCGACACGGGCGGTGCCGGTATCATCACCGGACTGCCGGATCGTCTCTTTGATACTCCTGATGAGATCCCTGCTCTGCTTCGATACGCCGGTTGCGATCTTGTCGATATCAAAGGACCCTGTCTGTGGATCATATGCAACCTTCCGGAGGCAGTTATCGACGATTTTGATCACACGGATGGCATCATCCCGTTCAATCGAGTTCCCAAGACGGGTCCGTGCACTCGCCTCCGCAAGCCGGACGAGGGCTTCAAGCTGCCGGGCAGTGACAGGAACAGGCTTATCCGGGGAGGCGAGGTTTCTCAGTTTCATATAGTAATCGACGAGCGCCTCCCGTGCCTCCTGGGTGATGATCGGAAATGAGTTCCGTTTTGCATATGCGATATATTTCCGAAACATCACCGGATCGATCTCAGGAGTGACCGGGGCAAGCTCCTTTGTAATATAGTCCTCATCAACACCTTCGATGGGGTGCTTCCGGTGCTGCATGATCAGCTCACCGACCGAGTGCGCCTTGAGGATATGCTGCGCTATCGCCTCGTCACGTTGCTTCTCAGGTTTGTCTGTCATGATGAAGATGAGGTCAAACCGGGAGAGGAGGGACGGGGGCATATTAATCTGCTCGGAGATGCCGACATACTCATCGAATCTTCCGAGCTTCGGATTGGCAGCACCGAGAAGTGCACACCTCGTCTTCAGCGTCGCTGTGATCCCTGCCTTTGCAATGGATATCGTCTGCTGTTCCATCGCTTCATGGAGAGATGAACGATCATCCTTCTGCATTTTATCCATCTCATCGACTGCGGCAACCCCCATATCGGCAAGGACGAGGGCACCAGCCTCAAGGGTCCATCTCCCATCCCCGAACTCATCCTTGACGGCAGCCGCGGTGAGACCGGCGGATGTTGCGGACTTCCCGGATGTATATATGCCACGGGGTGAGAGTTTTACCACATACCTCAGGAGCTGGGACTTTGCAATACCCGGATCTCCGACGAGCAGAATGTGAATATCACCACGAAGCGTACTGCCGTCAGGCATCTCTTTTGCAATGCCGCTAAAAAGCTGGAGGGATACCGCCTCTTTTACTTCATCATTACCATAGATCGTCGGTGCGATGGAGTGGGCAATCTTCCTGTACAGGTTCGGATCCTTTGAAAGTTCGAGGATAGCCGCCTCATCCTCTTCTGTGATATTCACCTCTTCAAACTCTTTTTCACCAAATTCGATGGAGTTGCATTCAAGATAAATATCAAAGATGGTGCTCTTTGCTCCCATCGTCACCCGCTGGATTGATTTCAGGATTCCGTTGATGACGACCCGGTCCCCAGGTGCTGCAAGGCCTGCGAGATCATCCGTTACATCGACATCAAGGGTCTGGGGCTGTTCACCTCCCCTGAGCCCTTCCGGTGTCTCCTGAATACGAATCTTCTCTGCATCGATGAACTTGGATCGCATGGGGATGAGTTCAAGTTTCTTCTGGGTGCAGTCTGCCATCCCACAGCTATCAGGCTCGACGAATCGTCCATAGGATTGTTCCCGGATGGTCATATGCCCGGCCGGGCACCGGAAGACCGCCTCAACAAGACGGGGGCGGACCTCTGTTGTCTTCCTTATGATCCCATCGACGGAGACGAAGGTATTGAGCTGGTCGGATCGGATATCACGGACGAGGGTCTTTCGAGGGAGATTGATGAACCGGATGTTCACTCTGGGGATGATCTCATGTGCATCCTTCCGGGCAAGGAGGTTATGGGTCCGAAGCGCATCCCGCACCTCGGCAAATACCTTGTTTGGATAGCCGAGGAGCTCATCGGCCAGTTTAACTCCTGATCGTCCAAACTTCTGGAGCGTCTCATAGTTGATGATAAGAGAGCGTTGATAGGGAAACTCCCTCCCTATTGTACGAAGTTCCTGTTTATATTTTTTTGAGAGGAAATCGGCCCATTCCTTTGATTTATCGACGACTTCAATGTCGTACTCCTCATCAGAACTCAACTCTGATCCATCCCTCGTCTCTTCATCGCTGACAGGACGAATCTGGCGATAAGCGCCTCCATCTGAAGATCACTGTGAGCCCCTTCCGAAATCCGATAGTCGGCTTCACCGAGGTGATCGATCATCTCCACCTTCAGCATCCGGTCAATCTCCATCGTCAGGATAAAGCGGTAGCACTGGCCGAGGAGTTCTGTCGGTGCAATCCCCCGATCCCGAAGGAGGGAGGAGAGATGGCGTTCAGCCCCTTCAAAGTCCCCGTCAAGTGAGAGGGAGATGAGCGCTTCGATCTCTTCCGGCCGTGCATTCGAGGTGATCTCATAGATCCGCTCAGCTGTGATATCAGAGGTGATGATGGCCGCTCCCTGAAGCGCATTAATCGCCTTTCGCATATCTCCCTGGGCAATATAGACGATGGCATCCTTTGCCTCGGGTGTTACGGTGAGACCCTCATTTGCGGCTATTCGTCTGATCTCCTCACCGACATCCTCTGCTGTGAGAGGGCGGAACCGGTAGATGGCACACCTGCTCTGGATTGGATCGATGATCTTTGATGAGTAGTTGCATGAAAGGATGAAGCGGCAACTCTGTGCATAGTTCTCCATCGTCCTCCGCAACGCAGCCTGCGCATCGGTTGTCAGTGCATCTGCCTCATCAAGGAAGAGCACCTTAAATGTCGATGCCCCCATCGGGGTTGTCCGGGCAAACTGTTTGATCTGATTGCGGACGACATCGATCCCCCGTTCATCCGAAGCATTCAGCTCCCGGAAGTTCATCCCATAATCCTCGCCAAAGAGTTCGCGTGCAAGAGCGACTGCAGCCGTCGTCTTCCCGACACCCGGACTTCCTGTGAAGAGAAGATGCGGGAGGGTTCCCTGCCGGACATAGCTTGAGAGACGCTCAACGATATCCTTGTGGCCGACCATCTCTGATAGCCGGGAAGGGCGGTACTTCTCGATCCAGATCCCGTGGATATCCTCCATACATGATCATTGGATCGCGATGGTGAAAATGGATCTGTTCAAACGATACCATGATGTCCGCCAGAAGCTAATATTCAGGTGATGGAACAAGCGGCCGATCCGATCAGCTGGGTCTTTGCAGGGGAATGTCATGAGGCGATCCGGAGGGAGGATCGCTTCATCACCCCGACCGGAGCACACATACGCCGTCTCTTTCTCATCGGTGTTCTGACCGAATTGCACGTACTGAACAGCCGTTCTGTTGAGGGCAGGGTCAGCGACCCGACCGGAGGGATCACGATATCGGTGAACAGATCCTGCCCTCTCGTGGCTGATCATCTCGCATCCACCGATCCCCCGGAATTCATTGCAGTTGCGGGTGAACTTGCACAGAAAGGATCTGATGAGATACGCCTGATCGTTGATGCATGTAGTACCGTAACACGGACTGAACGCGATCGTTTCCTTCATCTCTGCGCGGAAGATACATTATGCCGTCTTGAACAACAAAACAGCCTCTCACCCTCCCAGAGAGAGATCGCCCGGATGGTACAGACCGCTCTTGCGGTGATTAATAATGCAGATGAAGCAGAAGCTCCGGATAGAACCGAAATGATGATCGGGATTGTCTCATCCATCTCAGGGCCAAAAGGGGCGCCACTTGAGGATATTATACATTCTGCAGGAGATGCAGGGATAGGCGAGGATGAGGTGAAGGCGATTCTTACCAGACTTCTCGAAGAAGGGGAGTGCTATATGCCAACAAATGGAATAATCCGTCTCCTATGAAGCCACGGTTCCTCCCCGAGGGGCCTGCAGTTCTGATCAGCCGGAGCCGGTCGATCCTTGTGATAGCAGATATTCATCTCGGTGTAGAGAGCGCATTATCCCGGAAGGGCTGGCATTTTCGGAGCAGAACCGATGATCGCCTCTCCCGGATCATCACCTGTATTGAGAATACAGACCCGGATCTGCTCCTTATCCTTGGAGATCTGAAACACTCTGTCCCGCAGGTGACCTGGCAGGAGGCCCGGGAACTCCCCCATGTCCTGGATACGATACGGAAGAGAGTGGATCTCGTGCTCCTTCCCGGCAACCACGACGTCGGGATCGAGCGGTATCTGGAAGAGGGAGAGCTCCTCCCAAAGAATGGTATCGTCATCGATGGGACAGGCTTTCTTCATGGCCATACATATCCGTCACCCGAGCTCGCAGGCCACCTGATCCTTGCAGGCCACCACCATCCTGTCATCCACCTCTATGATGAGGTCGGCTGCTCTCTACGGGGGAGCCCGGCATACCTTCTCGGCGAGGTCGATGAAGGTATTCTTCAGATCCCGACAGTCGATCACCCGACCCGCCTCCTTCTCGTGCCTGCATTTTATGAGTATGCAGGGGGTATTGACATCAGGACGATCCCGGAGAGCGGGATATCCCCCCTCGCCAAGAGTATCAGAATAGAAACTGCGGAGGTATTTCTCTCAGATGGAACCTATATCGACACCCTCGGAGCCCTCAGATCCGAGTGTGATCCTGGATCAGCTGGATGAGAGGGTACAGCAGACCCTTCGAAGACGGGGTTTTTCTGATCTATCAGAGATTCAGCTCAGGGCAATCCCCCCGCTCCTGAGAAAAGAACACCAGATACTGATAGCACCGACCGGAACAGGGAAGACAGAGAGTGCGATGCTCCCGGTCTTCCATGCCATCCTGAAAGAAGGGAAATCCGGAGGCTTTCAGGCACTCTATATCACACCCCTCCGATCCTTAAATCGTGATATGCTCTCACGCCTCCGATGGTGGTGTGGTGAGCTCGGCCTCTCTGTCGGTGTCCGGCACGGAGATACAACAATGGCAGAGCGGCGCAAGCAAGCCCTCCACCCTCCGAATCTCCTGATTACAACGCCAGAGACGATCCAGTCGATGCTGATGGGATCACGGCTCAGGAAGCACCTTGCCAATGTCAGGTATGTCGTGGTTGATGAGATTCATGAGCTTGCGGATGGAAAACGTGGTGCACAGCTCTCGGTCGCACTCGAACGCATTGTGGAGTATGCAGGTGAGTTTCAGAGGATTGGAATATCCGCAACTGTCGGAAACCCAATGGTCGTCGGGAACTTTCTCTGTGGCACCAGGCCGTTTGGTATTGTTGAAGTCCCGGTTGCAAGCAGGCTCTCTCTTTCAGTTCGCTTCGGCGGCGAGCGGTTCGACTCTCAGGTGAAGCTGATTGAGGAGAGCATCAACGCACATCTTGCCAGCCTCATCTTCGTCAATACACGTTCGGTCGCCGAAGCGATAGGCCACCACCTCATCGGGCGGGGGGATATCGAGATCCATCATGGCTCACTCTCCAAAGAGGTAAGGATTGATGCAGAGGAGCGGTTTGCAAAGGGGGAGATCCGTGGCCTCGTCTGCACAAGCTCAATGGAACTTGGGATCGATATCGGCCATATCGGTCATGTCGTCCAGTTTGGATCCCCGCGTGAGGTCGCCCGGCTGATACAGCGGGTCGGCCGGGCAGGACACCGTCTTGATCAGATCTCACGGGGGACAATCATCGCAACCGGATTTGATGATCTCCTCGAGTCGCTTGTCATTGCACGCCGGGCGCTCAGGAACAGGACCGAGCCGATTACCCCGCCACGCTGTTCTGCCGATGTGATGGCAAACCAGGTTGCCGCTATTGCAGTTGAACGTGGCGAGGTTGAGACAGAAACAATACGACACATCCTCAACCGGGCATTCTCTTTCTTCGGATGTGATGATCTCCTTGATACATGCATCAGCCAGATGGAGGAACACCGGCTGATCCGCCGGGATGGAGATCGGGTGATCATGACCGGTCGCGCCCGGAAGTATCTATCCACGAACCTCTCGATGATTGTTGATGAGAGGAAGTTTCCGATTATCGATTATGTGACACGACGAATAATCGGGACCCTTGATGAGTCTTTTGTCATTGGCTGGATCCATATCGGGGCTGTATTTATTACACGGGGCCGTCTCTGGCGGGTTCTTGAGATCGAGGACGAGAAGATCACCGTCGAACCTGCACCAAAGAGTGTCGGAGAGCTTCCTTCGTGGGAGGGGGAACAGATCCCGGTACCGTTTGAGGTTGCAGAAGAGGTCGGCCAGCTGAGAAGGGTTCGGAATTTCACCGAATACGGTGCAGATGAACCATCTGTTGATTATATCAGAAGAGTTCTCGGCGAGATGGAGAAGAACAGGACACCCGTTCCAACAGACAGACTGGTGATGGTTGAGCATACGAAGGAGGGGGTGATCATCAACATCTGTGGCGGCCATAAGGCGAACGAGGCACTCGGCCGGGCTTTATCCATCCTGATATCCGCCAGGTTCGGAACAAGTGTCGGAATTGAGATTAATGCCTACCGGATCTTTCTCCGACTCCCAAGGAGTGTCGGGGCGCGTGAGATAAGAGATCTCCTTCACTCTCTTGAAAGCGAGCATATCGAGGCGATCCTCAGAATCGCAATGAAAAGGACTGCTCTGTATAAATGGAAGCTTGTGGCGGTTGCAAAAAAGTTTGGTGCCATCGATGCCGATGCGGATTATGAAAAGATCAGCCTCTATCGTCTCAGCGAACATTTCGACGATACGATCGTTTCCCAGGAGGTATACCGGGAGCTCTTCAGCAGGTATATGGATGTCAGGGCAGCTGGGGATCTGATATCCAGAATCAGAAAGAACGAGATCGAGGTCCGGATCGGCCCCCTCTCGATCATTGGATCTGAAGGGCTCTTTACATCACAGGATCTCATCACACCAGCTGAAGGCGACCAGGCGATCATCGGTGCAGTGAAACGCCGGCTCGATGCACAGGAGATCATCCTCGCCTGCATGCATTGCAAGGAATGGAAACAGAGGACCACCCTCTCCAGAGCCCCGGATCAGCCTGAGTGCCCGAAGTGCGGGGCTCGTCTTATTGCTGCTCTCAAACCGTATGAGGAAGAGAATTACCGGATCATCCGAAAGAAGAAGAAATCGGCTGAGGAGAAGGAGATAGAAGCGAAGATGCTCCGGTCAGCGAATATCGTTCTTTCAAGTGGAAAGAAGGCGATGATTGCCCTTGCGGGCAGGGGTGTTGGTCCCGAGGTGGCATCGCGCATCCTCGCAACCCATACGACCGGGGATGCCTTTTATAAGGAGATCCTCAAGGCCGAGAAGAAGTTCATCACCACTCACCGGTTCTGGTAATAATCAGAGGATATCTGCCAGATGCTGTTCAAGGACACCAAGACCGGCCCTGACATCATTGAGGTTCTTTCCACCCGTCAGAATGATCTTTCCTGATGAGAAGAGGAGTGCGACGATCTTTGGATCTGCAATCCGGTACACAAGTCCCGGAAACTGTTCCGGCTCATACTCAATATTCTCAAGCTGCAGGGTGATGACAACTTTATTCAGATTGATTGATTTTCCCATATCATAGGAACAGACGATATTTGTGACATTGACATCAGGGACCTCATGCGTCACGACACCGGCATCCTTCAGTGATGACATGATGATCTCAAGACCACGATCCATGTCCTATTCATTCTTAATCCCGGTGAGAACAACTTTTCCTGATGAGAAGATCAGTGATGCCATCTTCGGATCCTTGATCCGATAGACCGCCCCTGGAAATCTCTTCGTATTGAGCTCACACCCCTCGATATGTTCGGCAATTGCCAGGAGATCGATCGAATCGGCGATGACACCGGAAGCGACGATATTTTCGATCTTTAATGAGTCGTACTGTTGATCTGCCATCCTCGTATAATTGAAGCCTTTCAGACCATAATGGTGATGGAGAAGATTTATGGTATCAGCGTCTTCGTGGCTGGCAGATGCCGGGTATCAGGGTATAGCGGGAATGTTCGATCGATCCGGACTTCCAGAAAAGAGATGTCAATGGGGGCTGTGATGAGCGGATATCCGGTTTTGAGAGGGTTACCATCCCTCAGGTTCAATAACTTTCTTCCTTTCGATGATCTTCTTCATCTTCTTGAGCCGGTAGAGGTCTTCACGTTCACGTTCCTCGATTGCGATCTTAATGAACTTCGCCTGTTTTTTGAGTTCAGGGATCATAATCTGCTCAAGGGCATTGACTCTTCTCCTGTTCTTCTGGATCTCCTCACCAAGTCTTCGTAGTGCGGTTTCAGTCTCTGCCAGTTCGATGATGAGATCAAGTTCTGCCTCAAAATGATCTGCGACCTCATCAATCCTGCCACTTACCCCAAGGATACCGTACCCCCGTTCAAATGTCGTCTTTGAAAACCTTCGTTTCTCAATGACCGGTACAGGAACGCCCATGATATTCTTTCCCGAGATATCAAGGAGGATGCCGCTCCGTGTCGCAAGGGCAGCAGATTTGAGAGCTACCGAATCATCGACGGCATGTGCAAGGTGCAGCGAATGCCTGGCGGCCTCATCCACCTTCTCAAGCATCTTCCTCGACTCTGATACACCACGCATAATCTGAAAGAACTCCGCAATCAAGGCATCCATCTTCTGCCGGAGGAGATCCTTTCCCTGCTCTGCACGTTTGATCTGTGTCTTTATTCTGATGAGTTCCATCCTCGTCGGATGAATCTGCTCCATCTATCCCACCTCTCTGTAGGCGGGATGATACTTCCTGATATAATCTATGGGAATCCTCTTCAGCTCCTCCTCAGGCAGTATCGTGAGAAGATCCCATCCTGTCTCAAGCGTCTCTTCGATGGATCGATCCTCGTCACCCTGGCTGATGAACCGCTTCTCAAACGCATCGGCAAGGGTGAGGTACATCCTGTCCAGTTCGGTCAGTGCCTCCTCGCCGACGATGGCGACCAGTCTCCTGAGATCCCTCCCATAGGCATATGAGGCGTAGAGCTGATCTGCAACATTGCGGTGATCCTCACGTGTCTTCCCCTCTCCTATCCCCGAGTTCATCAGACGGGAGAGACAGGGGAGAATATCAATCGGTGGATTACCACCTCTCCGGAAGAGATCGCGGGAGAGGACGATCTGGCCTTCGGTGATATACCCTGTCAGATCAGGGACAGGGTGGGTGATATCATCATCCGGCATCGTCAGGATGGGGATCTGGGTTATTGATCCCTTCCTGCCCTTGATCTTTCCTGCCCTCTCATAAATCGAGGAGAGGTCTGTATACATATAGCCTGGATAGCCCCTCCGGCCGGGCACCTCCTCGCGGGCAGTCGATATCTCCCTGAGGGCCTCGCAATAGTTGATCATATCGGTCAGAATGACCAGGACATGGAGGCCTTGTGTATATGCAAGATATTCTGCAACAGTCAGGGCACATCGTGGTGTCGCAAGACGCTCGATGATCGGATCATCAGTCAGGTTCATAAAGATGACAGCACGCCCCAGTGCACCGGTCTTCTCAAATGCCTTCATGAAGAATGACGCTTCCTTGAAGGTGATACCCATCGCCGCAAAGACGACAGCGAACTCTTCACCCTCGCCAAGCACCCGTGCCTGTCTGCCTATCTGGGCGGCCAGTTTGTTTGCAGGAAGGCCGGCTCCGGAGAAGATCGGGAGTTTCTGCCCACGGACAAGCGTATTTAAACCATCAATCGCAGATATGCCGGTCTGAATGAAATCAGATGGCTTATCCCGTGCAACCGGGTTGATCGGCATACCATTGACATCAAGGCTTACCTCTTCAATCACCCCGGGACCTCCGTCACGCGGGTGTCCTATCCCATTAAAGATCCTCCCCGTCATTTCAGGGGAGAGCTTCATGAGGAGCGGCTCACCAGTGAATCTCACCTTTGTTCTGAAATTGTCAATACCACTCGTCCCTTCAAAGACCTGAACGACAGCAACATCCTTTGATATTTCCAGGACCTGTCCCGATCGCTCCTCTCCATTCGGGAGAGTGATACGTACAATCTCATTGTAGGAGACGTTTTTTACATTTCTGATGAATATAAGCGGACCTGAGACATAGCTGATCGATGTGTACTCCCTGGTAACGAGATCTCCGGCCATCACTCTTCCTCCAGCAGTTCTGAGATTCCCTGCCCGATCTCTTCAATAAGGTCCTTCAGACTGTCGGCATCTGACCGTTCTTTCATTCTTCCTATATCCTTCTTGACCTGGAGTTTCAGGATTCCCTCGATTGGGACTCCCATATTCATGGCACGGAGTGACCGTTCATGAAAAGAAAGGATAACCCGAAGCATCCAGTACTGTTTCTCAAGTGAGCAGAACGAATCAATATCATGAAATGCACTTTGCTGCAGGTAATCCTCCCGTATCATCCGGGTAACCTCCAGTATGATCTTCTCACTATCCGGAAGTGCATCCGGGCCGACGAGCTGAACAATCTCCTGGAGTTCAACCTCCTTCTGAAGGAGATACATTGCCCTGTCACGGATCTCGCGCCAGTCCTCTGCCACATGCTCAGAGAACCATTCTCCAATTGTGTCAAGATAGAGTGAATAGCTCTTGATCCAGTTGACCGACGGATAGTGACGCCGGTACGCAAGATTTGTATCAAGCGCCCAGAATGTTCCCGCAACGCGGAGTGTGTTCTGGGTTATCGGCTCTGAAAAATCTCCCCCTGGCGGAGATACAGCACCGATGATGGTGACGGAGCCGATCCGCTCACCCGATCCGGCACAGATGACCCTGCCCGCCCGCTCATAAAAGGCAGCCAGCCGGGTTGCCAGATACGCAGGATAGCCCTCTTCTCCCGGCATCTCCTCAAGCCTTCCTGAGATCTCACGGAGCGCTTCGCCCCACCGCGATGTCGAGTCTGCCATGAGGGCGACATCATACCCCATATCACGATAGTATTCAGCGATGGTGATACCGGTATAGATGGATGCTTCCCTGGCGGCAACAGGCATATTGGATGTATTGGCGATGAGGACCGTCCGCTCGATGAGAGGGAGGCCGGTCCTTGGATCGATCAGTTCAGGAAACTCATAGAGGACATCGGTCATCTCGTTTCCCCGCTCGCCGCAGCCAATGTAGACGACGACCTGTGTATCAGACCATTTTGCAAGCGTCTGCTCGGCAACGGTCTTCCCGGTTCCAAAGCCACCCGGTATCATTGCTGTACCGCCTTTCGCAACCGGGAAGAAGGTATCAAAGATTCGCTGGCCGGTGATGAGGAGTGTGTCGGGATCGAGTTTCTTCCGGAACGGGCGTGGTTTCCGTGCGGGCCATATCTGCATAAGTGGAATCTCAAGACCGTTATCCAGAATACAGACCGGCTCAGAGACGGTGAATGACCCCTCATGGATCTCTTTGATGGTCCCTGCTGCAGATGGGGGTACCATCACCCGGTGTTCGAGGTAAAACTCTGAGACTGTTCCGATGACGTCACCTGCCGCTACCTTCTGGCCGGGGACAGCGGATGGATGAAACTCCCATCCTCTGGAGAGATCAAGAGCTGGCGGGAAGACCCCCCGCGAGATGAAATCTCCGCTCATCTCATAGAGATTTGGAAGAGGGCGCTGGATACCATCGTAAATCGATGATAAAAGGCCCGGTCCAAGCGCCACAGAGTACGGTGATCCGGTACTTGCCACTCTCTCTCCGACCCTGAGACCCGATGTATCCTCATATACCTGGATGACAGCTTCATTGCGGTCAAGGCGAATGATCTCTCCAAACAGTTCGTCCTTACCAACACGGACAACCTCATACATCTGTGATCCACGCAGCCCGTCTGCTGTCACAACAGGGCCTGAGATCCTTGAAATAACCCCTTCTGTCATCGTTTACTGCCTCACCACAATGTTATAGCCGATAGCCTTCCGGAGAAGCCTCTCGATATAATTTTCCTGCCCCACTGCTCTTTTTCCTGAAGGAATGGGGATAACGATCGGCCGGTAGGTCTTTTCGACCCGCTCCATGATCCTCCCATCCAGCTCAGCGATAAAATCTTCATTCATGGCGATAATTCCGGTATCATCCCTGTACAGGAGTGATGAGAGGAGAGCAGAGGCTTCTTTGGGATCGATGAGCTCTATCACCTCGAGACCGGCAAGCCGAAATCCGATAGCCGTCTCGGGATCGGTGACGACCATACATTTATACATACGATAATGCCCTCCGCATTTCAGTTTCAGGGACATCGCCGATGATCGAATGGGCGATAATTCTGAGGTTGGTCACCTCATTCTGCTTCGCCCAGATATAGGCGACGGGAATTGCGATGCTCAGGGGTTCCCTGAGGAAGTTTTTACAGCCTTTCTCAATCATAAACCGCTCAAGCTCCCGCTCCATCACCGAGATTCTTCCTGCGGATATGCATTCGGGCTGGATGTCACCAAGAAAGCCATAGGGCGTTGTACTCAGCTCCTTTACAACATCTTCCATGTTTCCCAATGATGCAAGGTCAAAGAGTCGCTCAATACTGAGATACCGCCCTCCATCGATGAGAAAATCGCGTATCTCATCTCCATGCATTCTCTCCCTGAGGATCCGGAGGAGTGTTCTGATATTTGTGATATCGATCTCGGTTGTGATCATCTCCAAAATGATCTGCTGATCATAGATCTCAGGATTATCGAGGAGAGAGAGGGCATGCTCGTAATAGTACCGATCAAGAGGAAGTTCGAGTACAGAGAGATCCCTGCTATCAAGATACGCCGGCAGATTGCGGGTGAGGGGACGGGAATAGTCAATCCTCCATGTTGCCAGAAGATCGATGATACCCCGAATATCAGGCTGTTTTGAGAGTTCGAGGAGGGCAGCCATGTCCAGGTCGCCCGCCGGTACGAGGCAGTCACGGATCTCGTTTGTCGGGGCATTGATCTTCTTCCCACGGAGCAGGGTCTTGATATTCTGGATATCCCATCTGTTGAGGATAATACGGATATAGATCTCTTCCCTCTCCCCGGCAAAGAGGGAGAGTACTTTCTGAAATGCCCGGATAAGATCCCGTCTCAGGGCAACCTCAATTCGTTCCAGGCCGGAGAATTCAATTCCAGCCTTCTGGAGCTCTTCACGATACGCAGTATCTTCAAGTGCAGAAATGAAAGCATCAAGATCAGGCTTATTGGTGAGATCATTAAGTTCATGGGTAGTGAGGAGGCGGCTCTTCATTCCCTTGACCCGGGCGTTCACATATCCGTACTCCATCCTAACCACCGTTGAGAATCCGAAAGACTTCAGACCTGAGGACCTCTTTTGATCGCTGCAGTCTGGATTCGAGGGTATTCTGAACAGTCAGGAATCCATCTGAGGAGCGTGCAATAACACCACCCATACATGAGATGTCAGGAATAAGAGTGATTTCAAGGCCATGATATGCGACAATACCCTTGCAGAGCTCGAGATCCCGTTCATCGACGTGAAGGGTGAACGCCCCCTCCATCTCCCCGGAGAGGCCGGTTATAACCTTATCGAGAAATGTCCGGTACCGGGGATCATCCCTGATGGTCTCCAGTTTTTTCTCTGCTTCATTGAAGGTCTTCTGGAAGACGTCGTCCTTTGTGCGGAGAATGTCAAGCTTGTTTCTCTCTCTGGCGGTAAGGATTGCAGATCGCTCCAAAGCTATTGCTCTTTCTGCGGCTGCATAATGCTGATCGCGTACCTTCTCCCCTTCTGCTCTCGCTTCTTCCCTGATCCTCTCTGCCAGACTCCCGGTTGTTTGTTGTATCTCTCGAATCTTCTCCTCTGCACTCAGTTCAACCGTTTCAATCAGGTGCTCATACATACAGTCACATCCTCCTCCACCAGGCACAGGCGAACAGATCCCCCTTCCTCCTTTACAGAGGGGAGAGGGTATGCAATGATACACCGATTATATCATGACCAGGATCATTGCAGCAATCACAAACCCAAGGATAGCAATCGTCTCGGGAATCGCAAGGAATATCAGCATATACCCGAATGTCTCGGGCCGTTCTGCTACTGTTCCTGCTCCTGCAGAGCCTATTCGTGCCATCGCAATTCCAGCCCCGAGTGCTCCGAGGCCAAACGCGATTGCCGCTCCGATTGGTATAAACCAGTCCATATCCACTACCTGCATGTAACGCCGGTTACCGGCGTATATTCTCCTTTCCATGGCCGTTATGATGCCTTCTCTCTCCGGTGACCGGCCACACCGGAAGAGTGATCTCTGTCATATCATGTCACCAACCCCGAATTCCTTATTTGCTGATGCTCTCATCTCTGATCCCTCCTCCCAAAGGGTTTATAGATCTTCCCTCCCCCCTCCATGAACTTTGGACTGAACTCAACGATATGCAGACGAAACGAATGAAGCGAGCCGATGAACATCTTCAGTCCGATATTGAGAAGATGAATAATGGATGCAACCAGAACTCCCACCAGGGCGACCTCCATCGTCCCCCCCAGCTCATTTGCAACAAGGGCAAGGATGACCGAAGCCGTTCCTATTGCCATGATGCGTGCGTAGGAGAGGATATTTCCCACCATACTGATGACCTCGAGGCTCGCAATGAACCCTCCTCCATAAATGATCAGGGCAAGAGCGATGACCATCATAAGAATGCCGGGATAGAGGACGACACCTGGAAGTATCTGGGTTGCAGCCCCGAGGAGGATGAGAATGCTGATGATAACCACGATCATCCCGACCTTCTCGCAGATATGCTTCCTGCATTCACAGAGATACTTTGTACATTGCATCTTTGTCCTCTGGTTGACGATACCGATGAAGAGTCCAAGGAGGACATGGAAGAACCCGATTGCGATCGCGAGGACAAGCATCGGCACCATTGCATCAATCCGGTGCCATGTCACCCCCATTATCTCCATCGGATGGAGCCAGCCCATCTGCTCTCCAAAGTCGCCAAAGAACTCCCCGAAGATATACCCGAAGATGATCGTCGGAAAGGCGGCGATGATCATCAGGTTCATCAGGGGTTTCAGCCAGTCGATTTCGGGAAACTTCTTCTTCATGATGAGTGCAAACGAAAGAATCACCAGGCCGTATCCGATATCCCCAACGATAAGCCCAAAAAAGATCGGAAAGAAGATGGCGAGCAGCGGGGCTGGATCAACCTCATTGTACTTTGGAGAGGTGATCAGCCGTACCAGATACTCAAACGGCTTGATGAACTCATGGCTGTCATAGAATGTAGGGGCCTCATCCATCGAGTCCGGGGTTTCCAGAAGCTCATTAATGATGACCGCCTCCCCATACTCCTTCTGGAGAAGCTCGCGGGTACGGGGGAGATATTTTTTCGGTATCCAGCCAAGAACGATGAAGGTGTAGTCTGTCCGTGCGAATTTATTATACTCCTTCAGTTCCTCAAACCGGTCTGCAAGCAGTTGTCTGAGAACCGTCAGTTCATCATGCCAGGCCGATGAGATTTCGGTAAGCTCTTCATCGATAGAACGGGCTTCAAGCATTGCCTCTTTCTTCTTCTCGGCATTGAGCCTGAGAACTTCAGCAAGTGGGCGGCCCATATACTGGGCTGGGAGCCGGAGCTCATTGACATTCTGGGTATAGATGAACGAGTGAACCTGCTCTGAGTATTTTCGGCTAAAGATGGCGACGGTTGCAATGCTCTTCTCATCGACTGCTGCAGATATCAGCTCACACTGGTTATTTGTGATATCCATAAGAGCATCTCTGATCACCGGAAGAGCATGCTCAAACTCTCTCTCTATCAGGATGATGGTGATTTCAAATCTCTCAAGTGCCGGGATCTGGCTTTCTATTGGAAGAATCTTCTCGATGACGCCCTGATACCGGGTGAGGTTTGCGATGGTAAATTCCAGATCGCTCTTTCGTGTTATGAGGGTCTTTGTCTTCACCTCAAGGTTAGATAGTGCATCCGATGCCCGGTTCAGGATAGCTTCATGCCCTTCTGCCCGAAGCGACTGCATCAGCTCTTTCTGTTTCCCGGTGTCAGACGGAGTCTTTGGAAATATGAGCTGGATACCCTCAATCTTTGAGATTAACCCGGAGAGGGTATCACTCTCCCCGACCTCGATTTTGTTGAGTATTGCATCTCCGACAGAGATCTCTTTAGAATAGTCTTCCAGATGAATGGTGCCTGCAGTATAGAGGGTATCTACGATACGGTGGAGATCTTTTGCAGGTCCGATGACCTGTACTTTCACCATTCTCTGAAGCATATTCCCAGCTCATCCGGATAGTACTTCCTGTATAATCATCTCAACAGCACGAGGGAGGTTCTCCTCCCAGCTCTTCTGCAGATCGTTCTTCTTCTCAATAGTCTCCTGATTCAGAACCTCAATCTCGGACTGAATAGCCTGCATCTCAGCGTTATAATAGTTTCTGGCCGCCTCCTTCCCCTCGGCATCGAAACGCTCAATAATCTCCCCGGCTTCCTGCTGTGCCTCTTCTATCAGTACATCGGATTGGGACCGGATCTCTTCAACTCGTGCACTGATTTCAAGTTCCTTCTCCCGTATCTTCTGCAATATTGACTGTTCAGGGGACATGAGATGCCATCCGGGGTTATAGTCCATGACTGGATCGCAACAGTGTGGTCAGGCCATGCGATGGAGCCCGTGGTGAGGAACGCTTCTTTGGTCTCTTTGTCGCCTCCTCAATCCTGTCATTGCACCGTGCCATGGCTACAAGTTTTAATCGTTCGATCGCACGTGATTCGCCACCACAACCAAATTCTGATGCCCGATGCATAGTGGAGCAGATCCTTTATTGCCATGTCTGACTGTATATACGGGATAATATACAGCCGGTTATTTATAACTATCTCAAAATGAAAATAAAAAGCTGGAGAGGGATTTGGTAAGATATCCCCCCCGATGTGAACTACCCCCCGCTTGCGCAGGGGGCTTCTCGCATGTGGAGTTAAACATGCGAGGAGAGGAGCCGTGCAATCTCTTCAACAGCAGCCTTCTCCTGCATCCTGCCATCAGAGACGAATCTCCCTGTCCGGATGATGATGCCAACATCATGGCATGTCAGCATAGAGAAGGAGTACTGTTCCCAGGTGGTACGATCGATATAGATCCAGAGATCACCAAGCATCCTGCGGATATACTGGATATCCTCCTCAGAGAGCGAACGCCACTCCTGTGCGATGCTATTGCGTATGATCGCCATAGCCTCCTCGACGCTCTTCTCCTTCTTCAGTTGAAATACCCTCCGTCCGATCTCTCCCCTGGCAACATCCGGCATACAATCTCCTCGACACTTCGGGTATATCATAGTATTGTTATTCAGGTGCATATTTATTTAATAATTGAAATAATTATCATTTTTCACTCCATCGTATCAGATGACGAGGGAAAGCCCGTATACAGGAAGGAGGGCGGCTCATACGCATTCCGAATTGCATAAATCGGATGAAAGACTAATCTCCGATGTTGTATGATCGCAAGAGATAGTGCCATCCGGGTATATGAGGACGCCGGGGATGATTTCAGGATCGATCTTCCTGAATTTTTTAACTTCGCCTTTGATGTCGTTGATGCATGGGCCGAGAAGGATAGAAACAAGCTTGCTCTCATATGGGTGAACCAGAAGGGAGAAGAGAAGAAGTACAGTTTCTGGGATCTGAAGACCCTCTCAAATGAAGCGGCAAATATTCTCCTGAAGTTCGGGATCAATAAAGGTGACCGTGTCTTTGTGATGCTTCCGCGTATCCCTGAGTGGTGGATACTGACACTTGCCCTGATGAAGCTCGGGGCGGTCTTTGCTCCTTCTCCGACGATGCTGACAACAAAGGACATCATCTATCGGATTAATGAAGGTGACTTCAAGATGGTCATCACCGATATGGAGAATGCACCGAAGTTTGAGGGGTTGCAGGACTCATGCCCGTCACTTGTTCAGAAGATGGTCGTTGATGGAGAGCGGGAGGACTGGATCAGCTATCCGTTCGAACTGGCATACCCTGCTCCCGTTGCACGGACGCTTGTTCACTTCAGGAGTCTCAGGAGGACGAAACCGACCGATCCACTCCTGATCTTCTTCACCTCGGGAACGACCGGGGAGGCAAAGATGGTGCTGCATGAACAGAGCTATGCCCTCGGCCATATCATTACGGCACGGTTCTGGCATGATCTTAAGGAGAATGATCTCCACTTCACCGTCTCGGATACCGGGTGGGCAAAAGCGGCATGGGGGAAGTACTTCGGCCAGTGGATCTGCGGTTCCGCCATCTTCGTCTATGATATCCGCGGGCGGTTCAAGGCGACCGAGCTCCTCCCCCTGATCGAGCGGTATGGGATTACCACCTTCTGTGCCCCACCGACCATCTACCGGATGCTGATCATCGCTGACCTCCGGAAGTTTGACTTCTCTGAGCTCCGCCACTGCTGTTCCGCAGGGGAGCCGCTCAACCCTGAGGTCATCCGTATCTGGAGAGAGGGAACAGGCCTTGATATTTATGAAGGATACGGCCAGACCGAGACGGTCTGTTGTATCGCGACCTTCCCAGGGATGAAATGCAAGTACGGCTCGATGGGGAAGCCGTCGCCCGGCTGGCAGATTGAACTGCATGATGAGGAGGGGAAACCGGTTCCTGATGGCGAGGCGGGCAGGATTGCGATCAGCCTCAACCCCCGGCCGGTCGGCCTCTTCCGGGAGTATCTCTATAATCCGGAGGCAAATGCAGAGTCTTTCGTTAATGGGTTCTACTACACAGGCGATAAGGCATACAAGGATGATGACGGATATCTCTGGTTCGTCGGCCGGGATGATGATGTGATCAAGAGCTCCGGCTACCGGATCGGCCCCTTCGAGGTTGAGTCAGCACTCCTTGAGCACCCGGCGGTTCAGGAAGCGGCGGTCATCGGAACACCGGATATGATCCGGGGGATGGTGGTGAAGGCATTCATCGTCCTCCATGAGAAATGCACGCCGTCAGAGAAGCTGATCAAGGAGATCCAGAACTATGTGAAGCAGACGACCGCCCCGTATAAGTATCCGCGGTCGATTGAGTTTGTATCTGATCTTCCAAAGACGATCTCAGGAAAGATCAAGCGGGCAGAGCTTCGGGAACGAGAGATGGCAAGGGCTGCGGGCCAGAACGGGGATGATGATGGCTCTGGCAGCAGGAAAGCTCCGAAGGGACCAGTTGAAGAGTAGACGAATGAGAACGTGACGAACGGGGTACCCCCCTTCCATCCATCACCTTTCTTCACCGGTTTTTCCGAATCGAAGTGGACATATTTATACCTCAGAAGAGCAAAGAGTAAAGAGCATAGGCGCGAGGGTTGCCGAGCCAGGTCAAAGGCGATAGGTTCAGGGCCTATTCTTGTAGGAGTTCGCCGGTTCGAATCCGGTCCCTCGCATTCTTGTTTTCATCAGGATTGCATGACGCATTTATTTCTGTATACATTCATTAAGAGCATAAACAGATATATCGACGAGATGCGACTCATCTTAACAAAGAACATCAGAATGGTCTTCATGAATGAAAAACATCTCCTTGCTGTGAAGTGAGAATCGGATGGTTGTGGCCCTCACTCGCCACCGCCGATGTTGATGTGGGGAAGCCGGGAGAATAGTCATGAAAAATAGACCCCCTGCCGCACCTTCGCGGCATACTTTTATAATAATGTTTTTATAAAAATATTTGAGGCATATGAATTGTTTTTTCTGCAAAAGACTGTATATAAACATTGCCCTCTTTGAGTGACACAGTAATCGTGAAAACGTGTCTCATCTCCCCTTTTTCCAAGGTTTATTTAATATATATTATAAATATGAAATCTATAATAATTAATTTTTGTATGCACTATTTAAGGATTCTTAATTATCCAATTGACGAATAAGCCTCCGATGGTTAAAATAAACCATATAAATATATTTAAATACTTATATTTATTATTGGTGATTGTAGGGTTTGCATCAGCACACTGCACATGAGCCACTCATGAGTACACTGTATCGTTCTGGTCATTCATGCCAGAACACCGGATACCACGTCCTCAACGAAACACCCGTTCCCCGCAGGCCTTGCATGAAATGAATTACGGAGAGTTGAAAAAATGAAAGGATATCTTATGAGTATTCTGATCATCGGCATCGCCCTCGGCGGCGTCGGGCTCGGGACATTCGCATGGTTTAGCGACACAGAGACCGTTCCTAACAATGTCATTACGACAGGGAATGTCGATTTAGGCGTTTTAACTTTTGATACAAACGGCACTGCTGGGCCATTAAAAACATCGGACACACTTCGTCCCGGAGTGCCTGAGACAATGGGGTATGTTTTCATCTGGAATAATGGAAGTGTTGACCTATTCTTTAAAGCACATCTACTTCCGACTGCAGGAGATCTGAATCTCGGTCAAATGACATTTACAACAACCACCTATAAAGGTGATGGTTCAGAAATATCCGGATTCTCGCTTCCAGATGGAGCTATAACTGGTTGGGGTGAAGAGGGAAAAGTACAGACTTTCAGATGGGCAGATATCAGTGATGCCGGGACGACTTTGCTGAATGCAACCGAAAATAATCACCCCATGGAAAGTGGTTTTTACCAGTACTTCAAGGTTGATGTCACGTTGGACAATGATGCAGGTAATCAGTATGCTGGCAAATCAAGAACACTTAGTATGATCTTTAACGCCATGCAGACAGATAATCCGAACTGGGGCATGTAGACATCTCATATCTGGATGACACTTAATGGGATGCAGATGAGAAAAAGCGAATACGCAGCCTTCATAGCAACTGCTGCTGTTATCGCTCTCCTCTTCTGCACCCCGTTGAACATGGCAGGGGTCATCGGCACCAGTATGGAGCCGACCATCACACAAAACGATCTCGTGGTGATCGCTCCCCTGGCTGCCGGAGAACCCGCTGTTGGTGACATCATCGCGTTCAGACCGCAGGAAGGGGTGAGTGTGCCTATAGCACACAGGATCGTCTCGATCGAGGATGACGGAACGATCCGGACCAGGGGCGACAATCTTGCAGCCACCGACCCGTATCATATCAGGCCGGACCAGATTGCAGGCAGAGTCGTCCTGATCATCCCTTATGCGGGGGCAGCGATGCATATCGTTACCTCCCTTGCCGGGTACCTGGCACTCGTCCTGATACCCGGCCTTCTGCTTATCGCCCTTGAGATCCAGAGGATGCGAAGGTGAGCACAATAAATATAAAAACAAAAATTATATAATTCTTCAGTTCGTATCACTTTTCATTCGATCCTTTGTCATTGAGAATGCGGTTCAACCAAGAGACGAAGAGATCGGGTTCATCATGTACGACACTTGAGAAGGCGGGATTGAAGAATGAACAGGAAAGAGCGGGTACAACAGGTCATCGTTATCATCATCGCCATCATCGTTGGCAGTGCTCTTGTTGCCGGAGTCATGATGGAGATCAAACCGATGATCGTCCTCTCGGGGAGTATGGAGCCGGTGATGCTCACGGGGGATGTCATACTTGTTGCACCCCTGGATCCTGAGCTGATCGAACCCGGCGATATCATCTCATTTCAGATTCCTTCAGCACAGGAGCGGGTCGTCGTCACCCACCGGGTTCTTGAAATAGATCCGGAAAACCGGGAGTTCGTCACAAAGGGTGATGCGAATAATGCTATCGATGCCAATCCCTTCTCATATGATGATGTTGTCGGAAAAGCGGTCTTCCTCATTCCCCTGATCGGGTACACGAATGAAGCACGCCGTGAAGTGACCCTCTTCTTTGTGATCCTGCCTGCAATCGCCCTTCTTCTCTCAGAACTGCGGACCGTCAATACCGATCCCCGGCAGCTCATGCGTCAGGAGAGAGAGAAGAAGAACAGGAGGCGTTCCCTGTATACGATCAATGGACAACGTCTGCTGCTTCTTGGCCTCCTCGTCCTGGCACCATTCTGGATCATCGCCCTCCCTTCGCTCGCCGGAATGGCTGGAGAGTATACACCCGCAGAGGGTATGGTGACAATAAAGGGGCAGAACCTGATACCGGAGGTCTATCTGTTGCCTTCATCTTCAGCAGAGCCGGAATACGGGATTATTGGACCCGGCGAAGAGGTAGTGGGCATAGCATCAGGTTCATCCGAACCACTCCGGATCATCCGGGCCCCCTATATCCTTCCGGTCTTCTGGTTCCTGATGCTCGCAGATCTCCACCCCTATCTCCCTTCATTATTCATCGCTGTAGTCCCAGGCATGATCATCATCATTCTCCTTCACCCCATCTGGCTGCGGGAGAAGTACCCCTCCTCAAAGAAGAAACGGAGACCGAAAAACCATGGCTTTAACACGTAATAAGATCAGGTATTACATCTCTGCGTATAGCGCCGTCATTATGCTGATATTGGTACCGGCTATCGTAATATCGGGAATTGGCGTCTATAATACGATGTTCGTCGTACAGTACCAGGAGATCAGATATGAAGAACCCCTCTATACGCTGAATGGATCGTACAGCAATAGCGCCATCGTCATGATGGAAAATCCCCTCTGGCCGGTTGGAACAACCCTCTCAGATCAGAAGACATACTTCTATGCGGCATCTCCTGTACTCACATCCACATTCAGGTTTGAAGCTCTGGCCCGTGATGTGAATCTACGAATATCGACAGTGACCAAAGCCACCCTTGCCATGACCGCTGGCGGCGGATCACCCTTCTGGAAGAAGGATCTGATCATCTCCGAAGATACAGCACAACTGAACTCTGATTCCTTTGAAAAGACGATCTCATTGAATATCAAGGATCTGGGTGACGAAATCTCAGCCATCTCCGGTGTCCTGAATTTACGACAGGGCACCCCCTCTGCTGAGATTGTGACGACAGTCATCTATACCGGCACCCTGAATGGAGAGGAGATCACGGGAATAAGTACATATTCCCTGCCGGTTGAGCTGGGAAGCGGCTACTACTCAGTTGCAGGAGATACTGTTCAGAGTGAGACCGTGACGACGCCCAGGATGCGGCTCGTCCGGAAGGAACCGCCTGTCATCGAGAAATATTTACTTACAGCAGGCTTTCTGATTCTGGTGGCAATCCTTATCTTCGTTCTTATCACCACAATCTCGGTTCGCAGGCAGGGGGGCATTGATCCGGAGGCGCTGAAACGGGAGGATATCCGGATCGAGTATAAAGACTGGATCAGCAGCGGCCGCTATACGGGGCTGAGGAATACCGACATGATCGAGTTTGCATCACTTGAAGATCTCGTTGCTGCGGCGGTCGATATGAACCAGCGTGTCATCTATGATGAGAATAGCGGGATCTACTTCTTCGTTGTCAATGAGCTGATGTATCGGTATTCGGAAAACTGATACCGGGGGTATTCCCCCTTATTCATCTTGCGAGTTTTCCCTCTTCTGCCCCTCACCCCAGAAAATACATCAGAATGGCCCTTGGTATAATTGTCTCACAACATAACGATAGATTAATCGTCAGTTACATCATCAATTCATTATACATAAAAATAATAAAGGGATACCTGAAGGAAGCGGTGCACCAGTAAAAAGCCGGAATATTGAAGGACGATGCTCTCACTGCCTGATATCACTCAGGCGGATATCCTTTATCGGCTATAATTGTGAAACGCCTTCCTTCACCATGAATGGAAAGGAAATGTATCTTTTAATGAATTGAAGAAACGGAGAAACTATTGATGAGAAATCGAATCATTATCGCATCTATCCTGATAATCGCACTCGCCATGATTGCGGTGCTACCCGCAGCGGCGCTATCGTCCATTCCCACCCTCCCCTGCGAGATCTCCGGCACCGTCACCATCAACGGCGAACCCGCACCCCCCGGTGCAATCGTCACTGCATTCGTCGCTGGGAACGAGGTTGCCCGGATCATCGTCAGGGAGCCAGGGATGATCGGTGGTTCCGGACCCTTTGATGAAAGACTCATTATCCAGCAATCGGCATATGGAGAAGAGAGAGAGATTCAGCCCGGAGCGGAGATTGCCTTCTTCATCCACGGGTATCCCGCTGACGAAACGGCCCGTTTCGGGAGTGGGGAGAGTCTCCGGATATCCATCACCCAGACAGCGCTGAAAGGGGATCTGAATGGCAACGGCAGGGTGGATATCGGGGATGTTTCACGGGTAGCGTACATGTCAGTTGGGCTTGTTGAAGAAGAGCTTCGTGGAGATTTCTCCTATGATGGCAGGGTACAGGCAGCAGATGCCGCCCGGATCGCATATTTCTATGTCGGGAAGATCCCGGCACTCTGATTTTTTTATTATACCGAATGTATCGCCCATCATCCCCAAAACTCCGGGATCTCCGCCCTCTACTTTGCCTTCTTCTCTGATCCAACCATCTCCCTGTACGCGGCGATGGCAAACTTCTCCAGCCGGTCGATCCGCTTCTCCTGCTTTTTGACCATCTCCCGCAACTCCTGGATCTCCCTCTGTACTTCCTCTTCGCTCATCCTACCAACTCTGTATATCATCTGCTCCGCAGCCTTATTGATGCTCACCCCGGAGAGTCGGTTTCCATCTCCCCCCACCCCGGCATCCAAGCCTGATGCATGAGCAGATGCTGAAAATAACAATATGTTTAATCCAATCAGTCCGTAACTAATAATATGCACAAATGCATTCTGATTCTTATTATACCACTCCTCCTCTCGGCCGGGTGCCTCACGGCAGCTCCGCCCGAAGAGGAAGGGGGAGCGGAGATACTGGTGATTGAACCCCGGAACCCCTTCCCCATCTTTGAAGGGCAGGGCCTCTATTCCCACCTTATCACCATCGATACACCCATCCCCCCGATGAGCTACAACCTTGGCCAGGTCACTATCAGTCCGGGGAATGCAACCGATCCCCACCGCCTCCTCGGCACCAGTGAACTCGTCTATGTGATCGACGGGATAGCCGGGATACATTGCGACGAGACGATTGTTACTGCTGAAAAAGGGGAACTCATCCTCCTGCCGGAGGGTGTCCTCCAGTCGATTCTCAGCGTTGGTGAGACCGATCTCCGGTACCTATCAGCTAACCAGCCACACTACCGGGACGCCATCGATATCCGGGGCGATGACCTCGCATCCTATGAGATGATGACAAGTCAAACGCCGATAGTGATCGCCAACCCCGAGGAAGGGATCGAATGGGACTACGAGACAGGGACGATGATCTACACCCTCATCAACCCGGTCCTGATGCCAGAGCTGGAGATTCCAATCGATTACAGCGTCGCCTATGCCGAACTTCTGCCGAGTGGAAAAATCATCAATAACCGGCTGACAGGTGCAGCCGATCTCATTTATGTCATTCATGGGGAGGTGGATTTCATCACACCTGAAGGGGCAGAGATCACCGTCCGGGCAGGAGATGCCGCGTACTTCCCTCCAGGCCAGGCAAAGGAGATACGGAACTCGGGGGATACACCCGCATCACTCCTGAGTATCGTCGATCCGGCATGGCAACCTGAGTTCTTCGAAACCGGGTGAATACAGGAGAGGTCAAAAAAAGCGAATCTGATGGTGCAACATTCACCCTTTCCCCCTATTTTCCAACGTGACCATCAGATCCGAATTACCTGTAATGTAGACAGGAGATAGTACCCGATAAGCCCGAGATGGATTGCAAGGAAGAGGTAGACGAGCTTGAATTTGATCTTCTGCGTCTTATGCCGGAGGAACTTCATCGCTGCCATCGCGCCAAACGGGCCGATCATGGCATACAGCAGAAGCCGCTTCTCGCTCGTCCTCCATTGATTCGTCTTGGAGTTTGCCTTATCGTCGGCAAACGTCAGGAAAGAGAAGAAATTCAGAACCAGGTAGAGTGCTCCATGAATGAGGAGATCCTGTGGAAGAGGTACTGTCATATGGAATTATTGGCTCTCTTCAGAAATAAGGGGAGATGATGGAACATCCCTCAGGGCTTCTGCCCCATTGCCTTCCCCAGCCTGATCCTCCGATCCGGGCCGGTGAGGATCTTCGCTTTCTGCAGCTCATGGACGATCATCTGCGTTACCTGCGGATCGAGATCAATTGAGAACCCATCTTCTTCTCCTCCAGGCGGATGAGAGTAATCCTTCATCTCACGAATGAGTTCATCAATCGAGATGGATCCCGCCCTGCCAATAACCTCGACCATTGCATTGAGCACGTTCCGCTTTGTCTGGTAGTTCTCATAAAACTGATCGAATGAATCCAGATCGACATCCATCTCCTCCAGATCATCGATGATAGAGTCATGAGGGTCACAAAAATAGAGGCGCGGGTCGGTGACAACAACGCATTCCGGTTCGATATAGTAATGGGTCGAGAAGACCGGGTTATATGCCGATCCCGACTCCCTGAATGCAATTTCTTCTGAGAGTGACCTTATCTCATAGAGGAGAGAGCCGGGATCCCCGATCTCCCGCTTCAACAGAAAGCCATCAGGGGTCTCTTCGACGAGATCATTATCCTTCATGATGATCGTTATCGAAACCCAGGTGTCATCGTAGGTATCATGATCAGAATCGTCATTATGCATCGCCTGAACCCTCCCGAGGAGGGAGAGGAGGCCCTGACGTGCCTCTTCATGTGTGTAGATCAGATCACCCGGTTTTTTGCCGTCAAGGAGGAGATGGAGTTTTTTTGAAATCCGGATCATCAGATCGCGCTGAAATGCATACGTTCCGGGGAGTGCCGGACCGGACCCCTCCGGATCAGTATTGGACTCCTCCATGGCGAGATCAGAAAACCAGGCGATGAACCCGCCAATACTGCAGGTGACAAGCTCTTCTGAAAAAGCCGTGCTCCGGTATATCTTCTTCCCTGCTGCACCGAGATCACGCAGATGCTTCAAAATGAGATCTGCTTCTTCCTCAGAGTTGAAGATGAGCGATTCTTCGAGGATCATACACCATATTTGGCAGATGATACGATGAACTTCACCATTCTGTTGTAGAGGATCAAAAACGAAAGGCTTGATCAGATCTGGATATCCAGACCCTCATGGAGAATGGCATCCGTGCCATCAGCGGAATGGCGCTCCCCCATCTCCCGATCAGAGAAGTCATCTCTTCCATTCTTCCTGATCCATGCCCTCTCCTGTCCTGAGTGGAATACTGCGTCTGCACTGCTGAATACACCCTGATCCATATGGGTTTCTTACAGATCCAAAAATTACTGATTTTTCTGATTTTTCAGAAAAATAAGAAATCATTATATCGTCGTCCACCAGAGATGATCATCTATGAAGATGGAAGAAGCGTGCTCATCCTGCACGGATAACGAGAGACCCTGCTCCTGTTCTGTTGAGGGGATCGTCACCATCGACGCACGTGGCCAGATCGTCCTTCCAAAAGAGGTTCGGGACCGTGCAGGCTTCACTCCGGGTGAGCGGCTGATGGTCATGCTCTCAGAGAAGGAGGGAGATGTCTGTTGCATCACGCTTGTCAAGAAGAAGTACCTTGACCGGATGGCATCTGCATTCATGGAGCCATTTGTCAACTACCCACGACTGAAGTCGTGGGCTTGCCCTTCCATCTTCCTGACCGTTTAGGTTCAGGACGGAGTGCGATAGGCTGGTTGACATCAGCCCTTGATGCAATGTTTTTTGCGGCATTGATATCCGCATTATCCGTATATCCACATTTGATACAGATGAAGTCAGACTGGGTTTTCCGGTTTTCCCTGCTCGTATATCCACAATGAGAACATTGTTGGGATGTATATTGGGGATCAACGAGGTAGACCGGGATACCAGCCATATGTGCTTTATATCGTATGTACATTGCTATCTCATAAAACGCCCATTTACCGATTGCCGCTGCTAATGCCTTATAACCGGGTGTCCGATCACGGATACCTGTCAGATCTTCCAACGCGATACCGGATTGTGTGCCTTTGGCTTCAGCGACAATTAGTTTGCTGATACAGTGGTTTGTATCATTCTTGAATCGGCGTTCTTTTCCACTGAGTTTTTTGAGATGTTTTTTTGCGTCCCATGTACCAACGGATTGAAGATCCGCTTTAATACGGGTGTATCTCTTTCTGGATTCAGTACATTTCTGCCCGGAGAAGGTTTCACCTTTCGATGTTGTTGCGATATTGGCGATACCGAGATCGACTCCGATGATCTCCTCAGGTTCAATCTGTGGTTCTTCAGGTACGTCTACCACGATAAGGAGATAAAACTGGTTTTTG
>NZ_JWHL01000007.1 GCF_018132105.1 Methanocalculus chunghsingensis | reverse complement strand
CTTCGGGAGATTCAGCGTCGGTCCCGCCTTGAACAGCATGTGGAAGTGATCCGGGCTGCACTCGATGTTGGTGACTTCAACCCCGAAGGTTTCAGAGATGCTGTGGATCTTGGTCTTCAGGAGATCCACATACCGATCATCGACAAAGACTCCTCTCCGGTACTTGACACACTGCACCAAATGGTAGTGCAAAGCATAGACCGAATGGGCGCCCTTATCTAATCGATAGTCCATAGTTGCTATCAGGTATGATGAACCATAAAGGTTGCGGGAGCTCGTAGACGGCTCTCATCCCCCAGCTTGCGCAAGGGGACTTCTCGCCTGTGGAGTTAAAAAGGGGGGAGAGTACCTCGAATGGCAGATTCTGCTGTTCCGTTTACAGCATCCGCCCAAACGCAAGGATCTCCCGGCCATCTCTCTGGGAGATGATGAGAATATCGCCGTTCAGTGAATATGTGGAAGCCTGGGTGATCAGGAAGAGGAACCGCCGCTCTTCTTCCATAACGCTCTCATCCGTGCAGTACATTTCGGTTGCGACCGGGTGGCTGATGACAATCTGGTTCTTCCCTGCCCGGTACTCGGCTGCGTAGCTGTTGCATCCGGCATTCCCCTGAAGTGTTCCATCCCCGGAGAATGAGATGGTTGCTCCCGCAGTTGCCCGGATGGTCTGCCCATCATCTCCCATATAGGAGATGAGCCTCCAGGTTGTTCCAGAGAGCCCGCCATCCCCGGCAACACATCCTGCGGCAAGGAGTGTGACGAGGACCAGGACTCCGGTGATCAGGGTTCGTCTCTTCATTCTTTCTTCTCTCCTGCAAGGAATCTGTCAAGCACAGATCTACATCGTCTGAGCTCCTCCTCCTCCTCAACCTGTCGGGTGGCATCGATTCCGGTGCTGATAATATGGGTAACCTCCCCCCTCTCATCGGTGATGGCGGTATTTGACCAGTCGATCATCTTCCGGACTCCATCCTTTGCTATCCAGGCGGCTCTGATCCGGGCACTCTTCTTCGTTCTGGTAAGTGTGGTGATATGTGACCGGATTCCCTCTACCATCTCCGGTGTGAAAAAGATATCCCAGATATTCCGGCCGATGACCTCGGCAGCGAGATACCCGGTCATCTCTTCTGCTTTTCGATTAAACCGGGTTATCCTTCCCTCCGGATCAAGGACGAAGATGACGGCATCAACCGTCTCAATAAGCGTCTCTGAAAGATCCCGGGCATGCCGGAGCTCTTCCTCTCCTTTCATCCATTCGATGGTCCACCCGATACGTTCCGCAAAGAGGGTGAGGAGACGTTCTTTACTCTCCATGTATTCCGGATCCTCGTCTCTCCCTCCAAACCCTGCCTCAAAGGTTCCGGCCGGCACACCATTGGCGATGACCTGGTGGGAGAAGACGAAGGGGAGTCCATCAGGAACACCGCTTTCATATATCTCATCATTATGGGTGATTCTGACTGCGGTTGTTCCCCGCTTTGACCAGCATCTCCCGATGACACTGACGATCTCAGAGAGGATCTCCGGCAGGGTGATCCGGGAATCGATGGAGTCGGAGAACTTATGGATGCATTCTATCTCCTGCACTCTCCGCTCCAGAAGATCCTTCTGGGCCGTCAGCTCAATCTCCATCGCTTTTCGATCCGAGATATCGTTGCCGACCGAGAGGACGCCGATCATCTCTCCATTTTCATCCCTGATCGGCCGGTTGGACCACCGGACCCAGACGAGACGGCCGTCTTTTGTGATATTGGCATTCTCATTGCGCCGGTAGGCATCTGCCCCGGTACATATCTGCTGGATAAGCAGGCGGAGATCCCTGCCATCCATCTCTTCCGGCGGGACGATCGTTCCGATGACGCTCTCCCCGATGACCTCCTCCCGTGAATATCCGAAGAACTGCTCGGCAAAGTCATTGAAGAAGATGATCCTCCCTTCATTATCGAGCTTCAGAATGATTGCATCAGCCATCTCAACCAGATTGCGGTACTGCTGCTCCCGTTCCTTCAGCTCATCGACCATCCGGACATGATCGGTGATATCCACCATGACGATGACATAGACCTCCCGGTGCGCATCATCCATCGATGGGATGATATGGATGTGCAGATCCGTCCTCTCTCCGCCCGATTCAAGAACCGGATACTCGAAGACCTCCTCACGCTCCGTGGTATGATCCCTGATCGTGGCGAGGAGATCAATAATCGCCGGATCCCTTGCAGGGATATAGGCAATATCCCTGCCTGTCATCTCATCCGCAGGCTGGCCGATGAATGCCGCACATGCTTCATTGATGAGGATGATCTGTCGGTCCGCATCAAGGATCATGATCCTCTCACGCATCGTCCCGATGAGGGAGGTGAGTGGGAGGCGGTGTGCGAGGGAGTAGATCTTCGCCATCCCGACCGTCCTCATCTCGACCTGTCCGGATGCATACATGCTGTCGAGGTACCTCCCGGTCGAGTGCTTATTCCGGCCGAGCGCACGGGCTACCTCGGTGACGCTCATCCCCTTGGGATGTTTTTTCAGGAGATCCCTGATCTCGGCGAACTCTCTCCGCGGTGATTCCATTCGTTCATATTTTGAATGTTTAAATATATAATAATTCCCTTTATTGGTAACATATGTTTCATACAATACTACTCTAATAGGTAACATATATAGGGAAATATTATATACTATAAAGTACAATCGATATTCACCAATAGAAATGGAGCTATCAATGACGAACTCTCCTCATAGAAACACATGTATCCGGGTACTTCTCCTTGCCGCCGTCATCATCGCCGGTATCACCGTACCTGCCCTCGCCGGTGAGAAGTACATCTCAGGAACGCCGGAACTCAGAACCGCGATCACAGGGACGAATGAATTCTCCCCTGGAGAAGAGGCGTTTATCCATGTCAGGATTGAAAACACCGGGATAACTGATGCCAAGATCATCAGAAGCGACATCATCACACGGGATGACCGGCCTGATACCGCGAAGATGGCCCTTGTCGGTCTAAAAGCCGGCTCTGCCCCCCTCAGCATCAAGACCGATGATCAGATGGTCGGCGATATTGCCGGTGGAAGCAGTGCAACAGCAACATTTACTGTCCAGATTGACGAGGATGCGGCAGCAGGGCGGTATGCGGTGCCGATCACCATCGAGTACACCTATCTCTCCTCTGCAGAACAATATGGTGATGACCTGATCCGGTACTTCTACACGACCAGTATCATTGAGGAGCATCTACAGCTTGTTGTGAAGCCGGATCTCAGGCTTCAGATCACCGGGATACAGACCGAAGCCCTCAATGTCGGAACAGAAGGGTTCGTCACCGTATCTGTCCGGAATGTCGGCTCTGAGGATGGTCGTTCTGCCACCCTCAGGATCCAGAGGAGTGATGCAAGCCCGCTCATCCCGACGGATGCAAGCTCCTTTATCGGTGATCTTCCTGCAGGTGCGGAGGTGACGCGGATCTTCAAGGTCGCTGTCTCGAAGAATGCCGCACCCGGTGAGTATCCCCTTGATATCTTCGTCGATTATAAAGATCGCAACGGGCAGATGAAGACCTCGGATCCGAGGACGGCGGGGATCTCAACAGGAGGAAAGATTGAGTTCTCCGCCGTCTCCCCGCCATCTGTGGTGGCCGTCGGTCAGAAGACGGTTATCGATGTCGAATACAAAAATATCGGTGAAGCGACAGCATATCGTGCAACAGCCCGTATCTCAGCGGTTGATCCCTTCACATCAAACGATGATACCGCGTACCTCGGTGATCTTGCACCCGGGGAGACAGCCGTTGCCAGGTTCATCCTGAATGTTGATGGTGCCGCCGTCGAGAAGCTCTATGGCCTCGACTCCGAAGTCCGGTACCGGGATTTCCTTGACAATACCCAGATATCAAAGACGATGAAGGTCGAGGTGGAGGTCGTTTCACGTGAGCGTGGTATCGCCCCAATCATTATCGTCTTTCTCCTGATCGGACTTGTTGGTGTTGGTTACTGGTATTATCGGAAGCGGCAGTAACCCTTTTTTAGGAGACGACTCTCAGCATGCGGATCTATGAATTATTCTCTGAAGGTGTCAACCGCTATCCAAAACAGATAGCGATGGCGATTCTTCTTATCCTTGTGATCGGGCTCTATGGGATGACTCTCACTGAGATGGAGACGGGTCACGAGACCTATGTTGATCCCGATACCCCACGGTTCATTCTCCTTGATAAGTATCTCAGCACGTTCTCATCTGAGTCTGTGATGGTCCTTATTGAGACTGAGGATGTCACAAACCCTCTCATCCTCAGGTATATGAGTGATCTGCAGGAAGATCTTGCACGGGAACGATATGTGACAGATGTAACCGGGATCACCGATTATATCCAGAGGGCAAACGGAGGTCTTCTTCCTGTCTCGATAGCAGAGGTACAGGCAGCAGAAGAGGATATTGATCCGATGCTCTATGAGAGGCTTGTACCAACCTCATCGATGACGATCATTCAGGTCGTCCTTGAACCCGGCCTTCCCATGGAGACGCAGTTTGTCATCATCGAATCCCTCGATACAGTCATCACCCTTTCAGATCCTCCACCCGGCGTAACGGTCGGGCTCACTGGAAACCCAGCCTTTTCAAAGCAGATGATGGATGAGATGGGGACCTCAATGGGAATGCTCATCGGCATTGCGATGCTCCTGATGGTCCTTGCCGTTGGCCTCCTCTTTAGTGCGGTCCGTTACAGGCTTCTTTCTGTTGCCATCGTCGCAAGCGGTCTCATTCTGACCTTCGGATTCATGGGGCTGGCAGGATTAAAGATCAATATGGTGACGATCGCCGCATTTCCGGTTCTCATCGGTATCGGGATTGATTATGCGATCCAGTTCCATTCGCGGCTTGATGAGGAGGTCAGAAACTACTCGCTCCCTGAAGCGGTGAAGGAGACGATGACCCGGTCGGGTCCCTCAATTCTGTATGCGATGCTTGCAACCTCTGTCGGTTTCATAGCGATGTGGACCTCTCCTCTCCCGATGATCAGAAGTTTTGGCGAGGTCTGTGTCATTGGTGTTGTCTGCTGCTATCTTGCAGCACTCTTCATCGTCCCGATCTTTGCGACCCTCTTCAGGTACGAGCCCAAACCCGTTCCTGTGAAGAAGGGGCTCTCAGCAGGTGATCGGTATAACCAGGGGCTTGGCGCAATGGTTGGTGGGATCTCACGATTCCCGATCATCATCCTCGCCGTCTGTCTGCTTCTTGCCGTCGGCGGATACTCTGTTGATGATCAGATTATCGTCAATACTGATGAAAATACATTTGTACCGCCGGATATGCCTGCAAAAGTGCAGATCGACAAGGTTACGCGGGCGATGGGCCCGGCATCCGCGATGCCAATCTTCGTCAGGGGAGATCGGGTCTCTTCCCTCGACTCCATCACCTGGATGCATGAGTTCCAGCAGTATCTCGGAGAGAAAGATATGATCACCGGGACCCGGAGCATTGCCGATCTCATCATCCAGTATAATGACGGCTCTCTTCCCGAGACTGATGCCGAAGTTGCTCTTATCCTTGAAGAGGTACCTTCCAACGTCCGTGATCATTATATCAGCGGCCACTCGATGGCGCTTATCGAGATATCGACCATTGATATGGATGCCAATATAGGAATGTCATTTGTCGATAATCTTGAGCATGACATCATCTGGTATCAGCCACCTCCCGGCATCACAGCAACCCTGACCGGTGAGGGAGAGTTATTTACAAATCTCATCCGGGAGATTCGCGAGACGAAGACGCAGATGACCATCCTTGGATTTTTGATGATCTTTGCCTTCCTCTTCCTGGTCTATCGGCGGGCGTTGAAGGCGGCGATCCCGCTCATCCCGATCATGCTTATCGTCGGCTGGAACAGCCTGATCATGCACTCCCTTGGAATTGACTATACTCCAATGACGGCAACACTTGGATCGATGACGATAGGCATCGCCTCAGAATATACCATCCTGATAACCGAGAGGTACTATGAGGAGCGGGAGAGGGGGCTTCCAAAGATGGATGCTATCCGTCAGAGTGTCCAGAAGATCGGCACTGCGATCACCATCTCCGGCCTTACCACCATCTTCGGTTTCTCGGCCCTGATCACCTCGAGTTTTGGAATGATCAGCAACTTCGGTGTTCTCACTGTCATCTCAGTCGGATTTGCCCTGATGGGAGCGATCATCGTGATGCCCGCCATCCTCTCGCTCATCGGTAACGGAAAGAATGATCAGCCGGCCGGATCCGCTCAGGCAGAGTGAGCGACCAATTTTTCTTTTTTACAGGTGTATATAGTACAATGCAGTATCCACAATCCGGCGACACCATCTTTGTTCATTTCACCGCACGCCTCGATGACGGCACCATCATCGAAGCGTCAGAGGATGGCAGCCCGATTGAGGCTGTTCTTGGTGCAGGAACGATCAATCCTGCCTTTGATGAGGCCCTGAGGGAGATGGCTGAAGGGGAGAGCCGGGTGATCACCCTTCCGCCCGAGAAGGCGTATGGAAAATATAATAAACGCCTCATATTTCGGCTGAAGCGCAAGCGGCTTGAATTCAAGGATGATCCAAAACCCGGGGATCTCGTCCGGGTCGGACTTCCCGATGGAAAGAAGGCAGTGGTGACGGTGGAGGCGATCGACCCGAAGTACCTCACCGTCGATGCCAACCACCCCCATGCCGGTGAGACGATTCACTATACCCTCACCCTCCGGTCTTTCATCCCGGGAGAGTTTGAGGAGAAGAGATGAGTGGGAAGACCATGGAGATGAAGAACCAGATCCATCTGCTGGACTGTATCGATGGGATGGAGATGATGGATGCAGGCTCAGTCGATCTCATCGTCACATCGCCGCCATACAATATCGGGCTTTCGTACTCTGTCTACGATGACACCCTCACCCGTTCCGAGTACCTGGACTGGATGGGTGAGATCGCCGGTGCCGCATCACGTATTCTCTCCGATGAGGGTTCTTTTTTCCTCAATATCGGGGGCACACCGAAGGATCCATGGATTCCAATCGATGTTGCAATGGAGTTTCGGAAAAGGGGGTATATCCTTCAGAATATGATCCATTGGATCAAATCGATCGCGATTCCACGATCTGATATCGGATCCTACAATCAGAATATCAGCGGCGATATCTCTGTCGGCCATTTCAAACCGATCAACAGTAAGCGGTATCATAATGACTGCCATGAGTTCATCTTTCATTTCACAAAGACCGGTACTGTACCGATCGACAAGCTTGCAATCGGGGTCCCGTACCAGGATAAGAGCAACATCGGCAGATGGAAGCAGGCAACAGCAGATCGCCGGGATCGCGGGAACACATGGTTCATTCCGTACGAGACAATCCAGGAGAAACGCCCCCACCCCGCCGTCTTTCCGATCGGCCTGCCGGATCTCTGTATCCGTGATCATGGGATCGACCGGTGCAGGCTTGTGCTTGACCCCTTCATGGGAATCGGATCGACTGCGATTGCCTGTATCCGCCTCGGAATTGATTACATCGGCTTTGAGATCGATGCCTCGTACCGGGAGATAGCCTCTGACCACATCCAGAGAGAGATGCGCAGGCGCGGAGATCCCGGCCCGGCCGAGGATAGCTTATTGAACAGGGTTGTCTAACTGATATCATTCGGAGGTTACTGTTATCCCTCTTTCGTACTTCTCCTTCCTCAACGAGATCAGGGATCCGATGCTGGTCTTTGATCAGGCCGGCGTGGTCATGATGGCAAATGAGGCATTCGGGGATCTTCTCAGGCGCCCGAATGAGGAGTTCTTCGGGATGACCTGTCATCAGATCCTTGCAGATCTCACCGGAAGGCGGGATCACAGCTTCTGCGCCCCTGATGGACCGCCCCGGCCCGGCGATCTTGTACTCCCGCTCTATCATCAGGATGGTATCTCAATCCTCTCCGGGACTGTTACTGCTGTCCGTAATCCCGGCTATCCCGGCTGGTTCATCCTCACCATGACAGCAGTCGGCATCCCCGAGATCGAGGGCGCTCCAGAAGAGGCATACAGGAAGCTTCTGCATGCCATCCATCTCATCATGGTCCTTGATCGCGATGGGCGGATCGTCTTTGTCAATCAGTTTGCAGCCTCATTCTTCGGATATACACAGGATGAGATGCATGGATCAGATCCCATGTCATTTCTCATTGAAGATGAGGAGTCAGAAACGGCATTCGACTCCCTCATTCGGGATGCACGGGAGAAGAAGGCGGAGATCGTCTGGCGTGAATTTGCCTGTTTAAGAAAAAACAGGGATGCAGCCTGGACATCATGGATAGCAACACCGGTTGGCACTGCCGGGGAGATCCTCTGTGTCGGGTATAACAGGACGGGGGGACGGCGTGCGGAGGAGGCGGTTGCCCAATCAGAGGAGCGGTTTCGGATCGCTGCTGAATCTGCCGGTGATTTCATCTATGATATCGATCTGAAGACCGGGGCGGTACAATGGTTTGGACCGATCGATGAGTATCTTGGTTATGAGCCCGGTGCAATACCTCGGAGTATTGACGGGTGGCGGTCACTTGTCAACCCCGACGATCTCCCATCGATTAATGCTGCCTTCCAGAGGCATCGGATAACCCGGGAGCCTTTCAGCATCCGGTACCGTGTCGTTGATAAGTGGGGGAATCTCCGCTGGTGGGAGGATCGTGGTCGTATTCTCTTCGATCGGGATGGAATGCCGGACAGGTTTATCGGGGTAAATATCGATATCACCCGGAAGATAGAGGCAGATGAGGCGATCAGGCGCCATCTTCGCCATCTCAAATTCACAAACAGGATTCTTGCACTCTCCTCCGGTATCGATCCCCCGGAGACGGTGATTCCTGCGGTGATTGGGGCACTTATTGAAGAGATCCCCTCTACCGCAGGGGGGATCATCCTTCAGCCGGCCCGGGGAAGAGATCCGTTCGTCTGGGCATCCGGGATTGGAGCCGACGATCTCCGGCAGCTTGCCCGCTCCAAGGCAGAAAGCAATCCCCTGATGACTATCGATACCATCGATGCAGGAGAGGGAAGGAGCGGTCTCTTGATCCTCAGGAAGGTATCGGACCAGCCGTTCTCTCCTGATGAACGGGAGATGATCGCCATTGCCTCGCAGCTGATCGGCACCTATCTCGAACGGAGCTATCTTCGTGAGGAGCTTGCCCTCGCCTACGAGGATCTCTCCCTCTTTGTCGATATCATGTCTCATGATATCAATAACTCAAATGCTATTGCGATGGGGTACACCGAGATCCTCAGGGATGGTGATGAGGGATCCGCGGAGGGGTATATCACACGGATCATCGACTGCCTGGTGAAGAATGCAGAGATCATCCGGGATGTCAGCACCCTCAGGAACCTGCGATCCCGACGGGATCGCCTCACCCGGACCCCTCTTGATCCCGTTATCCGGCGGGAGATTCGTCATCGGGAAGGGGTTCCGATCGAGTATGAAGGGACGGACGTTGTCGTCCTTGCTGATGATCTCATCTCTGAGATCTTCACAAACCTCATCGGCAATGCTATCAGGCATGGAGGCCCCGGAACGACAATCTCCATCACTGTTTCAGAGAATGGAGACGAGGTCGTCATCTCGGTTGCAGATACCGGTTCCGGCATTCCTGATGACCTGAAAGCCAGGGTCCTGGATCGGCATAGAAAGGGTAAAAGCCGCACATCCGGATCAGGTCTTGGCCTCTTCATCGTTCATAAGCTTGTGCAGCGATATGGGGGGAGTATCCTGATTGCTGATCGGGTTGCCGGCCATCCCGGAGAAGGTGCTCTCTTCATCATCACCCTGAGGGGTGTCGGAGTATCAGCCTGACCGAAGCAGGGAGATGAGTTGCTGCAGGTCATGATCCCGTACCGGCTTAATCATACATGCAACCGGCGCGGTCGCTTCGGCCTGTTTAATCATCCCTTTATCAGAGTATGCCGTCAGGAAGGCTATCGGTCTGGGGGTGGTCTTCTGTATCTCTTCTGCCACCATGATCCCGTCTCCATCTCCCTTCAGCCTGATATCCATCAGGACGCAGTCTGGCAGGGTCTCGAGGATCCCCCTGATTGCCGTCTCTGCGGTATCTGCGGACCCGACAACGATATGGCCGAGGGTTTCAACCCTCCGCTCAAGATCGAAGGCGATGATGGCGTTATCCTCAACGATGAAGAAACGGAGTCTCTTCTCCCCGGTTGTCATGGGAACCTCACCTCCCACCCATCCGGTATTATTTCGAACTCTCCCTGAAGCTCCCGTTTGACGAGTCTCCTGACGATATTGATCGAAAGCCCCTCAGGCTTATGATGGCCTGCTCCGGCGAGTATACTGAGGATATGTTCATCACCGGATCGGGAGATGGCGATCCTGATCTCTGGTCTTCCTTCGGATCCGATGCCGATGGTGATCAGTTCATTGGTGATCAGTCCAAGAGCGATGGCGCGGTCCGTGCTGAGGTGTATCCCCTCATCCATGACCGAGAGGGTGATCGCCCCGGCCGGGAGCTCGAATGATCGCCCGAGCTCAGAGATGAGAAGGGTGAGATACTCCCCGATATCCACTTCGGCGATCATCGAGCGGGCGTAGAGGTGTTCATGGACGATGGAGAGAGAGATGATCCGGTTCTGTGTCTCCCTGAGAGCTGCATTGACATGGTCATCAGAGCTCTCCATCATCTGGAGGTTGATGAGGCTTGCGATCAGCTGAAGGTTATTCTTGATCCGAAGGTGCAGTTCACTGAGGAGTGCCTCCTTTTCAGAGAGTGCGGATCGGATCGTCTCTTCTGCCGCTCTCCTCTCCGTCGTCTCCTCGATGATGACTGCATATCCGGCATTGCCTCCCTCGAAGGCTGCCGGGAGGATCTTGATGGTAAAACTCCTCTCCTCCCCACCAATGGTCTGAATATAGTCAGGAATCCTCTGTTCCCTCTCCCGAAACTTCGGGATGGAGGAGAGGAAGAGATCAGTTGAGAGTATCGGGAGGGTGGATCCCTGAATCTTCTCACCGAGGATATCCTGTTTGGCTGCCTCTGTTAGGGAGAGGTACTGATCATTGGCATTGACGATCCTGAGCTGGTCATCAAGAAGGACAATTGCATCGGATGAAAACTCGATCATCGCAGAGATCGGAACCCTTTCGGAGAGGAAATAGACCTTCGCCGGCCCGACCGCCTTCATCTCCACTTTCCCTGCGATGGTGAGCATATTGACATATTTTGAGACTGAGTTTCTGTTCAGCCCGATCTCACGGGATATATCACTGATACTCATCCCACGCGGTTCATTTCTGAAGAGCTCAAGGATTGTTGTCAGGTATTCTTCATGATCATCGTGCATCGCAATCGTCAGGGGTACCTTTGGCGCCTTGTCACAATAAGATTGCTCATGACCATGCCGATGCATATAAGAACGGATACAGACAGAGATCGATATACCTGATGCAGAGACGTGACAAGGATACCCAAAGCCTCCTTTTCCTCCGATATGGAGGGCAGAACAATTCCGATCTCTGGATTGTGACCATCGGCCTGACCTCAATCCTCTCGATCCTGGCAACCATCCTGCTGCTGGATATGGGTCAGACGGATGTCTATCCGCACCTCTTCTACATCCCGATCATCCTTGCAGCATACCGGTACAGGCAGGACGGAGTCATCTACGGGACACTCCTTGCCGGTGCATATCTCCTCCTCCATGGGCTTATTCTCCCTGAACCTTCCGCACTCATCGATGCCCTCTTCCGGTCCTTTGTGATGGCCGGGGTCGGTGGGATCGTCGGCCTCCTCTCAGGCAGGCTCTCTGAAAGTGAGGAACGGTACAGAAAATTTGCCGAGAATGCAGAGGATATCATCTACAGGATCGATCTTGTTCCGGAACAACGGTTTGCATATGTAAATCCCGCTGTCACCCGGATCACCGGGTACACCCCCGAAGAACATTATGAAAACCCGATTCTTGGATTTCGGATAGTCCATCCTGCTGATCGCCATCTCCTCAACAATATTCAGGATGGGGAACGGGTCAATGAACCGATCATCCTCCGCTGGATCAGAAAGGATGGTTCGGTCATCTGGGTTGAACAGCAGAACACTCCGATCTATAACAAAGAAGGAACCCTCATTGCCATCGAGGGGATAGGCCGGGATATTACCCGTAGAAAGAAGGCAGACGAGACCCGGCGCCTCCTTGCTTCGATCGTTACCTATTCTGATGACGCTATCCTCAGCCTCAGCACCGATGCAAAGGTTCTCAGCTGGAATAAAGGAGCAGAAGAGATCTTTGGATGGACTGCCGAGGAGATGATCGGCACAGATTATCAACGCGTCATCCCCCCTGAGGATCGTGCGATCTTCAGATCATACTTCTTTGAGATGGTGGCGAGAAAGATCCCACAGAGGAGACAGATAAACAGGCTCCATCGCTCAGGGAAGAAGATCCGGCTCGCCCTCTCCATCGCCCCGGTCCTTGATGAAAATGGCGCCATCATCGCAATATCCGGGATTATGCGGGACATCACCGACCAGATCAGGATGGAGGAGGTGCTCCGCCGGTCTGAAGAGCTCTACCGGGCACTCTTCTATGGAACAAGTATCCCGACAGCCCTTCTTGAAGCGGATGGGACCATAGCCCTTGTGAATGATGGCTTCTCCCGGCTCACTGGAGATGATCCTGATATGCTGAAAGGCCGTTTGTTCCCCCTCATCTTCCCGGAATCCCGCCGTGAAGAGATTGCGGCGATCCTCTCCTCATGCAGTGTCGGGGATGATCGTGCCATCCGGGAGATCGGGGCATCGATCATCAGGCGGGATGGGGAAGAGCGAACCCTGATCGGGAGATTTGCCCCGCTTTCGGAGAGCAGGCAGGTGATAATCAGTGCAATTGATATCACCGAGCAGCAGAAGATGATCCAGCGGCTTTCCGAAGGTCTTGAAGAGAAAGAGATACTTCTCAAGGAGGTTCATCACCGTGTCAAGAATAATATGCAGGTCGTCTCATCCCTGCTGCATCTCCAGGCTCTCACCCTCAGGGAGGATCAGTATGCCGAGATCTTCCGCGAAAGTGAGAACAGGATCACCTCCATGGCACTCGTCCATGAGACTCTCTACCGTTCGGAGACGCTCTCCCGGATTGATCTTCGGGATTATATCGGACGTCTTGCAGAAGAGGTGGTGCAGTCCTACGGCTCACCCGGTGGGATCAGCCTCACCTGCCGGATAGAGGATATCTCCCTTGATATCGATACCGCCATCTCCTGCGGCCTGATCATCAACGAACTCCTCTCAAATGCCTTAAAGCATGCCTTTGTCGGGCGTAATAAAGGAGAGGTCGTCCTCTCGTTTCAGAAGGGGGATAATGGCTGCCTCTCATTGACACTTGAGGATGACGGCATCGGACTCCCCATGGACTTTCATCCGGGTGATAATGCTCGGCTCGGGATCGAACTTGTGCGGCGGCTTGCCCGCCAGATCGGGGGGCGGCTTGCCTGGTCCGGGTGCGAAGGCGGCGGGACTATCTGGACGGTCAGGTTTCCTCAAGAGGAAGAGATGCCCTGATCGAAGCGACCAGATCCGGGTACGCATAGATATCTGCGAGTGCCATCCGGCGACGGATATCGTCCGGAAGGAGGGTGTCAAATGCCCATGTTCCGACAGGGGGGAGGGGGAGCCGGGATGCAGCGTCATCAGGGGTGAGGGCGGCGATCTGGTGAAGTGCCAGAGCTGCCGCCTTCTTCCCGTCCTCTCCTGCCGGGGTGGTGATGAAGACGGCATACGGGCCGGTCTCGATATGCCAGCCTGCGGGCAGGTGATGCCGGAGAAGGTGGGTGAGGGTTCCATTCTGCTGTTCCCCCAGAAATGTCCAGATCGAAACAAGGCTCCCCTCCGGCAGGGGTTCGTCGCTGATCATCATCCTGTCGGGACCGATACCGTCTGGCCATGAGAAGATTGCATCCCGGATAGCTTCCCTGACAGCATCATCGAGCGGGAGATCGGATCCCCTCTCTTCTGCCACCCGTGCAACCGACCGGGCAAGGAGGGGCGAGATGCCCCGGCCGCCTCCTCCTACCCAGAATGGCCGGGGGCCTCTCCGATCTGATGGGATGACGAGGAGTCCCCGCCTCTCATCATCAGAGGAGATAACCCGCCAGCATCGTCCTGCAAGGGTGAATCCTTCCGCAAGGGCGATCCCGATGAAGGAGGGATCCAGGGTTCCGATCACCTCGCCATCCGGGGTGACTGCCCGGTATCCCCCTCTCGCTGATATGACGGAACAGAGGGCGATCCAGTGTGAGCGGGAGAGGCGGACTTCAGCAGCAGGCCCGATGGCGATGAGATCGCCGTCCTTCTGAAGGTAGTCTGTGGCAAGGAGATGGCTGATTATTGCACCTGCATCGGCATGGCTGATACCTGCAAATGCAGGGAATGAGAGGAGCCTTCTCCTGATAGCCGTCTCCCCCATCCCCTTTGTTCCCTTCAGAAGGAGGAGAAGCTGTTGTACAAAGACATGGCAGGGGAACTGCGGTTCGATCAGAGGTTCAGCCTCATGATGGCGTGCCGCCTCGATGGCAGCAACGGCGATGAGTGCCTCTTCCCCGCTGGAAAGGATGAATGCCATCTCTGCCGGACTTCCCCTCCGTCCGGCCCTCCCGAGTCGCTGGAGGAAGGATGCGACCGAGTCAGGAGGGCCGTACTGCACAACGACATCCAGTCCTCCGATATCAATTCCAAGTTCAAGTGTACCAGTACAGATGATACATGCACTCCCCTCCCCTGCCATCCGGGCCTCTGCCGCATGCCGCATCTCTGACGAGATCGCCGAATGGTGGACTGCCACGGGCCCTGCTAATCCTGCAAGGCCTGCATGCAGCCTCTCAGCAGCGGATCTGCTTTGTACGAAGACGAGTGTCTTCTTCCCTCTGATTGACCTTGCAACAGCCACAAAACGCCTCTCCTCCTCTTCTTCAATCGAGAAGGAGAACCTCTTCCTCGCAGGGGGGGATGGGACCCGGACGAGCTGATGCGGCCGTGTGGGTTCAGAGAGCCATTCGAGGAGGTGATCCGGGTTACCGATGGTTGCAGAGAGGCCGATCCTCTGTATCCTCTCCCCGGTCAGGATCTCAAGCCGGTCGAGGAGGCAGCGGAGATGGACTCCACGATCAGTCCCGATGAAGGCATGGATCTCATCAATGATCACCGTCCTGAGGCCTGCCAGATCAGGTGAACGTATGGGATCTGAGAGGAGTACCTCAAGAGACTCGGGGGTGGTGAGGAGGATTCCGGGGGCCTCCCCCTTCAGCCAGGTCCGATCAGCCCGGCCGATATCCCCATGCCAGGCGGATGTCTCAATTCCCATCGGTGTTGTTATCCTGCTGATCCGTTCGAGCTGATCATTGATGAGTGCCTTGAGTGGTGAGATGTACAGGATAGAGATTCCTGCTCCGCCGCTCCTGAGGAGGTCGTCAATAGCAGGGAAGAAGCCCGATTCTGTCTTCCCTCCTGCAGTCGGTGCAAGGATAACGAGATCCGATCCCTGAGAGAATGCCCTGATCGCCTCCTCCTGGACCGCACGGAATGTATCCCAGCGGAGAGTTGAGATGAGGGCTTCACGGAGGACCGGATGAAGCCGGGAGAAGACGTCTGTCACAGAAGAGGGGTATGTATGCCGGGCATAGATACCTGACGGAGAAGATCAGATCTGGCCGGCATCAGGTGGGGGAAGCCCGAATGCCCTGATGATGACTGAGCGGAGGGTCTCTTTTGGAACCGCGCCGGTGACCCGGTCGATCATCGTCCCGTTCGCATAGAGGATGATCGTCGGAATCGCGGTGATGCCAAACTTCCGTGCGACTCCCGGGGATTCATCGGTATTGCATTTGGCAAATGAAACAAGCCCCCCCATCTCATGAGCCAGCGCCTCGATGACCGGTGCTACCCTCCGGCATGGTCCGCACCATTCTGCCCAGAAATCAACGACTGCAAACCGGTTCTCTGCTATGAAACCAGGAAAACTCCTCTCATCGATCGGCATCACGCCATGAAAGGATCTGCTCCTCTCGATCTCTGCGAGCCGGTCACGGGCGCGTTTCTGCCGGATATATTCGAGTTCATCATCCATGATATCTAATGATCAATCAATGATTATAAGTTTTTTTATCCCCGTTTCAGTTCAGAAATGGCCGCATATCTAAAATCGCTCTCCTCACGGGATAAACCGGGGATTGTGGCATACATCACTTCGTATCATGCCCTGCATGGGTTAAGTATATAAGCTAACGGCGACAATATACTTACTCCGAAGCGAGGTAGGGTAGTCAGGAGATCCCGACGGGCTCATAACCCGTAGATCGATGGTTCAAATCCATCCCTCGCTATCGTTTTTCTTAATTATTGCATCAGAGCAGTCAGCTTTTCATTACACCAATCAGCTCTGTTGATGATCCCGGAAATACACCAGATAAAAAAATCCATGATGTCTTCAGGGGCGACAGGTGTTCAGGATGAAAATGATGGGTATTCCCATGCATTTACAAAAAAAAGGTTATATCTCCAGTTTCATCTGGTATGTTCCATCAACGAAGTCGATTGAACGGCAGTTCGATCGCTCGCCCTCTATCTCAAGTGGATAGCAGCCGGTAAGGCAGCCACAGCAGAGATCCTCGGGGGCATGGCCTGTGGCCCTGATAAGTGCCTCAAGCGAGATGTGATGGAGGGAATCTGCAGCTATGCGGGAGCAGACCTGTTCCGGTGGCCGGTTATGGGCGATCAGCTCTTTCCTGGTCGGAAGATCGACGCCAAGGTAGCATGGAGCGATGATCGGGGGAGAGCCGACACGGAAATGCACCTCGCGAGCCCCAAACTCACGGACAAGATCGATGATCCTCCGTGACGTTGTACCACGGACGATCGAATCGTCGACGAGAACGACGGACTTCCCGGCAATATGTCCCCTGACGGGGTTGAGCTTCATCCGCACGGCATTCTCCCTCAGTTTCTGGGTCGGCATGATGAAGGTCCTCCCGATGTACCGGTTCTTGATCAGCCCCTCTTTGAAGGGGATACCTGATGCCTCCGAGTATCCTGTTGCAAACGCAGTGCCGGAGTCGGGGACTGGTGATATGATCTCGGCCTGAACCGGGGCCTCCTGGTGGAGCATCTCCCCTATCTTCTTTCTGACATCATAGACGAGCACGCCATCGATGACCGAGTCCGAACGCGCAAAATAGACATATTCAAAGATGCAGAGGCCGGTATGGTTCGACCGGGTGATCTGTCGGCACGAGATACCTTCAGAATCGATCCTGATCAGCTCTCCCGGTTTCATATCGCGCAGAAATTGAGCGCCGAGTGCGTCCATTGCAACACTCTCGGATGCAACCATGTACCCGTTCTCTGTCTTTCCGATGCAGAGGGGCTTGATACCAAGCGGATCCCTGAAGGCATAGATGGTGCCATCAAGCATTGCGATGACAGAGTACGATCCCTTCAGCTTCTGCATACAGAGGTTGATCGCCTCCTCCATCGATTCTGATCGGGTTAGTTCTCTGGCGATGATCGCGGCGATCACCTCGGTATCGGTGGTTGTTGCAAAGATATGCCCCTCATCTTCGTACTCGGATGAGAGGCGAGTGCTGTTGACGAGGTTTCCGTTATGAACGATAGAAAAGATATGTCCTTTGAACGAGAAGTTCAATGGCTGGTTATTCTCCGGCCTGTTCTCTCCGGTTGTCGGATACCGGACATGCCCGATTCCAACAGATCCGGTTAATCTGCTGAGGATATCACGGTTGAATACCTCAGCAATGAGGCCCTGTGCCTTATGATTATGGAGTTTGCCAGCATCAAATGTTGAGATGCCCGCACTCTCCTGCCCACGATGCTGGAGGGCAAAGAGGGCATAATACAGGGGGAATGAAACACCCTCTGCGTCTGCAATGCCGACGATGCCGCACATGATCCAACTCTAATGTGTTGGCCTCAAAGATTTCTTGCTGGTCCAGTTGTTGGAGCGCATCCGGGCACTCCGTCCGAATCCACATGCGGAACAAATTTTATGGCGTGCGTGATAGGAATTCCGACCACAGCGCCTGCATACGATGTGGGAATGCTTGTTGCGCAGACCCATTGATGGCGTACCTTTTGACATGAAAAATCACCTACTCTATTCGATCGAGGGGGATATATAGATCACATTATCCCCACGTACAATCAGTGTGCCGAGTCTCACAACTCCGCCATCTGTCTCTTCTTCTGCACCGTCAAGGACGAGGTTCATGTGAACATCATAGCCCTGAAGTATGCCGCGAATCTCACGGCCGCCTTTCAGTGAGATGAACACCGGTTGACGGTTTAAGACCTGTTCCAGAATATCAAGCGGTCGTTTTGTCATGAAAAATCCCTTCGCATCTCCCTGGAGAGTTACAATAATTGCGCGTGCGACGGACTTAAAGGTAGCGTACCATCTGAGATCCATTAAGTATCCCTGATGGCATATTGTATGAGAACCATGGCAGAGATCTCCATTCGCAAACGGCATGCAATCAAGAAGAGTCAGGTCGCGGAGATCAAAAAGATGCTCTCCGCATCGATCGGTGCTGAGGCGGCTCTTTTTGAAAGCAACCTTATTGAGCGTGCTGAGACTGATGCAGCAGTTGCACTCTATCTCATCGATAAAAAACCCCTCCTGATATCACGTGATACCTGGGCGTTTCCAACCCTTCGCGGTGCAGTTCTCCGGCCGTTCTCTGCCCGCCGTATCGTTGTCGATTCCGGTGCGGTCGCATTCATGGTCAACGGGGCCGATGTGATGCGCCCGGGTATCGTCTCGGTGAGCAGTGATGTTGTTGCCGGGGGTCCTGCCCTCGTCGTTGATGAACGGCATGGAAAGCCGCTTGCCGTTGTCATCGCCCTGTATGATGCAGCGGATATCCTCGCGATGGAGAAGGGGAAGGCTGCAAAGAATATTCACCATGTTGGCGACGAGATCTGGAACCTCGAGATATAAGGATACAATTAATAACTACCAATAGAAAGGATTCTACATGGGATTTCTTGATTCCATCATTGGCGGAAAGGGAGCCACCTCCAAGGAAGAGGACTATATGGATCTTGACCTTGCGGCCTATGAAGAGGCTGCGGGTGAAGAGCCTGCTCTGATGTATGTGAAGATAGCAACAATCAATGACCTCAAGGATACCCCGCGGGTCAAAGATGAGGTCTACAATAACAACATCGTGATCATCGATATCCAGAAGCTCAAACTCGATAAGATCACATTTGAGCGGGTGATGAAAGACCTCAAGGATGTGGCCAAGGACGTTAATGGTGATATAATCGGCATCGGCGACCAGCGGTACGTCGTAATTACTCCGACATCGGTGAAGATCTCACGGGAGAAGGTTGGCGGAGGCAATTAGGTGAAGCAGGCCCTCTCCGGACCCTGCCCTCTCTGTGGAACCGAGATAGAATATATCTATCAGACCGAGAATATTCCGTTCTTCTCTGATATTCTTCTCATGTGTGGCCTCTGTGAGGACTGCGGATTCCGGCTGACTGATACGATGATCCTCACCGAGAAGGAACCGGTACGGTTTGAGCTTCCGGTACAAGAGACAGAAGATCTCTCTGTGCGGGTCATCCGCTCAACATCGGGCAGGATCGAGATCCCGGAACTTGGTGTTTCAATCGAACCGGGCCCTGCATGCCAGGGATTCGTCTCGAATGTGGAAGGTATTCTTGTGCGCGTTGAGGGCGCCATCAGGACCGTTCTCCTCTCCGCCGACGATGATGAGAGACGTTCAGCAATTGAGGGGCTTGAGCGCCTATCCGATGCCAGGGAAGGGAGGGTTCCTTTCACCCTGATCATCGAAGATCCCTCCGGAAACAGTGCCATCATCTCTGAGAAGGCATGCAGAAGTCCGCTTCCTGTTTCTGAGGAGTGAACCGGGGTGGATGCCCTCCCCGCATTCTTCATCTGTATCATTGCTATCACCGTAGCGACCGCATACTTCCGTCTGCCCCCGTTTCCTGTTCTTTTTTCAGCCGCACTCCTCTTCGGTGGCCTGAGCGGACTTGATCCCGGGATGGTTATCCATTCGGCAAGCACCGGTGCAGGCCGTGTCTTTGCCATTCTTGGTGTTGCCGTCTGGGGTGGATCGATCATCGCTGCATCCCTTGCATCGGGTAATGGGATCTCCCGCCTCCTTGCCGATCTTCGCACCATATCAGGACGGCCCGGCCTCCAGGCAGGGCTTGCCGGATGGCTTCTGGCCGTCCCGTTTATGTGTGCGATAACCCCGTTCCTCGTCCTTGCCCCTCTTTTTCAGAGGTCTTCCTCTGACCCGGTGATATCTGCGCGTCTCCTCTCGATCATCGCAATCGGATCCGTCTTCTCGTTCGTCCTCATCGCACCTGCACCGGTGATGGCGACCCTCCTCCAGACACTGACGCCCGGAGTTGATCCCGTCATCAACCGGATCACCCTCCCTCTCTCGTTCCTCCTTCTTACGGCAATCATCCTTGTTCTCCAGCGGGGGATATCGGCAGATCCCCCGGATACCGGCACGCCGGGGAAGAGGATCCCTGCCTGGGCCCCGATTGCCACCCCGGTCATCATTATTCTTGCAGGTTTTCTCATACCGGGTATCGGTATCCTCGGCTCTCTCCCAATCGCCTTCATCGCCGGTGCAGGGGTCGCTCTGCTCCTCATGGCACCGGATCTGCGGAAGAAGGCGGTGAACGACGGGACGAAACATGCCGGGGTGATCATCTTCGATCTCTGTGGCGCAGGTGCCTTTGGCGGGGTGATAGCGGCGAGCAGCCTTCCCGGGGATGCCATCGCGCTCCTTGGAATGGCGCTGCCTCTTGTTATCCTGCCTTTTTTCCTTGCCGCCATCATTCAGACCGCACAGGGGTCAAGGGTCGTCACCGCAGTCATCACTGCCGATCTCCTCTCTGCAACCACGCTTCCTGAGTTTATCCCTGCGCTTCCTCTGCTCCTCATGATTGCTGCCGGAACAATGGTCATCAGCTTTGCAAGCGATCCTTTCTTCTGGCTCATCAACAGAACCACAAACGATTCTGTCAGAGGAACGTTCATCACCTTCACCCTCCCGCTTGCCGGAGCCGGTCTTGCGACCTTCCTCCTGGCACTCCTTCTCCTCTGACCGATGGGGGGGATTCATCATCATTCGAATCCGATCTGTACAGAGGTTGCGGATGAAGGACGAGACGATACAACAGATATTCAGACGATGGACCGAAGAGCGGCCATTTTTTCTCCTCTCAGAGTTTCATTCCCAAAACGGGGATTTAACCGGATTCGATGATCTGAAGGAGATGATCATCCCCCTCCTCCCCGGATACGGATGTGAGGCTGTCAGGCGCGGAGATGATTATGCCATCCAGTGGCTGAGGCACCCTCCCTGCATCCCTGCGGAGGCTGTATCAGGGTGTGAACGTCTCCCTGAGGATATTGAGGATCATATTCTGGAGTATATCAGCAGAAAGACCGGGAAACCCTGGGATGATCCGATCACGCTTGAGCGGATACGCGAGGCGATAAAGAAGCAGAAAGAGACCTACTGGCGGGAGGGTGATGATCGGATGATCCGGTACGGAAGCGGCTACAGTGTCTTTGCCTATCTCGCCTACCATCTCCCGGTCTACTTCATTCAGATGCGCCATCTCCTATCCGGACTTCTCGAGGATCGCCTCCTTCCCGGTCGGATGGCTGTCCTTGATGTTGGAGCAGGGCCGGGGACTGTCACCCTGGCACTCGCCGATCTCCTCTCCGGTATGCCGGGGTGCAGGGCATCAATCGATGCCATAGAACTGTCTGCGGAGTTTATCGAGGCATACAACGCCATCACCCGGAGATATACGGAGGCATCCGGGTCGGTCATCGCACCACCCCCGTATGCCGCTGATATCAGTGATCCCGCATCTCCACTCCCGCAAGGGCCATATGATCTCATCGTCTGCGCAAATGTCCTCAATGAGATCCCCGATGCGGCTGCCCGTGAGGAGGCGGTGATGAGGCTTGCAGAACGGCTCCGCGATGACGGAACGCTCCTCATCTGTGAACCTGCAGATCTGGCGAATGCAACCGCACTCCGTGATCTCTCCCGCCGCCTTAAAACCCGCGGCCTATCCATCTATTCCCCCTGCAATGATATCCGGGGTGTTCCCTGCATGGTTGAACGGTGCTGGACCTTCACCACCTTCCCCGAGATCCGCTCAAACCGCCTGATGGTGGCGGTGGCAAAGACGCCGGAGAAGTACCGGTACCTCAATACCGATATCAAGGTCTCCTATGCCATCCATCGGAAGGATGGGAAGAAGAAGAGTTCGTACCGTGTGGCACCGGGCGTGAAAGCAGAACGCCTCTCCCGCCTCCAGCTCCATGAAGGGAAGCGGATCAATCTCATCGCCTCAAAGATCTCAGGCAATATCGGGGATAAGGAGACGTTCCTCTATCGGATCTGTGATGGAACCGGCAAACGGGAGGTCTACGCCGCTCTCCCTGTCTATCACCAGAGCGAGAGGAATCTTCCTCTGCGTTCTGCCGCGTACGGATCCGTCCTCAGATTCGACCAGGTGCTGGTCCGGTATCATAAAAAATATGATGCATTCCATCTCCTCCTGACGAAAGATTCGACCATAACCCTCATTGATGGAACTCTGAAGGAGGCGGATCAGATACAGGTCTCTGAAGAGAAACAGAAGAAGAAACAGGGATCAGTAAAGGGGCATCGTGATGGCAAGAAAGCCGATGTAGGCAAGCGCAAGAAAAAGTGAGGTGAGGAGAGCCATCACCTGCAACCTCTCCTCAACAGTTGTAATCTTCATGATATCTGACTGGAATTAATTTCTGATTATTGTATCGATCCTTTTTTTGATGAACTCTCACCTGACAACCCGTTCGACCATGGCATCATCCATATCAGGGAAGATCCGTTTCAGCGACTCCCGGACCGATGCGAGATAGATCGCCTCGATATCATCGGCCGTTCTGATCGTATCATTGAGAATCTGGGGCGAATCGATCGGTGGAACCATCGGATCCTTCCGATAATACCGGAATACACGTTCCTCCCCTCCCAGGCCGAAGAGGAGCCGGTTTAAGGTTGCCCTCGAGACTGACCCCTCGATCTTCGGATGGATGGCAGACGCGATCTCATGGATTGAGCGGGGCCGCCTGTCCCGGAAGGTCTCAAGGATGAGTTCAAATATCCGGGTGCGGACCCCCCGGTCCCCGATGAACCTGAGGCGTGAATTGAGACAGGTGGCAAGGCAGTCATCTGCGTCGATCTGAACGGGATCGATCTCATCGATATCCCGGAAGGTGACGAGAGGGTGTCCGGTTCGCCTGTCGGTGATGATCTCACTGACGAGATCCCCCTTCAGGGACGATATGAACTTCTTGAAGGATGAGAAGCCGAGCCTCTTCTCGGAGAAGGAGGGGTTGATACGGATCAGCTGGTTCTTGAGATCCGATAGGAATACCGGCCCCTCTTCGGTCCGTGTCCGGACAAACCTGATCAGGAGATCGCGTGCGGCGATCCGATCTCCCTCGATGATCGCGGGGTCCTCCTCTGACTCGGGCCCGTCACGTACCATGTCGATGAGGCCAAGAAGCTCATCAAGTGACTGAAACTTGGTGCAGTTCTCCTTGATGGCACTTCCGACAGAGCTGTCAAAGCCGAGAAGATAGACCCGCTTGCCCCGTGCCCGGAGCCTTCTGATCAACGGGATGAAATCTGTGTCCCCTGATCCGATGATGAAGATCTCTATATGGGGGAGGTGGATCATATCCTCAAGCACATCGAGTGCCATATCCATATCAGCCCCGTTCTTGCCGCGGGCACTCGTCTGCGGGAGATGGCGCATCTCAAAGCCGTACTTGACAAGCTTCTTCACATCTGTTGCACACTCGCCGACTGACCAGTCCGCAAAAGCCTTCCGGATACAGATCTCGCCAAGGGATGCGGCATAATCGATGACCGGGCCAAGCGAGAGCGGCCCTTCCAGTGTCGGATATGACTGGCCCGCAGAGATGGCCAGATTCTCATAGTCGAGATAGATAGCACAGAAGAGTTCCTTCCGCTCTTCAAATCGTGTATTTTCCATAGTGGTCTCAACCCCGGATGGGTGGTATCGGCTGTCTCATACTCTCGCGGGAGAAGAGAAAAAGGGGTATGGCGGGATGGCAGCACCAGCTGGAAGCCGGGTTCAGAGCGGATCTCTCCTCCTGAGCACTTTTGAAAGGAGCCGGTCCGCCTCCTTTACCTCAGCATCATCCGGCGGACGGCGGTCGGTGATCCGGGCATCTCCCTCTCCGATGACAAAACGGGATCGGGTCTTCTGAGGCGGATCGACTCTACGATCAGCATCCGGATCAGGTTCCTCTCGTATCATGATACCCGCTCCACGATGGTGATGAGCCGGACATTCTGTACCGATTCATATAACTCACCATTTGAGAAGAGGGGGAAATCCGACTCGATTCTGAGCTCCCCGATCTCCTTCACTGTCACCACGAGCCACGAAAGATCCCGTGGCAGGAGGATCTCCCGTTCACCTTCATTGATGTAGAGGAGGTGGCTCCCAGGGGTTCGGCTCAGCAGGAGGATATTACAGTACCCATCATCCCCCCTGCTCCCGTAGGTGATGAGAGGGACGGTGATATCATAGGATGTCGATGCAAATGCTGCTTCATTATAAGTGGCATTCAAGATGATGGTTTCTGCAAAACCCGCGGAGATGCCACGGAAGAGGATGATCTCTTCATCGGTATCGGATCCTGCAATTGCCATGTCAATATGTTCCATGATAAAACCGAAAAAAATCTGCTGCTCCCCGGGATAGGCAGACCGATCCGTTTCTGTTGAACGGAGGTATCTGCGGAAGAGATTCGTTGTCTCATAGAAATCCGGCGAGAGCCACCAGGCAATCGATGCGGTGGTGGCGGCAGAAAAGCCCCGATCCGTGTAAGGGGAACTGACAAAAGCAGCGGGCTGAACCAGGGTGATCGTCGCCTCAGGGATACATTCAGGGGAGACGGGATAGTTGCCAGCGGGAGGGGATGATAGATCGGTAACCGGAGCAGATGAAACACATCCGGCAGCAGAGGCAAGCAGGAGAAGAATAATGATGAGAGGGGCTGCCTTCATAGCTGAATATACATCGCTGCTCCTATAAAAGGGATTTCAGGGAGGAATTATGTCCGGATCTCTCTCCCCTTCAGCCAGATACCTTTCTCAGGGAGAACCCGGCCGACGACCCGGGCACCCGGGATCCTCTCCATGATGATGGATACACTGGACTCTGGGACGATGAAGGCATAGCCCATCCCCATATTGAAGGTTCTGTACATCTCATCCTCATGAACATTCCCCTTCTCGGCAAGCCAGGATAAAATCTCTGGAACAGGCATCGGATCATCAAAAGAAAATCCATATGGACCGATCCTCAGGAAATTCAGGAGTCCTCCGCCGGTGACATGGCACATCCCATGCACCTCGCAGGCATCACAGATGGAGAGTACCTCTGCATAGATCCTGGTCGGGGTGAGGAGGGCTTCACCAACGGTCCTCCCGTCCGGGAGGAGAGTCTCGTATCCCCCATGTGCCAGGGCAATCGTCCGGGCGAGGGTGAGACCGTTTGAATGCACCCCGCTTGAGGGTATCCCGACAATGATATCACCGGGGGCAACGGTGGAACCCGTGATCACCTTCTCGCGTTTCCGGACTCCAAGGCATGTGCCTGCAAGATCAAGCCCGTTGACAAGCCCTTTGAGGGTGGCCGTCTCGCCGCCGACGATGTTCATATTCGCCTGCCTTGCCCCCTCGTTAAGCCCCTGGCCGAGAGATTTCATCTTTTCCGGCTCAAGGGAGTCGGTTGCGATATAATCGACGAATGCCACCGGCTCAAGGTTCATCACATAGAGATCATTGACATTCATCGCGATACAGTCGATCCCGACCGTCGTCCAGTCCTTAAGGGCGTCAGCAACAAGCATCTTTGTTCCGACACCATCGGTTGCCATCGCAAGGACATAGGGTCCAAAATCGATGAGTCCTGCAAAATGGCCAAGATCCCCGACCATTCCGAACTCTCCGGTACGGCGGTATGTCAGTGACCCGATCAATGCTTTGACCGCGTCTGCCTCAAGATCGATATCGACCCCGGCTTCACGATACGTTGCGTTATTCATCAGAGACCTCCGAGAGGCGATACTCGTCATGCAGCACCTGGACCGCCCGTGGCCCATCCGCTTCCCTGACAACAAATGAAATATTCACCTCGGATGATCCCTGTGTGATCATCATTACATTCACCCCGGATCTGCCGAGTGCCGAGAAAATTCGGCCGCTGGTACCGGGTGCCCCTGCCATACCTGCACCAACAACGGCGATTACCACGATATCCTTATCGGCATTTATCTCGCGGACATATCCCCTGTTCTTGATCTCATTGAGCGATTCGATTGCCGGTATCAGATGATCCTCGTCAATGACGAGGGTGATGTTTGCTTCTGATGAACCCTGCGAGATGAGCATCACATTTACCTCATGGTCGGCAAGTGCCGAGAAGATCGCTTTTGCCACACCGGGGCGGCCCGCCATCTGGGCCCCCCCGATTGTCAGGAGTGCGACATTCCTGATGATCGAGATCGCCTTGACGATCCGTTTCTCCTGTGTTGCCGTCCTGACAATGGCTGTTCCGGGGGAGGATGGATTGAAGGTATTCTTCACACGCACCATGATACCCTTCGCCATTGCAGGTTCGACCGACTTTGGGTGGAGAACTTTTGCACCAAAGTACGAAAGCTCCATCATCTCAAGGTACGAGATCCTCGGGATCACGCGTGCCTCTTTGATCATTCGTGGATCTGTCGTCAGGACGCCATCAACATCGGTCCAGATCCAGATCTCGTCGGCATTGATCCCTGCACCGATGATCGAGCCGGTGTAGTCGGATCCACTCCTTCCAAGGGTGGTTACATACCCCTCCTGACTACAGCCCATGTACCCCATGATGACAGGGACACATTCTGAGAGGAGAGGTCCAACCCTCCCTGCAATCCGGTTATAACTCTCAGGAAGGGCGACTGCCCCTCCGTGGCATGAGTTTGTGACGATCCCTGCCTCACACCCGTCAAGGACGGTGGATGGGATGCCAGCCTCTCTGAGTGCGGCAGAGACGATCGATGCCGAGAGGCGTTCCCCAAAGGAGAGGATATAATCCTTAGATCTCGGGGTCAGTTCTCTGAGGGTGTGCACAGCGGTGAGGATATGTTTCATCTTCTCGAGCCGGTCCTCGATGTACTCTCCGACCTCCTCAAGGGAGCCGGGTGCAACCGATTCGAGCGTCTTCATATGCCGGGATCGAAGCGCACGAATCAGCGCATCAATAGGGGGGTGTTCTGAAGCGGAGACGACCTCCTGTGCCGTCGCAACGAGCTGATCGGTTACGCCGGTCATCGCCGATACGACGACGGCAAGTTCATCACCGTTCTGACGATGTGCTGCAAGGATATCTACCACGCGGGCGATACAGGTCTCATCCCCTACCGATGTGCCGCCAAATTTCATTACAAGCCTCATTCCTGGCTCACCATACTCCACGATGTATTTTATGTTATTGCACGGCAGATCGTTATAATACGATGGGTGCGATAGAGAAAGAGGAATGCCACGTTCTCGTCATCGGGAGTGGCGGTGCAGGGATCAGGGCAGCCCTTGAGGCGGCGCAGTATGGGGAGACGATCCTGATAGGCAAGACGATTGCCGGGAAGGGTGGCTGCACGGTGATGGCAGAAGGAGGATATAACGCGGTCCTCCGGACCGATGATACCCTCAGCGGCCATCTTGAAGATACCCTCAAAGGCGGGGCGTATCTCAATGACCCGGTATTGGCTGAGGTTCTTGTCAATGAAGCGCCGGATCGTATCAATGACCTCCTCCGCTTCGGTGCTGTCTTTGATGCAGATACCACCTGCACAATTGCTCAGCGCCCGTTTGGTGGCCAGCGGTACCCGAGAACCTGTTATGCAGGTGATCGGACCGGCCATGAGATTGTGATGACCCTCCTCGAACGACTCCGTTCATCCGATGTCGTCATACGAAATGAGGTCGCTGCCCTTGAGCTTGCAAAGGATGGCGATCATGTATCCGGAGCGATCACATCCACGAGGGATGGCGAGATCGGTGCCATTGCAGCCGATGCGGTTATTCTGGCAACCGGTGGTGCCGGACAGATATACGACATCTCCACAAACTCGACCGCCGGGACCGGGGACGGATATGCACTCGGTTATCGTGCCGGTGCTGAGCTGATCGATATGGAGATGGTCCAGTTTCATCCGACAGGTGCGGTCCATCCCTATGATGCACGCGGCCGGCTCATCACCGAGGCGGTGAGGGGAGAAGGGGGCATCCTGAAAAATGCCCTTGGAGAGCGGTTCATGGCACGCTATGATCCCGAAAGGATGGAACTCTCGACACGGGATGTCGTTGCCCGATCCATCGCAACCGAAGTCCTCGAAGGCAGGGGGACTGAACGGGGGGGTGTCTGGCTCGATGTGACACACCTTCCGGCAGAACAGATTGAAGAGCGCCTCCCCCTCATGCTTGAGCAGTTCCTTAAGTTCGGGGTTGATATCCGGACCAGGCCGATGGAGGTTGCACCAACCGCCCACCATATGATGGGTGGCCTCCGGATCAGACCTGATTGCCGGACGACCCTCCCGGGCCTCTTCGCATGCGGTGAGGTTGCCGGTGGGGTGCATGGAGCCAATCGGCTTGGAGGCAATGCCCTTGCCGAGACGCAGGTCTTCGGGCGGCGTGCCGGAGAGGCGGCAGGCCGATCAGAGAAGGAGAGCCGACGGATTGATCCTGATCAGATCGAAGCTGTCGAAGGGCGGATTGCGGCGTACGCAGAGGGGAGTCTTCGCCCCTCAGAGGCGGTGGCGAGGCTGAAGCGGGTGATGTGGGATGGTGCCGGGATCTACCGGGATGCCGCCTCCCTGACAACAACCCGTGAGGTGGTCCTTGATCTCCTCTCCACACCCCTCTTTGCCGCGTCCGGTCCGGAGATCCTGGATGCCTGGACGGCAGGAAACATGATGCTTGTTGCCGGGATGATCCTGGACGGTGCACTGCTGCGGGAGGAGTCGAGGGGTGCGCATGTCAGGAGAGATTGTGCAGTCCGCTGGGAGGTATCTGCCTCCCCGTACGGCCATACCTTCATCTCCCCGTCAAGTCGGGGAATTGAGGTTCTCCGGAGGTTCCCATGAAAGAGATGACGTTTACAATCCAGAGGTTCGATCCAGCGAAGGAATCCGCACCACATCGTGAGAGTTATACGGTCAGCGTCAATGATGGTGCCCGTGTTCTCGATGCACTAGAGGTGGTCCGGCGTGACCATGACCCCTCACTTGCGATCCGGTCATGCTGCCGGGCAGGGCAGTGCGGCTCATGCGCCGTCCGGATGAACGGCAGCCCGGTCCTCGCCTGCATGGAGGAGGCGGCCGATGGTATGATCATCGAACCCCTTGAACTACCGGTGATCCGGGATCTCGTCACCGATATCGCCCCGGTTCTACAACGGCTGGCGACCATCCTCCCCTCAGAGGTGGCAGCTGGTCTTTCGCGTGAAGAGGTCGAGCTGATCAAGCCGCTCCGTGAATGTATCGAATGTCTCAGCTGTGTCTCAGTCTGCCCGGCACTGAAGGTCACCGACTTTGCAGGACCGACCGCTATGCGTCAGGAGATGCGGTGTGCCCTGGATCCCCGGGATACACAGGATCGGATCACGGAGGCGATTGAAAAGGGCCTCTTTGCATGCACGACCTGCCACCGTTGTGTCGAGGTCTGTCCAAAAGAGATTGAGATCCCGGGAAAGGCCATCGAGAAACTCCGGGAGCGGGCAAACCGGGCCGGACTCACCCTCCCCCGCCATCGTGCGGTTGCAGAGCTGATCGAGCGGACCGGGAGGAGTGTGGAGCGATCCGCCGCAACCTTCCTCGAGCAGGTTCCTGAGGTGATTGAACCGGACGGTCCAGTGAAGATGACGATCGGTTTCTTTGTGGGCTGCATGTTCAACGGCAGGGTCACAAAGCCGGCGCTCGATGCGATGGAAGTGATGAAGCGTAACGGTATCCGAGTCGTCATCCCGCATGAGCAGGTCTGCTGCGGCTCCCCCCTCATCAGGACGGGACAGACTGCAATCGTCTCAGAACTAAAGAGGAAGAATATCGAGGCATTCACCTCACGCGGGATTGATACCGTCATGACGATCTGTGCCGGATGCGGTGCGACCCTGAAGAAGGATTATGATACCCCGTTTACCGTGATGGATATCACCGAGATCCTGTTGAAGGCAGGCTATGAACTCCCGGCGAAGCTTCCGATCACAGCGACCTATCATGACCCCTGTCATCTCCTCAGGGGACAGGGGATCGCTGATCCCCCACGAAAAATTCTTGAGCAGGTGGTGGAACGTTATATCCCGATGCCCGCCCAGTGCTGCGGTGCCGGTGGCGGTGTCCGTTCCGGCCAGCCTGAGGAGGCGGCAGCTCTCGGAAAGCTCAGGGGGGAGGCGATAGCCGCGACAGGAGCCGATATCGTCGTCACCATCTGTCCGTTCTGTGAGTTCCATATCCAGGAGCAGACCGATAAGCCGGTGAAGAATCTCGCATCGCTGATGCTTGAGGGGTATAAGAAGAAGGATCAGGCGAAGGGCGGGGATTGATCCCGGCTCTCAGGCACTGGGATCTCCCGATGCCGATCAGGGTACGTACTCATGCGTACGATACTTTGGAGTGTACTATTCTGGATTGTGGTGAGGAAACGTCAGGAGATTTCTCCGGTTGAGAGAGGAGAAAGGCCTGATCTCATTCTACACTGTATGGATCTTCTCTTCCCATAAGAGTGTATACCCGATGATCTCCCCGGCAATCCTGAGCAGCCTGCTCTCTTCCATCATCCATAACGATGGATCTGCCGGATTATGAACTTCAATAAATCCGCTGATGCCGGCGGGTGACCTGATCGGGAAGGCGATGAGCGATCGTGCCCCCACCTTCTCAAGATGCGCCCGTTCACCCGATGCATTCTCTGGGAGGAGATGGATATCCGGGATCGTCACAATCCGTCCGGAGGAGATCTGGCTCTTCCACCAGGGGAAGGTGGCGAGCAGAAGGTTATTCTCAGTTGTCGGAAGCGGAGGGATACCGGGTGATTCCCAGTCATGGAGGCGGCGCATCCTCCCATCATCTGTGATGAGGACGAGGCTGACACGCTTCGCTTCCATCATGGTTCCGATGAGGGAGAGGACGTCATCGGCAACCGGTGAGAATGATCCGGATCCCATAATCCGATCGGTTATCGTCGTCAGGATCCTCTCTGCCCTGAGATGGTGGCGGAGATGTTCCTCAAGCTGGCGTTCAGAGGTTCGGTCGATGATGATGAAGACGACTTCATCCTCTCCTGATGCAGCCCCGTGCGCTTCAAAGTACCTCTCCTCGCCGTGAATCTTCAGGGTGTATGAGAATTCTGCATTCTCTCCCCGGCGTGCTGCGCCGATCGCCGCCATCGTTGCTTCAGCGATCTGTGGTGGAAAGAGATCACGGATATGTTTGCGGAGGGCAAACTCCGGGGGGAAGACCAGCTCTCCGGATTCGGGGGGATGCATCTCGCAGAACCTTCCTTTTGCATCGAGGACGAAGATGTATCCGGGAAGGGCATGGATGAGTGCGTTATATCGCTGGCTGATCCTGTCAGGATTTGCCATCGAATTGCCATCAACAACGAGGAGCTCCCCTTCGACCCCTCCGGCAACCTGCTGAAAGAGGTATCGCAGATGATGCCGTCTTCCTTCCGCGTTCTTGATAGTACAGCCGATCCTCCCCGGCATTCCGAGAAAAGCCATATTAATGGCATACCGGCAGCGATCCCGATCATCAGGGATCATAAACTCTGACAGGACTCTCCCCTGCAGTTCATTCTCCGGCATATCGAGGAGACGGGTGAGGAGTGCCCCGGTCCGGAGGATCTGACCCTGCCCATTGAGGTGTACACTATCGTAGGCTATTGCGTCTCCTCTCGGGATATCTCCGTCTCCTGCCATAATCGTGTTGTATATAGAACTGTATGGATATAGTATTCGCTTTGTAATCTGGGCGGACCTACTCCGTTGCCATCAGGTAGTCATGGGCTTCGAGAGCCGCTTTTGCTCCTTCCCCTGCGGCAATGATGATCTGTTTTCCTTTGATAGCGGTTACATCTCCTGCAGCAAAGATCCCGGGAACATTTGTATGACAGTTTGGATCGACGATGATCTCACCCTGATCATTCATCTCAAGGAATCCATTTAAAAACCCGGTATTTGGAATAAGACCGATCTCAATGAAGACTCCGTCTGCAGGGAGCGTCTTCTCCTCCCCACTCTCCCTGTTTTTAATCACAATTGAGCGGACGAATTTGTCACCGCCGATTCTGGCGACGTCATAACCGGTATGGATACTGAGATTCTTCAGATCATCAAGCTGGCGTTCAAAGACCTCATCGGCGCGAATACTGCTCCTGACGATGAGATGGACGTCCCTGGCAATCTTTGCCATCTCGATGGTGGTCTGGACGGCAGAGTTGCCGCCGCCGACGATCACAACCGTCTTATTCCGGTACAGGGGCCCGTCACATGTCGAACATATCGAGAGCCCTTTTCCAAGGAATTTCTCTTCTCCTTCGACTCCAAGCATCCGGGGATGCTTCCCGGATGCGATGATGACACTCCGGGCGGTAAAGGCCTGATCAGACGCGGTTTTGATATGAAACCTCCCGTCATCCATTGTTTCAATGCGTGAAACACGATCAAGTTCAAGATTGACATTCTGGGTATGGACCTGCTCTTCAAACTTTGCCATCAGATCCGATCCGGTGATCATCAGGTACCCCATATAGTTCTCAATCGCCCAGCTCTCGTTCGACTGGCCACCGATATTCTCCGAGATGACGAGGGTTGAGAGGAGCTTCCGGGCTGCATAGACCGCCGCAGTTAATCCCGCCGGCCCTGCACCGATGATGATCAGATCATATGCTCCGCCCGACTCTTCAATCCCGAAGATCTCATTGAACCGTGCAGTGTCAAAGCCGATGATCACCTCCCCGTCAATGACGGTTACGGGGACTCCCCGCTGGCCGGAGATCCTGATCATCTCCTTTGCATCCTCAATATTCTCCGGCTTCCCGACATCAATGACGGTATAGGAGATATCCTTCTTATTGAGATACGCCTTCACCATCGCACAGTACGGGCAACGCTCGGTGGAATAGACGGTTATATCGCTCATATCTCTGAATGGATATGAGATTATATTATGCTTTGGGAGCCTCGGATTGGCTTGTTGCAGCATGGAGCTCATTGATGACGATCTGATATCCTCCGATTATCAGGGAAAGAAGGAGTGGACCGAGAATGAATCCGATGATCCCCATCACAGCCATACCCCCGAAGAACCCGATGAAGATGACGACCGGATTGATCTCCACCCGCTTGCCCATCAGTACCGGCCTGAGATAGAGGTCGGTTGCGATACTGAGCACCGGATAGCCGATGAAGAGGATGAGGAGGAGTGCCCGGATATCTCCCATGGAGAGGGCATAGAGTGCCAGGAATGCAAGGATGACGAACGGACCGAGGAATGGCACCAGGGCAAATAGTGCACAGAGAACCGAATAAAAGATAATATGGTCATATCCGAGGAGCCAGAAGAAGGGGAGGGCAAGGAAGAAGGTTATGACTGCTATTGAGAAATGAACGATATATATCGAGTAGAGGGTGTCGCTCACTCTCTTCCAGATGATGGTGATATTGTTGCGGGAGCGTCCATACAGGCCTTTACTGATATCATCACCGATCTTCTGCCCTTTACATACGAAGAGATAGAGAGAGCCGATGAAGAGGATCAGCTCCACACCAATGCCTGGAACTGACATGAGATAGGAAAAAATTGTATCCCGTATGGTTGTGAGGAGTGTATTTGTCATCTCTTCAAATCCGAGATCCGGAATGGAGAGGAAGAGATCTGACTCAAAAGCTCCCTTAAAGCCTTCGATCATGCTTGATATGATGGATATGAGGTACTCCATATTCTGATACAATACTGTTCCGGTGAGAATAACCGTCACAAGCAGGGTAAAGACGACTCCGACTGTTATAAGAATTGCAGAGAGGGCAGGGGAGATCCGCCTCGCGAGCCGCTCCTGGTACGGAATCAGGACGATCGCCAGTGAGAGGGCGAGGACAATGACCCGCATCAGGGGAAAAAATGCAATAAAGGTGATTAACGCAATCAGCCCTACGATTCCTAACGAAAGACGGTCAACAGACTCCCACTGGTATCTCACAGGTATACTTTCCTCATAAAATTACATGAAGGTTTGCTCGTTCTCCTGAACCTGAGGGAAAAAAAGAAGGATTTATTCAACAGTGAGGAAGCCCGCCCCGGGGACTCCACAGATCGGGCACTTCTCAGGTACGTCTCCAAGAGCAATATTTCCACAGACCGGGCAGAGTCTGACATCCTTGACGACGAGATCGTCACCCTTTGTGACCGCTTCGAGGGCATCCTTATACAGTCCTGCATGAACCTCCTCAGCTTTCATCGCATGGGTGAAGGTGATTTCGGCATCCTTTCTTCCCTCTTCACCGGCACGCTTGATGAACTCCGGGTACATCGTCGTAAATTCATGCGTCTCCCCTTCGATCCCTCCACTCAGGTTATCAGCTGTTGATTTGATCAAACCAGCAACCCTCAGGAGGCGGCGGGCATGGATCTCCTCGGCCTGGGAGGCTGCACGGAAGAGGCGGGCAACATTTGCATAGCCGTCTTCCTTAGCTTTCTCGGCAAAGATTGCGTACTTCCTGTTTGCCTGCGATTCGCCAGCAAATGCCTCCATAATATCCTGTTCTGTTGCCATACATCTTCAATTGCCCTGGAACTGGAAAAATGTTTTGGTGGTGGCGAACGACATCCTTAAACGGAGCAGGCAAGAAATAAAGATACAATGAAGATCCGGACGGAAATACGTCATATCCGGGAGACCCCGGCGATCGATCGCCCCAGAGAGAGGATACTGTCACGGGGCCCTTCTGCCCTCTCTGATGATGAACTGGTGGCTGCGATCATCGGCAGAGGGATTCGGGGCCATGACGTCACCACCCTCTCAGGGAAGATCAGCGCCTGTCTCCGCGAGAAACAGGATGCAGTCTCGTGTGAGGATCTTCTGAAGATTCCGGGTGTCGGAGAGGCGAAGGCCTGCCAGATACTTGCTTCAATCGAGCTGACACGACGATTTCTGGATACAACATTCCGGCCGAGGATTACACAACCGGAGGATGCCCTTCCCTATGCAGAGTCTATCAGGCGTGAGAGGCAGGAGCATGTCATCTGTATCACCCTCAATGGAGCCCATGAGCTGATTCGGAGCAGGGTCATCACGAAAGGGATACTAAACCAGAGCCAGATCCATCCGAGGGAGGTCTATGCGGATGCGATCACTGATCGTGCCGCCTCGATCATCCTGATGCATAACCATCCCTCCGGGAGTCTGACACCAAGCAGTGATGATATTGCGGTCACAAAGAAGCTCGCCGAGGCCGGGGAGGTCCTTGGGATCCGCCTCATCGATCACATCATCGTCTCTGAGAAGGGGTTCTGTTCACTCCATGGAGAGGGCTACTTCTGATGTTGCTTTTTGAATCTCCTCACCAAGGGCATATCCCTTCTCATATGCTTCTTTCAGGATATCAGGCCGGGTTGTGATATCCCTGACATTGTCCATATCAGGCAGGAGAACCTTCTCCCAGAGCGGGCAGTCGGTGATCTCACCAAAGGCATGCATCGTCTGGAGAAGCCCGGCGAAGAGATTTGGTATATTCATCCCTGCAATCGAGAGGAGGAGCATTTTGCGGATCTTTCGCTCTTCCGATGTTACAAGGGGCTCACCCCTCTCGTACTTGGCCATGTAGAAGACCTGGAACCGATCAAGGAAGGACTTCAGCGCACCCGGGACCCCCATCGTCATGACCGGGGTGGCGACGATCAGCCCGTCTGCATCCCGTATCTTCGTGTAGTACGTCCCCATTTCGTCTTTAATTGCGCATTCGGCTTTGGTTTTGCAGGCAAAGATCTCCATACAGGGCCTGATCTGAAGTTCGGGGACATGGATTACCTCAACCGTACAGCCGGCTTCTTCTGCTCCCCGGACAGCTTCTTTGAGAAGCCTTGCAGTATTTCCCTCCTTACGGGGGCTACCAAGGAGCGCAACAAGATGACATCCCATGCACCTTTTCTCTACGTCTACGAAGATAAGTCTTTCAGCTGATTAACGGATTAAGGGTCATATTGATTGAATACTTCATCGTATATACAAATCCTCATAGAATAAAATTATATATTCTTAGGTTCTATCCACGTTCTGGTGAAAAACCAATGGGAAATCCAGAAGAACGTTGTGAAATTGTAAAGGCTGGAACGAAGGCAAACCCGGGCAAGTATGTCTGCATTGACTGTGGTTCTGAGATGGTTCTGAGCAAAGTCGAGGAAGATCTCAGAAAATGTCCGACCTGCGAGTGTGCTGAGTACCAGTGCTTCCCGATGACCCATATCAGGCCTGATATCAAGACTGCCGAGGATGTTAACAAACCCCCAAAACGCGGTGGATCAAACATCTGAAGCATCTCAAACAGTTTGTGCAGCAATGCACCGTCAGGCAGGAGAATAATCGAATGAGGTGTTAAAAATGGTCAATGTATCTGAAGAAGGGCAGATCTTCGTCTGCGAGATCTGTGAAAACGTCGTCGAAGTGAAAGAGGTTGGCGGTGGAGAACTGATCTGCTGCGGCCAGCCAATGGCACTGAGGGAGTGAACGGTACTATGGATCAGAAGGCGAAGAATCTTCAGTCCCTTGAGGAGAAGATCGGGAAAGTCCCGGTCTTCTTCCGTGGACTGATGGATAAGGAGCCGGAGATGTTTGAGATGGTCATGAAATTTGACCAGCATATCTGGGCTGACGGAGCACTTGATCGAAAGACCAAGAAGGTGCTTGCCATCGCCATCGCTGCCGCACTCCGGGATGAACATGCTGTTCGTGCCCAGCTTGCCGGTGCAAAGAATCTGGGTGTCACAAAAGAGGAGATCGAGGAAGGTCTTCGTGTGACTTTTATGCTCTCCGGCATGCCTGCTTATGTCTATGGTAAGAGCGCCATGGATGAGATCATGAAGGAGTGATTTGACTGATGTGCGAGGATATGGATATGTACTGTGAATGCCCCCCGGCGATGCCGCGGATCGGAGAGGAAGCTCCCGACTTTGAGGCGGTAACTACTCATGGTGTCATGAAATTATCCGATTACAAGGATAAGAAGTGGGTCGTCCTCTTCTCCCATCCCGCTGATTTCACCCCCGTCTGCACGACCGAATTCATGGCGCTTGCTGCAGCGGATGATGAGTTCCAGGCACTCAATGCCCAGCTTGTCGGCCTCTCGATTGACAGCATCCACTCTCACCTTGCATGGGTGCGAAACATCAAGGAGAAGATGGGGGTGAAGATTCCCTTCCCGGTGATTGCAGATCTGGATATGCATGTCGCATCACTCTTTGGCATGATTCATCCAAACCAGAGCAGCACTGCTGCGGTCCGCGCCGTCTTCTTCATCGACCCCTCGATGATCATCAGGTGCATTCTTTATTACCCGCTCTCAAACGGGAGGAATATCCCCGAGCTTATCCGCCTCCTAAAGGCATTCCAGACGAGCGATACGCACAGTGTTGCAACGCCGGCAAACTGGCAGCCTGGAGACAAGGTTGTGGTTCCCCCGCCAAAGACCGTTGAACAGTCTGAGATCCGGGATACAGAAGGATACGAGTGTAAAGACTGGTATCTCTGCTTTAAAACCATCTAATTTTTTTCATGAGCGGTGCGGATATCGATTGTTCAGGATCTGGTATTGGGTAGGGTGAAAGAGAGGGATGTGCTCCCGCTATACGATCATCGGCACCCGTCTTCTTGCCGAACGGTTCGGTGGTCCTGTACTGTTTCCACGGTATAATTGTGCACCCGGCCAGCACCTCCCGGTGGTGACAGTTGATCTGACGATACAGGAGGCCGTCTTTGGTCTTCGCAGGCGGGATGGGGCGAGACAGATCAATGGACGGTTTGAACGTCTTTTTGAGAGCGCTTCCAAGCGGAGGAGTCGCTGCCTCGTTCCCATGAGTGGGTTTTATGAATGGAAATCTGTTGGATCACGGAGAGAGCCCTGGTACATCTCATCTCCCGATACGCCTCTTCTGTATGCAGCCGGGCTCACCACCGGGGATGCCTTTCTGATCATCACCTGCCCGGCTCTCCCTCCGGTATCGACCGTCCATGACCGGATGCCCCTCCTCCTTTCGGAGGAAGGGGGGGTTGCATACCTCGCAGGTGGAGACCTCCGTCCTGCTGATACCAGCCTTCAGATCATCAGGGTCGGGATGGCGATCAACCATCCGGATGCTCCGGATGATCCCTCCCTCATCAGCCCCCCTGATCTGCATGACTGGTGGTAGCAGACGTATTTATCAACAGGGTGCGCCAAGGAGAAGGTATGGCAATCGACTGGTACAATGAGTTTGTCGATCTCACCTACACACCCGCCAGAGACGATATCATCTGTCTCTTCTCATTTGATCCAGCAGAGGGAATCAGTGAGAAGGAGGCGGCAGGGCGGATCGCCTCAGAGAGCTCAACCGGAACCTGGACCACCCTTCACTCTCTCCCGCCCCGCATGCGGGATCTCCAGGCGACAGCGTTTGATATTGATGATCATTACCTTACAATCGCATACCCGGCCGGTCTCTGGGAAGAGGGAAATCTCGTCCAGCTCTTAAGCGGCATCGCCGGCAACATCTTCGGGATGAAGGCGGTTGATCATCTCCGCCTCATTGATGCGACCCTCCCGGAGGGGTATCTCCGCCATTTCAAAGGCCCTCACTTTGGGATGGAGGGGATCAGGGATATGATGGGGATCCATGGTCGGCCGATGACAGGTGCCGTCCCAAAGCCGAAGATCGGCTTTTCAGCTGCCGAACATGCCGAGATCGGATATGAGACCTGGATCGGTGGGTTCGACTGTGTCAAGGATGATGAAAACCTCACCTCAACCACTTTCAACCGGTTTGAAGACCGGGTTGTTGCCCTTGCTGATATGCGGGAGAAGGCTGAGCGGGAGACGGGAGAGGAGAAGTCGGCATTCATCAATATCACCGCTGATACCGAGACGATGAAGTCGCGTGCGGACTTCCTTGTTGAGAACGGATGGAACTATGCAATGATCGATGTCGTCGTTGCAGGGACTGCCTCGGTGATGACACTCCGTGACTACTGTTCTGACCTCGGGCTTGCGATCCATGCACACAGGGCGATGCATGCCGCCTTCGATCGGGATCCGAGGCATGGCATCTCGATGCAGTTCCTTGCAAAAATCATGCGTCTCATCGGTGTATCCCAGATTCATACGGGGACGGCGGTTGGAAAACTCGTTGGAACGGCGGATGAGGCGAAGATCCTTGCAGATATTCTCAGGGAGAAGAAGGTTACCGGTGTGGGGCATATGTCCCTTGATCAGGACTGGCATGGGATCAAAAGCGCCTTCCCGGTTTCATCAGGCGGGCTTCATCCAGGTCTCGTTCCTGATGTTCTTGATATATATGGTGAAGATCTCGTCCTCCTCGTCTCCGGCGGAATCCATGGGCATCCTGATGGCACGCGGGCTGGTGCCGCAGCAGCGATGCAGGCGATTGAGGCCTGGCAGGACGGCATCACCCTTGAGGAGAAGGCAACGAAGGCGCGAGAGCTTGGGCGGGCACTTGAGAAGTGGGGATCATATAAGCCGATCTGATCCCCCTTCAGATTTTTAAGCGTGGTTTCTTCATCCTTCTCCAGAACGCAATGCCTTCAAGGATGAGATAGCAGCCGAAGAGGATGGAGATTCCGGCGAGGATGAAGATAAGGACGATAATTACTGTATCAGGTGCAAAGAGGGCTGTACCTGCAACCAGAAGGGAGAGGGTGCCGACAAGAAACCTGGGTATCTCCTCTTGGAAACGTTCTTTTCTGTTCCGGAATGAATGCCTAAAAGAGATCCATGCACTTGCAAATGTCCAGGCGGTGACGACGAGGAGGAGAACTCCGGCTGTCCATTCCGGCTCTTCGTAGAATGCTGAAAAGCCGATAAACGCGATACCGGTCCCGAGAATAAGCCTCCCTGCAGACTGAATTCTGAATGGATGAATGTCGATTCCTGATCGTAAAAACGGGATGGATATCCCGATGAGGATGATCGGAACCATAAGCCGGGTTATCGAATCGAATGTGGTGGAGGGCTCAGATGCCATCCATCCGCCAAGGAGGATCAGGAAGAGCCCTGTCAGAATCATCAGCCTCCATGCTTTCTTCTGCTCTTCAAGGATCGATCCGGTGTTTCTGAGTGCATTTCTCGAATCTGTTGCAAGAGCCGCGACGGTATCGACGATCATCAGGACAAGGGGTGCATCATCGATCAGATGCAGGAAGGGATGCTTCTTTGGATCATATCTGTCGAGGTGAACCCGATACTCAGTTGCCGTCTCGTGCAGATGATACTGGCCGTTGCGATAACTGGCGATGGTACCTGGTGTCGGTATATTAATCCTGGATCTGACCCATTGGGAATCCGGGAGCCTTTCGACCTCATCTTTTGGGATGACCACCTCCCAGACACCCTCATGAAGGGGGCCAAGGAGTTTCTCAATACGCTGCATCGATCTCTTCCCTCATCTGTGGGGAAGTCATGTCAAAAAAAGTGGTGGTCAGAATACTTCAGTTACCGTCACGGATGCGGGATCGACCATGAAGTACATAAAAGCAAGTGCTGCGAGGATGAAGAGCAGAATGAACGGGAGGAGTATCGCGATGACAGCCCGCACCGTCGATAGCTGATGATATGCACTGACGCCCATCACCATCAGGACGAATGCCCAGATTCCGGCAAAGAGGCCAATGATGGGTATCCAGGCGATTACCGCCGCAGGTGTCTCGGCGAGCGAGAATGCACGGACAGTGTCGGTATAGTCGCCGGATCCGCCAAGGATCTTAATGCAGATATGCAGGATGGCACCGATGATGAGAAGGGCGATGGTTCCTCCGATGATAATACCTACAAGATAGGTTGCGGCAAGGGCGATATCCCCGGCAGGAGAGAGCGGCATCGGATGGGCATCTCCAAGGAGCCATGTGATCGCTGTTGAGAGGACGGAGAATATCAGGATAAGGATCAGATAATAGATGATCGCATCCCCAAGGGAGGCTGATCTGCTTCTTCTGATCGTCTCTCCAGGGTCGGTGATCATACCTTTCATCGTCTCGATAAAGGGAAGTGACATATCAGAAGAATTGGAATAATGCTATAAAAAGGCTCCCTCATAAAAGGAAAGTCAAGGTGGTACGATCACAAACAGGCTGCACTATCCATCGCAGTGACCTTCATGGCGGGGAGAGGTATGACCGTATGTAGGGTTTATGGATCGCTCCACCGCAGGAGACACATTCTATCTCCCCGACGGCGATGATCTCCGCAGAAAGACTCTCCGGGTCAGGGATTCCAAGCTGCTGCTCCTGTATCATTCTGAAGAAGTCCGATATCTCAAGGTAAGGCCGTGCCTGTGGGGGGACTGCCCTGAAGTCCTCCAGGTCGTCCTTCATCGTCGAATGCCGGGCAATCCGCTCATCCAGGAAGAGATAGATATCGACCCCATATCTCTCAGTGATCTCTTTGAGCATCCCCAATGAGTTTCTCCCTCCGGGGATAATGCCCAGCTCTGCACATTTCTCTTCAATGGTCGTGCCGTTTACCCTGAGGAGGGTACGCCGTGGATCATCGGTCTGGCAGGAATTGTCCATACCTCTATCATGCGTCTGAATGAAATAAAGGATACTTCCGGCCTCAGATGATGAAGACCATGAGGAAGTAGGCGAAGAGGACGATCCCGATGATGAAGATGCCATACCCGGAGGCGTGGTTTCCGGCATTTTCTGAATCGGGATAGGATATCGTAAGCTCTGTGAGAACTCTCTTCTGGCTCTCCTGCGTCGATGCACCCATGATGCCTCCGGCAGTATGGATTATCACCGTCCGGGCCAGTATCTCACCTGCCATCACCGGATTCTTCAGGTACCAGGAAATGCCTGATCCAAGTTGTTCTATCACATTGCCGATACCCTGGGAGACTGCCGGGAGTGTCACTGATGAAAACCTGATGATCCGCTGGCCCCCTGCCCGATAAAGATCCATCATATCCGGGGGAATATACGTCGGCTTTTTGATCATGCTCCTGACCACCCAGAGGTTCAGCAGAACCGCTGTAAAGATGATGAACATCTCGATGATGTGAACCCGGGCGAAGACATCATGGGTCACCGGATAGGGGAGGATCGAGAAGAGGATCCAGGGATAGACGCCATAGATGAGGCAGGCAGCCCCGGTCATCACCATCGCAATAAGCATCGGGGTGGGGGGATCTGTGGTTACAACTCCCGGCTTTTCTTTGATGAAGGCATAGTAATTGAGCTTGATGAAAGAGAGGAAGGTACCGACGGATCCGATTAAGAGGAGGATTTCAAGTGTAAAAAGCCCGCTCTCTGCAGCAGCTGCAACGATCATCTCCTTGCTGATGTATCCGTTGAGTCCCGGGACTCCGGAGATGGCTGCAGACGCGATGAGGCATGCCGCAAATGTGATCGGCATCTGTCTTCCCAGCCCTCCAAGATCGGAGAGGCGATGTTTTCCTGTCTGGTAGATGATGGCGCCAACGACCATGAAGAGGAGAGCCTTATAGAGAATATGGTTGAAGAGATGTGCGATCCCGCCGTTCACCGCGAGGGTGGTGCCGATCCCCATTGCGGCAACCATATATCCGACCTGGCTGATGATGTGATAGGAGAGGAGTTTCCGCATATCATCCTGAAGGATCGCAAGGACCAGTCCAAAGACGACCATGATCCCCCCCAGATACATCATCACCTCGGATCCCGGGAGTGTCCTTGCCATGAGGTATATTGCCCCTTTTGTCGTGAAGACGCAGAGGAAGACCGATCCGGTGATGGTTGCCTTCGGGTAGGAGTCAGGCAGCCATGCATGGATCGGGATCATTCCTGCGTTAAACCCTACTCCAATGATGAAGAGGATCGTTGTAAGGCCTGGTGCGGCAAGGCCGACGAGGAGGGATCCCGTCTCTGCATACTGCATTGAGATTGCTGCAAGGAGGAAGACGCCACCGAGGATATGCATCAGTGCATACCGGTACCCTGGTCCGCGTGCATCAGATCCCCCATACCAGATGAGGGCAAGCGACGAGAGTGCCAGCAGCTCCCAGAAGATGAAGAGGGTGATAAAGTCCCCGGCAAAGACAATACCAATGCCGGCACCTATCTGAAAGAGAATTGCCACCTGGTGGCCGATACGCTCTTCATAACTTGCGTAGATGATAGCAAGCACACTGATTCCGGCAAAGATGTAGCCGACGACCTGGGAGAGGTGATCGACGGAGAGGAGGATGAGTTCAGTTCCCGGGATGAACGGGAGTATCCAGCCATTCACCTCCTGGTCAAGGAGTGAGATGCCAGCAAGTCCGATGATGGAGAGGAAGAGCATCCACTCATGCCTGACCCTGGCAGGCAGGAGGGGGAGGATCAGTGCCCCGATGATATAGATAAGGAATGGCGGGAAGGCTATCATGAATCCGGTCTCGTCCTGATGGGAGGTGTTCGCCATCGCTGATGCAGGCCGCTCACCGTCCTACGTCTACTGTTTGTCATATTCATTGCTATCGATCGTGTCTCTCATGAACGTCTTTCTCTCCCCTGAAATTGAGGGAGTGGTAGTATGAACTCGTGCCTGGTGCCACCCTGAGGCACCCGGCACTATCTATCAGAAAAGAGAGGATGATATGATGATAGATATACGTCTCTTCCGGCGTTATAATCTACCAGTATGATAATCATACTACTACATATCTCTCTGAGAATATAAGCGTTATTAGCAAAATAACGAAGATGCTACGACAAATTCCGATGTTCCCGTGAGCAAAAATGTCTGAAGAGATGGAGCATTTGTTTTTTCATCAGCCCTCACTTCTCCGCTCGTCTTAATGCACCGGCTCTCTTTGAGAACCATAGTTTTGTGGAAGAACTCTTCTCCTCTTATATCTGACCGGAGGCTTGCCGGGACGTTGTTCCCTGTGGCGCAGAAGAATAGAATTAAGGATATGTATGGAAGATCTGTTGTACCATGAAGAATCCCTTCCATATCATGATCATCCCGACGCTTGGCTGCTGTTCAGACTGTGCATACTGCTGGAGTTCGGAAGAGGATTCCCCTATCATGAGCATCCAGACCATTCAAGATACGGTTGCCTGGTTAAAGGAGTACCGTGACGATCCCGTCACCATCACATTCCATGGGGGGGAGCCGCTTCTTGCCGGCCCGGAGTTTTACCGTCAGGCACTCCCCCTCCTCTCGGAGGGGCTTGCCCATCTGACCCCTGAATTTGCCCTCCAGTCCAATCTCTGGAAGATGACCGATGAGATGGCTGAAGCGCTGGTTCCATATCATGTTCCGATCGGATCCAGTATCGATGGCCCCAGGGAGGTGAATGATCCGCAGCGTGGGACTGGATACTATGAGAAGACGATGAGAGGGTATGAGATCGCCCGCTCCCATGGTCTCTCGGTCCGTTTTATCTGTACCTTCACAAACAGGTCTGTACAGCACAGGGAAGAGATCTTTGACTACTTTATGGAAAAGGGATTCCCGATGAAGCTCCATCCGGCCCTTCCGTCACTCCGGGATGACAGCCCTGAGGAATGGGCTCTTCCTCCGGAAGAGTACGGGGAGCTCCTCGTCTATCTCCTTGACAGGTACCTTGAGAACCTTGACCGGTCGGAGATCATGAATATCAATGATCTCGTCCGATGCGTCTTCACCCGGCATGGTACCGTCTGCACCTATGTCGATTGTATGGGGAGCACCTATGCAATCGGGCCTGATGGCGGCATCTATCCATGCTATCGGTTTGTCGGGATGCCGGACTTTCTGATGGGATACGTCAGCGATAATCCGACCATGGAAGAGCTTGCCGAATCGAAGGGATGGAAGCTGATGGAGGAGTATCGATCCTATGTCGATACGGCGTGTGGTGACTGCGCCCATATCACCTACTGCCGGGGAGGATGCCCTTATAATGCAATTGCACGGACCAGCGGGAGAATTGAAGGGGTAGATCCCCATTGTCCGGCATATGCACGAATCTTTGATGAGATCAATGACCGGCTCAACAGGGAGATGTACGAGGAGAACCCGATCTCAGGTCGGAGTTCCCGTTTCCGAAAGAAAAAAGTGAAACCAGGCATCCTCTCCCTGGTTCAGAAGATCATCTCCAATTGATTTTTTTCATCTGATGAGATCGAAGAGGAAGTAGAGGAAGGCGACGATGGCGATGAGAATGATACCATACCCGCCGCCCTGGATGGGCGTCTGCTCATCCGGATAGCTCCTCCGTAATTCCCTTAGAGAATCTTCATATCTCTGTATCGCTGGAGGATCGGAAAATACCCTGACAAATGGGAGGACAGAGGTCTTCCATGCTATATGGCATGCAACAGGTGGATTGGCAGATGCCCTTTGTACCACCGTAATGAGTGAGCCGGTTCTCCTGCTGATCCCTTCGGCCCCATGAGAGAGCGGTTCAGCCGAAATCCAGGTTATCCCCCTTCCCACTGCGATATAAAGGCGATCAATGTCTGTCTCCCACCCCTCACCCGGTCTCCGGAGTGGCCGAAGAAGGAGGATGAGGATGAGGGCTGTGATAAGGATGCCGCCTGACTCAATCAGGTGTGAAACAGCAAACGGGTGGGCCACCGTTCCGCCGGGGAGGAGATCTGTCAGGAGGTTCGGGAAGGCTCCGATTGCGACGGTGATGAGAGCCGCACCCCCCATTGCAACAAGCATCGGCAGGGGTGCATCACCGGATGAGCATTCCCCGGGTGCTACCCGGAAGAAGATGAAATAAAGGAATCTGAAGACGTAGATGGTTGTTATCACGGCCGATATAAGGAGGATCGGGGTGAGGAACGGGACTGCTGAAGCGGCCTCCAGCACCATTCCTTTTGTCGCTCCTCCTGAGAATCCAGGCAGACCTGCGAGGCCAAGCCCTCCAATGATGGCAAAGAGTGCGGTCACCGGCATCGCCTTTGCCAGCCCGCCAAGCTCAGAGAGGCGTCCCCGTCCTGTCCTGTAGATGACTGCTCCCGCTACCATGAAGAGGAGTGATTTGAAGACGATATCACCTGCCATATGGGCGATACCTGCATCCAGGCCCGCAGCCGTTCCTGCTCCGATGGCTGCAATCATATAGCCGCCCTGGCTGATGACCGAATATGAGAGGAGACGCCGGATATCGTCCTGGAGAAGTGCAAAGATGGCACCATAGAGTGCCATCGCAGCTCCGAGGTATGCAACCACAACCCCCCATCCCCCGATCATTGCGAGGAGGAAGACTGCAGCTTTTGTCGTAAAGATGCAGAGAGCGACGGACCCCTCGACCGACGCCACCGGATATGCATCAGGAAGCCAGGTATGAACCGGGATGGCGGCGGCATTGACCCCGATACCGATCAGCATCAGGATGAGTCCTGCCCCGTCTCCGACCGGACCGATGGCAGCCGTCCCGGTGGTAATAATGGTATGGACAATGCCGCCGAGGAGGCATGCCCCGCCGAGGATATGGAAGAGGAGGTAGCGGTACCCGGCACCCCCGGAGCGTATATCATCTGAAGCCCAGATGATGCAGAGCGAGGCAAGGGCAAGGAGTTCCCAGAAGATGAAGACGGTGATGAAGTCGCCGGCGTAGACGATCCCTGTTGCAGCAGCAATGGACGCAAGGATCCCTATCATCTGCACCTTCCTCAGATCCCGGTATGTGGCATAGACGATCGCCATCAGCCCTGCCAGGGAGAAGATGATCCCGGCAAGATGACGGAACGGGTCCATGGTCAGGATGATCGTCTCTATTCCTGGCAGGACCTGGAGGGTGATCCCTCCCGAGGTTTCCGGGATCAGAACGGCAGCCAGAAGACCGAGAGATCCGATGATAAGAGCCCAGAGATTTCCTAATCTCCCTTTCAGGATTGGGATGATAAGGAGTCCTCCAAGATAGATGAAGGCAGGGGGTATCTCGATCATGGTATCATTCCTCCGGTGATCTCAGCGACGGCGATCCCGATGAGATCGAGGAACGGCATCGTCGGGAAGAAGAAGATAAGCAGGGATATCGTTGCGGTGAGGATTATTGGAACGAGCATCGTCAGTGGGGGTTCTGATACATCATGGAGGGCATCTTCTTTCTCCGGCTTCTCCACGATCATCGTGTAGATAATCGGAAAGAAATAGGAAGCGTTTAAGACGGCACTGACGATGATAACGATAAGCAGAATCGGCACCCCGCCTTCCACCGCCCCGATTGCCAGGTAGATCTTGCTGATGATTCCGGCGAGCGGAGGGAGACCGCAGATCCCAATACCGGCTGCAGAAAACATCAGCACTGTCACCGGCATCTTCTGGAAGAGCCCCTTCATATCCGATATCGATTCTTTTCCGGCGGATACGATGATCGCACCCGCGACAAAGAAGAGGGTGATCTTGAGGAATGCATGGATTGGGATATGCGCCATCGCTCCGGTCATCCCGGCGATGGAGAGCATCGATACGCCAAGGAGGATGTAGGAGAGCTGGCTCACCGTCGAGTAGGCAAGCCTCCGCTTGAGGTTATCCTCAGTGAGGGCGAAGAGGGATGCGACGATGATGGTAAAGGATGCGATCACAGCAAGGAGCGTTCCAAGGCCGAGTGCCGCCATGAGGTCCATCCCATAGACCCAGCCGGCGATTCTGACGATACCAAAGACTCCCGCCGTCACGACCGCGACGGCATGAAGAAATGCCGAGACCGGCGTGGGGGCGATCATCGCCGCCGGGAGCCATGCATGGAGTGGCATCCATGCTGCCTTTACAAATCCGACCATGAAGAGGAGGAAGAGGATCTGCAGGACAACCGGGGATCCGGTACCCTCGAGGAATCCGCCTGGAACAAAGGCCGTTGTTCCGGTGAGCAGGTACGTCAGGATGACGGCTGCAAGGAGGAATATCCCTCCGACAAGGAGATATGCAAGATATTTTCTGCCTGCCCTCATCGCCTCGGGTGTCTCGATATGGACGACGAGCGGATAGGTGATGATGGTCAGGATCTCATAGAATACGAAGAGGGTCAGCAGGTTGGCGGAGAATGCAATCCCTATCGCAGCAGCGATTGCAACTGCCATGCAGAAGAAGAATCTCGTCTGTGCATGCTCCTTGAGCCCTCTCATATAGCCGATGGCATACAACGAATTTAAGAGCCAGAGGACTGCTCCCGTCAGGGCAAAGACCATCCCGAAGGCATCGACCTTCAGGGCGAAGTCCCCGCCCGGAACCATCGGTATGATCAGAAGGGTGATCCGGTTCCCCTGGAGGACTGATGGGAGCATCGCAAGGACTGTTCCGAGCATAGCGACAGCTGCCACGATCGTGACACTCTCCCTGAGATTTTCATATCGTCCGGTGATCAGGATCAGAACTGATGCAAGGAGTGGAATTGCGATCGTCACTGCCGGAAGGATGCCGGGGATATCTCCCATCTCAGATACCTCCAAGGAGGATCATTGCAGCAGGGCCGATGATCTCCATCGGCATCTCCACAAAGATGCCGAGGATGAGACAGAGGAGTGCAAGACAGACCATCGGGGCGATCATCGAGATCGGCCCTTCAGGTGTTGTTGTCTGGTCTCCCTTGTGATGATGATCCCCAAAGTACGCGATCTCGATGAACCGCCAGATATACCCGGCAGCAAGCAGGCTCCCGATTAACAGGACTGCTGCATAGAGCCAGTAGCCTGCTTCAAATGCACCGAGGACAAGGTAGTATTTGCTCATGAAGCCGATCGTCGGTGGAATCCCGATCATCGAGGCACCTGCAAGGGCAAATGCCGCACATGATATCGGCATCGTCCCTGCAACCCCCCGCAACTCGAGCATATTCGATGTCCCCATCCGATAGATGATCAGTCCGGCGACCATGAAGAGGCATCCCTTCATCATCGCATGGCCGAGGATATGAAGGAGACCTCCTTCGAGTGCGATCTGGTTGGCGACACCGACGGCGAACATGATGTAGCCGATCTGGCTGATGCTTGAGTATGCGAGCATCCGTTTGAGATCATTCTGTGCAATTGCGAGGATGGCCCCGGCAACGATTGCAATCGTTGCGATCAGGAGGATGAACTCAGTTACCGGGAAACTCTCGATGATGTAGGCTGTTGTGAAGATCGTAAAGAGGATCCGGATCATCGCATAGACACTCACCTTCGCCATCACGGTTGAGATGATCACCGTTACTGCGGATGGTGATTCGGTATATGCATCAGGGAGCCAGAGATGGAGCGGGAAGAAGGCTGCCTTGATGGAGAACCCGATCATCAGGAAGAGAAATGCCGCATGGACCGTTGAGAGTTCATAGGATGCAGGAAGGAGCATCGCAATCTCTGCCATATTCAGCGTTCCGGTCGCGACATAGAGATAGCCAATGCCGAGCAGGATGAATCCTGCCGCGATCGATCCCATGATGAGATAGTTGAAGCCAGCGACATATGATCGCGGGCTTCGTGTCCCTGCGATCAGGGTATATGTCGCAATTGAGGAGATCTCAAGGAAGACATAAAGGTTAAAGACATCCCCGGTGATCGTCATCCCGACGAGGCCGATGATGAGGAGCTGGACCAGCACGTAGAATGATACAATTTTCTCTGCCGGAACCTCTGCCTCCACACTTCTTCGTGCATAGACGATCGCAAGCAGGGCGAGGAGCATGATGGTGGAGAGAATAAAGCCGCTGAAGCTGTCGATGACAAGCTCAATACCAAGCGGCGGAGCCCAGCCCCCAAGATAGTACCGGATGGTTCCGTCCTGTATCACCTGCAGGAGCAGAACGAGTGATGCGATGAACTGGCCGGTGATCGAGAGGAGCATAACCGGATAACAGAGCCGGCGGTCATGCCATCCGGCTGCCAGGATGATGAGTGCGGCGATGATCGGGCCGATGATCAGAAGAACCGGGAGTTGTTCCATGATGCTCATCGCTCCCTCACCACCTTCATCAGCTCATCTTCATCCATGACACCATATTCTTCATAGATTCGTACGATAAGCGAGAGGGCAACGGCGGTGATACTTACGCCGACGACGATGGCGGTCAGGATCAGGACATGGGGGAGTGGATTGACATAGAGTGCCTCGGCCCCCTCCGGCAGGTAGACTGGCGCGGTTCCTCCGGTAACCTCTGCAAAAGAGATATAAAAGAGGAATATTGCCGTCTGGAAGATATTCAGCCCGATGATCTTCTTGACCAGGTTCTGTTTTGCTATTAACGCATAGAGTCCGATGAGCATCAGGATAATAGCCATCCAGTAGTTGTAATGTGAAGTGAAGAGATCAAAGATGACTTCGATCACGCCGACTCACCTCCTGTATCTGCCATATCATAAATGATCGAGATCATGATCGCCATGACGGTGATTCCGATACCTGCTTCTGCAATATCGATCAAAATTCCATGAAGGTGGGGTATCCCGAGTGCCGCCTCGATCACATTCAGCTGGAGGAAGTTGCCTGCATAGAGGATGGAGAGAAGCCCGACGGCAGCATAGAGGGCAATTCCGAAGATCGAGAAGATCATGATCCCCCTGTTATTGATCCTCTTTCTGACATCCGCGATCCCAAAGGCGATGATCATCAGGATGAAGGCCGCGGCAAAGGCCACTCCTCCCTGAAACCCCCCACCCGGTCCCGATGCCCCATGGGCGATGACATAGAGGCCGAAGAGCTGGATGAACGGAACCGCAAGACGGCTCACCGTCCTGATAACGACATTCTCCCTCATAATCTGCCTCCACGACGGAGCAGGAGGGCAACAGAGATGCCGGCTGTGAAGATGACTATGACCTCTCCAAGTGTATCAAATCCACGATAACTGACGAGAATCGCAGTGACGATGTTTGCAATTCCGGTATCCTTCTGCGCCTCCTGGATGAACATCTCCCCGGTATACCTGGTTGCAGGGGAGTCAGGGTCTCCAAATGCCGGCATATCCTCAACTGCCCAGAAGAGGATGATGCCGATGAAGATGACTGCAACTAAGGCCTTGGTCCTCAATCTGATGAACTCCTTCTGGTTCGTGATATTGCCGCGATAAAGAGTACAGTCGTGATTCCGGCTCCGACGGCTGCTTCGGTGAATGCAACGTCAACAGCATTCATCTCTGCCCAGAGGACAGTCATGATCAGCGAGTATGCAGCGAGGATGATGGTTGCATGGAGGAGATCCCGGACGGTGATCGCCGCAATGGCGCAGCAGATCATGAAGAGGAGAAGGGCAAAATCAAGCTCCCAGATCATCGCCGCTCCTCCCCTTTTGTCCATGGCCTGATCCCGCGTGCATGTGCGGCGTTGACGAGGGCATGCACCGCCGTTGGTGAAGAGATGAAGATGAAGATTGCCAGGAGCAGCAGTTTCACTGCGATCAGCGTCATTCCCTCGTAGAGAATAAATCCAATCAGCATCATCCCTTCTCCGAGGGTATCGCACTTACCGCTTGCATGGGCACGGGTATAGAAGTCAGGGAGTCTGATCAGGCCCACGGCACCAACGACCATGAAGAAGAGGCCGATGAAGATGAAGATGAGGGCTACCGTGTTTAACATATACATCCCCTCCTGAGATATTTTGCGATAGCAAGTGCTGCAATGAAGTTAATCATCGCATAGATGATCGAGATATCAATGAATAACGGGCGGTCGTAGATGAATCCGATGATCACAAGGAGGATGATCGTCTTTGTTCCGACGGTATTGACCGCGATCAGCCGGTTCTCCACCCCTGGTCCTGCAATGACACGATAGAGGCAGAGGAAGATTGTCAGGATCAGGATGATTGCGCTTGCATGGAAGATGTCGATCATGACCTTTCACCGAATATCCTCGCCAGATTCTTCTGAATATTGCGTTCCTCCAGCAGATCTCTCTCTGATACATCCCTGACGATGGCATGTACCAGAAATGTCCCCCCGGTGACGTCTATGGTGACTGTTCCCGGTGTGAGGGTCATTGAATTGGCGAATGCAGTTCTGAGTACATCACCTGTAAATGGTGTATCGACCGTGATGAACCCCGGGTCGATCGGCATCGCAGGATGGAGGATCCGGTATGCAACATCGATATTGGCATAGAGGATGGCAACCATCAGCCGGGGGATATACAGAAGGAATCGAAGAAATCTCCCGGCAGATCTGATGAGGTGAACGTCGGATCTGAAGAAGAGATCTCCTGAGATGAGCGTCACGATCCCACAACAGATGATTCCTGCTGTGATATGGAAGAGATCGAGGTATCCTGAGAGGATGAGCCAGAAGATCATCAGTATCACGAATGTCAGTGCCTGTCCGGTTCGTGATGGTCTTCCCGTATCTGTTGCTATTATGAACCCTCCGCTATCTCTTTGTTTCTAAATTGGAGGGTTTCATTTATAAATCTGTGTCTCCAGAGTATCATCCGGAGATTACCATGAGTACAGTTTCCACATTGACCGGAGTTCCGGGGATGCTCCGTCCCTTTAAGGAGTATCTTGCGGGAAAACAGCTTCCAGAAGGCTCTCAGATCGTCTATTATGGGTGTTCTGGAACATGTACGCCATTTGTTGAACTACTTTCATATGCCACGCGGGATCTTGGCCTGAAAAATGTCTTTGTCCCGCTCCTCAATGAGGCCGAAGCCCACAGTCTTCACCCTGTGTCCGGCATTGGTATGCAGGTTGGAGAGAAGACAGAGGTCGATCCCGCAATCATCATCATGATGGGGGGTCTTGCCATGCCTGGTGTTCCGGTGACTGCAGAAGAGGCGGCCGCTGTCATATCCCGGCATGACGTACCTGCTGGAGGTGTCTGTTTCATGAGCATGTTTGAGAAGTCGGGATGGCTCGATCAGATAGACTTTGAGCTTCTCATCGATGCCACCATCAATCCGGTAACGATTACAAAAAATGTATAGATATTGTCGGAAATGGTGAGGGGGTTTCCCCTCATCAGGCATATCCGGGTGGTGCACACTCATCTCTTTTGACTGAAAAACGACTTTCAAAGGCGGCAATCTCATCAGCGTACCGTGCGATGAGGTTGGGATCGATAGCATCCGCCGGGAGCTTTCTTGCCTCACCTACCAGGATCATCGTCAATTGAAAGAGCGACTCCGGGGTCATCTTCAGATGTGCGGTCTTTCCGTTATACTGGCTGAGAAAGAGGTCGATCATCCAGTAATGCTCGCCCTCCCGCCGGTAGGTATTGATATCTGCGGTGAACCAGTCCTCGTCAAGTGTTCCGACAGAGAGGGCATATGCCTCCTGCACACGGTTTCCATAGAGGGCGGTCAGGTGCTGAAGGACAGAGACTGCTGCCCGTTCATCCTCATCGTCTCCGATATGTTTGAGGATATCCTCAAAAAATGGTGCGGCATTGATATGGCAGGCTGTTGCAACAACCATCGTCGAACTGTGTCCAAGCACCATCGTCATGGCATTGACGATCCGTGCGAACATCCGCCGGTCAGTCTGATCAACGAGATGGTACTCAAGGACATCGCGAATCTGATCAACAACCGCCGGGTTCTTTCGTATCGTCTCTCCAAATACTTTCAGATCGCGGATGAAGGCATCAGGTACCGTTGGGTGTCTACTCTCGTCGGATGCCTCCCCGTTCCCGGCAGAATCTTCTGTATCTGCATCTTCGCTCACGTCAGGCGCAGGTGGGATATCCAGGGATGGTTCCCCGGTGAGAAGAGGCTCTTCTTCGATTATATCATCTGCCATCCTTGATATGTGGATGGAGTAAGTTTATACCCCTTTTCGTCTGTTCCCGGGATCAGACCCGGAGGGTATCTGCAATGGTGCTGAAAAAAAAGATTAGATGTATGGGTTCCGAAGTGCCTTTCCAACACCGTACTCAGTTGCACGGGATTCAAGGTACTTCTGGTTCTTTGTGATCTTGTCGGTTGCAAGCTTTGTGACAAGGTCGATTCCGGGTTTTACGGATTCGATCGGCTTTGTCTCAAATGCACCGGCTGCGATCGCCTTTGCCCAGATGTCGTCACCCTTTGCGGACCGCACAAAGATCGTTGACCAGCCGTCAGGCGTTCCGACCGATCCCGTTGAGATGTCGGCAAGGTTTGCGACATAGTCGAGGCAGACGTGGCAGCCTGGCTGCTCGTATTTGTGGGTGATCTTCAGTGGGAGATCGACGGTTGCGCCGCGCTCGGTGTGGATCCAGAACTTGCCCTTTCCAATGTCAAGCTTCCTGACGTTGTCGATCTTGGTTGCGCCGTGATCTTCAACGAGCTGGAGGATACCCTGGTAGGGGAAGTTCTCCATGCAGAAGATACCGATTGCAAGTGCGATCTTGTCAGGGACATCACGAAGGCCGACAGGATAGAGCTGGCCCTTTCTGATTGCCTGCATCTGGCATGGGGTTCCGACGATACCAACTTTGTCAAGTCCGTAGCTTCGGGTCACTTCCTTGATCAACTCCATGTTCGGAGAGATCGAGTACCGGGTGCCGCGGGATGCCATAAGCTCCTCACGGGTGGTTGCGACCATCGGCTCGGGCTTGAAAGGTTCGTCACTTGGCCCGGCAACGATCGCACCGTCGATGATACCCGCATCAAGCGCGTATGCAAAGAGCTGGGTGACGATACCGCCGTCCTGTGACCCACGAAGGATCTCGGGGTCTGTGCTGCGTGCTGCAACGACCTGTTTGTAGTTTCCAAGTACCATTTCTTCTCCCTCCTCAGGGCTGCATAGCACCATCTATCGCGTCCATGATCGCCTCATACTGGTTGACCACATCGAAGCTGAAGAAGCTCCGTGGGCACTGGGCATAGCATGCACCGCATTTGATACAGAGGTCGCGCTCGATCTGGGGCTTGCCATACTCCATGCTGATTGCACGGACCGGGCAGGCTGCTGCACATGAACCACAGCCCATGCAAAGACCCTGGTTGATGACCTGGGTCATGATGTCACAGCCACAGGCTTCTGTGCCTGCCTTTGCAAGGTTCATGAGCGGGGTCAGGTATGCACCTGCAAGCGCTTTCTGTTCATCATTTCCTTTCAGCAGCAGGTATGCCATAACACAGACATTTCTGATCTGCTGTGGTGTCGGTGCACATCCCGGGATATAGACATCCACATCGATGAGATCGCCGATCGGCAGGTACGACTCATGCTGAGGCTGGTTCTGCTGGCCGCCACGGCAGAATCTGGTGATGTTGCCATAGCAGGCGCAGGCACCGAGTGCGACGACGATCTTCGCGTTCTTTCTCGTCTCGATGATCTCCTCGACTGCGAGGTGGTCCTGGATACAGACCGACCCCTCAACGAGGGCGACATCCATCTCTGGGATATGCCGGACATCTGCTAATGTGAGACAATAGACGAGGTCCGCATATTTGTCAAGAATTGTTAACAATCCTTCATAGTTATCTGCAAAGGACACCAGACACCCGGTGCATCCACTCATGTGTACGTGTCCTACAGTAATCTTCTCAGCCACTGGCTTCTCCTCCTTAGGTTCTTGTATAATTGACGCCTTCTTTTCGACAATTACGTCAGCCGGTTTCTCTGCCACATGCACAGGTTCTGTCTTCTGTGCGGCAGGTTCAGGCTTTTCATCCTTCTTCCCCTCACTGACGTCGTGTTTACCGAATAACAGGGTCTTAAGGGATTCAAGAATTCCCATTGTTCACCCCTATCTCCTTCAATACAACCTGAATCGTCCGGGGTATGGCTTCCTCGACCTCCTTTGAGATACTGAGTTCAAAGTCGGCGGAAGGTACATTCTTCGGCTGACACCCGATGACCATGATATCAACTTTATCTTTCAGGCGGGTGAGTGGTTCCGTGAGATCCCATGAATGGGCATCACGGTAGGTACCTGGGGGCAGGTCCTCAACCCGGAGCTTTGTGAGCGTTCCGGGCTCTGCGCCGAAGTCAACGATATCGAGGATTATCAGCTTCTTTGTCACTCCGTTGTCGAGCATCGTAAAGCAGAAGTGAGGGCCGCCAAGGCCAACATCGACTGCCTTTACATTGTCGGGCAGATCATATGCCTTCAATCGCTCCACAACCTCAGGACCGAAGCCGTCATCGCCAAAGAGCATGTTGCCACAGCCGGCGATGACTATCTCGGGGTACAGCTCATCCATGAATGCACTCACTCGAAGAGCTTCTCTGCTACGAGCCTCTTGTCTTCATCGACAACGATCATGTGGGTTGCACAGGAGACACAGGGGTCATAGGCACGGACGATTATCTCAGCAAGCTGCCATGGGGCTCCTTCGAGGGCCCGGCTGCAGGTCGGGAAGTTCCAGGTCGTCGGGACGAGCATTGAGAACCACTCGACTTTGCCGTTCCTGACTTTTGCCAGGTGCACATCACAGCCTCGTGGGGCTTCATTTGCCGCCCATCCGATTGAGCCGTCGCCCTGTGGGATAACGTCCGGAAGGACTGCACCTGAACAGTTCAGTGCGTCGGCAGCCTCGATCATCTTGTAGACTGCATCCATGTATTCCATCTCACGGGCGATGTTTAAGCCCATGGCACCTCTCTCATCATAGTTCTTGAACTCAACAAGACGGGCACGTGGACCGACCTCAACAGGCTGTCCATCGTAGAGTGGGACACCGGTGCAGGCCTCCATCTGTGGCCATGCCTTGGTGCCTGCCTTGGTTGTGCCGCCGACCGGATAGGATGGATCTTCGAGGGTGATCTCTTCTTCGCCCATGTACCAGTCCCATGGCCGGACTTCAGTCCAGCGCTCAGGGAACCAGCGTGGGTTCTCATCGAGGGAGGTGCAGCCGTAGACCGGGTCTGCTGCCATGTATCCCTGGTTATGGTATCCGAATCTGTCCGGAATTGGGATCTCTTTCCCTGCGACTTCTGCCCAGTCACGCTTCTGCCAGTTCCTGAAGACTGCGATCATAAACTCCATCTGCTCACGGGCGAGTGGGAGTGCCATCTTGGCAAGGTCATAGACTTTTGCCCTTGCCCTCGGGGTGATGTTTTTATACATACCGCCGACACGTGGGTTTGATGGGTGTACGGCTTCTCCACCGACGATCTCGCCGATCGTCTGGCCGACCATACGGAGGGTCTGAATACGCTTTGCAACGCTTCTGACCGGCTCCTCTGGGGAGAAGGGGTTGATCTTGGTGTCTGTTCCTGGAAGATACATATCAGGTAATGCCAGGATGTCATGCAGTGCATGGCTGTGAAGCCTGTTTGCACACTGGAGAATCAGTCTGAGAAGATATGCATCTTCTGTGATCTCACAACCGATTGATGCCTCCATCGCTTCTGTTGCAGCGAGGGTGTGGGCAATCGGACATATTCCACAGACACGGGACGCAATCTTTGGGACCTGCTCCATCGTCTTGCCGATGGCAAGCTTTTCAATACCCCTGACAGGAGTAATGGAGAGCCAGTCCCCTCGCTCGATGATGCCGTCATCATTGACTTTCAACACGAGCTTGGAATGGCCTTCATGCCTTGTGGTTGGGGAAACTTCTACTACTTTCGACAATGTTATCGCCTCATCCAAATGTGGTGGTCGAAATGCTGTACGATATATATTCCTGTGCGGTTATGACACGTACCAAGGTACGCTGAGAAGAATTGGATCGATATCGTTAATTATAGTTTTTGATGTTCATCAGTCTTGGATCGCCACTATTTGTATAAATGTATTACTTGGTGTTATAAAAAAGATGTAATTTTAAAAAACACCTTATTTTCGCCATTAATCCATATACTTTCCCGTATTGGGTGAAAAAAGGGGTGTGCGCTCTCGTTTAAGATAATTTTAAATTATATATTAAAAATTATAATATTTGGAGGGGATCTTTCACCTGATTTTGATCAGGAAACACGATCCCCGAAAGGGGGTGCTGCGATGATGCAGCACCTCAGAAGGAATGACGGTGCTCTTCAATCACCGTTCAGCTCAGAATACAGCTCAGCGAGGGTTGCATGACGCTCTGCATAGGCATCATGCTGATGAATACTCTCTTCATTCGTCTGTTTTATCGTGATGTAGGCATCTCCTGGCAGGTGGCCGAACGTTGATACGACCTTCTTTGCCATCTCCCTGACACAGTCTTCGACGAATCTCGGATTTTTATGTGCTTCCATCACAACGTAACTCTCGTCACCCCGTTTGAGGAGCTCGTAGATCTTCCCGCTCATCGACTCTTTGAGTACATCAATGACATCTTCAAGAGGAACATGCTGATCATCATCGGTCTCAATGCAGAGGAAACCCTTTCCACGCTGGTTATGGGTCGCCATGGGTACTTCCTCGAAGAACTTTTCCATCGTCTCTGCATCAACACCCAGGTTCTCAAGAACGACCATGGCATGATCCTTCATGATATTCTGGGCACATGGGCAGGCGGTCATACCTGTCACCTCTGCACCGATGCTTTTTCTGATGATCGGCTCCCTGCTTGTTCGCTGGGCAATGGCCCTGGCATGGACTGTCACGACTTCATGGCACTGGGTTCCTGTGACAGGGGTCTCCCTCTTCACCATGAATTCGCTCTTCATCCTGACCTCGGTTCGTTCGGCATACTCATGCCGGTCGAGGAGTTTCCGTGCAACAGTGCTGCAGACCTCCTCGATCTCCTTTACCTCTCCACCGATTGCCTTATCCATAACATCGTCGATGACCTCAAAGTTCCTCGACAGGTTTGCACCTTTGAGGGAACCCGGGAGATCGACGAAGATATCAAACTTTGATATGAAGATTGCCGGCCGTTTTCCAACCCGTGCAACTTCAATGAGTTTTCTTACGTTACGTACGCCCACCCGGCTCAGATTGATCCGGATATCGGGGATAGTGGACTGAATATCTGACAGTTCCATGCGAAAAGACCTCTATGTCGTATCTTCTTGAGAGAAGACTCGGATGATAAAAGTACAGTCAGGTATGAGTCGGAGTATAATATATTTATGTAGGCTCGAGCCGCATATACTCTGGAATACCTATGGTTCAGAAGTACTATGACGCAGACGCCGATCTTTCGTACCTCAAAGGGAAGAAGATCGCCGTCATCGGCTACGGCTCACAGGGCCGCGGCCAGGCATTGAACCTCCGCGACAGCGGACTTGATGTCATCATCGGCCTCCGCCCCGGCAAGAGCTGGGAAGAGGCAGAAAAGGATAACTTTGAGGTCTTTTCGGTTTCAGATGCTGTCAAGAAGGCCGATCTTGTCCAGATTCTTCTCCCTGATGAGACGCAGGGTCCGGTTTTCCGCTCAGAAATCGGCCCGTTTCTCCGTGATGGAGCATCCCTTGTCTTCTCCCATGGTTTCAACATTCACTACGGTCAGATTGTTGCGCCTGAGGGCGTGAATGTCTTCATGGTCGCTCCAAAAGGGCCCGGCTTCATGGTCAGACGAACCTATACCGAGGGGAAGGGTGTTCCGGCCCTCATTGCAGTCTATCAGGATATCTCAGGAGACGCCCGGAATCTCGCCCTTGCATATGCAAAAGGGATCGGATCAACCCGCGCGATGGTACTTGAGACGACGTTCCGTGAAGAGACTGAGACCGACCTCTTCGGAGAACAGGCAGTCCTCTGCGGGGGCATCACCTCGCTCATCAGGGAGGGATTTGAGACCCTTGTTGATGCAGGGTACAGTCCTGAGATGGCATATCTTGAGGTGCTCCATGAGACGAAACTCATCGTTGATCTCATCTACGAAGGTGGCTTCACGAAGATGCGGCGCTATATCAGCAACACCGCCCAGTATGGCGACCTGACCCGGGGTCCCCGTGTCATCGGACCGGAGAGCAGGATGGCGATGGAGGAGATCCTTGCCGAGATCCAGAACGGAACCTTTGCAAAAGAGTGGATCCTCGAGAATATGGTTAACCGCCCCGTCTTTAACGCGCTCACGCGTGCTGATGAAGAGCATGAAATTGAGGCTGTCGGGGCAGAACTCCGAAAGGATATGCCACAATTTAAGAACTTATAAAAAATCCATCATTTTTTTTAAAAAATATTTATTGCCTATAAGAAAAATATACGGCGCTATGCGCTCCATCTGCGTCTATCACAGTGAGACCGGTAATACTCATGCGGTGATGGAAGAGATCATCCGGTCCATCGCTTCCGAATCTCTCAGGGTCCGTGATATGGCAGGGTACGGAAAGGCGACGATGTATCTTCTTGGTGCTCCACGTGCGCTTTTTGGTAATTCTGCCGAGATTGAGCCCTCGTCTATCGATCTGAGAGGATATGATCTTGTCATTATCGGATCACCTGTCTGGGCATCCCGGCCGACACCGGCGGTCAACGCGATCTTTTCTGCATTAAAGAATGCATCCGGCAAAAAAACGGTTCTTGTCTGTACATCCGGTGGCTCTCCGGGGGATACCCTGAAGATTATGAGCGATCGAGCACAATCACTCGGAATGGAGGTTCTCGGCAGGTATCACATCCCCCATTCAATAAAGGGGAGGCGGGATGATGAGGAGCTAAATGCCCTCAAAGGATTCCTCTGGGATATTGCCAGATCCTAATCGATCCTCATCAGATCCCTGATCGTCTGGCCAGATGCTGCCATATCCTCGTCTGTCAGCCGTATTGTTTCATCACCGGCGAGTATAGTGAGAGCATCTCCACCGACCGTTCCAAGGATGGTATGGGGGAGATCCCTGAGGATTGTTCTGTCATGAACGGCCACAAGGAATCGTGCATATGACTCTGAGAAGAGGACCTCGATTGGATCTCCCCGGATCTCAATGCTGCATCGCGGGGCGATCTTTGTTAGTGCGGTGAGGAGCCCGCCACGGGAGAGATCGGTCACTGCTGCAAAGCTGCCTGACTGAACCATATTCCTGATTGAGACGACGATTGCGGGATCGCCGGTCTCCGGGGCGTTGCCGCCGCACCCGGTGATGCAGTCGAGGATTGAGCCGCCAAACTCCGGCCTCGTCGTCCCGATGAGGGCGAGGATCGCTCCCTCTTCCGGAGGTGATCGTCTGATCACCTCGCCTTTTCCGATCATCCCCAGCATCGGTGTCGGCTTGATCTGGGTCTCAAACTCATCACTCTCATTATACAATGAGACGTTGCCTCCGACGATCGGGGCATCAAGATGCCGGCACATCTCCCCCATCCCTGCGATCGACTCTGCAATCTGCCAGTTAATCTCAGGGTGTACAGGACTTGCGAAATTGAGGCAGTCAACGGCGCAGATCGGCAGAGCCCCATAGCAGGCAAGGTTAGAGACGTTCTCAAGGACTGCATTTGCCGTCCCGTCACGGGGGCGAAGGTGGATATGGCGTGGATTGCATCCGCAAGTGAGGTAAAGTCCATTTCCATCGAGCCGGATACATGCTGCATCCGGGCCGAGTGAGACGGTTCTGAGCTGGACATCATGATCATACTGGGAGAATACCCAGTCCTTTGCAGCACACTCAGGGTGAGCAAGTACTTTCAGGCAGAGGGTCCGGATATCCTCATCCGGACGGGAAAATGGCTTTTCGAGGGTGTATGGCAGCATCTCGCGTTCACAGGATGGCGCGCCGCCAACGAGGAGATCGATCGGGAGATCGCAGACGACCGTACCTTTGAACTCGACGATATACCTTGGCTCGGCTATTACCTCTCCGACATCTGCCCAGGCGAGATCATACTTCTCTGCAATCGATCCAATCAGTTCGACATCCTCAGGCGCGACCTCGGCAAGCATCCGTTCCTGGGATTCTGCGAGCATGATCTCCACCTCGTTCATCCCTGACTCGCGAAGTGGAACATTGTCCGCAATAATGCGTGCGCCCCAGGTGCTTGCCATCTCACTTGATGCACCGGCAAACCCTGCGGCCCCCAGATCTCTGCAGGCGCGTATCTTTCCGGTGCTGCACATTGCCATGGTTGCATCGATGAGGAGCTTCTCAATGTAGGGGTCGCCGACCTGGACGCTGGGTCGGTCTTCTGCCTCGGCATCCTCCGAGAGATCACGGGACGCAAATGATGCGCCGCCAAGGCCATCTCTGCCTGTCCTTGATCCATAGAGGATCAACCGGTTTCCAGGAGTCTTGACACGACCGGTTATGATATTCTCAGGATCAAGCATTCCTACGGCGACGACGTTGACGAGGGGATTGCCCCGATAGCTCTCATCGAAGATGAGATCTCCCCTGACAACAGGAACACCGATACAGTTGCCGTAATCTCCGATACCGGATACAACATGCTCAAAGAGATTCTTCGTCTTCTCTGAATCGAGGGTGCCAAAACAGAGGGGATCCATCAGGGCGATCGGTTTTGCACCCATTGAGATGATATCCCGGACGATCCCGCCGACACCGGTGGCGGCACCATCGTATGGATCAACGTAGCTTGGATGATTATGGCTCTCCATCCCTATTGCAAGTGCGACTTTATCTGAGAAGGAGACGATCGCCGCATCATCGCCAGGCCCGATGATGACATTCTTTCCATCGGTCGGGAGGGTTCTGAGCAGGGCTTTCGTGGATCGGTAACTACAGTGTTCACTCCAGAGATTCTCAAAGGCAGCAGCCTCAAGAGGTGTTATATCCCTGCCAAGTTGTGAGCAGATGGCCATGTGGTCTTCGGAGGATAGCATTACCAAGAGAGGTCAACCCGTAAGAAGAAAAAGCATCTCACACCCGATCCGATACCATCCTTTTTACTGCCTGCCTCCCATATAGTGAGCATGGTCGATTCGTACGAGGAATTATTAAAGAGGGCGTACACCGACATCACCGAACCGACGGAGACGGGGGAGCGGTTCGTCGTGCCGCCGGTGAAGTCGTACCTTGAGGGTAAAACGACGGTTCTTGAAAACTTTTCAGAGATTGTAGGAACGCTCAGCAGGGATCCCGATCATCTGATGAAGTTCATGCTGGGGGAACTCGGGACTGCCGGGAAGATCGATGGTAGCCGGGCGATCTTCAATGGGAAATTTGAGACAGATGTGCTCGCAGCGATCGTGAAGAACTACATCGATGACTTCGTTATCTGTACTGAATGCGGCAGGCCTGATACCCGGCTGGTCAAGGATGATCGGATCATGATGCTCAGATGCGATGCCTGCGGGAGCCATAGGCCGGTGAGGAAGCGCAGGGCACGGACCGAGGTGAAAGGGACGAGCCTTGAAGAGGGTCAGGAGCTTGAGGTTGACATCGAGTCGGTCAGTCGGCGTGGAGACGGAGTTGCCAAGCATGGAAAATACATCCTCTATGTGACTGGTGGAAAACCCGGCCAGAAGCTGAAGGTCAAGATAACCAAGATATCAGGGCAGGTCGCATTTACGCAGCGACTCTGAATAATCTTTTTTTGCAGCTTTAGATCTGCATCATACGCTTTCCTTTTTTGATACAGGTACTTTTACGTTATAGCCTGGTGCCATGCATTGTCCGGAGTATCGACATACTCCTGACTCGAAAAAAGATATGGGATTTTTTTTGTAATTCAGACTGAGCTGACCTGTGTGATGAGTTCATCACACGATCTGCTGATCCGATTGCAGGCTTCTCTGATGGCAGTGATCGGATCTTTGCTTCCATCGGTGGTTACCAGAAGCTCCGGGTCGGAGAACTGATACTCAATAAGGTATTTTGCAACATTGACTGCCGGATCCTTGAGGATCTCGTCAGCAAGAAGGTTCATGAAGGTGTGATTCTCTCTAACGAGCACCATTTTGACTTTATTTTTTTCAAGCTCCAGTATCTTCAGGTGCATGGTATAGATCATTTGGTATGGAAAGTATATAGGTATTGGTGGGATCAGAAGGTGAAGACCTCCATATCCGATCCGGTATGGGGCATATCCCAGGGGATCATATGGCTCATATGGACACACCGGAATGCCTTTGGATTCAGCTCTCCTGCGAGTTCAATCGCATCATCGTAGTTCAGATGTTTGTCAATAGCGATCTCGGGGGGGGCAAGGGCGTCAAGGAGGAGGAGATCTGCCCCCTCCATGCAGGTGAGGCTTTCAGCGGGGATATCCCGGTTGGTATCGGATGAGTGGACAAAGACTCCGGTTTCTGATTCTATCCTGAGTCCATAGGTTGGGGCACCGGGGTGAGAGACCGGAAAGAGTGTAATCTCCAACCCGAAGAGGGAGAACGGGGTATATGGTATCACCTCATGGCGTGGTGAAGGGAGAAAAGAGAATATATTCCCGCAATACTCCAGGACTTCTGGTGCCGCATACATCGGAGGGGGGCGCTGTATCCGGTAAAAATCCCCGAATCCCATGAAATGATCATAATGTCCATGCGTCCAGATACCTGCATCGATATGGGGTGATCCGGATTTGAGAAGCTGTACCCGCATATCCGGCGATGTATCGATGATCAGGTGTTTCCCATCGTTTTCGATAAGAATGGATGTTCTGAGTCGTTCCTTCCCCTCGTTCCATGCTTCAATGCAGGTTTTGCAGGTGCACCCGATCTTCGGTGTGCCGATTGCATCCCCTGTTCCAAGGAGGGTGATCTTCATGGAACAACCATACCGCCTTTCCGCAGCGCATTTCTCCGGTCAACAAGGAGCATCCCCTGCTCGATATCCATCCCGGTGATCGCCTCACGTCCATCGATCAGGGCTGCCATCACTGCTTCTTTTACCATCAGCCTGAGATCCGCACCTGAGAACCCTTCCGTTCTGAGTGCCAGGGTTGGGAGATCCATGGATACTTCAATATTTCTTGTGATAGCATTCAGAATCCTCTCTCTCATCCCCGCATCCGGGAGAGAGAATGGAAGTACCTCATCAAATCGTCTCCATACCGCCTCATCGAGAATTCCCGGGTGATTTGTTGCCCCGATAAAGAGGACTCCCGATCGGATGAGGCTGACATGATCGATACTCATCAGCAGGGTATTGACTGCCCGCTTCATCGCCCCGTGATCATCCGAATCCCTGGTTCGTGCCACGTAATCGAACTCATCAATGAAGAGGATGCAGGGGGTGAGCTTCTTTGCTATCTCAAATATTCGATCGATATTCTTTGAGGTCTCCCCCAGGTACTGAGAGGTGATCATGGAGAGCCGAACCTCAAGGATCGGCATATGGAGAACTTTTGCAAGGGAGAGGGCAAAAGAAGTCTTGCCAGTGCCGGGGGGTCCGAGGAAGAGAAGCCTTCCTATCTGGTAAATCTGATGTTTTCGGAGGTACTCCCTGTTCCTGAGGGCGACCTGGATCTTTCCGATCACCTCAAGCTGCTCAGGTGTTGCAACAAAGAACTCAAGGGACTCCTCGATCTCCTCGGGCGCGCGGAGTGTCACCAGACCGAGCGCCTCTTTCATCTCTTCTGATTCCGCGGCGATGGGTGCAATCCGTCTCTCCAGGAAGGCCCGGCTGTCCTCATACAGCGGGTTATTCTCACGAGCATCATCATAGGCGATCCCCTCGATCCCCGCCTTCTCGTAATAGTAGGCAAGGGCCGGATTTGCTTCTGCCATGGGTCTTCCACCTCTGTCGAGGAACCATCGGGCGGCCCCGTCAAGTGCGGTGATCGAAAGGCGCTGGCCGAAGTCATCGAAACCGACGAACGGATGTGTACGCACAAGCTGATGCGCATCTTCGACTCCCAGCACCCGTTTGACGGTTGTGTTACTGATGACGAAGGGCCGGTTCAGTTCAGAACCATTCTTACCAACGCCGAATGCCTCCCGGTGTTCAGGGGTGAGATCCGGGATGCCAAGTGATATCTCATGGTTGACGATCTCCGCTGTGAGAAGGAGCTCCATAAGCCGGAGGGTGGTGTGGTCTGCCATCTCCATAATTAACCTTAAATATTGTTTCTGATCTTGAATAAGGGTATCTCAGCGGGTTGTAACAATACACCCGTCTTCGGTAACGATGATCGTATGTTCAGCCTGGGAGACGAGAGAGCCGGGAATATCCTGGAGAACCGGATATGGCCTGATGATACCCTGCCGGATAAGCGTGGTGAGAGCCAGATCAGCACGGCTTGTTTTTAGCCATCGTCTGGCGAATGGAAGCCCGCGCCGATCTTTGATCTCTTCAAGGATACGCCGTGCAGCCGGAGGACGGACAGGCTTTATGGCGATCTGTGAGAAGATCTCACATCTGTTTCCTTCACTCACCCGTCCGGTTCCGGTTGATGCAAACGGTTCAATTGCGATGACCATTCCCTCTTTGAGCAGAGGTCCCCCGGATGATCCGATATTTGGAATTGACGGGGCTGCATGAAGAGAGAAACGGTCCAGACCATGACCCGTCAGGTTGGCGACCGGCTGGTATCCGCGCATGGTGATCGTCTCCTGAACTGCTGCTCCTATCGCTCCGGCCGTAGCACCCGGCCGTGCAAGGGAAATTGCCGTATCCAGAGCGGCACGCGACGCCTCGATCAGTTTTCCGTGATCTCCAAGATCAATGGAGACAGCTGTATCTGCGATATATCCATCAATATGGATGCCAATATCGAGTTTAACGAGATCCCCTTCCTGAAAGATTCGTTCATCGCCCGGTCCGGCTGTATCATGTGCCGCTGCTTCGTTGATGGAGATATTCGGGGGAAAGGCGATGCCCGCCCCGGCGTCTGTTACCATTGAACAGATCGAGTCTGCAATATCTGAGATGAGTACTCCGGGGGTGATTCGTGCTGCTCCATCGGCAAGTATTCTCTTTGCAAGGCGTCCTGCCTCACGGTACTGCTCAATTATCTCGTCATTCATATGCAAAAGATCTCCGGAAAATTCGTAAAACGGTCAAATCCATCCTTTGTGACTGCTCCCAGATCCTCGATACGGACCCCGCCGATTCCGGGGTAATATAATCCCGGCTCGATTGTGATGATGTTGCCGGCCACAAGCGGGCTGCCACGCATATTCAGGCCAGGAGATTCATGCACCTCAAGACCGACGCCATGTCCGAGGCTATGGACAAACCCGTTTGGTTCCGTCTCATATCCTGCATCACGGAAGTGGGAGGCGACCGCCTGATAGATGGCTGATCCGTCTGCTCCGTCACGAATGAGAGAGAAGGCGAGGATCTGGGCATCTGAGACTGTTGCATGCATCTCCCGTATCTCGGGGGCGGCTTCGCCCCGGACAACGGTCCGTGTCATATCAGCAAAGTACCCTGTCTCTTCGTCCTGGGGAAAGATATCAATGATGATAGGTGCATCCGCGGTTATTGGCCCGCTCCCTCGCAGATGGACATCAGCTGTCTCCTCTCCCGAGGCGACGATTGTATCCATTCCACGGCAGCCATGCCTGAGTAGTGCTGAGTGAATTTCATATCTGACCATCTCTGATGTGAGAGCCTCCCCCTCCGGCGTTACCAGATGATCATGGACCGGCTCTGATCTCTGAATCATTGAGATTGCTCTGTTCATCGCATCTTCGGTAGCATGCTGGACCCGCCTGATCTGGTCCATCTCCTGCCTGCTCTTGACTGCCCGGAGTGTCGTAAGTGCATCCTTTTCAACTGATACGGGCCTGAGAGACATAATCTCCATTGCAAGCCCGAATGGAAATTCCGGAGGGAGCAGAATATCACCATCAGCAAGATCTGCAATAACCCTAGCGGTCGCTTTCAGAGGATCAGGCTCTTCCTTCAGAATGGTGAAGAATCCTGCATCAGCCCTGCTCATCACGGAGCAGGGGGACTCAATACCTGCCCTGTGTACCTCCATGGCAGGAACAATAATTGTACCCTGCTCCCCAATTCGCTTCAGATAGATGATCGGATCGCTCGTCCGAAAAGAGGTGAGGTATCTGAGCGTGGCATCCTCCGAGGTGCCATAGGCGACGAACGCCTCTGCTCCGGCCTTCTGCAGGGCATCATCGAGTGCATCCATTCTTTATTATTTGATACGGGAGGTGATGTATCTTCGGAAAAGGGATCAGGTGTGGTGTGCTTCTGCCCGGGCGAATGCAGCATCTGCCCTGCTGATTGCGGAGGCTGCATCTTGTGAGAGGGTGTTTCCGCTCTCAAGGTATGCGATCGCCTCCCTGCTCTCCCCCCTGCCTGCCTCGACCTCCTCGATATACCGGGTCAGGGAAGAGAGGCGGCCGATGAATGCGTTCTGGGCATTCCACATCTCCTGATCATACAGACGGAGATCCCAGGCGATTGCAGTTGCTGCCTCTCCGTCTCTTCCATCAAGGCTGTTTGCGGCCTCAGAAAACAGGGTGACATCAGATGAGAGGAGGAGGTGTTTTCCGGCAACATCCATGAGGAAGGTCTCTTCACGCATAATCTGGGTTCTGAGGATTCGGGTATTCGGGGTGTCAGAGTCGAGCTCGATATTCCAGAGATCGATTCCGATCGTATAGACGAGGAGATAATTATTCAGGCTGCTCCGGTGCGATTCCTTGGATGCACGGACTTCGTCCCATTCAGAATCAAGGCCACTGTTTTCAACACATCCCGAAGTAATCAGAAAAAAAAGGAGGACGAGGGTTATCCCTGTCATCAGCCAGAAGAAACGACTCGCCTGCATTGTTCAACAGTAGAGTGTGAAGTGATCAAATATAATTATATCTTTTATTGATGTTCGAATTATGAGAGCCTATATCATTTCTGGTCTTCCATGGGGGTCCTCAGAAACCATCGGCTGGACTGGCCCCCTATGATCGTGCATGCTATCTATTGGCAGGGCATATAGGTATCTATGGATGAGTCGGCCAGGGAACTCTTCAAGTTTAAGTACATTAAGCTGGTTATGATGCTTAATGTCCTCATCTTCTCTATTGCAGCAGCTGTTGTTATTTTCTTCCTTATTCCACCGGAATATATGCTCAGGATACCTGTTGTTGCCGCTCTTGTTATCATCGCGGTGGTCACTGGCGTTCTGACACGGAAGAATTATATTGAAACAAAGAAGTGGCTGGATATTCATGGCAAGTCCGGATAAAGGGGTATATGGGGGTGATGCCGGGTGCTTGAGAAGATCGGTGATGAGATTGACCTGATCCGGCGGCATCTGATGGTTGCCCGTGCTGTGGTGGCACATGAGCCGATCGGGATCATCAAGCTCTCCGAGGTCCTCGGAGAGCCCCAGCACCGGGTGCGGTACTCACTTCGTGTCCTTGAACAGATGGGGTATATCCGCGCCTCCCCCCTTGGGGCGTATGCGACCCCGCAGGCGAAGCAGATGCTTGCCAACCTCTCAGAAGAACTGGATCTGCTGATTGGCACGCTTGAGGCGATGAAGCGGGATGGTATTGGGAATGTTTAAATGTCTTGAGAGGCAATTATTTTAGGCAACTCTGTGCCGCCATAACTCAGTTGGTAGAGTGGCTGGCTGTTAACCAGCATGTCACAGGTTCGAGTCCTGTTGGCGGCGTACGCGGGATCATCATTGATCCATCTATTTTTCTCTCTATTATCCTACCCTTTCCTTGATCATTACGAAAAACCGCTCCCTTATTACTCCTCCACTACCTCCCCATCCTTCAGCCGGATCACGCGGTCAAAGTACTGCTGGTGCCAGTCTTCATGGGATATCATCAGCACCGTCTGGTTGCTCTCCTGATTGATCTCCCTGATGAGGTCGAGGACAGCCTTCGAGTTCGTTGAGTCCAGATTTGCGCACGGCTCATCGGCCAGCAGGATATCCGGATCATTGACAAGTGCCCGTGCGATCGCGACACGCTGCTGTTCGCCGCCTGAGAGCTCCTTTGGGAGGTGCTTCCCCCTCTCCTGAAGGCCGACTGACGCAAGCATCTCGCTCACCCGATCCGAAATCCGCTCATCGGTTTCGCCACGTGCCATCATCGGGAGTGCGATATTCTCAAAAGCATCCAGCTCATGGACGAGGGCATACTCCTGGAAGACAAAGCCGAGGCGTTCAAGCCGGAATATCGTCTTCTCCTGATCGGAGAGGGCGATGACATCCAGGCCGGAGATGGAAATGCCCCCGCTCGTCGGGCGGTCGAGGAGACCGATCATATGGAGGAGTGTTGATTTCCCACTCCCGGAGGCTCCGCTGATCCCGACAAATTCCCCCTCTTTGATGGAGACACTCACACCATTGAGGGCATGGACTGCGACATTTCCCATCTGATATGTTTTATACAGGTCGGTTGTGGTGATCATCGTCATCCCCTCATTGATGTCAGCGTATTCTCACGGACAATTCTCCATGCAGGAACGTACCCGGCAATCGCTGATGCGACTGCGAGCATCCCTGCATTTTCAAGCATTGTTATCAGTTCAAATGCCGGGATGACATCCCCGTCAGGGAACTCCAGGGGATGTGCGGTGAAGTAGATCATAATCAGGTTCAGCAGGATCATCCCGAGTATCGTTCCAAAGATCCAGATGAAGAGGACCTGTGCAACATAACTCCCGATGATCGCGTTCTGATCGATTCCTATTGCCTTGAGAACCCCGATCTGCCTCTGCTGATTGATCGTCTTGATCGTAAAAACGATCCCGATCACCACAACTGCAATGATGAGGCTCACGGCAACCGAGATTCTATTGATGATCGCAAATGTCTCAAGAGAATCAGCAACAACCTTGGTGATAGCCTCCTCCCAGGTCTCGACCCGCTCCTGCACCCCGAATTCAAGAAGCCGGGTCTTCACGGTGGCAGGATCTTCTCCTGGAATGACCCTGACAAGTATCTGGGTGGACTCGGTATTCTCTCTGCCAAGGACAGTATCCATCTCCTCCCATGAGATAAACGCCATATAATCTGCCTGATATGACTTCGTTGAGAAGAGTCCTTTGACACGGTATTCCTTCTGATACCCGTTAGCATACATCACCTCAACCGGGTCACCGACCCTGACACCCCCGAGTGACTCGAAGAAATCCATACTCTGATCCTCATATCCTGCAACGAAGAAGCCAAGGAGGATTCCGTCATCGCCAGGTGAGAGAAAATCCCCTTCAATGATCTCCTGGTGGATCTTTGTCACCTTCACCTCGTCCCGGGGATTGAAGGCGGTTATCGGGATGCTTACCGACTCACTCTTATGATTCAGAGTCGCCCCAAGGGCATAGCGTGCCGATGCCCGGCTCACCCCCGGCACCCGGTTGACTTTCTCAAGGAGATCATTGGTCTGGAAGATCGTCCTCTCATCCTCACCCGGCTTGATGATGATGTCGGAGGTGACATAATCGATCGTCTGCTCATGAAAGAGGTTGACCGCTCCGGTCATAATGGCGGAGAGGAGGATCATATTCGTAAAGACCATCGCGATGATGAGGATGTTCAGTAGTGTTCCCACTTTCCCTCCCCGCCTGATGGCACGCCAGGCAAGGAAAAGTGAGACCCGTATCCATGAGTACACGCCTGGTCACTCCGTTCTCCTCTTTCTGAGGAGATAATATCCGGATGCTGCGATGATGATCAGTATAAGAATAGCAGCAGCGATGGGAAGAGCAAATCCTTTACTCTGTACCACCTGAATGAGCTCTTCCCTGCTCTCATGCTCACCATAATCATCAGAAAACCGGACGGTGAGCGTATAGGGGATATCTCCGCTCTCACCAGCAGTCAGGCGGAAGACGGCTGGTGCATCATTTCCCGGGCGGATCGTTCCGATGAAGGCTTCACGGCTCCCGCTCATCGGGATATCAATATCTGCCGAGACGCTGGTGGCTTTCCCCGTCCCGGTGTTTTCAAGCCTGATGATGAGATCGAACTGCTCTCCTGAGGTGAAACTGATGGGTTCGGTCCTTACCGAGGAGATGGCAACTGCTGAAGATCCCCGTACATCAACCGAATATGACGCCGTCTCCTGGAGGAGCGTTCCATCGGCCCGGTGATACCGGATAATAACCGGAAGCGAGTAGATTCCGGGTTCGATCTCCCTGCTGACACGAAATATAAGCGGTATGATCAGATCGTTTCCTGGTGAGAGTATGGAGGAAGAGGATGCCCTTGCTCCGATCGGAGCGATCATCGTCTCACCATTCCCGATGGAGATGATAATATCATGGGCCGGACTCTGTCCGATATTTTCTATGGTAATTTTTGTCTCGAATGTCTCTCCCGGCTGTACAAACGGGAGATCCGGCTGTGATACCTGGATATCGGGGATTTTGATATGGGAGATCGGCATATTGACATTTACCGGTATGGGATAGATGGTGCTCTCCCCGCCTCTCACCCGAACCCTCAGGCGTGGAAAATACACCCCCTCCTTCTCCGGGGCTTTCACCAGGAACGTGAGATCAATGGACTGGCCTGGCCCGATGACGCCTGTGAAGGCCGCATTTCCATCCAGCACAGTAATATCGCCACGCCCGTCAAGAAAGACGCTCTCGATGATCAATGGCACATCTGTACTCTCCGAGGATGTGACTGTCTGAACTGCAGTGAGTATCGTTGCATCCGTCTTCTGTGATGTTGTTGCGGTATTCATGAGAGTTACCCTGATGAGCCCCTCCTCGCCCGGCATCAGGATCGCCGGGGTGACGGTATGATCGGTGACGATGACGGCCGGCCCGGTTGCCCCGACTCCCCCGATGAAGAGTGTACAGAAGATGATCATCAGCAGGACACGGCTGTGAAGAGCAGAAATGTGGTACATTGGACTTCTCCGGAATAGTAGGAAAACTATCATGGATGTATATAAACCAATCGGATTATCCTGAGGAGAGAGTACTCCGGATATGATTCCCCTTCCATGCCACTTTTCTCTCCTCATGACCAATACGTACGTGTGAAACAGCACTGTGGAGAGCTTTTATCTGAGGTTCGTAAGGAACGGCCTCTCGTACATCATATCACCAACACCGTCACCATCAACGACTGCGCAAACATCACCCTCGCCGCCGGTGCCGCTCCGGTGATGGCGGGCGCCGCAGAAGAAGCTGTGGAGATGGCAGGAATTGCCTCCTCACTCGTTCTGAACATCGGAACCCTCTGGCCTGGCCAGGTTGACGTGATGATCATCGCCGGAAAGGCTGCAAATGAGCGTGGGATTCCGGTCATCCTCGATCCGGTCGGTGTCGGGGCGACGACGCTCAGGACCGAAAGTGCACTTCGTATCCTCAGGGAGTGCAACGTGACAATTCTGAAGGGGAATGAAGGCGAGATCGGTGTCCTTGCCGGAAGCGGCGGGACTGTCCGGGGTGTCGATTCATATGGCTGTTCCGGGGATCCGGTCGATGTCGCCCGCCGGTGCGCAGAGGTGACAGGAACGGTCGTCGCCATGACCGGAGAGATCGATGTCGTCACCGGCGATGGTGAGGTGTACCTCATCCGAAACGGCCATCCGATGATGGATCGCCTCTCAGGAACGGGGTGCATGGCAGCATCCCTCGTCGGGGCATTTGCTGCTGTTGCTTCATCCCCGTCGAAGGCTGCGGTTGCAGCTCTTGCAGCATTCGGCAGGGCCGGTGAGATCGCTGCGCCCGGAGCTGCAGGCCCGTATTCATTCCGGACAGGACTCTTTGATGCCCTCTATTCCCTCTCACCTGAGGATCTCAGAGATGGAACACAGGTGGAGATCCGGCGTGGCATTTGATCTCTATATCGTTACTGATGAGGCGGTCGGCCTCGGCAGATCCCACATCGATCTCGCACGGATGGCGCTCCAGGGAGGTGCGGATGTGATCCAGCTCCGCGACAAAAAGATGCCCTCTCGGCAGCTCTATCAGGTGGCATCCGGGATCAGGGCGCTCACCCTTGATGCAGGGGCACTTTTCATCGTCAATGATCGTGTGGATATTGCCCTTGCCTCAATGGCAGATGGTGTTCACCTCGGCCAGCAGGATCTGGCCGTTGCCGAGGCACGCCGGATAGCCCCCCCCGGCTTCATTATCGGATGCTCGGTTGGAACTCCACAAGAAGCAGTACTGGCCGAGACGGCCGGTGCCGATTACATCGCTTTAAGCCCGATCTTTCCGACCACCTCAAAGGATGATGCCGGAAACGGACATGGACTTGCCACACTCAGATCGATCAGATCGGTCTCCTCACTTCCGCTTGTGGCGATCGGGGGAATAAATAAAGGCAATGTCGCCCCGGTCATCGCTGCGGGTGCAGATGGTGTTGCTGTTATATCAGCCGTCCTCGGAACCGAGGATGTCGCCTCGGCAGCTGCGGATCTCAGGGAGGCGATATGTATGGCAAAGAGAGACCAGTATCCGGAGTGTTGATGGCAGAGACGGTCATCGGTATCATCGGGGGTGGGCCGGCAGGCCTCTTCTCAGCCATCCATATAGCAACGGAGGGCCGGCGGATCATCGTCTTTGAGAAGAAGGCTCACCCCGGGCGCAAGCTCCTCATCACCGGGTCCGGCCGGTGCAATATTACGCATGGTAGTGGTATAGCTGACTTCTTCCCGCATTACGGGGATAATGGGGCTTTTCTCAAAGCGAGCCTCCGGGGATATACCAACCGGGATCTCATCTCCTTCTTTGAAGAGCATGGCTGCCCGGTCATCACCGATGATAACAACAAGATCTTTCCTGCATCGGGAAAGGCTGCCGATATCCTCTCCATCCTGACCAATGCATGCCGGGAGCGGGGCGTTGAAATACGTACCGCAACCCCGGTCACTGCGGTATCCCGAACCGGGGATCGGTTTGTCATCAGGACGGAAGGCGGCGATGTTGAGACTGATATCCTCATCATCGCAACCGGTGGGGCATCCTACCCCTCCACGGGATCGACCGGGGACGGCTATCATTTCGCAGAATCACTCGGCCACCGGATTGAAGAGATCGGCCCTGCTCTCTCACCGGTCTATCCTGAGGAGTACCCGCTCTCTGATCTCGCAGGCATCTCCTTTGATGATATCACCGTATCAATCCAGCGGGATGGGAAGACCATCAGGAAGGTCTCCGGGGATCTCCTCCTCACCCATGAAGGCCTCTCCGGCCCGGTGATCCTTCATGTGTCACGGTTCATCAGGAAGGGTGACATACTACGGGTTGCCTTCATGCCTGAGAAGAGCCAGAGCGATATCAACAGGCTCCTCACCGAAGGACAGGCATCCGGCGGAAAACGCCTTGTCAGGACGATCCTTGCTCAGTACCCGATCCCGGTACGGTTCATCCAGCAGCTCATCGTTACGGCGGGGGGTGCAGATGACTGCACCATCGCCCATCTCAGGCGGGAGGATCGTCTCGCCATCGTCTCGCTCCTCACCGCATGGCCGTTTCAGGTCAGAAGAGTTGGCGGGTTTGAAGAGGCGATGGTGACCCGTGGTGGTGTCGCTCTTGATGAGATATTCCCAAAGACGATGGAGTCGCGTCTGGTGAAGAACCTCTATTTCATCGGGGAGGTCCTCGATATCGATGGCGATACCGGGGGATACAATCTTCAGGCTGCATTCTCAACCGCCATTGCTGCTGCCAGGGCTATCAATAAAAAGGCGTCCTTACTGCATATTTGAGAACCGCTGCCTGACCTCCTCCGGATCAAGGTGACGAGCCTTCATCAGGGCTGAGATGATGGCATCAGAGAAGACGAGTGCGACCATCTCAAAGGCAGCTCCCCGGCCGATCGGAACGGATGCCGAGCGGTACTGCCCGGTGATCTGGCGAATCTCATACTCCTGTGGGGATATCCGGTGATCACCGGATGATTCTCCGAGATCGATTGCGATATCTGCATCCTGAAAGGTTGCGGACTGCTCGTTTGCTGTAATAAGGCAGATGATCCCTCCCAGCTCCCTGACCTTCTCACAGGTGTTCACCACAGACTTCGTCTCCCCGGATCCTGAGACGGCGATCAGCACATCCCCGGACTCAAATGCAGGTGTGATCGTCTCACCGATGACATAACAGGTGAAGCCAAGGTGCATCAGCCGCATCGCAAAGGCTTTTGCTACAAGTCCCGATCGCCCGGCACCAGCGACATAGATCCTCTTCCCAGAGAGTATCAGGGATATAAGCTCCTGTACTTTCTCTTCTCTCACTCTCCGGGCCACACGGGTCACTGTCGTAGCTGTTTCAAGCATCGAGGTGGCTATCTCATCATCATTCTGCATTTATGGTGAGCATATGCGATCATTCTCTATCAGGGTATCGATCAGCCTGCCAGCAGATCCATTGTCAGGATGAGGAGTGTTATAATCAGCACTACAGGGATGACATACCTGCATATCTGGAGGATGAAATGGGGGATCGGCCCCTTCATGCCACCTTTCTCCCGCAGGAGGGCCGGATCAAGGAACCAGGCAAAAGCGATTGCTGTTGCGAGTGCCGTAAACGGGAGGCCGAATGTCCCGGCGGTCTCATCAAGGAGATCAAGAAAAGGGATTCCTCCAACAGAGAGATTCATCGCCGAGTAACTGAGTGCCGAGGGGAGGCCGATCAGGAGTACCCCTCCGGTCAGTGCGAGACTTGCTCTCTTCCTCGAGACTCCTCTTCGTGCGATAAATGATGCAATCGGCATCTCGATCATCGAGACGGTCGCCGTCAGTGCGGATACAAAGAGGAGGAGGAAGAAGGCAAATCCAACGTACGCACCATAGGGGATCATCTCAAATGCCTGTGGGAGGATGACGAAGGTCAGTTCAACCCCCATCGCAGGAGATAATCCATATGTGAAGACGATCGGAAAGATGATCAATCCCGAGAGGATAGCTGCCGCGAGGTCGGCCAGGGTGATATAGACGGCAGAACGGGCGATCGGAACAGATCGCCGCAGATATGATCCATAGGTAAGGAGAATGCCTGTACCGACGGAGAGCGAGAAGAATGCCTGGCCGAAGGCGGATCCCCAGAGCATGGGATCAGAGAGAACCGAGAAGTCAGGGGTGAGGAAGAATCCGATTCCTTTCCAGTACCCTGAAAGCGTGATGACATAGATCGCAAGACCGATGAGGATGAAGAAGCTGAGTGGGATAAACCAGCGGACAACCCGTTCGATCCCATCCTTAACCCCAAGAGCGACCACACCGCCTGTCAGAAGTGCTGAGATGATGAAGAAGGCGACCGGAGCATAGCTCCCGGTGAATGTATCAAAGCAACCTTCAATGGCAAACAACGAGTAAAAGACAAAGGCGAGGGTCCACCCGGTGATGACAAGATAGTAGCTGAGAATAACAAAACCGACTGCAATAAAGAGCCAGCCAACTTTATCGAAATGATGATGCACCTTCTCAAAAGCGGTGACGACATCGGCGGCGAGCGCACGCCCGGCCTTGATCTCAAGGATCATCAAGGGGAGGGCGATAAGAAAGACGGCGAGGAGGAATGGGAGAAGAAATGCCCCTCCCCCGTTTTCACCGACATGCGTCGAGAATCGCCAGATATTTCCGATACCGACGGCAGCACCGATCGATGCAAGGACAAATCCAAATCCTGAAGACCAGTGTTCCTTCTCTGTCTCAGGTATCATGGGGAGATGTGTTTTCTCCCCTCAACTAAGTAGTTACTGGTACTCAATTGGTTGTGACTGCTTTGGAAGACCACCCTTGAAATGCTGCTGAATTCGTTTATAGTACTCGACCAGCCGTTCATTCATTGTGGGGTGGATCTTCTCAAATGCCGCCTCGAAGTGCCTGATAGCAACCCTGGATACACCCTCACGCATCGCAAGCATTCCTGCCTCGCGGCAGAGCCCTTCAAGATCAGATCCAACGTATCCTTCAGTCTGCTGTGCAATCTTTGTGATGAGATCATTACGGGCGGGATCTGAATACTGTTGTTTGAATCCTGAGATACATTCGAAGATGAGCTTCCTGATCTCCGATCGCTTCAGTTGTCTCTCGTCTTTTCGTGGGAGATCCTCTGCTGCGGACCGGATCGCATCTGTGGTAATCTCCGATCCGGTTCCGATCGACTCAAATGCCGAAACGATACAGCTATACTCAAGGTTTTCGAGGAGATCAACCCATTCTTCGATGAGATCGCCCTGGACCGGCATACTCCTGAGATGGATCCTGATGATCATCTCACGGTCCTTCGTGTCCGGCTCCCCGATATAGACGAGCCTGTCAAATCTTCCGGGGCGGAGGAGGGCAGGATCGACGATATCCGGCCTGTTCGTCGCCCCCATTACAACGACATCCCGCATCTCCTCGATCCCGTCGATCTCGGTGAGGATCTGGTTGAGGACGCTCTCAATGGTGTGGGATGCCTCCCCTGAAACTCCCCTGGCCGGTGTCAGGGAATCCATCTCATCGAAGAAGATGATCGATGGCGCGACCTGCCTCCCCTTTTTGAAGATCTCCCTGACCGCCCGCTCACTCTCACCAACCCATTTTGAGAGGAGCTGCGGACCCTTGACCGGAATAAAGTTTGCACCCGACTCGGTTGCTACCGCCTTTGCGATCAGCGTCTTGCCAGTTCCGGGGGGTCCATAGAGGAGGACACCTTTAGGTGGCTGAATTCCAAGCTCCTCAAACCTCTCCCTCTCGGTGAGGGGGAGCTCGACCGCCTCGCGGATCTCCTGCCGTGCCGATACAAGGCCCCCGATATCGGACCAGCGGATATTCGTTCCTTCAAGCATCACCTCACGCATGGCAGACGGGGATACCTCCCGCTGTGCCTCCCGGAAGTCATTTCCGGTCACTTTCAGTGCGTCAAGGATCTCCTGAGGGATTGACTCCTGTTCAAGATCGATCATCGGCAGATGACGGCGGAGCGATCGAATCGCTGCCTCCCTGGCGAGGGCTGCGAGATCTGCCCCAACAAATCCATGTGTCTGTGTGGCAATCAGATCGATTCGGACCGTTTCGTCAAGCGGCATCCCGCGTGTATGGATATTAAGGATCTCCTCCCGGTCAACCGTCGGGGGTACCCCGATCTCGATCTCACGATCGAACCGTCCTGGCCGTCGGAGTGCGGGATCGATGGCATCGAGACGGTTCGTCGCTCCGATGACGACGACCTGGCCCCGCTCCTCAAGACCGTCCATCATCGTCAGGAGCTGTGCCACGACACGGCGCTCAACCTCGCCTGTCACATCCTCCCGCTTGGGGGCAATCGAGTCGAGTTCATCGATGAAGATGATCGATGGTGCGTTCTCGTTTGCCTCCTCAAAGACTTCCCGGAGGCGCTGTTCGGACTCGCCATAGTACTTTGAGATCACCTCCGGCCCGGCGATTGAGATGAAATGTGCACCCGACTCATTGGCGACCGCACGGGCTATGAGGGTCTTGCCTGTCCCCGGGGGTCCATAGAGGAGGACACCCTTTGGAGGCTCGATACCCAGGGTCTTGAAGAGTTCGGGGTGGCGTATGGGGAGTTCTATCGTCTCACGGAGCCGCTGGAGCTCATCCTTCAGCCCCCCGATATCTTCATAGCTGATCCGCTTGAGTCCCTCAAACCCGGCAGCAGGCTTGTCAGATATCATTATCTGCGTGTTTCTGGAGATGATCATCGCATCTTCGGGCTCAATACTGATGACTTTGAACTCGACGAGCTGTGGTACCATCATCGCTCTGATAGGGACGACATCGCCGATTGAGACTGGGAAGTTGATCAGACCTTGTGCCGCATGTTCCATGCTGATCGGGAGATTCGGGGGAAGATTCTCCGGCGGTGCAATCACCACCTCCTTTGCCTCGATGACCGCTTCAATCTTCTTTATCCTGACCCGATCACCGATGGCAACAGCCGCATTCTCACGGGTGAACTTATCGATCCGGATCTTCTGCTGATCCCAGTCCTTTGCCATCGCTCTCCAGACCTTCGCGATTGTCTGTTTCTTTCCTTCGATGGTTACAAGGTCTCCAGGAGATACACGGAGAGCCAGCATCGTCTCTGGATCGAGCCGTGCCTTCCCTCCACCCAGATCTTCGGGATATGCAGAATCGACTTTCAGAAAAACTTCAGGCATTACTTTATTGTCAACGGTATCCGGACATATAAGTAGTGTTTAACGATGCGGACAATCCTCTTTGATCCCGCGAATGGTGCTGCCGGGGATATGATTATCGGTGCCCTCCTTGATGCCGGAGCAGACGAACCGCTCGTCACCAGAGCGATGGCATCGGTTGTTGGAGAGCCGGTGATCACAAAGGTGAAGCGGCGGGGGATCACTGCCACCTATATTCAGACCCGTGCCGGAGTAGGCACACGAACCCTGAAAGAGGTGCTTGATTGTGTATCCATGGCTGAAGCGCCGGATAAAGCAAAAGAAATGGCAGAACGGGTCTTTCACAGGATTCATGATGCTGAGGCGCGTGTCCATGGTGACCACCCTCACTTCCATGAGGTCGGAGCAGACGATGCGATCGCTGATGTGGTGGGTGCATGTACTGCACTCCTCTCCCTCTCCCCTGATCGCATCTCCGTCCTCCCGGTCCCGCTCGGTATGGGAACGATCAATTCCGCGCACGGCAAAATGCCTGTTCCTGCTCCTGCGACGGCATATATCCTTCAGGATTCCGGACTGACTGTCCGTCCTTCCCTGGAGGAGACCGGTGAGCTGACCACCCCGACAGGTGCCGCACTCCTTGCCGAGTTCCTCTCCTCTTTTGGTGAGGAGGCTCCGGCTGATGGGACGATTACATCAATCGGCTATGGTGCGGGCACCAGGGATCCACCGGATCGGCCCAATATTCTCCGGGTGATGATGCTTGAGAGCGGGGGTCCCGGGGTGTGGGTCGATATTCTTGAGACGAATATCGATGATGCGGATGGCGAGGTGATTGCAGCAACAATCGCCCGTCTGCACCGGGAAGGTGCCAGGGACGCCTCAGCAAGTCCGCTTATTATGAAGAAAGGGCGGCCGGGCCACCTCATCAGGGTTATCTGCCGTCAGGAGGATTCTGAACGGCTCGCCCTGATTCTTGCAGAAGAGCTTGGAACACTCGGTGTCCGGTGCATCCCCTCGGTTCACCGCTTCATTGCAGATCGCCGGTTTATCAGAGTCAGGCTCTCTGAGGGGGATGAGATAGGTGTCAAGATCGGGTCATGGAAGGGGAAGATCCTTACCGTCAAGGCAGAGTTTGATGCCGTTGTGGCAGCAGCTGTGAGGCAGGGGCGGCCGATCCGTGAAGTGAAGTGGGAGGCAGAAGAAGCCGCACGGAAGGAGTTGACGAGGTGGAGTTAAACCGGATAAGCACCGGAAACCCTGACCTTGATCGGATCCTCGGCGGCGGCCTTGAACGGAGGATGATCACCCAGATTTATGGAGAGCCGGGGAGCGGAAAGAGCACCCTCGCCCTGATGGCTGCGGTGGCAACTCTCAGAGAGGGTGAGGGTGTCATCTTCTTCGATACCGAAGGTTTCTCTCCGGATCGCTTCACCCAGATTGCCGGAGGAGATGATCCCGCAGCAGATCTCGCAACCCGTCTCTTCCTCTACGAACCGATCGACTTTGCTGAGCAGGGTTTGATGATCCTTGATGCAGGGAAGATCTTTCAAAAGAAGAAGATCGGGCTCATTGTTCTGGACTCTGCCACAGCCCTCTACCGATCTGAGATGGAGCGGCGGGGTGACGCGCTTAAAGTACTTGGAAGGCAGATGATCGATCTCCTCTCTCTCACACGGAAGCATGAGATCCCTGCACTCATCACCAATCAGGTGTATATGGATGTCACCACAAACCGGTTCTCTGGTCTTGGAGGCACCTCGCTCTCCCATATCTCAAAGGCGATCATCAGGATCGAACGAAGGGAAGAGAAGAGGCGTGCAATTGTGGTGAAACACCGTTCACGGCCGGAAGGAGAGTATTTCGATTTTATCATCACCGGAGACGGCATCCGGATCTGCTGAAGACCCTCGCAACGTGATGGCAAAACAGCCGAGAAAAAAACCGATAACCGGAAAATTCTTCCGGCTCTCATTTTTTTACCTATTATCTGACGTTTTCAGAGCTGGATCATGCCGATGTAGACCGACTCTGCAGGTCCGGTCATCGTTACCGTCTCGCCAAAAGAGATCCTGAGTGGGCCACCCTTCGTCTCGACAAGGACGTCGTTGCCGACATAGCCGAGTTTTCGGCCGACTGCCGCTGATGCCGTGGCACCGGTTCCGCAGGACATCGTCTCACTCTCGACACCACGTTCAAATGTCCGGATCCGAAGGGTATTGTCTGCAACCTTCTCGACAAAGTTGACATTGGCACCTTTTGGGAATGTCTGATGATTCCTGATAACAGGGCCGATCTGTTCCGGATCGATGGCACCTATCTCACTGACGAAGACGACCGCATGAGGGACTCCCGTATTGGCCGCATAGACCTGGTAGGTTGCAATTTCCTCTGTATAGTCGGCATCCGAATCTCCGGTCGCCGGAATCTCACTTCTGGCAAATGCGGGGGTTGGCATCGTAATTGTTGCGAAGAAGTCGCCCTCCGCGGTATATCCGAGTTTCACCGGTATGATGCCTGCCATCGTCTCGACCGTACACTCCTCTTTGACATACTCCCGGTCAGAAGCGTACCTGACGAGGCAGCGGATTCCGTTTCCGCACATCTCTGCCTCTGATTCATCAGGCTGAAGCAGGCGCATTCTGATATCCGCAGTTTCTGATTTGGAGATGAAGAGGATGCCATCCCCACCTATTCCGAATCTGCGGTCACAGAATAACATCGCAAACTTCGGCTTCATCTCCTCCGGAATGATCTCTCCCTTCATCTCGTCGATGAGGATGAAATCATTTCCATTTCCTTGTAGTTTTACAAATTCAATACCCATGAAAAATCTCCTCATTCATCTTGCATGGTGGGGAGAAAAAAGGATATCCCTTCTTCTCAGGTGCCAAAAAGATGGCTGTCAAGATCCGACACCCGCCATCCGAGATGTTCCCTGATGATTAGCGGGGCATATTCGGGTGGAATTACCCCCTCTTCGGTGACGATGAGATCGATATAGGTACCGGGTGTCCTGTCAAAGACCGGATTGCGCACTCTGACAAATGGATATTTCTGCGCGATCTCATCGGCAAGCACCTCCGATCCCGGCCGCTCTTCAACCGGTATCTCAAGTCCGATACTGGATAAGGGTGCGAACTTGTAGGTCTCAGCGGCGATGATCATCTTCGTCCGTGCCTCATGAGCTGCAAGGGCTATCTGTGAGGTTCCAATCTTATTGATGACTGATCCATCGGCAGAGATGGCGTCGGCACCCGCGATGGCGAGATCGACATCATTAATGAAGGATCGGACTGCTGAATCGACGATGAAATGAGTCGGGATCTCATGGTGGTTGAGCACCTCGATGGTCAGTCTCCCCTGGTTCCATGGCCTCACCTCGGTGGCAAAGACCTCTATCTCCTTCCCCTGTTTCTTCGCCTCGATGATACAGGCGAGTGCAGCCTCCGAGTTACAGTGGGTCAGAATGGTATCGCCGTCTCTGATCTGGTTGGCTCCGATCATGCCGATCGTCCTGACTGCTGCCTCCGATGACCTGATGAACGCCTCGGCGTTTCTGATAATCCCGTTGCGCGCATCTGTTGCATCTGTTGCCGTCCTGAGATCCCGCATGACGATATGAATGGCGTTTGGCAGCGAGACGGCTGTTGGCCGGGTTGAGCGGAGGAGATCAGCTGCCTGATACATTCCGTCTCTGAAACCTGTGAAATTATCAGTGGAGATCATCTCTGCATGGTCTCGGAGCGCACCTGCTGCTGCACGTGCTATTCGTCCTGCACCACGGATTTCCATTGACCTGATTGCTTCGGCTGTTGTAGTGAGAGGCATATATGAACCCTCGTTGATAATATTAATTAAAGGTGGTATCTCTTTCCGATGACCATTGCAGTAGTCTTTGATAGTGCCGGAACCCTCCTCCGGACGTACCGGGCCGCAAAGGATGTCTTTGCAGGCACACTCCTAGGCGATGTCGAGAGTACAACGCTCACCTTCGATGATGCCGACAGGATTCTTGTCCTTCTCAATGTCCATTCCGAGAATGTGATGCAGGGGGATAGCGATCAGCTTCTCTCAGCGTTTCTGAAA
>NZ_JWHL01000010.1 GCF_018132105.1 Methanocalculus chunghsingensis | reverse complement strand
GGCGAGATATTCGGGGATCATGTGATTGCTGCGGCAGTACTGGATCGAATCCTCCATCACTGCACGACATTGAATATCAAGGGTGATAGTTACCGACTGAAAGAGCGGCGGCGACAGGGTCTGATCCCCCATGTCTGAAAGGGTTGTATAACAGAGGTTTTATGTTGTTGAAATGAGCATTTTTATTCCGCCATAATTGGGCACTTTGATCCCGCCATTTACACCCTGCTCACCTCCGGCATGAAAACCATCAACGAGGCTATGGCGATCCTGATTGTGTGGATAATATCCCGGACGATTGCACGGGGGAATAATGGTAAATATGATTACGGGATGGGAAAATTCGAGAACCTTGCCCGTATCATTACCGGTGGCCTGATCCTCGTATCACTCCTGATCCTTGTCCTCGCTGCCATATTCCGTATCCTCTTTCCCGCAAATATCGGCAGCGAATGGGCTATGGTCGGGATGATCATCGTTGTCATCATGGCTGCGGTTGACAGTTACTTCTGGATCAAGAATTACCGGATCGCTATGCGGGAACCTTCACCCATCATGGATTCCCAGTATCACCTATTCCGCTTAAAAGCCATTGCAAATCTCGTGGTCCTCGTAACTCTGGTTATTGCGGTCATCTGCGCAGGGAACTGGTGGTCGGTATATATAGATCCGGTTGCCTCGTTCATTGTCATGGGAATTCTCCTCTATTCCGGTTATACGATGATCGTATCATCTCTCCCTGATCTTCTTGACCAGACCATTGAAGAGGAACTCCAGCTCATCGTGATGAGAGAACTAGCTGAACATTTTCACAACTACGAGCAGATCCATGAGGTCAAATCACGGCAGAGCGGGGGAAGCATCTATGTTGATATCTTCTTAGAATTTCGCTCAGATCAGCTGATGGGCAATGTACAGGATATCATGGACCGGATGAAACAATCTCTCGAGATCAGTATCCCAAAAAGTTCGGTAAATATCATCACTTCACGTGGCAGGAATAAATGTGGCAGTCCTTATTTCTTCAAAAACGAATGAAGGATATGTCGAGTTTCATCGGGTCAAAACGCTCGAAATTGATTATATTTACCATGTTGCATGCAGAGAGGAGGCTATGACTTTCTCAAGGGAGATGTTATCTCCATATGGTCAGTATTAATCGTAGGTTAAAGATAAGGCTCACTTTGCGACCCCTCAGTAAAAGTACCCCCTAATTATATTGAATACTATCGGCCAATGACAGGGATCATTCCTCCCAGTACTCCTCTGTCAATGGAATCTCCTTCAGCCCCTCCTTATACCGGCGCCATCCCGGCATGAAGCCGTCCATCAATTCCCTGAACCGTTCATTATGCCGCCGTTCGATGAGATGGACCATCTCATGGAGGATGATATACTCAAGGCAGAGGGGATAGCGCTTCACCAGCTCCAGGTTTATCCAGATTCGGCGGGCATCAGTATTGCAGGTTCCCCAGCGGGTCTTCATCCTCCTGACACCCCACTCTGACACACGGAGACCGGTGATCTCTTCCCATTTGGCGATGAGTGGAGGTATCTGCTCTTTGAGCTGCTTCCGGTACCAGGCATAGAGGATCTCCTCCCGCTTCTCACGGCCGGTTCCGGGGCGGACCCTCAACTCCATTGTGGTCGTTCCCCGCAGGCATACCCGTGGAGGGAGATCTGCTTCAATGAGATCCAGCCGGTACCGCCTCCCCTGGAAGAAATGGGTCTCGCCTGTGATCATCTCCCGTTGGGACTGGCGATCCTGGTCGAGAAACTTCTTCTGCTGTTTTCTGATCCATTTCAGCCGGGAGATGATGGCAAGCCGTATCGCATCGTCATCAAGGAAGAGCGGGGCGGAGACCCGTACCCGGCCTTCGGGAGGATAGACCCCGAGGTGAAGGTTCTTAATCTTCTTCCTGGTGATCTCAACCGTAATGCCTGAGACCTCGATCCGATGCTTCTCAGTAGTCACGCTGATTCTTCACTATCTCAAAGATTCGCCCGATCAGCGGTTCATGATCGCCAAGGACCTGCCGGATGGCACCCAGCACTTCCCGTTCCTTGAATTTGTTCCCCCGCCATCCCGCCTTTTTCGTCTCCCTGATGGCGGTATCAAGGGCGATTGCCATCTCTGCACGCGGGTTTTCAGCCCTCCGATCACCATATGGAGCAAGCTCGGCCAACGCCTGGTTCTCACCTGTTACAAGGTTATCATAGAGTGACCGGAGTGCCGGGGTGGTGAGTGCGGAAGGGTAGGATACCTCTTTTTCAGGCTGGCTCACATTCCGTGCCAGCTCGACGATCTTTCCCAGGTATGCCCGGTAATCCAGTGCATGCTGCTTCCGTTCATGGATCAGAGAGTCCAGGAGCTCGGACATCTTCTCATAGTACTTCGGATTGACCGGCATCTCATCGAGGATGATCTTCCGGACATTGTTCTCGATCGTCTCTGCGACCGCCTCATGATCCCTCCTGATATCTTCCGGAAGCGCCTCGATCGCCGCTTCTCCACGGATATTGATCAACTGGACGAGCGTCAGATCATCGAATGCCGAGATGACCTCACTCTCCTCTGCCCGGATATAGGTATCAAGGAGATGGCGCATCATCGGTTCATAGCGTTTCAGATCGATATAGTCGCCACTTGCCCGCATGATCTCCTCACGGAGCTTCTCGAAGTGGGCGACCTCACCCCTGATCACCCGTGCCTCCTGATCGGTATAGCCGGCCTCACGCATCTCTCCTGCGATGTCGGCATATCTCCGGAGAAATGTTCCGGCCCGCTTATAGAGATCGACACGGAGGGGCTCGGTTCGTTTCAGGGCAATGGGATCATCGCTTGACCCACAGAAGTACCGGATATAGTCCCGGCTCGCACGGGGCGGCTCAACCGGTTCACAGAGTGCCTTGATCGCCTCACGAATCTCTTCCAGGCGTTCACGCCCTTTCAGAAGCCGGTCTTTCAGGAGACCCCTGACATCATCTTCATCGAAATCCTCGAAGGCCCCTCCGGTATAGTCTTTGATCGAGCGTTCAAGAGACCTGAAGAGATCCTTATAGTCGATGATATGGCCGTACTCCTTATCGTCCCCATCCAGCCGGTTCACCCGGCAGATCGCCTGGAAGAGGCCATGATCCCGCATCTGCTTGTCGATATAGAGGTAGGTTGCAGGCGGTGCGTCAAAGCCGGTCAGCAGTTTATCAACGACAATCAAGAGCTTCATCTGCCCCGGCTCTTCGATGAACCGCCTCTTCACCTCTTTCTCAAAGATCCCGGCTTTATACATCGCCGTATCTTCTGGCTCATCGAAGTATTCGGCGAGCATCGCTCGATAGATATCATACTGCCGCAGCTTCTCGGTCAGCCCTTCCCCTGTCTCCTCGCCCTTGATATCCGCAGGTGAGGGCTTGTATGAGGTGATGATCGCAGATCTCCCTTTGAGATCGGTCTTCTGAAACATCTCAAAGAACCGGCAGGCAGAATAGATGCTCCCCGAAACAAGCATCGCGTTTCCATGGCCGCTTCTCAGCCGGTCCCTCATCTCCATATCGAGGAGAATGTCAGCGACGATCTTTTGGAGCCGATCCTGTGAGCTGAGGACCTTCTTCATCGTGCCCCAGCGTTTTTTAAGTTCTGCCTGTGCGAAATCGGTGAGACCTGCTGTTTTTGCCTCGAACCACTGGTCGATCTTCACCTGGGAGGTGATGTTCTGGTCGATATCCCGTGCCTCATACCGGAGATCGAGGACCACGCCATCATGGACCGCCTCATCATACTTGTAGGTATGAATATAGGGCCCGAAGATCTCAATGCTCTTCTTCTTGTCCTTCTTCAATAGCGGCGTCCCGGTGAACCCGATCATCATCGTATCCGGGAGGAGGGCCTTCACCGCCTCATGGAGCAGACCCGACTGTGTCCTGTGGCACTCATCGATGAAGACGAAGATCTCGCCTTTGGCACGGAAATTTTTGGGGAGATGTGCATGGATATCCCTGATGTACTGATCGACATCCTGTTCTGTGAGTTCCTCACCCCGTCCGAACTTATGAATCAGGGAGCAGATCAGCCATTCTTCGTTTGTATTGAGGACGTTGACGAGATCTGATCCGCTCTTTGCCCGATAGATCGCCTCGCTGACCCCGGTGAAGACCTTCTCGATCTGCTCATCCAGTTCAATCCGGTCAGTGACCAGGAGAACCCGGGAACCTTTGATATGCTCCCTGATCCATTTGGCAAGCCAGACCATCGTCAGGCTCTTGCCGCTCCCCTGGGTATGCCAGATGATCCCGCCTTCACGCTGCCTTACCCGCTCCTGTGCGGCTTTTACCCCGAAGTACTGGTTGTGGCGGCAGGTCTTTTTGGTCCCGGCATCAAAGACGATAAAATCATGGATCAGCTCAAGGAGGCGTTCCTTCCTGCAGAGCTGGCCAAGTTCCCGGAGGAGAGGATTGTCGGCGGCATCCGGGTGTGCATCGGCCTCTTTCCACCGGAGATAGTACTTCTCCGGGGTTTCGATGGTGCCATACCGGACCCCTTCGGTCTCATTGCCTGCCATCACCAGCTGAATGGTTGCAAAAAACGGCCGGATGAAGACCTTCTTCTGGTTGTCAAGGTTCTGCCGGATACCTTCCGTCACCGAGACGGTAGAGCGTTTCAGTTCCAGCACGCCAAGGGCGATGCCATTGACATAGATGACAATATCCGGCCGCTTGGTATTCTCCCCGAATATGGTGACCTCTTCTGCGATGGCAAAGTCGTTCCTCCCAGGGTTCTGCCAGTCAATCGGCCAGACGGTGATATGCGGCTCCCCGATTGCAGGACGTACCTTCACGCCGTACCTGAGAAGGCTGTAGAACTCCCGGTTTGCATCATAGAGGGAACGAACCCCCCCGACAGTCGCAGCTCTCCCGAGTTCATGGAGGACTTTTTCGATGATCCGATCCTCATGTCCCTGCCGGGAGAGCCGGTTCCGGAGCAGGGTCTCCTCGATACTGCCGTTTCTCTCTTTGTCATGCCAGTTGCCGAGGCAGGTGTATCCAAGTGTATCCCGAAAGAAGCCGATCACCCGTCCCTGTGCCCGTATCTCACGTTCGCCGACGCCCGTCATCCATTCATTCCTCATTCTTTATTGCAGCCAGCAGATCCCGGCCCTTCTTCGTCAGGCGGTATTTCTGCAATCGGCTTCTGGGTTTCTCCGGGATTGTCATCTCTACGAGGCCGGCATCAGTTGCGGGTTTGAGATACAATGTACGGAAATTTGATTCGCTTTTCAATTGCAGGTATTTCTGGAGTTCATGGCGTGATGATTCCTGCTTCATCACTGCCAAGAGTGATCTGACTTCACCTGTGACTTCACCTGTGACTTCACCTGTGACTTCACCTGTGACTTGATCTGCCTTCTTCGATGGAGTGATTCCATCGCTTTTACTACGCCTTATCGTTATCATAAATCCGTCAGTGACCTCAAATTCAGGCTCTGGTAGTCCGGCATCCACGCACCGCCTGATCATGTCCCGCGTCCCTGTTCCCATCCGTTCGATATACCGGGTCAGGTACATCGGTTCGGCGAGGAGCGGGTTGCCCGGCACCGACCCATGAGCAACCCGCAGCCTCTCAAGCGTCAGGGTTGGCGGGAGTCTTCCGGGATTCCAGACTTCCAGCCGGTCAGCAAAGAGCATCACCTGCACACTCCCGTTGCTCGTATAGTCCCGGTGGGCAACTGCATTTACGATCGCCTCTGTGACCACCTCTTTTGGGATCTCATAGCGGACCGGGGCCTGCGGACCTTCTGCACGGGTGCCAACCCAGAGATTGATCTTGCTTAAGACGAAGTCAACCGCCTGATCAACGAGTTCAAAGACTGTACCTTTGTACACCTGGTAGGAAGGGATCGGTTTTGCGACCTCGGTTCCATGGAAGTGGGCGCATTTCACTTCAGAAGTAAGGAGAAAGTCCTGCGGCTTTCTGGCAAAGAGGAGAATAGATGCGTTTGTCAGATACCCATTGTCGATCAGTTTCAGGTGTTCAAGAACTTCCAGATGAGAGGCATCTTCTGGAAGTGGGAACTGTCGGGCACGCCTCGCAGTTCTCAGGAACCATGCGATCCGTTCGTGGTCAAGATCATCGGGTGTGGCTTTTTTGCAGGGAGCAGCATCGAAGGGACAGAAGCGGATCAGCTGTTTCTCTTCCAGATATTCGACAAGTGCCGCATAAAGACCGGCAACCAGCTCCGCAGATGTATTGAACCGCTTTCGGATAAGTCCCGCCTGCGCCTTGCCGATGAGAGCCTGCATCTTTGGATGGCGAACTGCATCGCTGGCTCCCTTCAGATAGATCAGACGGTATTTCCCTTCTGATGATGCAAAATCAAACTCATGCTCTGTGGCTGAGATCCCTTCTGCATCTTCATTGCCATACTCTTCACCAAAGAGGCCGACATATAAGTCAGACCGCCCCACCTCTTCCAGGTAGGTGGTATCGGGGCGGCGGTCAGCTGCGGGCAGATCTTCAAAGAGGAAGACCACAAAGAACCGCCGCATCAGGGCATCCCCCCGAAGATAGTCACGGAGGGCGGCCCGCTCTTCGGCAAACTCCTCCTGCACGCTGCTTATGAAGATGCGGATTGGGATCATGATAGCCTGATCAACCCATGCTTTCTAGCCATCTTTTCATTCATTACAACAACCAGATTGGCCCCCATCGCCCAGAGACGGATAGTTCGTCGAAGTCTCTGAAGCAGAGCATCCTGAAGCTGTGGGAGATCTGCATTCTCGCAGTCCCTGATGACAGGAATCAGTCGGAACCCGATGGCAGAGAGATCGGGATCCCGAAGAGGTGCGGGCAGTTCATTCTTTGCCAAACCATGACGTCCCAATCCTAATGCAAGCCAGAGATTCACCGCATTCTCAAGCTTCTCTCCGATTTCTGAGATATAGTTATTGAGACCGGATAGATTTGCCTCAGTATGTGGAGTGCTTGATTTTGCCTCAACAACCCAAACAACAGGTGCAAAATTCCTCCTCTCCTTAAGATGCAGGAAATGCGCCATCTTCACCTCTTTCTGTATTCTTTGGTAGAGACTGCTTCGATCGATACAGAAACAATGTTCCTCAGGAAAGGGTCCAAACTGCATCCCTGATTCCTCAATGAAAACTGAATTTAGCGGAATGCGAGCTTCACCTCTTCTTCATAAAGCCGGATTGATTCATCTATGATTTTATTCTCAGGCAGACCATCTATCAGATTCGCAGACTGCCACTCACCGTCTTCTTCGGCGATGATCCGTATTGGAACCTCATTCCTCTGGGCTATCAGGGCGAGTTTCTTCAGAACAAAGTATGAATGGCTGGCAAGGAAGAACTGAATTCCTCTGCTGGCAAGGATCGAGATTATCTCAAGGAATTCTGAGACTGCAACCGGGTGAAGGGCAGCCTCAGGTTCATCAATGAAGATGATCGATTCCGTATCCTGGTACCGGTTGCCAAGGAGTGTATCGAGGATGGCGATCTTCTTGACTCCTTCTGATGTAACACCGATTAAGAATTTCTGGTTCCCCTTTCGAAAGACCCATCTGGCGTGGTTTTCGTCATACTCAAGCCTTCCTCCGATGAGATCTTTGAGGCTCTTTCTGGATGTTGCGAACTCCGGGTAATCCCTGCCGGATCGGGTTGATCTGCTGAGTGCACGGGCAAGGTCAAGGTATGTATCATCAAATCCAAAGACCTGATCCTGTTCACGTGATTTGAGGATAATATGATGGATGGAGAGGACCTCTTTGGCAGGAAGGAAGATCGAGTTGCTCGTTCGTGGTTCTCGTATCTCTGAGATCTTCTGAAACTTCTTTGTCGCATCCTTTCCAAAACAGTACCTGAATTTCTCCTGGTTGATTGTGATGGAACAGGATAGCGGATCAGAGGCTCCTTTGGTGACGAGATCACCGATCTTCTCTGCCTGAAAGGTCCAGTAGAGCTTCTCAGCAAGGATCTCAGATGCCAATCGCTGGTCATCCCCACGCCGATACTCTTCCATCGTCTTTATGGCTGAGTACAATGCCTTGAGGAGGAAGGTCTTGCCACTTCCGTTCCCACCGATTATTAGGTTGATTGAACCGATATCCTGCCAGTTTAGATGGGTGATCGGACCGAAGTTCTTCAGTTCCACGGAATTGAGCATTCTTTTGAGTCTCCGTAGATCTTCATCATCCCAGGAGTTTATAAATGATTCCCAATGGAGAGGAGAGACCGGAAGGTGGTATCTCTTCTAAAATCCTCATCCGGCTCTCTATTTGACCTGATCGTCATCCCCTCCTATGATCTCCCAGTGGCCGCCTTTGGTCGGCCCGATGCGTTGGAGCCTTCCCGTCTTCTTCAGCTGCTGAACCTGCCACTCGATACCTTTTTGACTGATTCCAAGCCTCTTTGCCATTTCTTTCATGGTAATAGAAGAGTCCGCCTGTATCAGAGTGATGATCTGCTCTCCAAGTTCTTCCCTAGTTTCTTCCCTAGTTTCTTCCCTGTTTTCTTCCCTAGTACCCCCCGATCTCTCTTCCAATCTATACGGAAACTCCACCCAGAGACCAGCAGGTTCGTGCCGAAACGAAGGGACCGGTGTTTTGTTCGCCCTGCATGCGGCCATGATCCGCTGAATTCCACGACCCCAGGCTTCGATCATGCCTGCACGGAAGAATGCATTTGCGATATCAGGGTTATAGGGCTGGGACTGGTGGGTCCCGGTGAGCCGATCAATACTCCATCCCTCAGGGAGCTGTCCGTTGTTCCAGATGTGGATTCTATCCTCAAAGACGCTGATTTGAATCGGGATTCCGCTCCCATAGTCTTTGTGCGTGATGGCATTCAGAACCGCTTCACGGAGGGCTTCAGGGGGGATAGGGTACGTCTCAACCCGCTGTATCCCCTCGTAGGAGATCATCGCCTTCAGATACTTTGTCAGGAGGAGATCCATCGTACGGTCTACCTGGGTGAAGAGATCGCCATGGGTCTCATCCTGGTAGAGAAGATTGGCTTCCTCTTCGAAGTACCCTATCTTGACATATGCCCCGGTCACATACTTTTCGGGATCAGGGTGAAAGAGGAGGACAGCGGCACGTTTGAGGTAGCTGCCTTCTGTCAGGTGGAGCTTCTCGATGAGGGCTGCATCCGGTTCTTTGAGTACATCCTCAGATAAACGCCTGCTCATGAGCGCCTTCTTCCGAAATGCTGCAAGCAGGCGTGGATCGAGGTCATCCAGAGAGACATAGGGGACCGGAACACCATCCCAGTGGCGGCCCTGCTTCATCAGGAGAAAACGGTCAAGGGCCGCCCCCCTGAGGACCTGCTTGGTGCTCCCGCTCCGGAAATGGTATTCTCCTTTGTAGCTGATCGGATTTGGATAGGGATCGACTGCGATCTCCAGGTACTCACGATCACAATCACCGTCAGTTCTGAGATTGACATCCACGATGATGCCAAGCTGTGCCTGCACCTTGTTTGGGATCTCTTCAAGGAGCCGCCTGGCATCCGGAACGCCGACCACCCGTCCTGCATCATCAATGCCGATATAGAGCCTGCCCCCCTGTGCATTGGCAAATCCGCAGATCCATTTGAGGTATTCATCCCGCCAGGACTGTTTGTACTCGATGGATTCTGTTTCGGTCATGGTAACGCTTCATATTGTCTCTTGTTCATACCTCTCTGATTGTATTGATCATTATTACAAGTAAACCAAGACAATAATGACCAAGCATTATATATTAAAAAAATCGAGATGGCAAAAATAATAAAAAAAGATAATATTGGCATCATATTCAAGAATCTGCCTCCTTTTTTGAGTTCGTTTCAAAAAGTCTTTTTGTGATTGGACCTCTAAACAACTCCTCATTTAAAAATTGTAGTAGTCGCTTAGCGGGTTGTTTTTCAACAGGAAAAATAATTTTATCACCATCTAGCTGAATATGGACATCATGTCCTTGTGATTCTTCAAGGATTTGATGTGCAGAGTAAATATCTAATATTCCAGAATTTTGAAGCATTGCAAACCTTTTGCGGAACCATTGATTTGAAAAGCCAATAATTAAGTCCATATTTTCTGTTGAGAAGAGAGAGTGGTTAAGAATTTCATGAATTTCTTGATTTGAGGCTTCCTTATAATAATCTGCCAACGGTAAAAACAAATTTGTATTTCGAAAATTTTTAAATAATAGCTTTTTCTCAATTGGAATATAAATAGCAGATAATTTGTTTTGAAGAGTAATTATTGGTTGAGAGACACCTTTGTATATACCACTCTGAAATATAATTGAACGACCAGGTTTAATCACATAGGAATTGTAAAAATTTTGGAAAAGAACCAACTCTTCATTTTGAGAATCCTTAACAAAAGCAACAATAGCTTTTACAGAAGTATATGAATTACCTAGAAAAGATACATTATCAAGAGTCGGGATATGGTGACTCGACATATCACAAATCATATTTGGCAACTCATAAGGATGAATACAAAATAATTCATTTGAATCAGGTTTATAAGAGGCATCAAATTCGATTTCACTACTATCTTTACATAAAGATTTATATTGCTCAGAAAAGCTATTGGAGAGTTGGGTCTGTAAATCCTGATCTAAAGGAATGTAAAAAGCGGATAATTCATCGTTTTCTTTGGTTAAGGCAACTAGTTGAAAATTCTTAAACATTTGATTCCCCCTTATGTAAATAAATATTATAAGAAAGTTGTACTACATTAATTTCTTTCCCCGTTTTTCTTATAATTTCTCTACTAATAAGTAAAATTGAAAAATCCCCAGAATCTGTAACAGCATAGAAATGATAGCCTAATAAACCCATTACAGGATTGAAATGAAATGCACCAGCGTGCATTATTGTCAAAACTATCAGACAAAGAATATAAACTCCTGTCATCCATTCACCTGTAAATAACAGGTTTTCACCTGAAATAAAAGGTAATAAATATGCAAGGAGAAATGCAAGTGTCTCCTTATCATTATTCTCAAACTTCTTAATAATCAAACAATTTACGGGTAATTTTTGTTCGGACCAATATAATAAACCCCAACAAAGTGCTATCAGAATTATTGCCAACGCTACAAACAAAAGCCAATGAGTTAGTGGATCTCCTCGAGAGAATTTACTAACAGCCACTGCCCCCAAAATAGGGGATAAGGATGTTGCAACAAGAAGGAGCTTGGCAAAGGTGTTAAGCATAATACTACGACCCATTATGTTTTTTAATAGAAATCAACCTAACTTTACCAGTTAGGAGCTGTTGCATCATCCCCTGCTTAATCTCCTTCACCTTATCCCGGCGGCGTTCGAGGGCGGCGATCTCAGCGTCCATATCGGAGAGGGCGGTGGCGATGGCGGTTTGTTCAGAGATAGAAGGAGAAACAAAGTATAATGATTTAAGATCGTTTGTAGACAGACCTTTAACCGTACTACCACTACCCATCTCGTCAATTAGTTGCTCATGATATTGAAACCAATACAACAGGTATTGCACATCGATTGAGTTATTACAAAACAAAGCCTTAAGATCCTGATTAATACAAACATCAACCTGATAAATGACGCATTTACCTAAAAGCATGCGTGTTGATGTGATAAGTGTACCTGCTCGAATAAGATTAGATGCACTATTATCCAACCCTTCCTTCGTAATTGTCTCTTGTGTTCTATATGGATGGTATGTTCCAAAGTCTTTGACTGTTGCCCAAGGGATATGCCCTCCCCAGAATTTTCGATTTGTTCGACTTGGTGTACCCCCACCCACAATTCGTTCAAGAACATCCCCCAACCGCTTCTCCTCCCACTCCCCCTCAAACCCCGGCAGCCTCGTCCTCCCTGTAAGAAGTTGCTGCATGGCGGCTTGCTTCATATCCCGCTTCTTGGCGATGAGGGCATCCAGCGCCCCGATCAGTCCATCGACATCGGAGAGGGCGGCGGCGATGGAGTTTTGTTCGTTTTTAATTGGTGAGAGAGGTACTTTCACTTTCGCAAGATTAGAGGCATTGATATGTACAACCGCATCTCCCTGACCATATCTTGCTTTCTGCTGTGTGACGACATCATGGTTCAGAAGATGTCCAAGATACAGAGAATTCTGACCTGATGACCTTAGTACAACAATATCACCACCAGCAAACGCATCCTGATCGCCAAGGTAAGCAACGCATTTACCAATCTCTTCTGCAGTCTCCCCTGAGCCCGCGAATAAAAGATCTCCTTTTTTTATAGGTAGTGCTGTTGCAGCAATTTTTTCAGAAATTCGTGACTGCGGAATTATTACGTAATTATTATAATGCGTATAAAGCTCACCATATCGAATACAGAGAAGGCCATTGTTAGAGATATCATCACGTTTGATACCCTTACCTTTCATGAAAGTGCCCAATTCTCCTAAAGAGAGAACCTCCCAATCCTCCGGAATCACCCCGACCTCCGTCCGCTTATATCCAGGAGGCACAGCACCCTGCTCAGTCATCCGCTCCCCCTCCGGCCAGAATCCCTTGATCGACTACCGGATGTACCATATCAGCCATCCCTCGCAATTGTGCCACCGCCGGTGTCACTTCTCCTGTTTCGCCCAGCCAGCCATCTAGCAAATCCATGCCCAAAACCGATTGCTCCGTATGCCGGCCGGAGATCAGATTATATGAACACATATCTGCGCTTATATCCGGAATCTGTTCGGGGTCACGCATTTTCAAACGACTTCCTATGATGAGATATGAGCATTCGTGAGTTAATATGGGTCTTTTTGCTGGCTCTTCTATTCATGTGACACACCCCTCATACAGATTTATGTGCGAATTTATGTGCGCGAACATAAAAGTGAACGCAATAGTTATGGACACGTCCATACCATCTCCATAATGTATCCATAATTCAGAGACACCTGCCTGCATAGTATTGAGCATTCACGGTCAGCAGTTCATTCTGTGCATCCCCGCATATTCAGGCATCCACCCCATCCATAAACTCAAATCCGGTAAGAGTATAGGTACGATGTTTACTCACTCCAACACTCCTCTCAAGAAGATGAATGATCACCTGTTGATCCAGCTGTCGATTGATCGTATCTGCATCCTCAATTGAAGAATCAACTCTTCCTGAAATGACCTCATCAGAATCATCTTTACGGAATTCAAACATTCGTTTATTCGGGAGATATCCAAGAAAAGCACCTGTGAAGGTCACATCTTCTTCACGGATATTATCCTCACTGAGTCGCTTCTCACTCTGGCGAATCTGACCAACATCAGAAAAGCTGAATGAATCCCTGCCGGACTGCAGAGTGCATACTGCCTCGTTATCAGCAAGGTACCTGACAAAGTCATGAAGCTCTTTGATTGCCCTCGGATCAGATTCAGAGAGAGCTTCATTTAACTCTTCATCAGTCTCAACAGATGATTTGAGGATACTCATTGTTGTATGGATTGCTGATTCAAGGGGAGAGAACTCCTTTATCAGCTTGTAATTCTCTGATGGTTCCTCAATAACAAAACCAAATGAACCTCTGGCAACCCCGGTTATCAACAGTTTATATTCCTCACGGTTTGGAAGTGCCCCACGTGATCCAAGAGTTTCGGTCTGGCTTGTACCAATTGCCCGGACGGCATCCGCAAACTTTTTTATAGCAAATCCTCCGAAATCGGCTTGAACTCCGTGACTGCCAAATATTGGAGCTCCACGAAATGTCAGACTGAACCGGGCCGGTTGACGAACAGGACCTTCCAGTGACGCAAGAGCTTTCTCTACATTTTCTCTTCGGGCTTCAAGACTCATACGTTCAATTAAGCTTGATTCGGGAAGCTTCGTGAGCATCTTATTGAGAGTGGACAGCTCCGCCTGTAAATAATCATACTGCTGAATAGTTGTCATACCGAATCTCCTCCACCCATTAACTCATCCAGATTTCTCTGAGCAACCGTATCATCATTATTGGACAGATCAATCTGTAAAAAACCTTTCCATTGACCATCCCTCCGGTGAGACCAGAGGCTATACCAGTATGCAGCCGAATCAACCAGTATTTCTGGTGCACCCGCGTTCAACCGGACAAAATACGCATCAACATGATAGTTGCTTTTCAGGCTTTCATGGTTGAAGAGCCCGGGTGCAGACCTGATGATCTCCTCTTCGGTCACCCCATCAGGAAGATGAAAGAAGGTGACCAGATCAATATCCTCTGGATCTCGTTCTTCTCTCCTCTCAATATCTTCAAGAAAACTCCCATCGATCCACTGAAAACCCCTGATAAGACCCACTGTATATAATGCAGAACGGAACTCCAGGAGCCCTTTCAGGATGGCCTGCCGACGAGGTGTGATTCCAAACCGAAGGATGATATCCGTAAAAGAAACTGAATAGGGCGATCGGTCATGAGAGATCGGATCATGCACATTAACCGGCGGTATTACCCCATCACTATTCCATTGCGGTATCGCATCTCTCTCCACTCTCACTCCCACGCAACCCCCATCCGCCTCAGATTCTCCCCGACCTTCGCCGCGTACTCCTCCACCTCACGCTCAAGCAGAGGCATTGGAGCGGCATACCGCTCATCCAGCTCTTTTACGCGGGTGGCGAGCCGCTGGGTCGCCTGCTGGACCTCGCCCTCGATTGCCGAGCAGATGGAGGTGAACCATTTGTCTTCGATGACGAGAGCCTTGATCTCATCCTCTTTGAGTTTCGGGTACCTGGCGAGCACCGCTGCATCAAGGGTTGCCTGGGCCGTCTTGACCGCCTTACCTGCCTCTGACTCTGCATCCATCAGGGCAAGGCAGCGTTTCAGGGCGTCCCTTTCGTCGGCATACTCGGGATCGCGGCCGATCTCTTTGAGCCTTTTGCTGAGATCACCTTTTGCGATCTTCCCGGCATCACCCTTTGCATCCTCAAGCAGCCCCTCCTCGCCAGTATGCTCCTCGATGAACTCCTCAAGCTCGCGGGCGGCATTCTCCTGTTCCATCCGAAGATGGTCGATTGCCTCCTGCCCATCTGCAGAGTACCGGGAGATGATGAGAGAGGGGGGAACGAGATCCATCTTGTACTTCTTCCGGTTGACGACCAGATCCGGCGTCTCCTTGATCTTCCGCTCCTTATCCTCGATGATCCCACGGGGGCGGGCCGCCTCAACCCAGCCATCGGCGATGATCATCCCAACATCATCCTGCATCACTTCTGCCCAGTAATCCATCAGCCGCTGGTAGACATCGTACCTGCTCAGGAGCGGGAGGTTGGCATACCGCTTCAGGAGATCTTCAGAGAGGACATGGATCACTTCTTTGGTCTTATGTTCAGATGAAAGGCCATTCAGCAGAGGCTCATGGACGGATCGCCATTCGCGGAAGATTTCTGCAATCCGGCTTGCATATGCTTTAAACTCGGGATGGGCGAGGATCACCCCCCTGACCTCGCGGGCTTCAATCTTCGGCTCCGAGTACCCGGGCCGACCGTTGTCCCTGAAGAGCTCATTTTGGAGCGTCGGGAAGACCGCCCAGTACTCTTCCAGGGCATCGATATCACGGTTTGGAATGCCGCCGTTCATATGGGCATTGAGATCATGGAGATCCTCCGGATCACTGGAATCGATATACCGGGGGATATTGAGGTTATAGTCATTTGCCGGATCGGCAATCTCTGCAATCGGAACCATCCGGGAGTAGCCGGGAAGCTCGATTACGTTTTTGAAGAGATCCACGATCTTATGGATATCCTGTGACCGGAGCCGGTTCTTGTTCCCGTCCTTTGCATACCCCTTTGACGCATCGATCATGAAGATGCCGGTTCTGACATGGGCATTCTCCTTGTCGATGACGATGATACAGGCAGGAATGCCGGTTCCATAGAAGAGATTGGCAGGCAGGCCAATGATCCCTTTGATGTACCCCCGTTTGATGAGGTTTCTCCGGATATCACCCTCCTTGTTCCCCCGGAAGAGGACGCCATGCGGGAGGATAATCGCCCCTTTCCCGGTGCTTTTCAAGGACTTGATCAGGTGGAGGAGGAAGGCATAATCGCCATTCTTTGACGGCGGCACACCGGGATCGAAGCGGCCGAATGGATCATGGTCGGGGTCAAGGCCGCTCGTCCATGCCTTTGACGAGAAGGGGGGATTGGCGACGGCAAAGTCGAAGGTCATCAGGCCGCCGTCGTCGTTTTTGAAGTGCGGGGAGGAGAGGGTGTTCCCCCGCCAGATAACATGGGTCGGGTAATTGTGGAGGAACATATTCATCCGGGCAAGCGACCAGGTGGCATTGTCCATCTCCTGCCCATAGATCGAGATGCCACGGGGTGCTTCTTCTGCCGCCTTCAGGAGCAGTGAGCCGGAGCCGCAGGTGGGATCATAGATCGTCTGATCCTGGCGGGTATTGGGACCGATCCCGACCACCTTTGCAATAATGCGTGAAACCTCGGCCGGGGTGTAGAACTGCCCTTTGCTCTTGCCGGACTCGGTCGCAAAGTTTCGCATCAGGTATTCGTAGGCATCACCGAGGAGATCGTCTCCTTCGGCACCATTTGTACTGAAATCGAGCGAATCGAAGATGGCGATCAGTTTTGAGAGCCGGTCCTGCATCTCCTTGCCGGTGCCGAGTCTGGATTCGTCATTAAAGTCGGCGAGATCGATGACACCCTTGAGATCGTTTGCTTCTGCAAGCCTGCTGATGATCTTATTGATCCGATCCCCGATCTCCTTGTCCCCTTTCAGCCGGACCATATCAGAGAAGCCGCCGCCTTCGGGGACTTCGATGACAGAACTCCGATCACGCTCGCTCTTATCGGAGACATACTTCATGAAGAGGAGGGTGAGGATGTAATCCTTGTACTGAGAGGCATCCATGCCGCCACGGAGTTCATCGCAGCTCTGCCAGAGTGAGCTATAGAGTTGGGTCTTTTTGAGTGCCATTGTGGAACCGTCGTTATCAGTGGATAGGTGATCTCTTCTTTTCAGGCAGGATTAAGGCATCGGAATTGATGCGGTGATTCAAAAGGAGAGGAAGGAGTTGAAAATGTATTCGCACCTTATTTGTTCTGTTGTGCTCAATTATTGTAGATATCGGGGGCGATGGAGCTGACAGCTCCCCTTTCCTCGAACAAGAAGAAATCGTCCGCCGGGTCAACACCCTCCTTGCATTTGCAGATCAGATCGAAGCCCGTGTCACTACAACACAGGAACGCACCAAGCAGCTCCGGCAGTCAATTCTGGAACAGGCGTTCTCGGGGCGGTTGGTGGGAGGTGGGCTGGGATGGTGAGAGAATAGAAGAAAATAGATATAATAAAATAATGACTTTATTTATTAAAATTTAAACATATATTCTTCTGACGGGGGTTCTATAGATGTGTAATCTTCTTCAAAAAAAACAATATTTTTATCTTTTAATTCTTTATAAAATGGATCCTGATCAAGATAATTATTGCCAGATATAGACAACCATCCCTTTATATTTGCTTCATAAGCTAATAACCAATATTCATCATATAAATTGTCTGAAGTCATATATTTTTCCCAATTTGAAATATTAATATCTTTAATTAAACCGTTATCTCTCAAGAATAAAGCCATAATTATAACTATTGGATTGATGTTATTTTCAATGAATTGATTAATTTCCGGAGGAATATTCAGGTTTAACTGGTATGAAAACCATAAAGCCCATGTTATTTCATAATCATGTCCATATTGGGAATGATATAAAATTATTTCATTGATTGCGGTTTGTAAATTATCATTATCAACAGGATAGTTTTTATTTTTATATTCTAATATTATTTTTATAACCCAAGGTATACAGGTTCCGTTGAGAATTATTGTTTTTAATAATAATGACTCAGTTAAACCCCAATTTTCCTTTAATATATTCACTTTTGCAAATCTTTTAATTGCGTATAAAAGTACATTTTTATTTTCATATCGACTATCATACTCAAAAGATCTACTAAAGAAATCAATAATATCGGTTCTTTGGCTTTGTATTCCATGTTTTTTATTTATTTCTCTAAAAGAATATTGTCTTATATATGAAACCCAATCTGGCTCAAAGATAAAGGGGGCCTCGTCAATAATTGTCTTTTGTGGATTTATTTCCAACTCGTATTTATTTAATATATTGTGTAATTTTGTGAGTGCATCATAAGCCTCTTTTTTATCTCTAAAAAATAATGTAAAATCATCTATATATCTAACTCCTTTTAAACTTACACCTGAATTTTTCAAATCCATTTCTATCGCTGTTCCAAGTATTTCTGAAATAATTAAAGAGCTATCAGGACCAACGGGAATCCCTAATGTTTGCCCATCACGAAGGCTTCTTACCCATTTATCAAGGAGATTTCCACAAAGTGCATTACCTCTTTGTTTTTTTGCTTTTTGCTTTCCATGTAATGCCCAAGGTATACTATGTGTATAGAGAGAATTATAATAACGAGAAATATCAGCTTTGAGCATCACACGAAAAATGGATGATTCCAATACAACTTTTTCCTTTTGATTGAAGGAATCAGCCATTTGCTCAAAAGAACGCGAGGCTTTTTTGAATTGAATGGGAATAATTGGGCGGCTGATAGATAATTGGGACTGAGCTATAAAATTACTAATTTCACCCCAATTTCTCTCTATATGATTGCACAAAATTGCGTGGTACAAAGGATTGGGAATACTAAAATTACGTCGTATATTATGAAACCTAGGTTTTGAATAAATACAACATCTACTTTCAATTTTATTATTTCTTGAATTAGACCAGGAAATCACCATGTCTTCCCATCTCTTAACATCAGAGGAAGAAAAGGTTGATGCAAATTTTTTTGTATTAAAAGGAGGGGGTAGATCAGCAGGGAAATATCCATATCCCAATAATCTCTGTAAAATAACCATAATTTTGAGATGATTTGATTTCATATAAATATTTCATTTATACACAGTAGATTAGGTGTGTGATATCATACATAGGATATATTTTTATAAGATCTTATCCTTTTTTTACAACGAGTAGATATTTAACCAATTCACAATTAACTATGATTAAAAATGTCTATAAATAAACATAATAAAATATTAATGAATGTTATTTTTGTAATAATTGTTTTTTTATATATTATTTTACTTTTTTTTATAACGATTAGCCAATCTGCTGAACAAATTGATTCATATTTTTCAATTCAATACGAAAATGAAATTTATCCTATAGGGGTACGGGAAATATGCTCCATTGTAAACAAAACCGAAGCTATTGATAATGATACGGAAAAGTTAGAGGCAATAGCAGAATGGGTATCTGCAAATTTTACCTACATCCTTTTTGAAAAGGAGTATTTCAATCCAAATTATACAAAAGAATATTTAGATCATCCAATTAATCGCTATTTATACGATTCATATGGTAAAATACGGCCTGAAGTGCATTCGCCTATCTCTCAAGTTTTTCGTATACCTAATGAATATGCGAATAACCCATATTGGATTGCTTATTATAAAATGGGAGGTTGTGGAGAACTTGCAGTTTTATTTGAAGATGTCGCGAATAAATCAGGTTATAATACAAGAGCTATAAGAGCTACATTAACAAAAAATAATCATGCTTGGGTGGAGGTTGAAGTCCATGATAAATGGTATTTTTTCGATCCGACAAACTACTATGTTTACCATTTAATGGACGTAAAAAGGTACAATAATACATGGTTTGGAAAACCAGAAGAATACTCCATTTTTTCTGCAAGTCAAATACAAAGTATTGTTGATGGCAATACTAGAGAGAATGTAATAGAAAGATATCCTCAATTTAAACAAGAGAGAAGAAAAAATATCAAATCTATCAATATGAAAAAAATTGAGAGGATAACGATTCCTAATTCAACAGAGATCAGAAAACTTGTAAATACACAACCTTTATGAAAATTAAATGGACCGAGCGGGAATTGAACCCGCGGCCTCTACCATGCCAAGGTAGCGATCTACCCCTGATCTATCGGCCCAGTGATAAACACTGACAACCAGTGACAATAAAGCTCACTGACCTTACTCTATTCGCAGGTGTCGCATAAATAGATTGTTTATCGTACTCCCGGATACCGGGGTGTCAGCACTTCTGACACTGAGAACGGACCCCTGCAAGCACCGCCATCTATCCTCTCGGATACAGGCCGCCCCCGTAGAGCCGCATCTCCTCTTCTGCACGGCGGCGGGCGGCATCGGTCGTTGTCCCGGTGATGATCCGGCCGTCCTGGATGCAGGGCTGGAGGAGGGGAACGGTCCCTGTCTCTGCCCCGGCCTCCGGGGGACGCTCGCCTGCCGGGAGGGTGATCCTGCCGCCCCCCGGGAGCCGCCAGACCTGTTTTCTCCCACTGCGGCGGCCCCGTTTGGCGATTGGTGTGCCGTTCTTCTCGATGATGTCGGCGGAGAAGTCGATGACGGGGGCATTGGCGATGGCGCCGCCGACCCCGAAGGCATCGACGAGATCGCGGAGGGCGGCGACGTCGGCTGCGGTGACGCCGCCGGAGAGGAAGATCCGGACGTCGCGGTAGCCGTGGGTGTCAAGCTCCCATCTGACCTCGCCGATGATCGACCGGATATCGCCCCGGCGGGACCGGGGGGTGTCGAGCCGGACCGCCGCACAGCCGATGTTGGCGGCGGCGAGGGCCTCGGCCTTCTCGTCCGAGAGGGTGTCACAGAGCATGATCCGGGGGACCTCGGGATCGGCATGTTCTGCGTATGCCGCCCACGCCGCCTCCGGGGTCTCGAAGGAGAGGACGAAGGCGTGGGGCATCGTCCCGGCGAGCGGGATATCCTCCGGGGCGGCGGTGTTGCTCACGCCGGCAACGCCCCCGATCCAGGCGGATCGCTCGATCATGGGAGCAATCGCCGGGTGCTGCCGCCTGGAGCCGAAGGAGTAGATCGGCCGCCCCCCGGCAACCGAGACGACATGGGCGGCGGCGGTCGCGATCCCGGAGGCATGGCAGAGGAAGCCGAGGAGGGCCGTCTCGAACCGTGCGAAGTCGCGGTACTTCCCGGAGATCACCATCACCGGCTCATCAGGGAAGAAGATCGAGCCTTCCGGCATCGCAGAGACCGAGACCGGCATCCCGGCAAAGAGATCGAGGACCGCATTGAGGCCTGCCAGGATACCAAACCCCAGCGGGAGCGAGGCGACCGAGACCTCCATCACGACAGAAGGGTTCACCCCGGCACGCTCAAGCACCGACTCGCATCGCGGGAAGTAGACATCAGTACACCCGCCGTTTCGTATCAACTCCGGATCAAGGCTCCCAAACCGGCTCATACGAAGTACCAATGTATCCAGGCGATACATAGATTGCGAAGCGTGACGGCGCCCCCTCCTGCCTTCGCTCTCCGTCCTTGTACTCCGGACATCCTTCTCCGCAGATCGCTCCCTCAGAAGATCATCATCTGGACCGCGGTCGGGTACTTCAGCAGGATCGCGTATGCAATCGGCCGGGAGACCCAGAGCCGCCCCTTCTCCATCCGGTACAGCGGCCCGAGATCACCCAGCATCTGGAGGGCGGTGACCGCCGCCTCGTCAGCGAGATAGACACTGTTCGCGACGGTCATATCCTGGCGAAAGAGGATTGGAAGACGGAGCCGGCGGTGCATCTCCTGGGGGAGCTTCTCCCCGAGGGCGGCAAGGACCCTGCGGTCGAAGCGATGCTCCTCGCCCCCCTTCGTCGCGGCAGACGGTGCCTCTTCGGTAAGCAGTTCGGCGAGGGTTCTGCGGCTGGTGACGATCCCCTTGTTCATCCTCCCAAACTCAAGGGCCATCCATTTCATCATCACCGACTCATCTGTGATATCCGGCCGGTCACGCATGGCGTACCTACCCTTCAGGAAGCCCTGCTATATTATCCAATCCCCTTCCGCAGGAGCCACCCGGCAGGAGTACATACTCCCCCTCCCCCTCTCATCACCCCTCTCCACCAAACCTTTATCATCACACCCGGAAGAGGGGGGACTGTCGCACCGGGTTGCGGCGGAGGAGATGATGATGGACTTCTTTGGATGGATGGACTCCCGGATGAAGATGCTCGGATGGAAGGATATGGCACTCGTCAAGATCAGCGTCATGGGCTTTACCCTCATGATTGCAAAGCTCTACGCCCCGGTACTCCGGCTCAGGTGGTACTGGTATGCCCTGATCTTCGTTGGAGCGGCGATCCCCCCGATGCTCAAGATCTTCAGGCCACGGTAGATCCGGCAGAATCGGGATGCCGAAGATAGGATTCGTGAATATACAGCGTGGTCTGAAAAACCAATAACTACTAATTTCTACCATATTAGTATTTTACACCCTCATGGTAACCTTCAGGCAAACATACTACTAAATACTAATTACTACTAAATTAGTATTTGAAGAAATAATGAAGAATACCCCTCAAAAACCACCATCAGACAGAATACCATTACACTCTCTGGTTACTGCACCCTCCGGAGATGAGGAGCTCGAAGACGAGGTGCGTGATTATAACCGAAGATACCTCTATTGGGATGAGCTGATATACAGGGTGTCGGATACGAACCGGAGGGAACTCATCTGGCAACTGATGAAAGCTCACCGAAGGCTCCGGTACGAGACGATTCCCTATCCTCCGCTCCGGCTCGTCTACTCCCTCACCCCGGAGATCGCAAAGAACCTGCATACCTATGACCGGTACCTCTCCGGCATCATCAGGATCAACAACCGGGAGATCCGGCTCGAAAAATCCTATATCATCAACTCCATGATGGAAGAGGCGATTGCATCAAGCATCCTCGAAGGAGCAGTAACAACCCGGAAGAAGGCGCAGGAGCTGCTCATCTCCAGAAAAAAGGCAAAGAATACCGATGAGCAGATGGTCATCAACAACTATGAGGTGATGCAGTATATCCGTACAAAGAAGGATGAGCCGATCTCACGGGAGATGATCTCCGACATTCAGAAGATCGTCACCACGCGGACTATCAGTGATGCGGAAGTCGGAACGTTCCGTGACAATAACAAGATCGTCGTTGTCGATGCCGTCACCGGAACAATCCAGCATACACCCCCTGATCATCAGGATATCGAGGAGATGATCGCAGCATTCTGCCGGTTTGCAAATGATGATGAGTACGAATCAGGGAACCCGGCCGCTATCTTCATCCACCCGATCATCAAGGGGATCATCCTCCACTATCTTATCGGGTATATCCACCCCTTCGCAGATGGCAACGGGAGGACCGCCAGGACCATCTTCTACTGGTATGTGCTTTCAAGGGGCTACTGGCTCTTTGAATATATGGCGATCTCACGAGCCATCCAGAGATCGAAGAAGCGTTACTCCCTCGCCTATCTGCATACCCGGTACGATGAGATGGATCTGACCTACTTCATCAACTACAACATCGCATGCATCAATGAAGCCCGTGATGACCTGCTCCGGTATATTGAAGAGAAGCAGTCGGATCAGAAGAAGACGTCAGCCATCATCAGGAAGGTACAGGGGATCAATGAGCGCCAGGCAGATATTCTCCGCACCATGATGGAACAGCCAGAGAGATATTTCACCATCCGTCATGTCATGCAGATGCACGACGTCGTCTACGAGACCGCAAGAACCGATCTCCTCATGCTTGTGGAGAAAGGGTACCTCCGGAAGGAGAAGAGAGGGCGGGCATTCGTCTTCATCTTCGATGAGGAGCATGGCCTGTTGAAATAACTATTGGCATGCAGCATCCACGTCCAGATTATATGTCTGCATGGTTTGGACGACAGAATCTCTGAGTTTGTTCTCTCTCAAGAAGTAATTCGAGCCAGATATTTGTATCCAGAAGATACCTCATTCACTTCGCCAGGATAATGACTGTTCCTGAAGCTCCAGAGCGGTGTATGTATCCCGATATCGACTGAGAGCTCCAGCCCATGAAAGGCGAAGTGGCTTTCCATCTCCTGCTTTCTGTTTTCGAAGGAGAAAAGCGATAAAATCCTTAACCTCTTTTTTATTATCCGGTGAAAGTTCCTGTATCATCTCTTCAATTTCTGTCATACGGTCCTCAAATCCTTTATTTTAACCTGTATGATGTCAAATGCTATCCCTAACAAAGATACATCTAATGTATATATTTATCAATATCTACAAGAATGTTTCTCTTCAGATAGTGTGAATCCGATCATACCTTCTTCAATTACTATAAATTTATATTTTCTACTACATTATTATTTAAACGGCTCCAATCACCTCAGAATCCAGATAAAAGTCATACTACCCGAAAATAATCCTCCTCATCATCCCCTGATAAACGTCCCGTCCCGGTACTCGGCAAATGCCTGCCTCAGTTCCGCATCCGTATTCATCACAATCGGCCCACCCCAGGCTATCGGCTCACGGAGGGGCCTCCCGGAGAAGAAGAGGAACCGAACCCCCGTGTCACCGGCAGCGACATCCACCCTGTCCCCTGCAGCCCCAAAGAGGATCATCCTCCGGTTCCCATGCTCTTCCCCTCTCTCGGGATCGAACCTTCCGGACCCTGCAAAAACATACGCAGCCGCCATATAGCCGGGGGCCACCTGATGGGAAAACGCCGCCCCCGGCTCAAGCGTCACATCAAGGTACTCCGGGTCGGCCATCAGATCCCGGACCGGACCGGTGACCCCGCCGACAGTGCCGCAGATGACCCGGACGGCAGCACCCCCCGGGAGCGTCACCAAGGGTATCTCGCCTGCCTGAATCTCCTGGTATCGTGGCTTCATCATCTTATGGCTCTGTGGAAGATTCACCCAGAGCTGGAAGCCCCCCATCCGGCCATCGACCGGCTTTGGCATCTCCTGGTGAATGATACCGGAGCCGGCGGTCATCCACTGGATCCCTCCGGCAGGGACGATCCCGGCATGGCCCATACTGTCGCCATGCTCGATCCTCCCCTCAAGCATATAGGTCACCGTCTCAATTCCCCGGTGCGGATGCCAGGGAAACCCGGCGAGATAGTCCCTCGGATCATCGCCACGGAAGTCATCGAACATCAGAAACGGGTCAAAACGTGGTAGCTCGGCATGGCCGAAGGCCCGGTGAAGCCGAACGCCCGCCCCCTCCATCGTCTCACGGGCAATAAAAACCTCCTCTATCGATCTCGTCTGAGGCATACGCTCCGATATATGGTACGAAGAAGATAAATCTTCGCAGAAGTGGCCTGAGACTCCGTGAAAAACCGTCTCCTTCAATAATCCTGAGAACAGACAGTTCTTTCAATGGCAGTCAGATCAGCCACGGAGTGCAGGCCATGTTAGGTATCATCGGAGGGACAAGCCTCCTCTTTGCAGACCTTCCCCCGCTGAAGGAGGAGGTCGTCGCAACACCGTACGGAAGAGCGGTCGTCCATAGCGGGGAGATCTGCCTGGTACCACGCCACCAGTACTCCCGGCCACCTCACCGGATCAACCACAAGGCACACCTTGCGGCATTGAAGATGAAGGGCGTCGACCGGATCATCGCCTTCGGATCGGTCGGATCTCTCAGGGTGAAGTACCGCCCCGGCTCCCTCCTCATCCCGCAGGACTTCATCAGCTGGGGGGCGATCCCGACATTCCATGACGGGACGATCACCCATGTCATGCCCGGCCTTGACCATGACCTCATCATCACCCTCGGGAACATCCATGAGGATGCACAGATCGGTGGAACCTATGTCCAGACAACGGGTCCGAGATTTGAGACCGCCGCAGAGGTCCGGGCACTTGCAGAGGTCGCTGATATGGTCGGGATGACGGTGGCAAGCGAGGCGACGCTCGCCATTGAACTCGGCATACGGTTTGCCGCCATCTGCAATGTCGATAACTATGCAAACGGAATCGGTGACGAATCGATCAGTTATGAGACGATTCTTACCGCCGCAAAGGCAGGAAGCAGACGTACAAGCATTATACTTGAGAAAATTGTTGAGGAACTTGCATGACAGACCAGGAGATACCATACAACCAGCGTTCATCGATCCTGATTCGGAACGCCTCTCTAAACGGAAGGAAGACTGACATTCGTATCGAGGACGGGATCATCAGATCCGTCGGTGAAACGAAAGAGAGAGATGCAGAGATCACCATCGATGCAGCAGGCGATATCGTCATGCCCGGCCTCGTCAATACCCACACCCATGCCGCGATGAGCCTGCTCCGGGGGTATGCAGACGACATGGTCCTCTTCGAATGGCTCTCAGAGAAGATCTGGCCGCTTGAAGCCCATCTCACCGGAGACGATGTCTACTGGGGAACCCGGCTCGCCTGCCTGGAGATGATCAGGACAGGGACCATCGCCTTCAATGATATGTACTTCTTCATGGACCGGGCCGCCGATGCGGTGGAGGAGGCCGGGATCCGGGCATGCCTCTCCCACGGCTTCATCGACCTCTTCACCGAGGAGAAGCGGGAAGCCGAGATGAAGGCATCCGTCGCACTCCACAAAAATATCAGGGCACGAAATAACCCGAAACTCTCCTTCGCCCTCGGCCCCCATGCCCTCTACACCGTCTCCCCCGAAGGTCTCCGGTGGTGTGCGGAGTACTCAGTGGAGCATGACTGCGGCATTCACATCCACCTCTCCGAGACCGAACAGGAGGTCAACGACTGTATCGCCACCCATGGTGTCAGGCCGGCCGCCTACCTCGATGCGCATGGCATCCTCACCAGCCGGACCGTCGCCGCCCACTGCTGCTGGCTCGATACCGATGAATGCAGGCTCCTTGGAGAACGGCAGACCGCGGCATCCCACAACCCGGCAAGCAACATGAAACTCGCAGGCGGCCGGGCAATCCCGTACAGTGATCTCAGGAATGCCTCAGCCCCCGTCACCCTCGGAACCGATGGCTGTGCCTCAAACAACAACCTCGACCTCTTCGAGGAGATGAAGATGGCAGCACTCCTCCAGAAGTTCGCCACCCGTGACCCGACCATCCTCCCGGCGGCGGAGTCTCTGGAGATTGGAACAAAAAACGGAGCAGAAGCCCTCAGGACCGGCGGCGGCGTCATCGCCCCCGGATATGCCGCCGACATCATCCTTGTTGACAGAGATACGATCTGCCAGACACCGTTCCATAACGGCTCATCAAACCTCGTCTATTCCTGCAATGGCACTGTAGTTAAAACCGTCATCTGTGATGGCGCCATCCTCATGCATGACCGCCATATTCCTGAAGAGGAAGCGATCCTTGAAAGAGCAGGGAAGGCGGCTTCTGCACTCGTTGCACGAAGAAACGTGGCATAAGTCCACACTTTTTTATAATCACCGAATCAGTCCCTTCGCAATACCAGGTACGCGATGGCAGCAATCCCGATAATGGCGATGAGCAGCGCAAATCCGAACGGCCCGTCCGTATCCTCCTCCTCTGGCAGAGGGATCAGATCTTCACCGGCAACGATGATCTCGCCGGTCATATACGGGTGAGGCGTGGAGAAGTACGCATAGGTCCCTGGCTCGGTGAAAGTGTATTCAAACGAATGGCCCTGAGGAAGGGATCCGGAATCGAAGATACCGTCTTCACTGGTCACTGAATGAACCGCGATATCCATATTCGTCCAGGTGACCGTCGTTCCGGGATCGATGGTAACAGAATCCGGCTCAAAGGTGAAGCGGACGATTCCAACAGACTCGGCATGCACCGGGCTGATGAAGATTCCCAGAAGGAGGAGGAGATATATGAGGGAGATGTAGATTCTCATTATGCTATCAACTCATGCAGATCTATACGGGTGAGAAGAGAGGGATAGATGCATTCTCTTCCTTCCAGGTATCCTCATCTCTCCAATGTCTTCCTATTATATAATTTTTATTATAATTTTTCATAACCTCTGACAATCGTCCGCAACAACTCCTGCGTCTCCCCTGGTGTTTCGCACCTGGCGACCGTCAGGATCTCAACCCTTTCGAGGAGCTGCCGGTAGTACTCCCGCCGGATTTCGGTCTTGTAGTCATTCTTCACCAGAAGATGCGGATTGAAGTACCGGTTCTCTTCAAGGATGGAGAGCGCCTCATCTGTCGTGACTCGCCGGTATGCCCTCTCCCCCTCGATTGTCAGGATCAGGATCCGGCGAAGCGTCGTCAGTGGGAAGATCCTCCCCTTCCCGATGGCGTACCTGAGATCCACTATCGCCCGCCCCTCCTCGTCGAAGTCGGCGCGGGCCATCAGGGGCTCAAACTCGGGCCAGGCCGCGGCAAGATCCGCCCGGATATAGAAGTTCTTCTCTGATGAATAGGCGAGGGCGGCATCAGGAAAGATCCGGAAGAAGAACCAGTCATCTGCGATCACCCGGATCGATGGATCGAGGAGGAAACCATAGGTCTGCGTCGTCTTCCCCGCACCTGACATCCCGATGATCGCAAACCCCTCGCCATTCCGGTCCAGGCAGGCACCATGGCAGGAGGCAATCCCATGGCCATCCTCGAGGATATCGCCGCAGAGGCCGAGGGCTATCGACTTGACCCAGCCATAATAGGTCATATTGAAGAGAAAGACGGTCTTTGAACCGCGATCATATCGGACCGTATTCTCCGGAAACAGGGCGTCATGCAGGACATACAGCCGCCCGTGCGATCGAATGGACTGGGATGCAAAGAAGAAGTTCTCAGCAAAGCGATCCCTGACCGGTCGGGAATCCGTCATCAGCTTGACGCAGCAGCCATAGATCTCGGCACGGACCTCGTAGAGAACCGACTGATTGATCCCACCGAGGAGTTCATCCTTCGTATGTGAATCTATCAGTACACAATCATAGCCCATAGCTGGAGATGGGAGGGAGGAAGTGAAGAACCCTCCCCTCAGGCGGTCTCCACCTTCTCGGCATCCTGAAGGCCGAGCTCCTCAACCGCCATCTGCCGCATCTTGAACTTCTGGATCTTCCCGGAGATGGTCATCGGGAAGCTGTCGACGAACTTGAAGTACTTCGGCACCTTGTAATGAGCGATCTTTCCTTTACAGAACTGACGGATATCCTCCTCGGTGACGGTATTTCCGTTCTCCACCTTCACCCAGGCCATCAGCTCCTCGCCGTATTTGATATCCGGAACTCCGATGATGTAGACATCGGCGATTGAAGGATGATGGTGGAGGAACTCCTCGATCTCACGGGGATAGATATTCTCGCCTCCGCGGATCACCATCTCCTTCAGCCTGCCGACGATCCGGATGTACCCCTCTTCATCCATCACGCCGAGATCACCGGTATGGCTCCACCGGTTTACATCGATCGTCGAATGGGTTGCACTCGGGTTATTGTAGTAACATTTCATCACCATGTACCCGCGTGCACAGATCTCCCCCCGTTCACCACGCGGCACGATCTTCCCGGTCTTTGGATCGATGATCTTCAGCTCGGTATGCGGCATCGCCCGGCCAACGGTCGAGACCCGGCGTTCAAGGGGATCATCCACCGTTGACATTGTGACGCCGGGGGCGAGTTCTGTCTGACCATAGACGATGATGATATCGGACATATGCATCCGGTTATTCACCTCCTTCATCACCTCAATCGGGCAGGGCGATCCGGCCATGATCCCGGTACGAAGGGTATCAAGCTTATAGTAATGGAAGTTTGGAAGCGACAGCTCGGCGATGAACATCGTCGGCACACCATGTACCGCTGTGCACTTCTCATCCTGAATAGTCTGGAGGACCGCCTCAGGGTTGAAGACCGGGGAGGGGATGATCATCGTCGATCCATGCGTCACACAGGCGAGATTGGAGAGGACCATCCCGAAGCAGTGATAGAAGGGGACCGGGATACAGAGACGGTCCTTCTCGGTAAAACGCATACCCTCACCGATGATGTAGCCATTATTGACGATACTGTGATGGGAGAGGACGACCCCTTTTGGATATCCGGTCGTTCCGGAGGTGTACTGAATATTGATGGGATCATCAAACTCAAGGAGGGCCTCACGGTCAGCGAGTTCGCCGGGGGTGATCCCCTCTGCCAGCTCCTGGATCTCATCCCACCGGTACATCCCGTTGTACGGCACATCGCCCATGAAGATGACATTTTTCAGGAACGGGAATTTGTCTGACTTGAGCCTCCCTGCACGGGACTCAAACGCCTCGGGGCAGGCTTCATAGAACATCCCGACATAATCCGACGTCTTAAAGCGCCCTTGGATGATGAGGGTCTGAACCTCCGCCTGCTTCATCGCGTACTCGAACTCATAGGTCCGGTATGCAGGGTTGATATTCACCATGATGGCGCCGATCTTTGCGGTGGCGAACTGGACGATTACCCATTCTGCATAATTGAGTGCCCAGATGGCGACACGGTTGCCGCGCTCCACTCCAAGCGCCATCAGCCCGCGTGCAAAGAGATCCACCTCAGCCAGAAACTCCCGGTAGCTGTACCGGAGCCCCTGGTGCACCGAGACGAGCGCGTCGTTATCCGGGTATTTGGCGGCGATACGATTGAGCATCTCCCCAACGGTCTCGCCTGTAAGGGGGGTCTCTGAGACCCCGCATGTATAGCTGCCTTGCTCCATTCCTTCTATCGTACTGAGTACAGGAGAAAAAAGATATCGTATTTGTAGTTCGGAATCTTTAAATGACGATAAAGTAATAGAGTATAGGACAGGATCGGGGTCGTGGCCTAGTCCGGTATGGCGACGGGCTCCAGCGGTCTTGGCGTATGATGAACAATCGGGTCTGCTGATTTGATAAGATGATGACCCGTTGGAGCGCTGACGCTTATGTCACCGCCCATACGCTTGTCGGAGAGACCCGTCGATCGTGAGTTCAAATCTCACCGACCCCACCTTTTCTTCTGAATGACTACTTCTCATTTATAGATGTACGATCCATACATATGTCCAAGGCAGGAATTTTGTTATGTATTCAATAGGTGAAGCCTTAGTTGGCGATGGGCCGGAACTTGCGCACATCGACCTCCTTGTCGGAGATAAGAACGGGCCTGTCGGTGCCGCATTTGCAAATGCACTCTCGCAGCTCTCGGCAGGACACACCCCACTCCTTGCGGTCATCAGGCCGAACCTCCTGACAAAGCCGGCAACGGTGATCATCCCGAAGGTCACCATGAAGAAGGGTGAGCAGGTGAAGGAGATGTTTGGCCCTGTCCAGGCAGCAGTTGCCAAAGCCGTGGCCGACAGCCTCGAGGAAGGCCTCTTCAACGGGATCAATATCGATGATATCGTCATCATCGCAAGCGTCTATCTTGCTCCCGATGCAGTGGATTACAATAAGATCTACCGGTTCAACTATGGTGCGATGAAACTCTCATTATCCCGCGCATTTGAACAGTTCCCTGATGAGGCGACGATCCTCCATGAGAAGGACCGTGCAGCACACGGTGTCATGGGATTCAAGGTTCACCGCCTCTGGAACCCGCCGTACCTCCAGGTCGCCATGGATCTCGTGGACATGAACCACATGGAACGGGTCTTACGCGAGCTTCCAAAGAACGACCACCTCATCATCGAGGCAGGCACGCCGCTCATCAAGCAGTTCGGCCTCTCCATCATCGGGGAGATCAGAAAGCTCCGGCCTGATGCCTTCATCATCGCCGATCTCAAGACCCTCGACACCGGCAACCTTGAGACGAGGATGTGCGCAAACGCATCCGCAGACGCAGTCGTCATCTCCGGCCTTGCACCGATCTCAACCATTGAGAAGGCTGTCCTTGAGGCTCGGAAGACCGGTATCTATGCCGTCGTTGATATGCTCAATGTCGAGTCGCCGGTTGCACTTGTTGAGGCACTTGCAAAGAAGAATGCACTCCCCCATGTCGTCGAGATGCACCGTGCAATCGATGCGGAAGGAAGCGAGTACTCCTGGGGAGACATCCCGAAGATCAAGGAGGCAGCAGGCGGGAAGATCCTCGTCGCAACCGCCGGTGGCATCCGTGTGAATGTTGCAAAGAAGGCACTTGCAGCAGGTGCGGATATCCTCGTCGTCGGCCGTGCAATCACCGCAAGCAAGAACATCCAGCATGCGGCAGAAGAGTTCCTCGAAGAGATCGACTCCGAAGAGATCGATCAGTTCAGGATCATGACCGACTTCTAAACCCCTTTTTTTTCTCCCTCCCGGAAGACTTCGCGTTCCAGCATGGCACTTTTTGGATGAAAATGTTATCATTTCATATGATAATGATTAACCATGCACCCCTCCGGGACCGATCAGGGGCAGGTCTCCCTCCTCTATGTTGATGACGAACCTTCCCTTCTTGAACTCGGTAAAATCTATCTCGAAAAGACCGGTGATTTCAGCGTAACCACTGCGCTGAGTGGAGAAGACGCACTTCGTATCCTGGCAGATCACCCCTTCGATGTTATCGTCTCCGATTATCAGATGCCCGGGGGAATGGATGGTATCGCCTTCCTCAGACATCTCCGATCAGCAGGGGATGGAACACCCTTCATCATCTTCACCGGAAAGGGGCGGGAGGAGGTCGTGATCGAGGCATTGAACGGAGGGGCCGACTTCTATCTCCAGAAGGGGGGTAACCCCAAGGCCCAGTTTGCCGAGCTCTCCAATAAGATTCTGTACGCTATCTGCCGAAAACGGGCTGAGGAGAGGCTTGCACATTCTCATGATCTGATGCGCTACATCATCGAACATAATAATGCCGCCGTTGCGGTGCATGATAGGGACTTACGCTATATCTTTGTGAGCCAGCGGTACCTGGATACCTATGGGGTGACGGAAGCCAATGTCATCGGCAGACATCATTATGAGGTCTTTCCGGATCTACCCTGGAAATGGCGTGAAATCCATAGAAAGGTACTTGCCGGAGAGGGTGTCTTCAGGGCAGATGAAGATCCATACCCACGGAGCGATGGAGGGACAGACTGGACTCGCTGGGAGTGCCGCCCCTGGTATGAATCTGACGGCTCTATCGGCGGGCTGATTGTCTATACCGAGATTATCACCGAACGCAAGCTTGCGGAGGATGAACTGAGGAGGAAGAATGAGGAACTTGCAGATGAGAAGGCATTGCTGGAAGCGATCTTCTCCAGTGTCCCCGGGATGTTCTACCTCTATGACAGCGAAGGACACCTGATCCGCTGGAATGCACATCACGAGACGATGACGGGGTATTCCCCCGAGGAACTGTCGAAGATGCAGCTCCTCGACTGGTTCTCCGGGGATGCAACAAGCCAGGCTGAAGTATTGGAAGGTGTCAGAAGAATAACGACAGAGGGTTTCGGAGAAGCAGAAGCAGACCTGCAGAAGAAAGATGGCACAACCATACCCATGTACTTCACTGTTTGCCCGCTGACCCTCCATGGCAGACAGTATTTTACCGGAGTGGGGATCGATACCACCAGGCTGAAACGAGCAGAGCAGGAATTTCTTCTGAAGGATGCCGCCATCGAATCATCCAATAACGGCATCGCCATAACAGACCTCGATGGAATCCTCACCTACGTAAACCCCGCATTCCTCTCTCTCTGGGGATATGCCGGTTCTGAAGAGGTGATCGGCCGTCCTGCCACCTCCTTCTGGGTGTCAGAGAAGGCGGCGGAAGATGTCATCGCTATGGAGAAGCGGGATGGTACATGGTCCGGAGAGCTGAAAGGGCTACGCAAGGATGGCTCTCCAATAGACATCCAGCTCTCTGCAAGCCTTGTCCATGATGCCTCCGGTCTTCCCGTCGCCATGATGGGATCCTTCATCGACATCACCGAGCGGAAGCGGGCAGAAACGGCACTCCGGGAGAGTGAGGAGAAGTTCAGGACCTTATTTGAAACGATGGCACCGGGTGTCTTCTACCAGAAGTCTGATGGAACTCCGATTGATATAAATTCGGCAGCATTGAGAATGTTTGGAGTCACCAGGGAACAATTCATGGGCCGGGACTCCTATGATCCCCGCTGGAAGGTTGTCTCAGAGAACGGTGTTCATCTCCCCCCGGAACAGCATCCTTCAATGATCGCCCTCCGATCCGGCATCGCCGTAAGAGATACCGTTCTCGGCGTCTTTAATCCGATGAAGGATGATATGACCTGGATACTCATCAACGCAACCCCCCAGTTCAGGGAGGGTGAGACGACACCATATCAGGTCTTTGTCACCATGTCGGATATCACCGGGGTGAAAGCCGCAGAGAAGGCACTACATTCCGCAAATAGAAAACTTCAGATCCTCTCCCGAGTCACCCGGCATGATATCCAGAACAGGATTATGTCACTCCAGGGGTATCTCGCACTGGCAGAAGACCTGGGTGAGAATCCGGAACAGAGAAAATATCTCGATGAAGTGAAGAGGGCTTCGACTATCATTCAGGATCAGATCGCATTTACCGGCCATTATGAAGATGTTGGTATGGGGAGACCGACATGGATCCCCCTCTCCATGGTGATCGGGACAATTGAAAAAACCCGGATTCCAATCCGGAATCACTGCTCCAATCTCTCAATCTTTGCTGATCCGATGCTGGAGAAGGTCTTTGCAAACCTCCTGGACAACACTGTCCGCTACGCAGATGGTGCAACAGGTATTGATATCCGGTGTGAGGAACGGGATGGGGACCTCCTCATCATCTGGGAGGACGACGGCCCCGGTATTCCGGATGATCAGAAAGAACTCATCTTTGAGAGGGGTTTTGGGAAGAATACCGGATTTGGGCTCTTCCTTGCAGTGGAGATTGTAAGCATCACCGGCATTACCCTGTGTGAAACCGGCATCTATGGCAGAGGTGCGAGATTTGAGATGCAGGTCCCGAAAGGGGGCTGGACGGCGTCTTCTTCTCCATAAGAAAAGCCTACCGTACCCTATAGGCACCTATAGACCTACCGGGAGAACCTGAAAAAAGTGGTTTTCTGAATACTCAGAGAATTTCTACAAGTGTCAGTTCAAAGACGAGTGTCTTGCCTGCAAGAGGATGGTTTGCATCAAGGGTGACGGTCTCATCACCGATTTCGGTGATCGTCACCTCAATGACCTGATCCTCTCCAACCTGCACCTGGAAGCGGTCACCGAGATTCGGGGTGACATCGGGGGGGAACTGGTCTTTTGGCACTGGGAAGATGATCTCATCATTCCTCTCGCCATAGGCACGGTCTGGCGGGATCTCGATCCGCTTCGACTCGCCCGGCTCCATTCCCTCAAGATTCTCATCAAAACCTGGAATGACCTGGCCCGCTCCGATCGTAAACTCAATCGGCTCACGGTCAAGTGAGGAGTCAAAGACTTCGCCGTCTTCAAGTGTTCCGGTGTAGTGGACCCTGACAGAGTCTCCAATTGCTGCTCCTGTCATATCCAATGACGTTTGGGTCGAGGGTATAAGAAAGAATCCCTATTAACAGTATTTGAGAACATTACAATACATTGATCAACTTTAGCATCATTTCTGAATCTATGGAGAAGAATCCTCGCCTCATCCAGCATCTGACCGCAGCAGATTATACTGCCGAACCATTCAGGATGGTGATCCTCCCGCTCGGCTCACTCGAGAGCCATGGCGGCCATCTCCCCTTCGGAACCGATGCCCTCACTGCGGCCGCCCTCGCAGATGCGGTTGCCGCAAAAATCCCCGGTGCCGCCGTACTCCCGGCAGTCCCGTACGGTGTCTCAGAGCATTACCGGGAGTTTCCTTTTACAATATCGCTCAGTTTCGGAACAGAGATCGCGATCATCACAGAGATTCTTGAGTCGCTTCATCGGGAAGGGATCAGGCGGGTATTCATCCTTAATGGCCATGACGGCAACATCGCACCGATCGAGGTGGCGGCACGGACCGTCAAGGTCAGGCACCCGGAGATGCGGATCATCGCACTCGGTGCATGGTGGGAGAGTATCGGTCCCATCCTCCCTGACGGCTTCTTCGAGGTCTGGGGGGGCCTCGGCCATGGTGGTGAGGGTGAGATGTCCATCGGCCTTGCCCTCTTCGAAGAGCTCTGCCAGCCGGAACATGCAGAAGGGAGGGTACCGGATCTTCCGGTGTTTGGGGATCTGAAATGGTGCTTCTCAGAGCTGACCGACTGCGGTGCAACAGGCGACCCCACGAAGGGAAGCAGGGAGAAAGGAATGAAGATGACGGAGGTTCTTGTCGGAGCGATCGTCTCGATGCTCAATGATGCCATGGAGCGGGACTGGAATTACGGATTGAAAGGATGATCAGGGTTTAAAAGGATCTCATCGGAACATCCCTGGAGTGAGACCGCGGCAAGCGCCCCGATCACCCCGCGGCCGCCGATGAGATGGATGCCTGTCTCCTGGGCAAGAGCTTCTGCATCACCGATCGTGACCCGCTCCTGCCGTGCCTGCTCACCAAACGCACGCAGCCCCTCCTGCTCTGCCAGCCCTGTCCTGATAGCGATCCCCCATTCAGGCGATGCTGACTCTCCGGCAACGAATGCAACCGCCTGTTTGATGATCCCGGAGATCGCATCCTCCCCGGCTGCCAGCTCGATGAGGCTGCATGAGTTGCCCGCAGTCTTTTCAGAGATTCCCGGATAGAGCATCGCAACCTTGTGGGAGATCGGCATCACCCCCTCGCACCGTCCGAGTCGCTGGAGAAGGGCATAGGCAAGGGCAAATGTCGCACCATCCTCCCGGGAGTCGGTATCATCGATCCCGATGAGAAGCCGCCGCAGTGCCTTCGTATAGACATCCCCTTCGACAATAGTTCCGTTCCGGTGTGTCTCGACAGAGAGTACCCCTTCAGCTCGTGACATCATCTCGGTGAGGGAGTAGGCCGGTCCGCCGAAGGATCGGATCGTCTGGACGATCTGATCCCCTTCCTGTCGTATTGCAACAACACCGACTGCAGGAAGAGGGGAGATCCCCACCGCTGCGTCAACGGATCCGATACGCCCCATCTCCCGCAGGAGTGTTCCGTCCCGTCTGACATCGGTCAGGACACCCCCGGCACGCCCGTGATGATGTTTACAGAACGCGGCACATCCGCTACTCATGCATTCATGATAGATCTCGACGAGGTCGCCGTCGCAGGTCGAGAAGATCCGTTTACAGATTGTCTGGGGAAGAGCAGTTCGTGCGATATATCGTGTGGCTTCCCTCCCCTTGCCCGGTGAGGAGATGACGATACACTCATCCTCAATGAGCCGGTTTATCCAGTCCTGTGCAGTACTTCGGGGAATATCCATCTGGTGTGCAATATCTGCGATGGTAAAGGAGCCCTCGTCCAGTGTGAGCCGCCGCATCAGTGAGAGGATCTTATTTCTCTTCTCAAGAACGCCCGCCATAATAATCCCTGATTGAGATGAGATCGGCGAGTATTGCACTAGCGGTCGGCTGGGCTCCGGCACCCCGGCCGATGAAGGTCACATGCCCTGCCATATCGGTGCAGACCTGAATTGCGTTGAGTGTTCCGTCTACGACAAGGGGATGGTCGAGAGCAAGGACGCGGGGCGAAACCCGGATGATCTTTCGTTCCGGGATGATCTCACCGATGAGCCGGACCGTCGATCCCTCATCCTCGGCAAGATTGAGGGCCTCCACGGTGACGAGATCGATACCTGAGATATCGACATCCGAGAGGGTGACATTCATTCCAAGAAGGGTATTTGCCAGGATGACCAGTTTGATGGCTGCATCGATCCCTTTGACATCATAGGTCGGATCCGCTTCAGCATACCCGAGATCACGGGCCTCCTGCAGTGCCTGCTGATAGGTGAGCCCCTCATCACGCATCCGGGTCAGGATATAGTTGCAGGTGCCGTTTAAGATCCCATAGAGTGATCTGATGGTGTTTCCGGCAAGACCATGGCGGATCCCGTTGATCACCGGAACCGCTCCGGCGACCGTCGCCTCATACCCGAGGCCGACCTTCTGCTCATCTGCGATCGCTTTCAGCTCATGGTACGCAGAGGCGATCGGACCTTTATTTGAGGTGACGACATGCCTGCCGGATCTGAGGGTCGATCGGATGAGCGATGTTGCGGGCTCTCCGCCATTGGCGTTGGTCGGTGACGCCTCGACAAGGATATCAAATACACCGGATGCAAGAATATCCGCTGCACTCTTCCCTTCAATGCCGCAGAGACCTGTCTCTTTCTTCTTTGCCAGGATCTCTTCGGGATTGAGCCCATCTCCATTCATGATCGCAGATCGTGAGTCCGCGACCCCCGTCAGGGTGAACCCATGAACGGGATCGGCAAGCACCGCAGCAACCCCCTGGCCGACTGCGCCAAATCCGATAATGGCAACCCTCATTCCATACCCTCCAGAGGTTCAAGAACCAGAATCTCTTTTCGTGCGGTGACCTCATGCAGGATCGAGATGGCACGGCGCATATCCTCGGGAGACTCCGCCCGTATGGTGATCTTTGCCGTGGACGGCTCATTGATCGCCGGCATCACCATATGAAGTTCAGAGACCTCTGCATATCCGGTCTGATCGATATGATCGACGGTATCGGTGAGATCGGTATGCATCAGGTGCCCGATCATAATCAGGGATCGCTTCTGGTGAAGTCTCTCTTTTCCAACCCGGACCACACCACACCCGCGCTCCTGTAGTGTGGCAATTAAGGATTCAAGCTTATGTTCCGGAAGCTCGATGGTGATATCAACGATGAGCGTATTCTCAGCCGAGGTTCCATCCCGCTGATGGATGACCGTGATGATATTCCCTCCGATATCTGAGATCGGCTTTAATGCGCCGAGGAGCTGCCCCGGTGTATCCTTCAGCTCAAGTTTCATCGAGACCCGCACGTTATCACACCTATGTGTACGTACTCGCCTGCAGGTCATATAATGATTCGGAGATCGAAAAAAGGATTATTTCTTTGATCCGGGTGCCCCGGTAACAATCGGAAGTGCTGCTGCGATCTCTGGCAGCATCTCGCCGGGAATACCCATCACCATCTCGCCATCTGCGATCCCCGAAAATTTCCTTGAGCCATCGCAGCCAAGTGAGATATTCGGCTCCCCGCTGAGATAGACGGTTGCCGTCGCATCTGAGCAGACCGACTGAATCCCTGACATCTCAGGATGGAACCGACCGCCCATGCGGTACAGGATACTCTGGGCGGTTTTGAGCATCGCCCTGGGTTCGGCGATGATCAGGACGACATGCGGGGAGAAGGGGGTCGATTCAAGCGGGGAGTAGAGTGTCGCCCAGGTCTCACCGGAGGGGAGGTGCGGGATACGGTCGATGGTCCGGCGGCATGCGGCCCAGCTCTCGTACTTGCCAAGCTTGAAGTAAAACTCGCCTGATCTCAGCGATGCAGTCTGTTCACGCAGGCCGAGTGCCCATGCACCGCCCATACACTGATGCTTCTCAGCGGTTGCATAGAAGCATCTCCCTTCCTTCCTGGCCATTGTGACCATCATACAGTGCTTGGTTACATCACCGATCTCTTCGATTCCCGGAGGAATCTGCTCCTTTGATCCGGCGAGTTTGATGGCAACCGGGGATCCCTCCATCCCCAGCTCCCTCTTCAGTACAGCCGCAATCTCAGCATAATTCAGATCCGTTCTCATCTCATCCATAGAACTCACTCAGGATAGAGATTCATCGATACAACGATAAAACTGATCATCAGAGACGTCGGAGCTTCTGGTCAACCTTCTCAAAGAAATTCCGGTCCGAACTGATGAAGAGGGCGGGCTCCTCAGCACTCCGGATGGTGATTGAGGCATAGCGGCCGAGCGAACAGATCTCGACACCGTCGATGACAAGATGTGCAGGCTTGTCACTGTCGAGCCTGATCTCAAAATCCCTCTCTGTTGAGATGAGATGAGGTCGGGATGAGAGCATGTAAGGGGCCAGCGGAACGATCAGGACGCCCTCAATCCAGGGGTCCACAATCGGTCCGCCCGCACTCATTGCATATGCCGTCGAGCCCGTCGGGGTCCCGATGATCATTCCGTCCGCACGAAATGTCTCTGCCACGATGCCATCGATGACGATCGAGAAGCGGAGCATCTTGGCGGGACGGGTGGTGACGATGAGTGCCTCATTCAATGCATCTCCGACCTCTTTGCCGTCAATTATGAGGGAGAGGCGCATCCTCTCCTCCACGGGAAAGTCCGGTTCAAGGGATGTCAGGAAGGCAATTGCATTCTCCGGTTCGAGATCCGCCAGGAAACCGACCTCCCCCCGGTTCACCCCGATGATCGGGATCTGTCTCTTCATCTGTGCAACCGTCCGGAGGACCGTCCCGTCACCGCCAATGGTAACGATCAGGTCTGCGATATCCTTCGCATCGCTGATCGAGACCCCGGCAGATCCGAAGATGGCAGCCGCCCCTTCCTCAAAAAAGACGGTATGGCCTGCCCGAATTAACTCCTCACCCAGGCGTTTTGCATATTCAAGAGCATCATCCTGGTCAATCCGGGGTGCAACAATATAACGCATCATTCACCTCAGGTACTCGATCACTTTCCGGTGGATCACCGCATTCGTTGCAACCAGGCATCTCCCGACCGAGACATCCTCGGGGAAGGTGACCGGAGTTCCATCCAGCCCGGAGACGATCCCTCCCGCCTCACTGCAGATGAGTATCCCGGCGACGGCATCGATATTTCGAAGCGTATTTCTGAGATCGACAAAACCATCGATCCTGCCGCAGGCGACATAACAGAGCTCAAGTGCAGATGCCCCAAGGAGTCTCCATCGCCGTATCTTCTGACCAAGCTGCATTGCGCGTTCAGGATCAAACTTCCTGCCGTACAGGCTCATTGCACTCTCTTCAAGCAGAGAGATCCCCGAGACCATGATCGGCGTCCCATTAGAATAGGCACCCCCTCCCAAAGCGGCATAGAATTCCTCCCCTGACGCGAGATCTTTTACAAACCCTTCAGTGACGACCTCATCCTCTGCATAGGCAAGTGATATTGCATAAAAAGGGATGCCGGCAACGGCATTATACGTGCCATCGATAGGATCGAGATAGATCGTCCCCGCTCCACCTGGAAGGAGGATTCGTCCGGACTCTTCACTGATCACCTCTGCACAGATCCCGGTCTCGCGCAATATGCTGATGACAGATTCTTCGGCGATCTCATCGATCAACTCGGTCGGGGTCAGATCCGCACCCATCCGGATCATCACTCCTCCACGCTCAGTACCGACGATATCATCTATTTCATCGGCTACACTCCTGCCGATTCGCTGGCACGCATGGAGAAAGGGAGTCTCGATCATCCTGCGGTGTGTTTATGTTCTCCTGATTCAATAAATTACTCCTGCGAGTAAGATTGCTATGAAAGAACAGACAGAAGTTGGGAAGCTGAGAGAGGGTCGGTATGTTGTCGTTGATGATGAACCATGCAAAATTCAGAGCATCTCCATCTCAAAGCCTGGAAAACATGGATCTGCAAAGGCACGGCTTGATGTTGTCGGTATCTTTGACGGCATGAAGCGATCAGTCGTATCGCCTGTCTCCCAGAAGATTTATGCACCAATCGTCGAGCGGAAGAGTGCACAGGTGATCACCATTGCAGCCAACACGGTTCAGTTCATGGACATGAAGGAATTTACAAACTTCGAACTGACCCTTGACGATGATCAGCTCTCTCATATCGAACCTGGAAAGGAAGTCCCGTATATCGAGTCTCTTGGCAAGAGAAAGCTTGACATCTGAGTATGCAGCCATTTTCAAACTCTCTTTTTGCTGATGCGGAAGCCTCGTACGATGAGGCAGACTATGTCATCTTTGGTGTCCCCTATGATGGGACGACTTCATTCAAGGCAGGGACACGGGCAGCCCCGAATGCGATCCGTGCGATATCGTACAATTTTGAGCCCTATATGCCAATGTACGATCTCGAGCTGACTGACATTCCGTTTATTGATCTCGGCGATCTCTATCCGGACTGTGATCCGGAAGAGGTCACCGGGCAGGTTGAAGAGACCGTATCGATGATCCTTGGTGACGGGAAATGCCCGGTGATGCTCGGCGGGGAGCACTCCATCACAATTGGTGCAGTCCGCGCGGCGAAGCCGGGATGGTATGTCGTCTGCGATGCCCACCTTGACTTTCAGGATGAGTACCGGGGGTCGCGCTATAATCATGACTGCGTTACCGCCCGTGTTGAAGAGATGGGTCTGCAGGGGATCATCATCATTGGTGGGCGGAGCGGTTCACGCGAGGAGTTCCAGCGTGCACGATCCCATCATCTCTTCACCGCCGATCAGGTACATGAAGAAGGGATCGCATCGATCATCACACGGATCAAGGCCCTCATCGGTGAAGAGAGCCTCTATCTTTCGATCGATGCGGATGCCATCGACTCCTGTCTGACACCAGGCCTTGGAACGCCTGATCCCTTCGGCATGACGCCTCGGGATGTGCGGACCGTCATCAGGGCACTGGCGCCACAGGCGGTCGGATTTGATTATGTCGAGGTCCTCCCCGATGATCAGGGGCAGACGGCTGCTGTTGCAGCACATATGATCCGTGAGTTTATCGGCTGCCGGGCACAATCCCGTGGAATGTGAATAGAAGGTTTTTTCATGATACTTCTCACTAAAACTGAATATCTCAGGTGGGGAGAATTCACGAACAAATCAAGACCTTTTTATCTTTCAATTACCTTGTAAGAGTGGTGTCTTGTGGGCTTACGAGACTGGATTATTCCAAACGACTATATATTTTTTGATATCTTCGAGCAACTCGCAGATACAACAACCGAGGCAGGGCGTCTGCTCGTTGAGCTCGTCAATGACTATAACGGTGTCGAGGCGAAGATAAAAGAGATTAAAAATCTCGAGCACCAGGGGGACGCATTAGCCCACCGTGCCTATGCCGAACTGAACAGGAGCTTCATCACACCGCTTGAACCGGAGGAGATATCCAGACTGACAACCGCGCTTGATGATATTCTCGATTATATTGACGGGACGGCGCGGCTGATGCTCAATTACGGAATCGAAGAGACAGATGAATACATGCAGGAGTTTGCCAAACTGATCTATCTCTCTGCGGCGGAGGTTGCTATCGCTGTCCGGGAGATACGTCGGATACGGGATCCGAAGTTACTTGAACAGAAGTGCATCGAGATCAACCGGCTTGAGAACCTCGCCGATGATGTCCTTGCCCATGCGATCAAAGATCTCTTCTGTGGCACGGATGCCATCCGTATCCTCAAACTCAAGGATATCTATGAGAACCTTGAACTTGCCACTGATAAGTGTGAGGATGCGGCAAATGTTCTTGCAGATATAGCCATCCGTCATTCGTGAGCTGGTATGGAGATTCTTATTATTGTGGGCATTATACTGGCCCTTCTCTTTAATTTCGTCAATGGGCTCAATGATGCCGCAAATTCGATTGCAACGGTGATTGCAACCAAAGTACTCACCCCGCTTCAGGCGGTCGGTCTTGCCGCTTTCTTCAATCTTGTCGGCCCGCTCCTCTTCACAACAGCCATCGCAAAGACGATCGGCAAGGGGATCGTCGATCCGGCGATCCTCACCCCGTTCCTTCTTGTCACCGGACTCGTCGGAGCAGTCTTCTGGGTCTTCTTCTGCTCGCATTTTGGTATTCCTGTATCAAGCAGCCATTCACTTATCGGAGGGGTCATGGGTGCCGGTATCGGTGCGGGCGGCTTCTTTGGAGTGATATGGCCGAGCGGGGAGGTGATCGTCGCCTTCCTCAGATTAGGCTTCATCGGTCTTCTCATCGGGTCAGCCCTTTTTGGATCGTTTGCCTGGTGCCTTGGAGATCGGAAGCTGCTCTACTTCGGGCTCGGTGCCGTCATCGGATTTGCCGTCAGCATACCGGTCGGGATGATGCTTGGTCTCGTCGAGATAAAGGGTATTCTCGCAGTTGTGATATTCATCGTCATCTCACCGACCCTCGGATTCATCGCTGCGTACGGCTTTGCAGCATTGATCATGCGATACCTCAGCCATGCATCCACCCCCCGGAGAATGAACTACATCTTCAGGAAGCTCCAGATCGTCTCTGCTTCATTCCATGCCATCGGCCATGGAAGTAATGATGCCCAGAACGCGATGGGTATCATCACCGCCATCCTTGTGGCAGGAGGGCTTCTCACCGAATTTGAGGTCCCGCTCTGGGTAATCCTCGCATCCTGCGGTGCTATTTCGCTTGGAACACTCCTTGGAGGATGGCGGGTCATCGATAAGCTTGCAAACAGAATAACCAGGATAACTCCGTACCAGGGCTTCTCTGCATCAACCTCCGGTGGTCTCGTCCTTTCGGCGATGACCGCCCTCGGTATCCCTGTCTCCACCACCCATGCGATGAGCGGGGCGATCATGGGTGTCGGGTCGACGCAAGGGTCCGCAGCGGTCCGGTGGGGTGTCGTCCGTGAGATCATCATCGCATGGATCATTACCATCCCGGCGGCGGCAATCGTCTCTTATGTCTTCTTCGCTGTCGCCTCGCAGGTCTTCCCCGGGTAGCGGCAGATATTGGATATCAGACAGGACGGGCAGGCAGGTTTTCTGGCAGAACAGACCTCCCTCCCATGTCTGATAAGGACGTAGGTGATCTCCCCCCAAAGCTCCTGCGGATAAAGTGCCATAAGGTCTCGTTCGATCTTCTCCGGATCAGCAGTCTCTGAAAGACCGATCCGCTGTGAGAGGCGGCGGACATGTGTATCGACAGCGACACCTGCATTGATCCCAAACGCATGGTGAAGGACGATATTGGCGGTCTTGCGTCCGACGCCGGGGAGGGTTATGAGATCGTCCATCCGGTCTGGTACACCACCGTTGTACCGTGCGATGAGTGCCGCAGCAGCTCCGATGATATTCTTCCCTTTTGCATGATAGAAGCCGGTCGGCCTGATGATCTCTTCGAGTTCAGCGGGATCAGCGGCTGCCAGATCCTCTGCAGTCGGGTATCGTTCAAAGAGTGCCGGCGCAATCCGGTTCACGGTCGCATCCGTCGTCTGTGCAGAGAGGATCGTCAGGATGAGGCATTCAAAAGGATTGGTAAATCCGAGAAAATGTGTCTCGGTATGAGGATAAATTGCTACAAGGCGATGAAATATCAGAAGAGCGGTTGTTGTATCCATCTCAAAATGGGGTAGCGCAGATTCGAACTGCGGTCAAAGCGTCCCAAACGCTCTAGGATGGACCAGGCTACCCTACTACCCCGTGACCTAATAAAGTTATAAGTCAGGCTTAAATAAGCTATCGGTTTTACTGCCGCTTAGAGCGGCAGAACCTCTCTGGACTGCCCGGCAACAAGCGTACCATGGAATTCACCGGTCCGGAGCGCAGAGATGATATCCTGAGGTTTCCTTCCATCCATCACGGCAAACGGGATTGCACTCCGTTCAATGATCTTGGCGGCGACGAGATCAACGATCATATTTGATCCGGCGCCCATCCGCTCCTTCATGATGATCCCGATGAGATCAGAGGGGGTGATCAGAGAGAACCGCTTCGCATTGGCGTCCTTCTTCGGATCTGCCGAATAGATCGCATCGACTGCTGTGGCATTGATGAGAAGATCGGCAGCGACCTCCTCTGCAAGAACCGCAGAGACGGCGTCGGTCGTCTGTCCTGGTGTGATCCCGCCCATCACGATGATCCTGCCATGGAGTGCAGCCTCCTTCGCCTCCCTGTATGATGTCGTGACCGTCGGATACGCACTATCGCCGAGAGCGGCGATGAGAAGGAAGGCGTTAATACGGGTCACCATGATACCCAGCTCATCCGATGTCGCCTCATCAAGGCCGATATCCCGGCAGACCGAGATGTAGCGTCGGGCCTCACCGCCCCCTCCACAGACGCAGAAGAGATGATAGTCTTGTGCAAGTTCCTTGAGCGTCGATGCCCATTCTTTGAGCTGATGAGATTCAAGTGAGGGGACAAGAACCGATCCGCCGACCGAGATAACTACCTTCTTCATTATACCGTAATAATTTCATCATGGATCACTTATAATGCCCCGGTATCCGAAAGGAGATGTATGATGAGAGGGGATGACCAGCAAGTTTTGGCGGAGGCACGTTTATGGGATCAGGAGGGTGACGCAGTCAGGTGCCGCCTCTGCCCGCATGGATGCCTGATAAAAGACGATCACCGTGGTATCTGCGGGGTCCGGGAGAACCGGAATGGACGGCTCATACCACTGACATACGGGCGGATAACCTCCGAAGCCCTCGATCCCATCGAGAAGAAACCGCTCTTTCACTTCCTTCCCGGGACGATAACGTACTCCCTCGGAGGGATCGGCTGCAATTTCAGATGCCGCCATTGCCAGAACTGGGAGATATCGCAGGCAACAATCGCCGATCTCCCTCTCCGGAGCCTCTCTCCGGAGGAAGGGGTCCGAAGGGCGATGGGCTCCGGAGCCGCGAGCATCACCTGGACCTATAACGAGCCGACGATCTGGCATGAATACGCCCTCGATATGGGCGTTCTCGCACGAAAGAACGGTCTGAAGACGATTTATGTGACAAACGGATACATCACCGAGGAGGCGCTCAATGAGCTCTCACCCATGCTCTCGGCATTCAGGGTGGATCTCAAGGCATTTAATGACGGGTTCTACCGTTCGGTCTGCGGCGGCCATCTTCAGCCGGTTCTTGATGCCACAGCCCGCGCACATGAGCTCGGAATGCATATTGAGACGGTGACATTGATCATCCCAGGCCAGAACGACGATCCCGGGGAGATCGACTCGATGATCCGATGGGTGATCGAGAACCTCGGGCCGGAGACGCCGATGCACTTCACCCGGTACCATCCGGCGTACAGGATGAGTGATCCTCCGGCAACCCCGGTGCAGCGGCTTGAAGAGATATATCAACGTGCACGAGAGCTTGGATTGGAGTACCCGTACCTCGGCAACATACCTGGATCGACCTATGAAGATACCCGGTGCCCATCCTGCTCCAGTCTCCTGATCCGGAGGAGGGGGTACAGAACGGAGATCACCGGCCTTGAAGGTGATCGGTGTATAAGCTGCAACCGGAAGATACCGATGATACAATCATGATGGATGAACCGACGTTCCTCGTCGACCGGATGCTCGGTCCACTCACCCGGTACCTCCGGTTCCTCGGATATGACAGCGAGAGTGCAGCCCTTCTCCCCGAAGGTGATCCCGGGGAGGACAACCGCCTGCTGAAGAAGGCAGAGGCGGAAGGCCGGCTCCTGCTCACCCGTGATCGTGACCTTGCATCACGGGCAGGCGAGCAGGGGATCTATATTGCGGATATTGACCTCCTCGACCAGATCCGACTCTTGCACGAGAAACGCCTCATCAGCCTCGATGTCCGTCTGATCCGCTGTTCGGTCTGTAACACGCTCCTGCGGGAGGCGGCGGCTGGTGAGATAGAGGGGGCATCCTATGCGCCAAATCCCCCTAATGGATTTACCTTCCTCTGGTGCCCGGCCTGCTGCCGGCTCTACTGGAACGGATCTCATGCAGAAAATATTATCAGGCGGATCAGGGCGCTGGATCAGCGCGGGAGGGCACCCTGATCCCGCCAGTACTCATACTCAGAGGTCCAGAGGTCTTTATTGAAGGAGACGAGCTCGATCATCCTCTCCCTCATCATTCGGTGTTCCTCTTCCTGCTCAGGATACTGCCTCTTCTCGCGGATGGCCCTGACAAGATCAGATCCGAGCTCCTTTGCATCCGGGATCGCCCGCTCCACGGCCATCGGATCTCCAAGAATGTTCACTCCGAGTGAACCTGTCGTCGTTCCGCCAAGCACTCTGATTACGCCGTTTTGGTACTCTGCAACCCCCTCGGCATTGGCTCCACCTGCTGTTGAGATACTACATCCATACCTCCCGGTGAGGCGCTGGGTATGGATTGCATCCGCCAGCCGATCAAAGAAGGTCTTCAACTGGGCTGTCACCGAGTTGATATAGACCGGGGAGGAGAGGATAATCCCGTCTGAGGTGAGGAGATGGTGATAGAGTACCTCAAAGTCGTCATTCTGAAAACAGTGGCCTGCCCGGTAGCAGCTTCCGCAGCCGGTGCAATATCCGATATCAAGATCGCAGATATCAAACGTAATCGTATCTGCCCCCTCTGCCATAGCCCCCTCACAGGCAGCAAGAAGCAGTTTCCTGGTCGAACTCTCCTCCCTCCTCGGGCTTCCGTTGATCGCAAGTATCTCCATAGATGATACTTGTCTCTCTTCCCTTTGAATCTTCTCTATTGTGGGTTTACTTTATTAATTGTTGGAAAGAAATGTACTTCTATACTATGCAGGCGCACCCGTATTTTCATCAGCTCGATGATGGTATCATGATCACAACGCGGGATGGCATGATCACATCGGCAAACCCTGCGCTCCAGAGGCTCATACGGGGGGATCGAGAGGTGACTGGCGATCTCGTCTCATTCTTCTCATCATTTCCTGGCTCATCGACCGGAGATGAAGCGGATCTTCTGGCAGAGATCGCCGGAACGGTTCAGGAGGGGAGATCTCTTTTGAATCGGGAGATCCATCTGCTGCACCCGGATGGTGAGGAGGAATGGGTTGAGCTCTCGATGAAGAGGATGTCAGATGATCACCTGATCTGGATCTTCCGGGGGATCACCCGGTGGAAGCGGGCTGAAGCGGTACTGAGGGAGCGTGAAGAGAAGTACCGGCTCCTTTTTCATGGAGGAAATGATGCAATCGTCGTCTACAGGCTGACCCCGGAAGGTCATCCTGAGGAGTTCATTGAGGCGAATGAGATCGCCTGCAGACGCCTTGGGTATAGCCGTCACGAACTCGGCCGTCTCTCACCGGCTGATATCGTTCCCCCCGAGCGGGTCGGTGAAGTGCTTGGTATTGTGAAACAGTTCCTCATCAGGGATCATCTCAGATTTGAGACTGAGCATGTCAGATCGAATGGTTCACGGTTCCCTGTTGAGATCAATGCCCACCGGATACCACTCGGCGATCAGGTGGCAATTCTCTCCATCTCGCGTGATATCTCAGAGAGGAGGAGGAACGAAGAGATTCAGAAGAAGGCATTTTCTCAGATAGAAGAGAATATCGAGCATTTTGCCATTCTGGGAGATCACATCAGAAATCCGCTCGGGGCGATCATCGGGTATGCAGGATTCTGTGATCCGGTATATCTTGGAAAGATCCATGATCAGGCGGATCTGATCCGGGGATATCTTGACCAGCTTGACCAGGGGTGGATAGAGTCGGAGAAGGTGCGGGAGTTCATCAGGCGCCATTACCGATAGTGGTCTCCCTATCTATTTGGTTGTGTATTATTTTTTACATTAAATATAAATAAACAGCCACCTATGAAGAAGATATAGTTGAGCAGGTGCACCGCCCCTGCTGCAACGAAATCAACTACCCACGACTAAAGTCGTTGGTTTGCCCTTCCATCTCCCTGATCCGGGTTGGATCAGAGCGGAGTGCGATAGGCTGGTTGATAGACAGCCCGTAGATGTGCATGATAACCGTTCTCTCCCCGGAGGAAGTGCCTTGCACACATTAGTATCGACTACTGAATTTATGATTTAAGGGTATTGATCCCACGACTGAAGTCGTGGGCTTTCTGCCTGTTAGATCGTGATCCAAGGGGAATATATGACAAAGATGAAGAATTACCGATGTGTCGAATGCGGATATATTTACTATCCATCCAGGGGTGAACCGAAGAACGGGATCGAGCCTGGAACCGCATTTGAGGATCTCCCTGATGATTATGTCTGCCCTGTCTGTGCCGTGGTCGCAAAAGTGGGCAAAAGCGCCTTCGTTGAGCTGGAATCCGAACTCTATCGTTGCGTCGCCTGCGGATATATTTACGATCCCTATCGGGGTGAGCCGAAGAACGGCATCAAAGCGGGGACAGCATTTGAAGATCTTCCGAAGGAGTATGTCTGCCCGGTCTGCGGTGTCTATGCAAAAATAGGTACTGAGGCCTTTGTTCCCACCATGTGATGGTCGTATCCATCATTTTTTCCACCCAGGGGTCCTTGAAGGGTATGGGATTGACACGATCTCTATACCTAATACACCTGATGATCCACCAGTACTGCATTGATGAAAGATCTGATCATTCGGGGTGCACGTGAACATAACCTGAAGAATATTGATCTCACCCTCCCCCGGGATCGCCTCATCGTCCTCACCGGCGTCTCGGGATCAGGGAAGTCCACGCTTGCGTTTGATACCATCTACGCGGAAGGGCAGCGGCGGTATGTCGAGTCGCTCTCAGCCTATGCCCGCCAGTTCCTCGGTTTGATGAATAAGCCGGATGTCGATGCCATCGAAGGCCTCTCCCCGGCCATATCGATAGAGCAGAAGACGACATCGAAGAATCCACGCAGTACCGTCGGGACGGTCACCGAGATTTACGACTATCTCCGGCTTCTTTATGCCCGGATCGGCGTTCCCTTCTGCCCGGATCACGGTGCCAGGATTGAGTCGCGATCTCCGCAGCAGATAGCCGATGAGATCACAACAGCGTCCGGGATGGTCACCATCCTCGCACCGGTCGTCAGGCAGAAGAAAGGAACATACGGTCAGCTCTTTAAGGATCTCGATGCTGAAGGCTTCTCCCGTATCCGGGTTGATGGCGCCATCCACCGGACCGATGAGGAGATACCGCTCGAACGGTATGTGAAGCATGATATCGAGATCGTCATCGACCGGCTCGACCCGGGTGAGCGTTCCCGCCTTGCTGAGGCATGCGAGGTGGCAGTAAAGCGCTCCGGCGGCCTCGTCATCGTCATCTTTGAGGACGGCCATGAGGAGACCTTCTCATCAGAGCTCGCATGCCCTGTCTGCGGCTTCTCTTTTGAGGAGCTCCAGCCCCGGTTCTTCTCCTTTAACAGCCCGTTTGGCGCCTGCGACGCCTGTAGCGGTCTCGGTGTCCGGATGCGGTTTGATCCCGATCTGATCATCCCTGATCGGACGAAGAGCATCGCTGACGGTGCGGTTGCGCTGTACAGGAACTTCCTTGACGGATACCGGATGCAGTATCTTGCATCGGTTGCCAACCATGGAGGATATGATATCTTCACCCCGATAGAGAACCTGACCGAAAAGCAGTTCCATACCCTGATGTACGGATCCGACAGCGAGATCAAATTCTCGATGAAGATGAAGAAAGGGGATGCGGAGTGGTCGCATAAAGGAGTCTGGGAGGGGCTCATCCCCCAGGCAGAACGGCTGTACCGGGAGACGAAGTCCGAATTCCGGCGTGATGAGCTTGAGAAGTATATGAGGACGACCCCCTGCTCAGCCTGTGACGGAGCACGCCTGAAGAGGGAGGTTCTTGCTGTCAAAATCGGTGATCATTCCATCGCGGATCTCACCGATCTCTCGGTTGCCGATGCCCTTGCCTTCTTTGAAACCCTCACACTGACCCGCCGGGAGGAGGATATCGCACGGCAGGTTGTCAAGGAGATCCGATCCCGCCTCCTCTTCCTCCATCGTGTCGGCCTCGGGTATCTCACTCTCTCACGGAGTGCCGGCAGCCTTTCAGGCGGGGAGGCCCAGAGGATCAGGCTCGCCACACAGATCGGATCAAACCTGATGGGTGTCCTCTATGTCCTGGACGAGCCATCCATCGGTCTCCATCAGCGGGACAATCACCGGCTCATCGAGACCCTGCAGCACCTCCGCGATCTCGGAAACACCCTCATCGTCGTCGAACATGATGAGGATACCATCCGCCAGGCGGATTATGTCGTTGATATGGGGCCGGGGGCAGGGATCCACGGGGGTGAGATCGTTGCAACCGGAACACCCGGGGAGATCGCAGCTGACCCTGAATCGCTCACCGGCCAGTACCTCTCCGGAGCCCTGCATATCCCGGTTCCAAAGGAGAGGAGGAAGCGGGAGGCTTGTATCACCATCACCGGATGCCGTGAACATAATCTGAAGGGCATCGATGTCAGGATCCCGCTTGGCCTCTTCACCGTTGTCACCGGGGTCTCCGGCTCAGGCAAATCGACACTCATCTACGAGACCCTCTATCCTGCCCTGATGAACCTGGTCTATGGGCAACGGCAGACCACCGGAGCCTACACGACCCTCACCGCCGACCGCGATATCGACAAGGTGATCGTCATCGATCAGAGCCCCATCGGGAGGACGCCACGATCAAACCCGGCGACCTATACGAAAGTCTTTGATGAGATCAGGAAGATCTTCGCTGAGACAAAGGAAGCGAAGATGCGAGGGTATGCACCCGGGAGGTTCTCCTTCAACGTCAGGGGAGGCAGGTGCGAGGCATGCCAGGGTGATGGAACCATCAAGATCGAGATGCATTTCCTCCCCGATGTCTTTGTTGAGTGCGAGGAGTGCAAAGGTGCCCGGTACAACCGGGAAACTCTTGAGGTGAGGTATCGTGGGAAGACGATCGCCGATGTCCTTGCAATGAGTGTCGAGGAGGCGCGGGATCTCTTTGAGAACATCCCTTCGATCCGGCAGAAGCTTGAAACTCTCTGCCGGGTGGGACTTGGGTATATCAGGCTCGGCCAGAGTGCGACCACTCTCTCCGGAGGCGAGGCACAGCGGATCAAGATCACCCGCGAACTGGCAAAACGGTCGACCGGCCGGACCCTCTACCTCCTGGATGAGCCGACGACCGGACTTCATTTTCATGATGTCAGGAAACTGATCGCGGTCCTCGATGATCTCGTCGGAAAAGGGAACACCGTCGTCGTCATCGAGCATAACCTTGATGTCATCAAATCTGCGGATTATATCATCGATCTCGGTCCTGAAGGCGGGGATGCAGGTGGTGAGATCATCGCCGAGGGAACACCTGAAGAGATTGTGAATGAACCCGGAAGCCATACAGGCCGGTTCCTCCGGCCACTTCTTGGACAATGATCGACTACTCGCATATCCCGGAGGAGCCCGGATCCTACCTCTTCTCAGATGACGGGGGTTCGGTCATCTACGTTGGCAAGGCGAAGAACCTCAGAAAGAGGGTACAGAGCTACTTCCAGAAACGTGACCTCGATCCCAAGACCGCCGTCCTCGTCGGATCGATCGCCTCGGTCGATTTCATCGCAACCAGGGATGAGACCGAGGCACTCATCCTTGAAAATACCCTCATCAAGCAGCATCAGCCGAAGTACAACATCGATCTGAAGGATGCGAAGAGCTATGCCTTCATCCACCTCTCCGAGGATCGCTTTCCGAGGATTGGTATTGCACGAAAGACCGGGGTGAAAGGGACGTACTTCGGTCCCTTCGTATCCGGCCGGGAACGGGACCATCTTCTTGCTGCGGTCAAAAAGATCTTCGGGCTACGGTCATGCAGGCGTCTCCCAAAGCGTGCCTGTCTCCGGTACCATATCGGGACATGCCCGGCACCATGTATCGGTGCGATCACGGAAGGGGCGTATGCAGAGAGGGTGGCCCAGGCGGTCGAGGTCCTGAAGGGGAGGGTGAAGGGGCTGATTGCCCGGCTTGAGGAGGAGATGAAGGAGCGATCCGATGCCTGCGATTTTGAGGGGGCAATCAGGCTCCGGGAGACGATCACTGCACTCGATCATCTCTCAGGACGCCGTATGATGAGGCCGAAGCGGTCGCATGAAGGGGATCTCATCAATTACCGGGTAAGCGGGGAGGAGGTCTTCCTTCTCCTCTTCCACCAGAGAAATGGAACTCTTGTCGATAAGGAGGAGTTCCGGTTTCCACAATCCCCGGATTTCCTCTCAGAATTCCTCGTTCAGTACTACAGCGACCATGAGGTCCCGGAAGAGGTGATCATCCCGGCTACCGTCGATGGTGCCATCAGCGGTTACCTGGCACGCCTCCGTGGGAAGAGCGTCTCCGTGACTGTTCCGAAGCAGGGGCAGAAACGCGATCTCCTTGAAATCGCTGCAAAGAATGTCGATCTCACCTGGTTTGCCGGAGAGGAGCGGATACATGCCCTCAGAAATGCCTTAAAACTCCCAAAATCTCCCACTATCATCGAGTGCTTCGACATCTCCCATCTTGCAGGGACCGCCACTGTCGGGTCGATGGTGCGGTTTACGAATGGCCGGCCTGATAAGAGGCATTACCGCCGGTACTCAATAAAGACGGTTGTGGGGATTGATGACCCCGCCGCGATCCGGGAGATCGTCTCCAGGCGGTACAGGAGGCTCATCGATGAGGATCGCGATCTTCCCGATCTCATCGTTGTCGATGGGGGGAAGGCACAGCTTGCGGCGGCATATGCGGCACTTCGGAAGCTTGATCTCACCATCCCGATCGCGGCCCTTGCAAAGCGGGAGGAGGAGATCTACCTTCCGAATATCCCCTATCCGATCCCGGTGCCAAGCGATAACCCCGCCTCTCTCCTTCTTCAGGAGATCCGGGATGAGGCACATCGTTTTGCCATCACCTATAACAGGCTGAAGCGAAAGAAGAAGGTGATCCCATGAGGTTTACACTCCAGGCAGACTTCTCCCCACGCGGCTCGCAGCCGGATGCGATCCGTGGACTGACAGAGGGTTTTGGATCCGGCATGACGAAACAGACCCTCCTTGGGGTGACCGGCTCAGGAAAGACCTTCACCATCGCAAATGTGATCAACCGCCTGCAGAAGCCGACCCTCGTCCTGGCCCATAACAAGACGCTCGCTGCCCAGTTATACAACGAGTTCCAGGATTTCTTCCCTGAGAACAGGGTGGAGTACTTCGTCTCATATTATGACTATTATCAGCCGGAGAGCTATCTGCCGCAGAAGGACCAGTATATCGAAAAAGATGCGGATATCAATGCAAAGATCGAGCAGATGCGCCTCTCGGCAACTGCTTCTCTCCTCTCGCGCCCGGATACCATCATCGTCTCATCCGTCTCCTGCATTTATGGCCTTGGGAACCCGGAGCATTTCAGAAACCTCGGCTTTGAACTCCGGTGCGGAGAGCGGATCGCACGGAGCGACCTCATCGGCCGGCTGGTTGAGATCCAGTTTGAACGCAATGACACCGAACTTGCACCCGGGAGATTCCGTGTCCGGGGTGACACCATCGAGATCATTCCGGGATACTACGATGATGTCATCAGGATTGAGCTCTTCGGGGATGAAATCGACCGGATCTCGGAGATTGAGAAGACCGGCGGCCGGCGGCTTAAGACGATGGAGTACTTCCATGTCTATCCTGCCCGTCACTTCGTCATTCCTGAAGAGGAGAAGAAGCGGGCAATCGCATCGATCAGGGCGGAACTTGAGGAGGTTCTCCCGACACTTGGGATGATCGAGGCACACCGGCTACGGCAGCGTACCCTCTTTGATATCGAGATGATCGAGGAGACCGGGAGTTGCAAAGGGATCGAGAACTACTCCCGCCACTTTGACGGACGGAATGCCGGGGAACAGCCGTACTGTCTCCTCGACTACTTCGAAGATGACTTCCTGCTGATCATCGATGAGAGCCACCAGACCCTCCCCCAGGTCCGGGGGATGTATAACGGTGATTATTCCCGAAAGAAGAGCCTCATTGAGTACGGGTTCCGGCTTCCAAGTGCCTTTGATAACCGGCCTCTGAAGTTCCATGAGTTCGAGGCATATATGAAGAAGGTCATCTTCGTCTCGGCGACCCCCGGCGGGTACGAGGAGGAGCATGCCGACCAGGTCGTTGAGCAGATCATCCGACCGACCGGGCTTGTCGATCCGGTTGTGGAGATTCGGCCGATTGAAGGGCAGACACAGGATCTCCTCGCCGAGATCCGGCAGACCATCGATCAGGGCGACCGGTGCCTCGTCACAACCCTCACCAAGCGGCTCGCCGAAGAGCTGACCGACTATTTTGTTGAGCAGGGGATCAAAACCCGGTACCTTCACTCCGAGATCCAGACCCTTGATCGGACCGAGATCATCCGGCAACTCAGGCTCGGGACATTTGATGTCCTTGTGGGAATCAACCTGCTTCGTGAAGGGCTTGATATTCCGGAGGTAGGGTTCGTCGGGATACTGGATGCCGATAAAGAAGGGTTCCTCAGGAATGAAAAGAGCCTTATCCAGACGATCGGGCGTGCAGCACGAAATGTCAACTCACGGGTGATCCTCTATGCCGACCGGATGACCGACTCAATCCGGCGGGCCGTCGCTGAGACCGAGAGGAGACGGAACATTCAGATTGCATTCAATGAAGAGCATGGGATCATCCCCGCGACTATCCGAAAGCCGATACGTGAGAAGGAGGTCGATGTTGATGATCTGGCCCACCTCCCGAAAGCAGAGCTTCCAAACGTCATCATCCAGCTCGAGGCTGAGATGCGTGCCGCCGCCGAATCACTCGATTTTGAGCATGCAATAGAACTTCGGGAAGAGATCCGGCGGGCAAAAGAGATGATGGAGCGGTGAGGGGGAATTGTGCGACCCCGCAATTCGTCCCCTGTTCTCTCTCATGATTAATACCATACCGATAGTCTGTCGATGACGGCTCACTCGCCGGAATAGATCCCTGTCTCTTTCGGTTCATCCCCGGATGGCATGATCAATAATGCGAGGATATAGACGATGATACCCCCTCCGCTGGTGACGAGGGTCCCGATCACCCATCCCAGCCGGACGAGGGATGGATCCCATCCGAAGTACTCTGCTATACCCCCACAGACCCCGCCGAGGAGCTGATCGCTCTTTGATCTGGTTAGCCGTTCCTTCTGACTCATAATAGGTGATTGATAGATGCCACTGGATGAAGTACCTTTCCATACCCGGAAAAGTGGTATAATCTGAGAGGATCAGATCTCAATAATGGATCTGGAGAAGAACCTGGAGCCCCCGGAAGCGATCAGAAGCCTCCGGATGAAGATGCCGGCATCGTATGCCGATATGGAGGCTGATGCAATGAAAACGGTTGAGACGATCCTCACGCCATACCCGAAAGCACGGAGGATCTGGGATCTCCTCACCCGCGATGAGGAGGTCGCCGCCTACTGGAGGATGGCGAACTTTTTCACCGTCCGGCGGCTCGGGATGAATGATCATGGCGAGGTGCATGCAAAGATTGCAACCGCATCGGCACTCACCATCCTCAGCCTCCTCATTGATGCAGGGATCCAGCCCGATGTCGTCGAATCAGGGGCGGGAGATCAGGATGATGCGGCTGTCGTCGTCCTCTCCGCGATGCTTTGCCATGATTTTGGCAATGCGGTTCATCGTGAGGCACACCAGGATATCTCCGTCCCGATAGCGCTCCCGGTTCTCAACCGCCTCCTCCCTGGGATTTATCCGGAGGCTGGCAGGAGAGCGGAGATCCTCTCCTTCATCCTCTCGGCGATCTACACCCATCATGCAGAACCTCCGGCCCTGACAAAAGAGGCGGCGATCGTCTGTATCGGAGACTCTTCGGATATGACGAAGGGGAGGGGAAGGATGGCCTTTGATGCAGGGAGCATCACCATCCATACCGTCTCGGCACTCTCGATAGAGGCCGTCGAGATCCGGCCGGGATGCGAGAGACCTGTTGAGATACGTATCCTGATGTCAAATTCGGCCGGGATCTTCCAGGTACAGGAGGTCCTTGGGAGAAAGGTTGCCATCGGTCCCCTGAAGGAGTATGTTGATGTCATTGCCATCGTCCGTGCGGGTGATGGAGAAGAGCGTATCCTTGACGGTATCACGATGCGGGACGGCAGATGCCTCCCCTTCAAAAAAGAATAAAGTATTCTGAGCCCGAATCACTCGACAACAAGCGTCAGTGAGAAGGTCTCTGCGGGCTCGGCATCCGTCTCCCAGGGTCGGATATACGCCCCTTCGATGGTGAAGGTGCCGGGGATCCCTGCGTTCATCTCCCAGGTCCGGATGCCGGGTGCCCCAATGAGATCCGTCCCGGGGGGGGTGAAGTCATCCCCGGTCAGATTGATCCCATCGGGGATAGCAAGAGTCCACTGATATCCGGTTGTCGGATTCTCAGGGAGATGAAGCCGTATCTCGGCTTCCACAGGTACGGTGTACGTCTCTCCGTCATTTGACTGATCAAATATGACGAGTGTTCCGGGGGTGTGTGGCGTCACTGGTGGCACCACCTCGGACTCTTCGCTGACACAACCGGCAAACAGTGCCAGTGTGGCGAGCAGAAGAATAATGAGTGATCTATTCCAGTTCATACCTGATTTTGAGGCGGGAGATCACGATAAAGGTTCTTTTCCGGTCCAGCATCCCTGATCTCAAATCGGCACCGGGGATCCCCTGCTGCGTAGCATTCGAGCTCGACCGCATCAACCGGTTGCCTGAGCTGAAATGAGAAGAGGGCTGATATAAAGCCCGTTTCAAAGGAGCAGGCGGGTTTTCCGAGGATTGGGAGTTCAACACATTCAAAGCAGTCATAGACGGAGAAGGTGATCGGATCAGGCGCGACTTCATCAATATGGCCGAGATGGTGGCGCTCAAAGAAGGCAGAGAGATTATCAGTAAATGCAGGGAGCGTATCTGCCGCAACTGCAGGATAGACCGCCCTGCCGACCGTCTCTCCGGTCTCTCTGAGGAGTGGATCGATTGAGATGCCTTCAGTAAGGAGAGAGACCCGGAATGTCCGGTAGATCAACCTGTAGAGGGAGAAGGGATCGGCCGCCCCCTCCCGGTATCCTTCCGCATAGGTACCAAGATCATCGGAGATCCGGTCGGCGGGTGAGAGTTCACCGAGATAATGTGATCTCAGAAAGAAGTACTTCTTCCGCTCGTCTTCATCACCAGGGTGGGATCCGATGATCCCCTCATCTGCAAGCGCTGAGAGATGGGCTGAGATCGTCGATTTCGCCCTCCCCGACGAGGCGACGATAGACTCAAAACACACCTCCCCGTCTCTGAGGAGCAGAAGAATATGGCGCCTCACCGGGTTTCCGACGGCACGGACACCATCATCTGTTCCGTATAATGACAGTTCTTTCTTCTCCCCACCTTTCATCTGTTACTCCTGTATCCGTATAATTGGCCGGGTAGTAATAAATAATATTGTTCGGGCATATTAGAACTATCGCCTGTTTTATAATGTTCAAGGATCAAGATCCGGCTATGCCCCTGATATCGATCTACTCTGTTGCCGATGGTAGATACCATGATCGCCCGATCATCGAGAGGAGTGAGCAGGAGTGGAGAGAAATTCTCCCATCCGAGGTATTCTTCGTTGCACGGAGGAAGGGAACGGAGCCGGCCTTCACCGGGAAGTATCATGCCTGTAAGAAACCCGGCGTTTATGTCTGCGCATGCTGCGACACCGACCTCTTCCTCTCGGACGACATGTTCGACTCAGGTACCGGGTGGCCAGGCTTCAACCAGCCGGTCTCTGAGCAGAACATCAGAATAGAAGAAGACAGGAGCCATGGTATGATCAGGGATGAGGTCCTCTGCGCCGTATGTGGCGCACATCTCGGTCATCGTTTCGATGACGGCCCTGCCCCGACAGGTATGCGGTACTGTATGAACTCCGCGGCACTCAGACTGCGATCATAATCTGATAGTTTTATTACCTCGTATCCATTATCAATAAGTGGATACCTCATGTCTGCTGTACCAGAATGTAAGGGATGGAACATTCCAGTCGTTGCAGACTTTTTCTTTTTCTTCTTTAGATAGGGAGACCGCTATAGCCTGGTCTCCCGTGCAGTGATGATGAGGTACCGGAGGTTATCACCATGTTTGGTATTCCTGATCCCTATATCTGGGTGGCATATCTGCTGATTATTGCGCTTGCGGGCGCATGTATACTGTATGGTCTGGTGAACTGGAATCGCGGAGAGGGTGATCTTGGCAGTTGATCCCCTGGTCACAGGACTTGTGGTCGTTGGATACCTGCTGATGATCATCGGCCTTGGGATCTATGGATACCGCAAGACGAAGGTTGCCGAAGATTATATGGTCGCTGGGAGGAACAGCCACCCCCTTGTCATAGCGCTCTCATATGGGGCGACATTCATCTCAACCGCTGCCATCGTCGGGTTCGGCGGTGTCGCAGCCAGCCTTGGGATGGGGCTGATCTGGCTGACCGTTCTGAATATCGGTGTTGGTGTCCTCATCGCCTTCGTCGTCTTCGGAAAGCGGGTTCGGAGGATAGGGAAGAAGCTTGGTGCATTCACCTTCCCTGATCTGATGGGAAAGTGCTACAACTCACCGTTCCTCCAGTATGTCAGCGGGATTATCATCCTCCTTTCGATGCCGATCTATTCTGCCGCAATCCTCATCGGCGGCGCCCGTTTCATTGAAGTGACCCTTGGTATCCAGTATACGACGGCACTCCTTGGATTTGCCATCATCGTCGGATTGTACGTCGTTTTCGGCGGTCTCATTGCCGTCATGTACACTGACGCTGTGCAGGGTGCCATCATGGCGGTCGGGATGGGGCTTCTGCTGGTGCTGACCTATATCAAACTTGGTGGGGTGACGGTGGCGCATACCGCACTCACCGGGATGTCAGATCTCGTCCCGGCGGCCCTTACCGCACAGGGACATATGGGATGGACGGCGATGCCTGCATTCGGATCACCGATCTGGCTGACACTTGTGACGACGATGGTCCTTGGTGTCGGTATCGGTGTCCTTGCACAGCCACAGCTCATCGTCCGGTTCATGACGGCACGTGATGACCGGTCGATGAACCGGGCAACCCTCATCGGGGGGCCGTTCATCCTCCTGATGACCGGCGTCGCCTTCACCGTCGGTGCCCTGACGAACGTCTACTTCTATCAGAATAGCGGGGAGATTGCCCTCACCGCAGCAGGGGGGAACATCGACTCCATCATCCCGCTCTACATCACCAGCGCGATGCCGGATCTCTTCGTCATCATCTTTATGCTCACTCTCCTCTCGGCGGCGATGTCGACGCTCAGTTCCCTCTTCCATACGATGGGAACGGCGCTCGCCTGCGATGTCTGGGGCCGCGGCCGGGCATGTGCCCTCTCCCTCAGGGCAAATAAGCGAGGCATCCTGATCATGATGATCATCTCCATCATCGTCGCCCTCCTCCTTCCAGGGAGCATCATCGCAAGGGCGACCGTCATCTTCATGGGGCTCTGCGCCTCTGCGTTTCTGCCGGCGTTTATCAACGGCATCAGCTCAAAATCCCCCTGTCTTATTGGAGCAAAGGCATCCATGCTCGTTGGGGCAATCATCTGGGCAATCTGGACAGCATTTGTTCATGCAGCAGAATCAGGTGCGATCGGTCTCTCACAGCTGATCTTCGGTGCCCCGTCGGTTCTTGGTCAGCCATACAGTGCGATCAACCCGCTCGTCGTCGCACTTCCGATATCACTCATTGTGATGGTCGCCTTTCAGATCCGGCATAACCGGAATCTGAAGATAGAATAATTTTTTACCTGTGGTATGGCTCGCCCCGGATGATCCGGAATGCCCGGTAAATCTGTTCAAGAAGAAGAAGACGGGCAAGAGTATGGGGAAACGTCATCTCTGACAGGGAGAGGAGAAGATCAGATCGCTTCTTCACCTCGTCAGAGAGGCCATCCGGCCCTCCGATAAGAAAGACGAGATCCCCGGTACCCGCAATCTCTCTCTCCCTGACCAGATCGGCAAATGCCTCGCTCGGCATCTCTTTTCCCGCAGGATCGAGGGCGATGAGGAGTGCCGGATCCTTCGATGCTGCAAGGAGGGTGGCACCCTCACGCTCCATTGCACGCCGCTTCTCCCCCTCTGAGGAGTACTTCTCTTCCGGAAATTCTGTTATGCTGAGCCGGGTATAGGGGCGAAGCCGGGAGTGGAGATCCCTGATCCCTTCCTTCATCCAGGAGTCCTTCACCTTCCCGATGGCGATAATACGGATATGCATGCTCAGAGATCCGGATCACGATTCAGTGCTTCGGAGAGGCAGCGGAGCGCCTCCTGTCGCTCTCCGATACTATCGAAAATACGGGACTTCCGGTACCAGGCGAGTGCGTGTTCAGGATTCTCCTCAAGGATATGCTCAAAGCATCCCATCGCCTGCTCCTTCTTGCCAACATAATCGAGGATGACACCCTTACTGTACCATGCATTCAGATCGTCCACAGAGAGATCGATTGCCCTGTCAAAGGACTTCAGGGCATCATTGTATCGCGCGAGAGTGACAAGGAGCTCACCACGGGCACTCCAGAGCGGTCCGTTCTTTGCATCGATAGAGAGGGCCTTCTCATAGTATTCAAGTGCCTCCTCATATCTGCCGAGCCGCTCAGCGAGATTCCCACGCCTGACGATTGAGGCAGGATCGTTCGGATGTGCCTCGATGATCTCATCAAACTGCCGGACCGCCTCACGGTATTGTCCCATATGGGTGAGGAGTGAGCCGATCGCATACAACGTCGCCTCTGCATCAGACTCCTCCTTCCGGAGCCGGGTATAGACCTCAACCGCCTCGTGGTACCTGCCAGCGGCATCGAGTGCCGAGGCATAGCCGCGTGCAAGAACGTGATCATCCTTTCTCATATGCACTGCTCTGGAGAAGGCATCAATCGCCTCCTCGTACCGTCCCATTCTGAGGAGGAGGGTCGCCGAAAACTTCAGGTATTCGATATCTTCGGGGTCTTCCTCAAGGAGGGTCTCAATACGGGTGAGTGCCTGTTCATCCTCCCCGAGGAGGGCAAGGGTCCTTGCCTGGGCAAAGCCGGCACCCGGTACGCCAGAAGCTTTCCGGTACCCCTTCTCAGCCATCTTCAGATCCCCGATCGTTTCTGCAAGCCTTCCGAGTTCAAACCATGCACTCACATCCTCCTCCTCCCGTTCAAGGTAAAGCGAGAGAGAGGAGGTTGCTTCCTTTCTCTTTCCAGCCAACGCCAGTGCTTCTGCCCGTTTCTGATAGACCCGTGGGGTGATATCTCCAATTGAGAGCGCGCGGTCATATGCCTTTATCGCCTGTGTATACTCTCCATCAGAGGTGAGGGCATCTCCCATTGCAGAGAAGATCCCGGCATTGTCCGGATGTCTCTCCCCTGCATGTTCGAGATGCCGCAATATCTCTGCAGAATACCCTGCCTTGATGAATGAATCTGCAGCTTCAAGGACAAGTACCGGATCATCGGGCTCATGAGTGAGGGCTTCCCGGTATGCATTCGCTGCCTTGTCATACTCCCCGAGCATTGCAGAGAGCCTCCCGAGCCGCCAGTGCATTATTGTAATATCAGGATACTGGGCGATGATCGTTTCACAAATGTCGGCGGCATCTTCGATTCGGCCAAGACGTTCAAGGATACGTTCCATCTCGATCAGAAGACCCGCACTCTCCGCGCCCTGGTTCATCGCCTCCTGAATCGCATTTCCTGCAAGCTCCTCCCTTCCAAGGTGTTCAAAGACGGATGCACGGGCGACCCACCCCCCGATATCCTCCGGATGATCATCAGAGTACCGGTTGAGGATCTCATCTGCCCTGGCATATGCACCAGTTGAGGCAAGGAGGCTCCCGAGCCGGAAGAGGGCATCAGGGAGGCGATCAGCGACCTTCTGGTAATTGGAGATGGCATCATCATACCTGCCGAGGTGCTCTGCAGCGAGCCCTGCATAATAGAGTGGCATCGGATCATCACCATTACCCTCCTTCTCGAGGAGTGCCAGCGCCTCGTCATACCTGCCAGAGCGGAGATGTGCTTCGCCGGCGAGGATGGATGCCCCCTCAGCCATCTCAAATGACTCTGCCGCTTCTGTATAGTGGCCGGTCTGCATCAGGAGTGTTCCTGCTTCGATGGAGAGATGGCGAAGTGATGGATTGATTGATAGAGCCTGGGAGAGATCCGAGAGTGCCTCTTCATATCGTCCGAGTCTGCGGAACACAGCTGCCCGCCCGATAAGGGCTGAAATATTCTTCGGAGTATGGGAGAGCGCCTGAGTGAATGTGGATGCTGCCTCCTCGCAGGATCCATGTATTGAGAGGAGTTCGGCATGGATGAGGGAAAGATCGCCCTGATCACCTGACAGCCTTCTCAGATCCGCTATCGATCTCTCTGCATAGCTTAATTCGCCAATATTCAGGGATAATGCAGATTGGAGGAGGAGTGCAAGCCCGTTCTCCGGCTCCTCTTCCAGAACCGCTCTGATTTCAGAGAGTGCCTCATGCATCTGGCCGAGATTGTTCAGGGCACGTGCAGAGATGAGACGGATATACGAGTGTTTTCTCAGGTTCTCCGGGAGGGTCTGGATGCGTGAGAGAGCTGCCTCTGCCTCGCCGGTGAGAAGCTGCAGTTCAGCTGAGAGGCTTGCGGCATACCAGTCGTCTGGGGCAAGCTCACATACCCTGATCAGGTCATTAAGTGCCGGAAGGAGGAGACCCTGTCGCAGGTTGGCCTCTGCACGGTTGCGGAGTGCATTGACATCCTCTGGTTCACCGGAAAGAATATCCCCGAACTGAATGGCTGCTTCCGGGTATTTTCCGCTCTTGAGAAGAATCTCTGCTTTGAGCCGGCGGGCATTCCCATCATCTCCATGTTCTCTTCTGTATGTCGCGAGATGTGCCATCGCAGCGGAGTGATGACCAAGTGCCGCTTCTGCCTCGGCAGATATGAAGAGCAATGCCGGGCTCTTCTTCTCTTCCTGGGGGAGCCGGCTGATCATCTTCACCGCTTCCTCATATCGCCCAAGACCGGCGAGAGCCCGGGCCTGAAGGCCGATGACGACGACATTTTTTGAATCGATCTCAATGGCTTCAGGAAGATCTGATGGTGTTGTATCATATGATCGTCCAAAAAGGCTCATATCTCCGTCGCTAGCAACCCAGGCAACTTTGCTTGATCCCTCAGGACGTTGCATTCTTTGGAAGCTGTCAAGGGCCTCCTTATACCGCCCAAGATTCATCATAGCAAGGCCGCGCCTGTACCATGCGTTTGTATTGGTGGAATCATATTTCAGAATATGATCGAAACATTCTGCGGCGCGTTTCATCCTTCCAATCCGTTCAGAGGTGATAGCGAGGAGATACCAGGCCGGGACTGATTCGGGGTGTTTTGCGACGATCTTCTCAAATCCGGAAGACGCATCCTCGTACTTTCCTGCCATGAAGAGACAGTGGGCACGAGCAGTCCCTGCTGCGGAATCATCGGTGACGCCGCGCATCACCTCTCCATAGGATGCAGCGGCGGCCGGATAATCACCATATGCTTCTTCGATCCGTGCCCGTGCATACCATGTTCCGGGATCGTCTGGTTCAATCTCAAGAGCGATCCGGTATGCAGCAAGAGCCGCTGCCAGATCTCCTGCTCCCTCAAGTGCACGCCCTTTCAGAGCCTGCATTCTGGCAGGCATATATCCTGCCGCAAGTGCCTGGGTTATCGCCACAATCGCCTCTGTGTGGGAACCGAGCCGCATCAGGAGGGAGACACGCCATGCTATTGTGGTGCCATCATCCGGATGAGATGCGACAACCTGATGGAGCGTCTTCTCAGCCTCTTCATATCGGCCCAGGATCTCCAGCCATTCGGCTTTTCTGATGAGAATATCGCGTCTGGATGCGTCTGATGGAGGGAGTGCATCAAGGCTTGCAACCGCGTCTGCGAATCTTCCAAGATGAGCCTGTAACCCTGCCTCCGCAACCCTGATCGCCGGATCGTTGGGTGATATCATTCTGGCTTTTCCGAAGGCCTCGAGTGCTGCACTGTACTGTCCGAGGATCCGTTCTGCTGAACCGAGGAGGTACCAGGCATTCCCATTCTTTGGCTCAATATCAACTGCACGACGGCATTGTTTTACTGCGTCCTCAACATGCCCTTTCTCCAGATGTACCTCTGCTTTCTGGATGAAGGGTGCGGCACTATCACTTTTTCCACGAAGACTTCCAAATAGATCCATTGTATCCCATCACTCCAGAAAAGGTTGCTCTTGAAGAAGAAGGCTGTTGTGATCAGAGGGAGTCCGGATTTGGCGCTGTTATCGTGTCATCCTCTCATTAAAAAGGGAGTTTCCGGTGGATGGTCTCCCCTCATCCGATCTGTTGACGAAGCTCAATGACGACCCCGTAAACATAGGGTAATTCTGAATTGAAGATGTTTGGGCTTGATCCCATCTCCGGAACCTGTTCTCTGTGGGTGATGATATTGTCCGGGTAGATGTGGATCGATCGGGTTTTGTATGGAATACCTGATGCCCGAACCTCATCTGCGGAGCCGGGTGAGAATCCGGCTGGAGCCCTGTCGATATTATAGGTGAAGAAGGTGAGCATCATCGGGTATCCGGCGGATGGAAGGGTCCCGGGTGCCTGGCGGGCATCCATTTCAAGCTGAAGCATGAGGGCGGGTTCGGTATCCAGCGGCGCAGCATCCAATTTTACAATTACACTGGATAGTTCAGGAGGCAGGATAATAACCGGGGATTCCGGGGGTGCAGGTTCCGGGGTTGGGGTGGGGGTCGGAATCGGGGCAGGCTCCGGTACATCGGGCGTAGTGGTGCATCCGCTGATGCAGACTATCAGCAGGCAGAGGCTGAGGAGAAAGGGAAGAGTGGTCTTCATGAAGCTTTATATTCACAATATTTAATATAAATATTCGGGTATGCAGGAAGAACAGTATTTATAGCATCTTCCTCCATTACAATTGATCATATGACGGATGAGGGTTATCAGACAGCAACAGTTCAGGGAAAGGAGATCCCCTATGATCCCGAGACACTCCGGAGGATCAGGGATCACCCCTGTTTCTCAGAGAAAGCCTGCCATAAATCCGGAAGAGCCCATCTCGCAGTCGCTCCCAAGTGCAATATTCAGTGCAATTACTGTGTCCGGGACTTTGACTGTGTCAATGAATCCCGTCCCGGGGTCGCAAGTGAGGTGCTGAGCCCGGAGCAGGGGCTTGCCCGGGTTCGTGAGATACTGGATAAGTTTCCGTATGTCAAGGTGATTGGGATCGCAGGGCCTGGTGAGCCGCTTGCCAATCCGGAGACACTCGAGACGATGCGGCTCATCCATGAGAACCATCCTCATCTGATCCTCTGCATCAGTACAAACGGACTTCTCCTGCCGGATGTCATCGATGAGCTGATCAGGTATGATGCCTACAACCTGACGGTGACCCTGAATGCGGTGGATCCCGAGATTGGGGCACAGATCTACTCGCATGTCACTTATAAAGGAAAGAAGTATGTGGGTGTTGAAGGTGCGAAACTCCTCCTTGAGCAGCAGTTGAAGGGGATCCAGATGGCGGTTGAGCGAAAGATGATCGTGAAGATCAATACTGTGTATATCCCCGGCATTAATGACGAGCATATTCCGGAGATTGCAAAGGTTGTCGGGGCAATGGGTGTCTTCAACTTCAATATCATCCCGCTCATCCCGCAGTACAAATTTGCCGATATCACTCCTCCGACGCCTGCCATGAAACGGGCGATGCATGACCGGTGCGCACCCTATGTCAAACAGATGAAACACTGCCAGCGGTGCAGGGCAGATGCTGTCGGAAAGCTCGGGCAGGATGTTCAGTCTTCCCTCTCCAGCCCATGTGCCGGAGAGAAGGAGGAATGAGTTTCATCTCATTGTGAGAGTGAACGGGATCAATGAGTAAGATAGTACTTGTTGACGAGGAGACCGGGGATCGGATTCGCCATCCTCTCCGGAGCCTGAGAGAAGCGGACATCCAGCGGGAATGGTATGAGAGAATGACCGGAAGACGTTTTCGGGTGATGAAGGTCTTTATCGAGCCGGACGGTCAGGAAGAGCTCGTCTAAGAAGAGATGGTGGTTCTTCCCGCCTCTATCCCGTCAGGTAATCTGATTGATGGAGGTGATGAAGAGGATGGCACGACCATCTTCCGATCAGATCGGTTATCATCGATGATCCCCTTATGAATCACTTTCTTTCAGGAGATCATATCGATGAGATTCCGGTCTCGGTAGATACTCCGGAATCATCACATCCGTCTCTGATCGGATTCTCCGGGATATCGTGGATCCGCTTTTCCTGGCAGTGCTCGTAATGATACCTATTCTCTTTTTGTCTTATCGTGGGATCATTTCAGGGGGTTTACGCTGTTTCTTACCTGGCTCCTCACGGTCCATTTTGCTTCCAATGCTTCTCTCATCCGAGGCCGGCTCTTTCTTCTGGTTACTGGTTGCCAGGCGGGAGATGAGAAGATCATAACTCTCTTTCGGATCTTTCTTCAGGGTGTCGAGAACCCCTTTCGTCCGCCGGGAAATCCTGATGGTCGTCGTAGTGTTCATACTGTTATGTATATAATATAATACATATATATTATTTTTTATATGACTTTATTAATTTCAGGATTGAGAGCTGGGTGGTGACTGAACACTTTGCTTTGTTGATCTGCCAATCCTTTTCTGGATGAACGACATATAGTATTTAGCGCGAGAGTAGCCAAGCCCGGCCAACGGCGTCGGACTTAAGATCCGATCCCGCAGGGGTCCGCCGGTTCGAATCCGGCCTCTCGCATTTCGTCAGATGGTATTCTGCTGTTCCAGAGCCTCTTTTTTCCATAGTATGAGAAAGATTGTCCGATGCGCTTCTGTTCTGAAACCATGGAGAGCTATCTGCTGAAAAAAAGAATGAAGGCAGGGGGAAAATCCGGTTTCGAAAAGCGAGATATCAGGGTGTCTGACCATATGGGCGGGATATGTATGCTGGTGTTTGAATGGATTTACACCATATCAATGGCCTGCCATCCTCCCTTCGGCACCGTGATACAGAATCGGGCTCCTTCTCCGTACACCCCTGTCTCGGCTATGGTGATGCCTGTGATTGAGAGGATCTCACGTGTGAGGAAGAGTCCAAAACCGGTGCGTCTTCCAACACCCCGTTCAAAGATGCGCTCCTTCTGTTCGTCCGGAACACCCGGGCCATCATCCTGCCAGAGAATATAGAGGTTCCCATCACGCTCCATGCAATGAATTTCAACATGGGTTGCGCCTTCGCCGTGCCAGATGGTATTTTCCAGAAGGTTTGCAAAGACCTTCTCAAGCATCGGATCGGCGAGAATCTGGTACCGGCAGGCGTCATGCTGTATTGGGATTCTCCCATCATCGATTGATTTGATTATTCTGCTGATCGAGAGCCATGCCGGCCTCTTTACCCCCAATTCCTCATACAAACGGGTAAATTCGATCTGCTGCTGTATGGCGTTTGATGCCTTCTCAACCTCTCCAAGATATCTGGTTTGTTCCGGGCTGGTTATATCTGCCCGGGCGAGATCGAGATATGCCTGGAGTATCATTATATGATTGAGGATATCGTGCCGGGTGATGCTCGAGAGGATCTGCAGTTTTTTATTTGCATTGTTGAGGGCCTCGGTTGCGAGTTTCTGTTCAGTAATCTCTGACATGGTGACAAAGACCTGAAACGGTCGTCCATCTCCATTTCTAAACTGGGGGGTTGCATCCACGCTCATCCATGTTATATCCTGAACATGTGGATTATAGACCCCGACAATTATATTTTTCACCGGCTTTCCGGTTGCAATTGGGATCATCGAAGGGAACTTGTGGGGAGGGAGAGTTTCGCCATTCTCTGATATGATCTTCCAGCGAGGATCCATGGCCTTTCTCCCCATGAACTGGCTACGGGTCAGTCCAAACATCTTCAGTGCTGCCGGGTTTACATCTACCAGCGTGCCATCAGAACGCTGATAGAAGACTCCGGTCGTCATTGTTTCAAAGAGTGTACGGAACTTCTTCTCGCTCTTTTTCAGCTCGTCCTCAGCCCGCTTCCGCTTTGTAATATCAATTGCAGTAAATGTCACTCCGGCTGATCTGTTGTCAGGATCAAGATAGGTTGAACTGAGGTATATATCCCGGATCTCTCCATCTTTTCGTAGCCACCGGGTCTCAACCGATCCAAAGCCCTTTCTATCTATCTGAGCATATTTCGTCTGATGAACCTGTTCGTACTCTTCATGCGATGAATAGAGGTAGCGTGAATCCTTTCCAATCATCTCCTCCCGTGCATAGCCGGTCATCCTGCAGAGATAGTCATTCGCTTTGAGAATGACACGATCCTGAACAAGGCCGATTCCGATCGGCGCGACACGAAAGATACTTGAGAGTGACCCTTCGCTCTCCCTGAGCGCCACTTCTGCCCTGACTCTATCGTTTATATCACTAATCACGATCCTGCAGACCGGTTCGCCAAGCTCATCAACTGCTGAGGCGGCCTGCAGATGCACCCAGAGTATGGTTCCGTCCTCGCGTACCATCCGCAGATCACATCCATTCGGCTGGGTGGTTTCGAAGAACTGGTGACGGTACTGATGGTAAACGTCCTGATCTTCCTCAAGAATGAACCGGGAGAGTGGCTGGTTGAAGAGGGCCTCCTGTTTCAATCCAAGCATGGTGGCTGCAGTGACATTCGCCTCCTGAATCTGTCCTTTTTGGGTGACGGTAATATAGCCCACCGGTGCCATGTCGTAGAGTTCGAAGTAGCGCGTTCTTGAGACCTCCAGCTCTTCCTGTATCCGACGGAGAACTTCGTTCTGCATCTCAAGTTCGATCTGCTGCACCAGGAGTTCATGGAGTGTCCACCGCGTTTCAGCAGGTGTCAGCAGGGTCTTCTTCTCCTGCAGGGTTTCTTCCTTTTCAACTGCTATCTTTTCAGCCCTGCGTCGTAAATCCCGGGACGTATCTGGGCTATTCTCTTCATGTGTCATAGCGATCTTCTCTCCTTATTGCAGGGTATGGTACGAGAAGCCTGACAGGCATGCTGCCGGCAGATGGCATACTTGTGAGAGTCATGGCAGAGAGATGCCTGTTACACCTCGCTGTGATCGTATCCCGGCCTTGTGCAGGAGAGCTCAGGATTGCAATCCTCGGAAATTGATTACTTGACATACCATGTTCTTTCTTGAGAGTAACATGGAGGTTCTTCCATCTCCTCATTTTTATTCCTTTTTGTTTATTTTTATCCGTGCCTCCGCACGGTCTCAAAAAACCAGACAGACTGGTGATGCCATCAAATACCAGAATACTGTCTTCGTGTGATCTTTTCCTATTTTTTTGAGAATTATTTCCAGATGAAAAAAGTATGATGCGCCCCCCGGATCCTTTCCGGAAACTGTCCATCCAATCATTGGATATCGATGATCTCGTCACACGTATTGAATTTTCACTGATGAAGGGTTGTTGAGATATCGATGCAGACGGGCTCGGTATCGAGTTAGAGGGGTGAGTTTGATCGATCACGGAGGCACGCATACTGATTCATTAACATAATAGCTAATAAATATTATGATTTAAATTTTAATAATTGGAGAAAAATAGATCTGATGCAGATAGGGTTCACCGTGAGGAATTGTGGTTGATTCTTAACTCGAAATCACCAGTATGCAGCCTTCTCGCTGCATTCTTCTGAATCTGCTTGTATATCTACTTGAAGTATCTCAAGAAACTCCTTGAGGAATGCATGCCTCTGTACGGCAATCTTCCGTGCAGCCTCAGTGTGCATTCGATCCTTCAGCTTCAGCAACTTCTCATTGATATGATGCACCGCATCGGAGATTCCCCCTCTCTCCTCTCCTGCCTGCATAAAAGTCCTGGCAATCCCGACAGCACCCATCGCATCCAGCTTATCGGCATCAGAGAGGACTTTTGCCTCCAGCGTCTCAGGGGTCACATCCGATGATCGGTACCTGTGTGCTCGGATGGCATGGAGAATACCGGGAATGTACACATCCGGGTAATGTATCGATCGGAGGTAGGCTTCAGCCAGCTCTGCACCCTTCTCTTCATGAGGAATCCCGGTTTTATCCTCAATCGGCCGGGCGATATCGTGAAAGAGAGCTGCGGGTATAAGTATCTGCATTTCCGCGCCCTCCTCGGTGCCAAGAATGACACAGAGCTTTGTGACCCGGAGTGTATGATCGAATCCATGAGCCCCTGAGTCGGCAAACGCTCCCCTGATGTATTCCTGCATCGCCATCAGTCTGCTATCCATCCGGAGTATCTGGGATCTTACAGATGAAAACGGTGCCTTATCAGCTCTCTCTTTCACCCTCGGCTATCTCTTCGATACTCCGTCCGGTGAGTGCAGAATCTGGGGCTGTATCAACCAGCTCCTTGGATCGATCCGCATACTGATCATCCATCTTGATAACAAGCCAGCGGGCAGTATCACCCGCGCCTGTCCGGATGAAGGCCCAGCCACCTTTCATCTTCGTTCCATCAAAACGGACCTCTGCCTTCCCCTCAGCGAGAGAGGTCTCCATATCCGCACCGTCTTTTTCTGCCCTGATATTCTCATACCACCCGGTATCCCAGACCATGACGACCCCGGCGCCATACTCCCCTTCCGGGATCACTCCTTCAAAACCGGCATACTCGAGGGAGTGATCCTCGGTCGGCATCGCAAGGCGCTTCGTCTTTGGATTGACAGAAGGCCCTTTGGGGAATGCCCAGGATTTGAGGAGACCGCCGACCTCGAGGCGGAGATCATAGTGGAGTCTCGTTGCATCGTGATTCTGAATGACAAATCGTGGTCTCTCGCTCATACTCCTCATCTCATCAGAATGGTAGTTTTCTGGTTCCATTTATGGATGGAGAGAGATGTTTTATGAAATGATGTATATCTGTTCAACGGACAACCAACGCCGATACCGGTGCATGCTCCAGGACAAACGAGCTGACACTTCCAAGGAGGAGGCGGGATATGCTGCCATGGCCACGGGATCCGATTACGATAAGATCAACACCCATCTCCTCAGCAATCCCGACGATCTCATGTCGCGGATCCCCCCTCCGGATATGCAGGCGGATCTCTACTCCACGACTATCCATCACATCCCTCAGCAGCTTTTCGATGAATTCTTTCTCACGCTCATCAATGATGCGGCCCAGTCCCGGCTCAGGATCGAGCCCGCCTGTTGCCGCATGCGGGGGGATGGCATCCGGAATACGGATCGTTTCATCAGGCGCATGAACAAAGACTGCATGATATTCAGTATCTACAGGAAACCAGTCAATTGTTCGCATCATCGCACGCTTCGATCCATTGGAGCCATCAACAGCCATCAGAATTTTCTTTGTCATTGCACTCACCCTCCCTTTCTGACGATCCAATAAAAAGGTATTCTTCCGATAGTGGAATCACATGAGATCCGAATCTAATAATACAATAAAAAATATAAATTTCATTATAAATTATTGTATGTAGGGGATACAATTATGTGGGTTCCCGCTCACTGCCACTCTGTATGGAGATTCCGGATACTTTTTCCAATACGACAATCCCTCTTGTTGAGATTACATTTGATACGATACTCCTCGCGGTCATTATTGCTGTTCTGGGTTTTTTCGTCGTAAAAATTCTCGGTTTGATATTCAGGCGTTCACTCTCCAGAACGTCGTGTCTTCCTGAACTTGTCGTGGAATTTCTCGCCAGTTTTCTCTCTGTTTTGTTGTATGTACTTCTTCTCCTTCTCATCCTTGCAATACTCGGCGCTGATGTCTCTTCTATGGTGCTTGGACTCTCTGCGGTAATAGGCCTCATCCTCGGCTTTGGTCTCCAGAGCACCATCTCAAACCTTGCTGCCGGTGTTTGGATTGCTGCACTCCGCCCTATTGATAAAAATGAGTTTGTGGAGGTCAATGGTATCTCCGGAACCGTTGTATCTGTCGGTATCATGGCAACTGAGTTGTTAAAACCCGATAACACCTTTGTGACCATCCCAAACTCTCTCGTCTGGGGAAGTCCGGTTATCAATTCCACCCGAATGGAGACACGCCGTGTCGATGTCACGGTCGGAGTTGCATATGGGAGTGACCTCGATCGTGCTATCAGGGTCGCCACCAGTCTGATGGAGGGCCATGATCTGGTGCTCCCGACGCCGGCTCCATCGGTGGTCGTTACCGAGCTGGCAGATTCATCCATCAATCTCTCGATGCGGGCATGGACGAAAACACCGGATTTGTGGGGAGTAAAATTTGATCTGACAAAAAAGATCGTCACAGCGTTCAGGGAAGCTGATATCGAGATCCCCTTCCCCCAGATGGATATCCATCTGGATTCTCCACAATAACATTTTCTCCACTGAATGAATTGGAATTGAGCTTCTCTGATGACAGCCGGAGATGGTGGTTCCATAGACCACAGCATTCATTACCTTCCCTCTCCATCCTTTCGCCATGAATGGTGACCAGGAGATTATCTGCGCAGCTCTTGAGAAAGCGCTTGAACTTGGTGTGGATGTTGCCGGTGCTGTCCCTGCAGCGAGGCTCATCAACTGTCCATCCGCAATCGCCGACGGCCACCAGGGATCTGACCGGGACCGGGGCACATACATCATCCTTGGGCTCTTCCATGATCCCGCAGATCCGGATCTCGACCTCTGGGAAGAAGGGAGAGGGACGCCGGGAGATCGTATCCTCGGGGAGATTGGCAGATCTCTTTGCAGGTGGCTCGCGGAGACCTCCGGAAGAGAGGCATACACCATCCCGTATCGGCTTGAGGATGGCGGCATCTATCTCAAGGATGCGGCCTGTATGGCGGGCATTGGTATCATCGGGGCGAATAATCTCGTTCTGGTTCCTGGCTTTGGTCCGAGAATCCGGTTTCGGGCGGTATGGGTGGATCTGAAAACCCATGATCCGAATCTGCCGCCTCTGGTCCTTCCCTGTGCAGACTGTGGAAAGCTCTGTCATCATGCCTGCCCGATGCATTCCTTCTCCAGCGGCAGGTACAGCCGGAGCAGATGCATGGAGCGGATGAATAAGGATAAAGAGAGGGGGAGTGGACAGGCCGATCACTGCCGCGCCTGTGAGCTTGCCTGTCCTGCCTGGAAAGGGCTCTGATCAGGGTGGTTGCCAGGAACTTACTTCTCCTCTTCCTTCAGCTCCCTGAGCCGTGCCCTGATTTCGGACTAAATCAATGCATGGATATTTTGATCTTTTTTTATGTTACTCCTTCGTTTTCGATCACTTTGATCGCACTTGCTTTGATCGATGCAACCACATCCATGCCCGGTGAAAAATCCAGTTGTTCTGCTGAGAGTGTGGTGACGAGTGCAAGGATAGGAAAACCTGCATCCATATGCACCTGCGTAAGGGGGCCTCCAAGGGGAACAACAGCAGTTATTGTGGCAATGAAACGATTTTGTGCCGAACTTATGAAACCATTATGAAGCTCTACCGTCACATCGATCGCACGGAAAGCAATTTCAACCGGATCGCCGGGAGATGCATCAGAAACGGCAGTGATACTCTTCCCTCCAAGATTAATTGTTGTGAGTCCAGATGAACGTGCGATGATAACTCCTGGAATGACATTATCCATGCCGATAAACCGTGCAACTACTGTACTCCCAGGATTCTGAAAGACAGATTCAACCGGACCTTCCTGAACGCATATTCCGTCGATGATCACCGCACATCGGTTTGCCATACGCATGATCTCCTCTCGTGAATGAGTCACCTGCACAATCGTGAGATTCTTTTTCCGATGGATTCGAAGAAGATCCATAATGATCTGTTCGCGTGTTATCGGGTCAAGTGCTGCAAATGGCTCATCAAGGAGAAGAATTTCCGGATCAGAGGCCAATGCTCTGGCAATGGCAACCCTTTGCTGTTCCCCTCCGCTCAAAGTGCCGGGATACCGTTTTTTTAGGTGTACTATGCCAAATTGTTCAAGCAGTCGGCTGACACGCCTATGAATCTCTTCTTTTGAACATTTTTGCATTCTGAGGCCAAAACCGATATTCTTCTCGACACTCATGTGTGGAAAGAGCGAGTAGTCCTGATATACTAACGCAATCCGACGCTTTTCAGGAGGGAGAGCAGCTACATTCCGATCATCGATTGTAATCATTCCTGAATCTGGTAGATGGAGCCCTGCAATCGCCTCAAGAATTACAGTTTTTCCGGCACCTGACGGGCCGATGATGAAGTAGTAATCACCTCTATTGATCCTGATTGAAACATCCTGAAGATAAAAATCTCCAAGCCTGAGGGAGAGCTTATCAAACTCGATCATCATACCTCCCTATAAATCGTGACAGATAACGAAGAATAAGAAAAACGGTAAAACATGACAGGATCAGGATGAAAGCAATACTACTACTCTCTTTAAGGCCTCCTGTGGAAAAGCGATAATAGAGCAGTGTTGAGATGACCATCGGATAATAAGCAATCATTATGATTGCAGCAAATTCTCCAATAGCTCTTCCCCAGGAAAAAATAGCTCCATTATAGATATGACGTGCAGAAAGGGGCAGAGTTACATGCAGAAATGCTGAAAACCTTGTTGCTCCGAGAGTTCGTGCCACATTTTCAAGGTGAAGCGGCACCTTCTCAAATCCTTCCCGAGCTGAATTGATAAAATACGGGGATGATACAAAGAGCATAGCAACAACAATTCCCGGATAGGCATCTTCGAATGAGAAACCGATATTGTAGAGAGGACCCCCTACCAATCCCCGTTTCATGAAGAGGATATACACGAGGATCCCAGCAACAGTATGGGGGAGCATCAGAGGAATATCAACAATAGTCTCGACAAATTTTTTTCCCATAAATTCTGCTCGTGCAAGTACATAGGCCAACGGAATGCCAAAGATCATAAGAATAATTATCGCATTTGCACCGGCTCCCATTGTGAGGATGATCGAGTCGATCACTTTGGAATCGGATGCGACCTGCAGAAGATGTGGGATATCAGAAAGCTCCTGAATTGTCATATTCAGGAGGGGCAAAATCGTAATACCAAGGATAAGGCCCCCAAGGAGTGAAAAAAAGAGAAGGCAGCGGTCACGAAGAAATGAACATTGAGCCATAGCAGATCGAAAAAAGAAGGAATTCAGGAGGTGGCTGTGAGGCCCTTCAGTTCTGCCGGTATGTTGCCATATCCGCCTGCCGGAACAATCGGAGGCTGGCCCTGACCATCCATAACCGCATTTCCGGTTGAGTCGATTAACATCTCGATAAATGCAAGACCTGCTGCAGGATTCTCTGAATTATCCGGAACAGTTGCACCATAGACGATTGGCTTACCAGTCATCATACCTCCTTCCGTATCAATAATAACAGTAGCATAGGTAGATTCGAACTCAATGGATGAGAGGTCAATTGCTTCTGGAAGTTCGATGAATTTCAGGTTGTGTTGAACAGCAACAGACCGATATTCCCATGCATAATCAAGGCCACCGCTCTGAAGCATCTGGACAAGCTCGACAGATTTAGGGCGTATTTGTAGTTTTCCCTTCGGTTCGGGTGACGTTGCATGGATTGTAGAGACTTCATCGCTGACTGAAACAGTAATCGCAGAATTTGCTACAACGAGCCGTTCAAAGATGGTATCATCACCATAATGTGTTTCAGCGAGTTTCATGGTCATCAGGGATCTATATCCACAGGGATCGAGGTTGGGATCGGAGAATGCCCATGCCACATCGGATTTCTCAAGTATTGTATACCAGTTGTCGGCATTTACCTCATCAGCATATAAGCTCTCATCAGTGTAGCAGAGTACCATACGGTTCTTTGCAAAGGTGACATACCAATCTGCATAATCCGGCATCATCAGGCTCGGAATAAGCGTATAATCTGCTGATGCGAGTACATCCGCACTTTTATCGAGGTCTGTAATCTCTTTAACCATCTTGGTTGATCCACCTGGAACCAGCCGAACATCAGTACCTGGATAGGCAGCTTCAAAAGCAGCCTCAAGCTCCTCGAAGGGCACTGTGAGGCTTCCAGCATGAAATACGGTAACAACACCGGAAATTGCAGGAGTGTTTTCTATCGGTGCAGGTTCATCCTGACCCATGCACCCACAGAAAAATACTGCGGCTATTACAAGCGCCAGAGCGAAGAGAACATTCTTCATCTGTTTCATATCGAAAACTATGTTGGGGATATAAATTAAATATGTCTATTTGATGGTGATGTAAATATGATTAAATTAACTATATAGAAATAAATCAGTATTGATTGCCTTATTTGGAATACACAATCTGAAGATGGTGACTGTTTGATACGATTGAGACCTCTAATAGTGTTTTTTGATTGATTTGCAGAAGACTTTCCATACCCTCCAAATCGGGTCATCTCCAAATCGATCCATCTGATCATTGTCCGTATCCATACCGTTAGTGTGAGTGAGATCATCGTTTAGGCAACCATTCACTGATGGCCTCCCACCACAGGCTCATAAATGAATCTGATGGGGAAGGCCTTTAACTCCACAGGCGAGAAGTCCCCTTGCGCAAGCTGGGGGATGAGAGCCGTCTACGAGCTCCCGCAACCTTTATGGTTCATCACACCTGATAGCAACTATG
>NZ_JWHL01000002.1 GCF_018132105.1 Methanocalculus chunghsingensis | reverse complement strand
CCTGCCTGTTAGATCGTGAAGCATTCGGATACGGAAAATACACTATAGAAAAACGAGGAGGAATTTTGATGAAAGAAGATGATATCAGAAAAAACGTACGAAGACGGTATGGACAGATCGCCCGTGAAGGGAGCTTTGGATGTGGATGCTCACCCGGATGCTGCGGTGGATCTGAGAAGGGTGTCCCGGTAAGTTCCGCATTTGGCTATAGCACCGAGGATCTGCATACTGTTCCGGAGGGATCAGACCTTGGCCTGGGATGCGGCAACCCGGTCGCTCTTGCGTCCCTGGAAGAAGGAGAGATTGTTCTTGATCTAGGATCCGGCGCAGGATTCGACTGCTTCCTTGCAAGCCAGAGAGTTGGTCCTACCGGACGGGTCATCGGCGTCGATATGACCCATGAGATGCTGGAGAAGGCGCGTGAGAATGCAACCAGAGGAGGATATGGCAACGTGGAGTTCCGCCTCGGCGAGATAGAACATCTCCCGGTCGCTGACAACTCAGTTGATAGTGTCATCTCCAACTGCGTCATCAACCTCTCAACTGACAAGCCCCAGGTCTTTTCGGAGATCTTCCGTGTCCTCCGGCCGGGTGGACGGATAATGATCGCAGATATCGTCCTGACAGAGCCCCTTCCTCCATACCTCAAAGAGTCAGCCCTGATGTATACCAGTTGTGTTGCCGGGGCTCTTTTGAGAGAAGAGTACCTTGGTGAGATCGAAAAAGCGGGCTTTTCGGAGATCACCATCATCTCAGAGTCGGTCTTCCCCCTTGAGCATATCATCAGCGAACCGGACCTTCAGGAGATGACCAGAGATCCGGGTCCCAGTGAAACGATGCCAGCCGAGGCGATCGTGAGTATCAGGGTGAGGGCAGAAAAGAAGAAATAAACAAGTGGCAGAGGAAGGGGCCTCTACCTCCCCCCGGCGCCACCGCCACCGAAGCCGCCGCCGGCGCCAAATCCACCCCCGCCCCCGCCCTGGGACGGCGGGCTGAAGGTACTGATGGAATAGAATCCGGCAAACCAGAAGTACGTCGGGACATAGTACCCGGACTGGGAGATGTCCACCTTCAGTTCCTTCATCGCCTTCTGGACGTTCTCCCCGACACCGAGTGCTGTTCCATAGATGAGCCAGATCCCCCACATATTCATATCATCAGGGCTGTATTTTTTGATCATGCTCATATCCGAGAGGAAACGCCGAAACGAATTCCATTCAAGCTTACGTTTGTAATAATCTTCCTTCCAGTGACCAAAGACCGTTGAGGGGAGAGCGACTGCGATACCTGCCTGTACAGCAACAACCGCTCCAAGAAAGATCGCCCAGACAAGCGTCCCTTCGGTATCAGTTGTGAGAAGAAAGGCAAGTACGCCGATGAGAATATAGCCAACCGCCCCTGCCAGGATGATGGCAGGCTTGTCTCTTCCATTCACGGCATATCTGCCGGATACGGTATCATCTGACCGGCTCATCAGATCATTGAGATTCTCCTTGAGCCTAATGGCGATCTGTTCATCAGCCGATGAGCTCTTCGCCCGTTTCGCAACATCCTCAAAGTATCCGGTATCAAGAACTCCTGACTCATCCGAGTTGAGATGGATGAAGTTAATCACCCTCTGTTCGTACTGGTCATCCCCTTCCACTTCAACGAGACGGATCGTCACACCCTTCTTATTCTGGTTCTCACGGATCTCAATCTTCTTCTTCCTGTGAAGATCAAGGAGTGTTGCATAAAAGCCATTCTCATCAGCAGTAAACGCATCCTTATTGAAGACGAGATTCACCTGCCAGGGAGGCATCGTTTCATCAGGGACCGTGCTGAGATATTCCGGAACGGTGAACTCCTTCTCTCTTCCATACAGATAATAGAGGAGGAGCAATAAGAACGGCGTTATAACAACAAGGATCTTCCCGATGATGAGGAGGAGATCTGCGATCAGAAACCCAAGGAGATAGCTGTTGTTTGCTGACTCGGTCTTCTCCCGGACCCCTTCAACCTGCCGTTTGACCCCGGCGACCGAGTCGAGTGCATCCGGCGTCATCAGGAACTCGACCCCGATCCGCTCGTTTGAAGGGGAACTCCCGGTTATGACAACCACCCCTTCCTGCTTCTTCACCTCATAGGAAGGGGGATACGTAAATACATCGGTGATCCGATCAGAGATGAGCGTGATGCTGACATGCCGGTATGGAATATGCTCATCAGCAAGGAGCAGGTTGATATGCACCGCATCACTATCATACTCGACCGGCGAAACCATCTGATACGTATACTCGACGATATACTCGCCAGGTGAGAAGTAGCCGGGATTGATGATCCCAACCTCATTTGGATACGCGAGATCGGAAACAAGGGTTCGCACTCGTCCGCTATCATCGTCGATGAGATGGACAGCCCCACTCTCCGTCTTCAGGTACGTAGTTGATCCTGCCGGGGCTGTGGCGCTGATCAGGCGAATATGCGGATCCCCAAATGCGGTATCCCCATACAATAACGGGGCTTTCCATATCCGAAAGAGCATACGGTATTCGTCAGGAGATTGGACCGAGTAGACGTAACGCTCCGTAAGCTCCCCATCTTCCTTCCAGGTCACCTCATATGACTCGACAAATAAGTCCCCGCTAAAACCATGCTCTTCTGATGGAATAACAGCCAGAAAGAGGAGAGCAGAGAGGCCAATAAGGATGGCTGCTCCGATAAGGAGTGCCACCTGTCTCTTTTCTTCCATACAGAAGGCCTCAGAACTCTATCTTTGGAGCTTTTGCAAGGTTCTCATCTTCAAACTCGAGATACTCAAGCTTCTGCATGCCGATCATGTTTCCGACGATATTTGAGGGGATCGTCTGGAGCATGGTGTTGAACTGCTGGGAGATATTGTTAAATGTATACCGATGGCGGGCGATCTCATCCTCGAGAATTTTGATCGATCCCATCAGATCCTTCACCGTCCCTGCAGTCTTCAGATCAGGATAATTCTCCATAACCGCAAAGAGGCGGCCAAGAACACTCCGGGATTCCGCTTCGATTGCATTTAAATCGCCCGGACCTGCAGATCCGACGCTGGCACGCATCTTTGTAACTGATTCAAGCGTACTCTTCTCAAATTCTGCATAGCTTTTTACAGACCCGAGGAGCTGGTCGATCATATCGAGCCGTTTCTTCATTGCCACCTTGATCTGGCCAAGTGTCGCTTCAGATCCATTCTTCAGACGATAGTACCGGTTGTAGACACTGACAAACCAGAGAATAATTCCTATGACGAGAAGGAGAAGTATCCCGCCGATGATGAGATCAAGCATATCATGTACCCTGGTACAGATAACGCTTCCATGGAATAAAAAGCTGTGATCTCAGCAGTCTCCATACGAGTACCGAATCTTCATGACCTGTTATTCCCTTCTTATCTCTATGAAAAGGGAAAAAGAATGAATGAACAGTTCCTCCCGGAACTGAAGCGATGAAAGAGATACCCCTCATCTGTCGCCATCAAACTTTTCCACCGCTTCATGTATCCGGGATGCCACCTCCCCCTCATCGATCATCACCTCGACGAAGGAGTCGGTCTCTGGCAAGTAAATGTACGGTGTTACTGGCTGGCGAAGGATCGCTTCAGCAGCATGACGGTACACTGCCATCTGGACAAGATATTCATTGATGAGCCCCGGGATCTCCGGGTCGGAAACTGCTCCGGTCTTATAATCGATGACGATCCAGCGCTGATCTGATCGCCGGACCAGCCGGTCGATCGTCCCCCTGAAGAGAATGCCATGCACCCGTGAACGGAAAGGAACTTCACAATGATCCTCAAGGCAGCCCTGCATCATCTCGGAGGCGAGGAACCGTTCATACAGATCGGAGAGGAGACCGGCCTGCTCTGGATTCTCAGATCCGTATCTCCGGAGGACGGATGCGACATCCTTCCCCTGGAAGACCTCATGCAGGATAGATCCACGCATCCGGGCATCTTCCCTCTTCGGTCCAAGCCTTTTTTTCAGCCTGAACCGCTCGCTTATCGGATCATATGATCGGAGAGCTTCAATCCGACTCGGGGAGAGGAGTGGTTCAGCCGGCAAAAATGGTAGAGGCAGTACCGGCTCCCCCTCAGAGATGAGATCATCAGGCAGAGTACGCAAAACAGGCTCACGCACGACCGGTTCTGCTTCAAAAGTAGCCGGATCAGAGATGATCGTCATTCTGATCGGCGTACATCCGCAAGGCGGGGTGATCTCCAGAGATCCTTCGGCAATTGCCTCATCTGTAATTCCGAGGATATGGCTGATCCAGTCCATTCTGCTCTTGCAGGCCGAGAGGGCTTCCGGAGGGCTGCCTGGCCTGCTGCCGGAGAGGATGAGGTGATCGCGTGCACGGGTCGTGGCAACATAGAGGAGTCGCCGTCTTTCAGCCGCCTCTTTCTGCCGGTATCGCTCATTCTGAATGATAAGGATGGGTGTTGCCCTCGGGGTAAAGGCATCATCCGGGTCAGGTATCTTCACTCCCAGAAGGAGCCCATCCTCTACCCGGATTTTCTTCGGGGTACCATTGATCCGTCGGGTAAGTTCAGGAAGAACGACAACCGGAAATTCAAGCCCTTTTGATGCATGGACGGTCATGATGGAGACAGAGTTTTCAGATGAGAGATCAACGGATGCCTCACCAGCATCACTCTCACCTGATATGGAGAGCCGCATCAGCTCAACAAAATGAGAGAGGCTCCTCCCGTCGTTTCGAGCAATCGAAAGCAGTTTCTCCATATTCGCTATTGCCTGATCACCCCCCTCAATGCCACTGTACACCGCATAGATTCCCGAATCCTCAATGATCTTTCGGATAAGCGATGCGGGTTCAATTCTGTTTGCAGAGGATCTCCAGGAGAGGAGACGATCGAATGCCATGGAGGCATCGCTCTGCGGGTGCTCTCCTGAATATACCTCAAGGCATCTCCAGAGACTCTTCCATTTCGGCCCTGCCTCATTAATATGAAAGAGAGTGCCGTCAGAAAGGCCGAAGAACGGGGATCGGAGTGCTCCAAAGAGTGCAAGGGAATCTCCCTCGTTTTCCAGGAACGAGAGGATCAAATGGAGATCAAGCACTTCCTGCTGCGTATAAAAGCCGCTTCCTGAATGAATGTGGAGGGGAATACCATACTTCCTGAGGGCCCGGTCAAACACCGGAATATTCTTTCTCCTTTCTACAAGAATGGCAAAATCCCCATACCCGGCAGGCCTTGTCATATCAGGATGCGCCCCGTCAGGGGTCTGGACAAGCGGTATCCTCTCCCCCACCACTGCCGACTGAATATATCTGGCGACCATCTCCGCCTCCCCCCGGACCATCGTATCAGCATCTCCTTCCCCATCCGAAAGGAGGAGGGTCACCGATCCCGTCTCACCAGCCCGTTCGGGCTGGAGCATCTGGTAGGGAAACTCCCATGCTTTTCCTGCATCCTTCATGAGAGAGGAGAAGAGGAGGTTGACAAAACCCATCACTTCAGGGGTACTCCGGAAATTTCTGTCAAGAGCGATCTCCCGCCCCGAGAAATGCCGGCATATGAGATCGCGGGTCGAGGCAAACTGTGTCACATCTGCCCGCCGGAAGAGATAGATCGACTGTTTGGGATCTCCAACCACAAAGAGCCGCTCGGTCGGCTGCTGTATATCACCGATGATCATCCTGATGATATCGCTCTGTGCAGGATCCGTATCCTGATACTCATCGACCAGGATATAGCGGTACCGCCGACGAAAATGCTCTTCGACAAGGTCGTCATTCCGGGTGAAGAGCTGATGAGTGATTCTGATGAGATCATTATAATCAAGCCCGTTCTGTCGCCCTTTGGCCGCATCTATCATCCGGGTATAGTCGCCGAAGACTGAACCGAGATCCCGAAGGAATGCGATCGTCCTCCGCGTAAAGGAATCATCCGGGGAGAAGGAGAGGGTCAGTATCTCGTGCTTCTCCTTCAGGAGAGCTCGTACCACTTTGAAGCCCTCTTTCAGCGTATCCAGATCATCTCCATCCCAGTTCTTCTTCGAACCCATGTTGGCTCTGTAGTCTGTATGAATCCGTATGAGATCCCTGATAGATGAGAGACGGGCATCAAGAGAAGAGCATTCATGCAGATCAGGAATGGCCTGCCCGACCTCCCGGAGGTACTCCATCGCCCTGTCACTGGTGCCGGGATAACGGTCTGCCAGGACGCGGAGCGTTGAGAGGGCAGTAATAAAAGGTGGGTCTTTAAGAAGGTCATCCACCGCTTCTGACACAAATGCCGATACCGTATCCTCCCATATTGTAAGGATCATCTCTTCGTCCATCTCAAGCGTTCTGAAGAAGATCTCTGCATGCTCCCTCTCTTCATAGAGTATATCAAGACAGGATGCCAGATCACGTGATCCGATTGCACGGAGAACCGGGACGACCGGAGACTCCTCACATTCGGTATAGAGGAGCTGCCGGATCGCATCATTCCGTATCATACGAAGGGCCAGATCATCAAGGACGGTAAAGCCGGGACGTATGCCGGACTCAATCGGAAATTCACGGAGTACCTGGGAGCAGAATGAATGGAAAGTCGAGATATTTGCTGAGAGGAGATCGTCCTGCACAGCATCCCATCCCTCCTTCTTCATGACGGCTCTCCTGATCCTCTCCTTCATCTCGGCCGCTGCCTTGTCGGTGAAGGTGAGAGCAAGGATCTCGCTGACCCCGACATTCTTCTGTTCGATGAGATCGAGGTACTTCTGCACCAGAAGGTGGGTCTTCCCCGTTCCCGCACCCGCGATCACACAGAGGCTCTGATCATGGTGTAATGCCGCCTCAGCCTGTCGTTCTGTAAGTCCTCTCATTCGTCACCCCCTGAAATAAGCCGGAGAGGATCAAAACGGCAGACCGACCGGTAGTTGCAGTACTCTGAACATCTCTTTGGAGTATCAGTGATCGGGAACTGCCCGCTCCTGATACCTTCAAGATATCGTCTCACCCAACCGAGAGATTCGGAGATGAGATCGTCAAGAGGTCTCTTTCCACCGTCACGGGATCGTGCAAACAGAAGGAAGTAATCATCCACCGCCTGATCACGGACGAGCGCCTGGCATCTGACATCACCTCTCTTCATAGTATAATACGCCCCTCCGGCTGGAGATAACCCCAGGCAGTTTTCAACAGCCCGGATATAGAGGGGAAGCTGAAGTGCAATTCCGTCGGTAATATCCTGGAGCCCTGGAGATGAGCCAGTCTTATAGTCAATGATACAGAACCGGCCATTCGGTGTTGTATCGATACGATCCACCTTTCCTTTGAGAAGAAATACCGATTCATCATCAAGAGTGATTCGGACCGGCTCCGGGGTGGATGTTGGATCAGCATAACGTTCTCCGGCGGACAACCCAAACGAATACTCACAATAGACAGGGGCAAACGGTGACTCTGCCAGGCGCATCTCATATCGGAGGAACTCTTCAAGGAGCCCATGACCATCAGATCCAAGGAGGTTTTCACCCTCAACGATCCATACCGGGCTTCTGCGATCATACCTTTGAAGCTCATCCCGGCAGATGGATCGGATCGTTTCAAGTGAATCAGCGAATGTTCCGGCAGAGGGAGGGGATCTCCCGCCGGTATAGAAACGATATGCAATTCTGTGGATGAGGTTTCCACGCTCAAGTGCAGTCATATCCAGGTCGATATCAGGAAGCGGCTCGATTCCAAGGATATACCGGAGATAGAAAGAGAATGGACAGCGGGCATAGGCTTCAAGCTGGGTCGCCGAAAAGACGGTTTCGTCCCCGAATCTTTTCTGAAGGGAAGCGGTAATGGCATTATCCTCTCCGATGAACCCATTACATTCTGTTCTCATCTGACTGGATCTCCGATCATCTTCAATGGAGATCCGATCGGCCACCACAAGGAGATCTCTGCCGAGGAGTGAAGAGGCTTTGGCGATCTCTCCTTCTGCAAGGAGACGTCCTGCAGAGATACCCTGTACAATCCGGGAATACTTCCTCCCATCGTAATGACCATCAGTCTCAGGGAGGCTGGCGATGAAACCTGATCGAAGCAACACCTTCTCTCCATCAGTCGCCGGATAACTGAGAGAGATACTCTCTCCCGCCGAGAGGAGCGCGGCAAGGAAGTAGTACCGTTCATTGCGGATAATCTCCCTGCCGGATAATGTTTCAAGTTGCCTCGTCTCGGCATAGGTACAGAGTGGCAGACGTGGTGCTATCCTTGGCATCACTCCCTCGGTAAGTCCCGCAATGAAGAGATGAGGGATATTCAGGTGTTGGACTTCACGAATCCCCGCAACCGTTACAAGATGCCGGTTTCTCCTGGTTGTCACCCTTCTCCTGCCTGCGGCAGATGACAGGATTGAGAGGAAGGATGAGAGAGGTATGCGCCTTTTCGGAAGTATGGCTGCTCCTCTCTCAAGCTCCTCCAGCATCGAGATAAACGCCTGGAGGATCTGTTCTTCCCTTCGTTGCATCTCCTCATCTCCATCGGGCGGAAGATTCGGCAGCCTGAGGGTGGCAAGAAGGATCCGGTATCTCCTGAGATGGCCGGCGAGCGTCTCCTCACCCTGAAGTGTATTCAGCGTTCCGATGAGCGATTCAATTCCCGCCAGTGTTACTTGAAGATCGTTGATCATCCAATTCCGTGTATGAGCCTTCTCTTCCGGGAACGTGGCGGCACACTCCTCCTCTGATCGGATATACCGGGTGATCCGATCCCGCCAGTCTTCCTCACCTCCCTGGACACCTGCCTTTCGTGAGAGGAGATCCACCTTGTCGCTCCTGAGGCGTATTCGTGTTCCCTCATAATCCGAATAATACCTGAAATAGGGAGATCGGAGGAGGGAGATGAGATCTTCCCTGCGATATCCGGAGAGAGGGAGTTCGATGAGGCGAAGGAGGGATTGGACAAGGGGATGCCGTGTCAGTACCTTGCCGGTCGATGTGGAGTATGGAATCCCATATTCTGTGAAGATCTCTTCAATAAGGATAGCTGCATCTGCAATCGCCGGGAAGACGAGTGTAATATCACCGGGACTTGCCCCTTCATCAATAAGAGTCCGGATACTGGTTGCAATGCCTCCAAGCTCGTCAACAGGATCCCGGTACCGGGTGAGGCTCATAGGGGGATATCCCTTGTCCGGAAGCGGATCATCAAAGAAACGGGCAAGAACAGGAGGCTGAACAGTCCGATCCTCTTCCTTTAAGATGCCAAGCCATGAGCCGTCATCGGAAAAGCAGCGGGAGTCGTCCATCCAGGGGAGAGCATACAAAAACCGGCCGGAGGATCCTTTCAAAGCGAGCAGCATATCCTGTTCGATGGGATGCGGCTCATAGAGGCCATAGATGAAAACATTTTTCGGGCCTCCGTTCTGCCTGATCCAGTCTGTTGCATGGGTGATCGACCCCTGCCTGTCAAGGAGATTATTTTCAAGAAGATATCGCTGATACTCCTGAAAGACCCCCCCAATCTCATCACTTTTTCTGCTCTGGAGATCACCAAGAGCACCGGGATACGCAATCTTCCGGCTCTGAAGAACATCAAAGAGGACACGAAGCTCCCCGGCGATACCTGATACGGAATGCTTCTTTGGTGCAATGAGAGGATACAACCCATCCTCAAGGATCGCGGCGATGATGAGCTCCTTCTCATGGTCGCTGATCCGTCTCATCGCTCCGGCATGCGTTTCAATAATCGCGTCTGCATATCCTGAAAGGGTAGAAATCGACGACTCGATGAGTGATAGCCCCTCATCCAGCAGTCTCTGGCGAACCTCCCCGGCATGGCGGCTCGTCGGGAGGAGAAGGAGGGTCTGAAACGGGGCCTCGATCAACGCCGCCATCATCTCTTTGATGATGCGGCTTTGGTGCTGGCCAGGGAGTATCCGGGTGAGGGTATGTGCACGTGTCATGGGAAGAAGCTCCAATGTGAGAGGATCCGGTAGATCCGATCTGCTTTTCATCTATGTGAGTACTGCGTTCACAATACTATAATTGATATTTTACAATTAAATGTAAATTATTATAAATCTTCTCATCACCCTATCGAACGATATCGTGATTAACTCCGACCAATAGCTTTTTCACTCCAAAAAGAAGATCAGAAACCTATGAACCTGCGGGGCATGGCCGATTTCATCCTCTCGGCCGGGATACTTTTCCTCTTCTGGATCATCCTCTCAGGCCACCCTGATCCTGTTCATCTCAGCATGGGATTGATAGCATCCCTCCTGGTAGCATATCTCGTTCCATTCCGCGATAAATCTGAGAAAGTTACTCAGGGGGGAGAGGCAGATACCAGAGAGAAAAAGAGGAGCTGCCTCGTCTTCTGCCTTCTTTCCATCCCCTATCTCATCCGGCTCCAGTACCAGATCCTCCTGGCAAACATCGACCTTATCAGGATTATTTTTCATCCGGATCTCCCGATCTCCCCGACCATCCGGAGATTCTCAACAGATCTCAATACCGATACCGCAAAGGCAACATTTGGAAACTCGCTGACCCTCACCCCCGGCACGCTGACGATGGATATGACTGGCGATGGCGACTGCTTCATCCATTACCTGACCACCCCGGATAATATACAGTCAAAGACAGAGAGCCTTCATAGGGCAGTACAGGATCTCTTTGACAGGAGGAATGTTTGATGGCGGGAACACCCCTGATCGAGATGACCCTCACGATCACCGGAGTCATCCTTGGATTCGCAGCCTTTATCTGCCTCTATCGTGTCGCAAAAGGGCCGACCCTTCCTGATCGGATCATGGCAGTCAATATCATCGGAACGACGACCGCCGTCCTCCTTGTCATCATCGCGACGCAGATCGGCCAGCCCTACATCATCGATATTGCACTTACCTATGCGATGCTCGGATTCCTTGTAACCCTCTGTGTATCGCGATACCTGACCACCGGGAGGATATTCTCATGAAGACCATCCTGTCATTCGTTTCAATCGGCCTGCTCCTCGCCGGCGGCTTTTTTTTTTAGCTGGCTCCATCGGAGTTCTGCGATTCCCGGATTTCTTCTGCCGGCTTCATGCCGCAACAAAATGCGATACTCTCGGCCAGACCTGCATCCTCCTCGGGATCGCACTCTTTGAAGGGTTCTCCCTTCTCTCAGTAAAAGTCCTGGCTATCAGTTTATTCTTCCTGATCGCAAGCCCCACTGCCGCACAGGCACTTGCAAAAGGTGCATACATATCAGGGGTGCGTCCGGAACTGGAAGATGGGATCGATGAATACAGAGAATCGTCTGAAGAATATATCCGGGAAAAAGCGGAGAATGAGGATCTCATCAGATCGAAGATGGAGGAGGCAATCCGGAGAGCGGAAGAGACGGAGGAGGAACGATGATCTGGCTCGTAAACGGCGTCCTTCTTATTGCCCTGATCGTCCTTGCAGCCTGGGCATTGAAGACCCGGGATCTCCTCGTCTCTGCAATGATACTCTCTGTCTACTCATTCCTGATGGCGATCATCTATGCCCAGCTCAACTCTCCGGATGTCGCCCTCACTGAAGCGGCGGTTGGTGCAGGAATCACCACCGTCCTCTTCATCCTTGCCATCCAGAAGACGAGCAGGATGGAAGAGGATTCGGATGATGAAACCATCCAGAAAGGGCCTCTTGCCATCGTCCTTTTCATCGGGCTTATCCTTGCCCTGGCTGCTGGCGGGATGCCTGCCTTTGGCAGCCCGGATGCCCCGGCTGCGATAGTTTCAGGAAACCTGTACCTTGAAGAAGCCAAAGAGGTCACCGGTGTTGTAAACATCGTCACGGCCATCATCGCCTATTACCGATCATTTGATACCCTCGGTGAAGTGACTGTCGTCTTTGCGGTTGGGATCGGGATCATCGCACTCTTCCTGAGGGGAAGAGAGGAGGAAGGCGATGACGAGAAGTGATATCATCGTCCGGACGATCGCCCGCCTGATGGTGCCGTTTCTTCTCCTCTTTGGGGCATATATCCTTCTGCATGGCCACCTCGGGGCAGGCGGGGGGTTTCAGGCAGGGATCATCTTTACAAGCGCACTCATCCTTGCTGCGATTGGAAGAAGCCGTATCGAATTTAGGTCACAGCCTGCCGGATCAAAACTCTGGATCCTCGGTGTCAGCGGAGCGGTCCTCTTTGGGGTGACAGGCTTCCTTGGGATTGTATCAGGGGGATTCTACCTCCAGTACAGCCTCCTCCCACTCCCCTTCCCGGTGGAGACCATCCATGCGATTATGATCACCATCGTTGAGATTGGAATCGGCATAGCCGTCTCCGGAATGATCTGCCTTGTATTTCTGACAATAACCGGGAGGGGAGAATGAGCGTCCTCGATCCCGCATTTATCCTTGGTCATTACAACTACTGGGTCTCGATCATTCTGATCATGATCGGGCTCTATACCCTGATAGCGAAGAAGAACCTGATCAAGAAGTTTATTGGATTAAATATCATTGAGACGGCTATCTTCCTCTTCTATATCTCGCTTGGGGATATCGATGGAGGGGTTGGCCCGATCCTCCCCAAGGAGGGGGCGGTAGCCGATACGATGATCTACGCAAATCCTCTTCCCTCTGCGATGATGCTTACAGCTATCGTCGTCACCCTCTGTGTGACAGCACTTGCACTCAGTTTTGCAGTCCTCATCTATCGGCGGTACGGAACACTCGATGCAGGGAGGCTGATGGAGGAGCTATGATCCCGGTTACCGACCATCTCCCCATCCTCGTCGTGATGATCCCGGTGATAACAGCATATATCACACCGCTCGTCGGGATCCTCCTCAAAAGAACGGTGAAGGGTATCGCAGTTGTTGCCCTTTCAGTGAATCTTGCATGCTCACTCCTCCTGGCTCACTATGTCCTGATAAACGGACCGATATCCTACCATCTCTCAGGGGTTCCCCCGCCGCTGGGGATAGAGTTTGTCGCAGATCACCTCGGAGCAGTCCTCTCTCTGCTGATATCCGCAATCACCCTGATCGCAATCATCTACCTCTCGGCGACGATCCCTGAGCTGGGAAAGAAGAAGACGTCCATCTTCTATACGCTCATCCTCCTCGCTGTCGGAGGTATGCAGGGGATCGTTCTGACAAATGATCTCTTTAATCTCTTCGTTCTCATCGAGATCCTGGCAATCGCAATGTATGGCCTTGTTGCGATCAGGGGCGACGGGAAGAGCCTTCTTGCCGGGTATAAGTACCTCCTGATTGGATCTGCAGGTTCTGCCCTGATCCTTATCGGAACCGGTTTTCTCTTCATCAGTACCGGCACCCTGAATATGACACTGATGGGGGATATTCTGCCAGATATTATCAATTCATGGACGGTTCTTGGCGGATTTGCTCTTCTTATTGCCGGACTGTCAACAAAAATCGGCCTCTTTCCACTCCATATCTGGATGCCGGATGCCTATGCCCATGCACCCTCGATCACCCCGGTCATCTCGACCCTTGCCCTGAAAGCCGGGCTTGTCGCCCTTATAAGGCTTATATACGTCATATTCGGCCCTTCACTCTCTGCCGAGACGGTTCCGCTGCCTTCCGTTCTCTCACTTCTCGGTGCCGTTGCGATCATCATCTGTTCCATCGTTGCACTACAGCAGGCAGATATCAGGAGGATGCTTGCATATTCAACGGGTGCAAATATCGGATGTATCGTCCTTGGTATCAGCTTTGCGACATCTGCAGGGCTTGAAGGGGCAATGCTCCATATGATCACACACACGGTTTCGAAGGTCTGCCTCTTCATCGCCGCCGATGCCATGCTGATTCAGGCGGGGATCAGAAGGATTGAGGACTTCCGTGGACTTGCAGATGAGATGCCCTATACAATGGCGGGTTTTTCACTCGGAGCCATCTCGATCATCGGCATTCCGTTAAGTGGCGGCTTCATGAGTAAGATATATGTTGCAAACGCAGCAATCGGGATCGGTTTGCTGATCTATGCGGGAGTCATCCTCTTCTGGACTCTGCTAACCGCTTTGTACTTCTTCAGGATATTTCGTTTCGCGTACTTTGAGCCATCGCATCGGGAACACCGGCTTCATGAGACACCATGGCCCTCGATATTGATTATTCTGATACTTGGGGGGGCATCGATCCTCCTCGGATTCTTCGTTGAGGTTCCGATGGAGATGATCAGGCCTGCCGCAGGAATACTCCTTGGAGGCGGGATATGAGCGGGGAGGTGATCGCATCAGCAGCACCGGCTATTGCACTCTGTATCTCGCTCTCTGCAGCGATTCTCATCGCCATCTTTGGGAACAGAGTACGATATGTCAATGAGGGGGTGACGATGGGAGCGACTCTCCTCAAGTTTCTGCTGATATTTTTGATGTACCAGGCCATTATGGATGGGTGGATTCTCCAATGGGCACCGGTTACCCTCCTGCCCGGGGTCCCGTTCTCCCTGACGGTCGATCTCTTCGGAATCTACTTTGCATTCCTCTCATCCTTGCTCTGGATTGTCACCTCGCTCTTCTCGATCGGGTATATGCGATCCCTCCATGAACATGCCCAGACACGCTATTATCTCTGTTTCGCTGTCTGTATCGCATCGACCGTCGGGATCGCATTCTCAGGGAATCTTCTTACATTCTTCATCTTTTATGAGATCCTGACCTTTGCCACATACCCACTCGTTGTCCATAGCCAGACGAAGGAGGCGATGGCTGCCGGGAAGAAGTACCTTGCATACCTGATGACCGGGGGGATCGTCCTCCTCTTTGCTATCATTCTTACCTACACGATGACAGGAACCCTTGACTTTGCCGAAGGGGGGATACTCGCCGGAACCGGAGGCACTGATATCCTCCGGCTCCTCTGCTTCCTCTTCATCGCCGGAGTCGGGGTCAAGACCGCGATCATGCCCCTCCACGGCTGGCTGCCTGCTGCGATGGTTGCACCGACCCCGGTGAGCGCCCTGCTGCATGCCGTTGCAGTCGTGAAGGCAGGGGCATTCGGCCTCCTCCGGATCATCATGTATATCTTCGGCATAGAGCTCTTCACTGAGATAGGTGCCGCACCGGTCCTTGCCGTCGTCGCCGGGTGTACAATTATAACCGCCTCATTCATCGCACTTGCACAGGATAACCTGAAAATGAGGCTTGCATACTCCACGATTAGCCAGCTCTCCTATATCGTCCTCGCTGTCGCCCTCCTTGCACCGGCCGCCCTTGAAGGAGGGATTGCTCATATGATGCACCAGGCTTTCATGAAGATCACACTCTTCTTCTGTGCAGGATCGATCTATGTTACAACCGGGAAGACCCGCCTCTCCGAGATGCATGGGATGGCCGATGAGATGCCCTATACATGGGCAGCCTTCACCATCGGGGGGCTAGGCCTCATCGGCATCCCTCTGACCGCCGGATTCATCACAAAATGGTTCATCATAACGGGTGCCCTTGATGCAGGAGCATGGATCTACGTGCTTCTCCTTCTCTTAAGCGCACTCTTAAATGCCGCCTACTTCCTCCCCCCGATCTACCATGCTTATTTCTCAGAGCCGGCAGAGTCCGGGGACTTTGAGGATCAGACAAGCTGGTTCATCAAATTCCCCCTGATCTTCACCGCCATGATGGTCATCCTTTTTGGAATATTGCCAAACGCACCCTACTTCCCTCTGGAGGTGGCAACTGCAATCGTCAGGAGTATCACAGGCATCTGATACTACCATCCGATGAATGGTGTGAGGATGATGATGATCAGATAGATCCCAAGGACCAGTGTGATCAGGAGGATACCGGTCCCGAATGTCGAGAGGTTCATCAGGGTTCGCCGGTGCCTGCGTGAGAAGAGATGCCAGCGCTCCTGAAAACGCTCATCTGCTGATCGGGTCATCTCCTGTATTCCGGAGAGGAGATCGATCCCGACAAATCTGCCGGTCGAATGAAAGGCCCCGGTAGCCCGGTAGTACCAGGCATCAGGGGAGATGAGGGATGGGACCTTCTTCTCCCAATGAAACCATCCCCAGAAGACATAAGCGATGAAGAGAAGGATCCCGACACTCACCTCAAGTATCGCATATCCGATATTTCCGGCCGAATAGATCCCTGCCCCCCCGTATCCGGCGTATCCGGCAATATATGTGATTCCTGACTCGGAGAATGGAAATATCATTGCTGCTGGCAAAATAAAGAAGATGGCAAGACCCGGGAGTATGCCAAGAAGTATGATCGCAACCGAGAGGGCGAAGAGTGCTGCCCTCATCGGGATGGGTGTTGTATCAAGAGGCAGTCTCTGAAGCTTCGTCTCACCAAAGAAGGTAAAGAGGAGGAGTTTCCCGGTCGAGGCGACGGTTCCTCCGCAGACGATGAAGAAGATCGCCTCGGCAGGAAGGAGAGTCCACCCTCCAAGGGCCTGAGCATCGATAAGGGCATGATGAATGAATGCCTTGCTGACAAACCCGTTGAAGCCCGGAATACCTGAGATCGCACAGACTCCGATTGCCATTGCCACCGCAGTAAACGGCATAGAGCGCCAGATGCCTCCGATCTTATACATATTCAGCTCATCTGTTGCCAGAAAGACGGCCCCCACTGCAAGGAAGAGGGAGGCTTTGAAGAGGGCATGGTTGATGAGATGATAGAGGCCCCCGGCAAACCCGGTCGATCCCGCATCTCCAAGATACACCACACAGGAGATGCCAAGGAGGATGAACCCCATCTGGCTGATGCTGTGGTACGCAAGCATTCTCTTTGAGTTGGTCTGCATCAGGGCGAGAAAGACGGCAACGATCATTGTGATGAGGGAGAGCCAGATCAGTACAAGACCAGCGGGGGACCCGGAAGAGGAGAGAGAGCCTGAGATGACGGAAGGCAAGAGGATGAAGAGGCAGACAACGAAGATTCCGTACGCACCAACCTTGATGATCAGTCCTGAGAGTATCGCTGAGGCGGGTGTCGGAGCGGAGCTGTGGGCATCGGGAAGCCAGATATGAACAGGGTACATTCCCGCCTTCACACCGAACCCAAGGATCATCAGTCCGGCAATGAGGAGGATCTGCGAGCTGGTCAGGCCTGAACCCACTGCAAGAGGGGCCACATCAACCGATCCAGTACCTGCATACAGGAGAGCCGCACCGGCAAGGATGAGAAAGGCACCGGATATACCAAGAAAGAGATATTTCTTCGCCGCAGCAACCGCATCATGCGTCTGGTAATGGATGATCAGCACAAATGCCGAGAGGGTCAGCAGTTCAAAGAAGAGATACAGGGTGATGTAGTCGCCCGAGATGAGTACACCGAGATCTGCAAAGAAGGAGAAGAGCCAGAAGGCATAGAACCGGTTCGTCCTCTCCTCCTCACCAAGATAGCCGGTGGCATAGACTGTGCCAAGCATCCAGACAAACGCAGTGACCAGAATAACCACATATGAAAAAGGATTGATCTGGATAACTGGTGTATAAAAGAGATACTCATTCTCAATGGCAATTCGCAGGCTGAGATCCGGAGAGAGGGAGGGGATGCCAAGGCCGGCGATCAGAAGAACAAGGGCAGGAGCAGAGACTGCAATCAGGTTACGGAGGGGAGGAGAGTAGCGTCCCATGAAGTAACAGAGAAAGGATCCGATGAATGGAACTGCCAGTAGAGCAATACCTGCATACTCTGGTTGGAATCCCATGGTCGCCATTGGCAATATGGTTATTCTGCCTTGTGATACATAAGGATACTGAAGGATTCATTCCTTTTCTCCAGAAAACCTGGTTTTCCGGGATAATTTCATAACCGTCTTTTATTCGTAATCTTAGGACATTCCATAACAAACGAAGAGGTTGTGCAAATGAACTGAAGAGTTCAGGGTTGACGGTCACCGAGACGATGGAGGTCAGGTCCTTTCCTGATGGAAATTCAGTCGATAAAGCGTTTGAATCAGGGAAGAAGATGGCAGATAAGATCATCGCCTGAGCTGCATCTGGTCTGGATTTCCCTATCTCCTGCTATACAGGCATAAGGCGTATCATGACAATTTTCCTTCTATTCGCCTTTTATATTTTACGTTTCTGATTCAAAAGCATCAAATCCAGAAATGCAAGTCGTACACCTGCTATCTCAGCCATAGACCAATTCGCCATCTTGATGTAGGGTCAGGTCAACCATTCATCCATGCGGATTCTTCTTATTACCGGAACCCAGACTGAGGACCTTGTCAGAAGGGCGGCCCGCGAGTCCGGCCATGACTGTGTCGTGGAGGTCATCGGCGAGGTGGCGTCATTCATATCCCCCGGACACCTCATCGACCTGATCAGGAGCTCTCACTTTGATCAGGTGATCGTCTCAGGGATGTGTACTGCAGACTTCTCCGGAGTTGAGAAGGAGACAGGGGTTCCGGTCTTCCTTGGACCACGGCATGCGAGCGATCTGGCAATGATACTGCCGGGGGTAGGCCAGATACAACTCTCACGCACCATACCGGCAGATGATCTCATCGCGGGGATGAAGAGGGAGCGTGCTCTTGAGCGGCTTGCTGAGATCGAAGATGAGGCCGACCCGGACTTTGTCATCAGGGGAAAGAAGATCGGTGGCGGCAGCAGGATGAAGGTCTGTGCAGAGATTATGGATGTCCACCGACATCCGGATCTCAGATCCACCGTTGCCGCACTCTTCATCAAAGGAGCAGATATTGTCGATCTTGGCTTTGGATTTGATGCCACCCCGGAGGATGTACGGCGTGTTTTCCGGGAGCTTGAAGGGATCGATGGGCCGCTTGCCATCGATACGCAGGATCCGGATCTGATCAGACCCGCCCTTGAAAGGGTGGATCTCATCCTCTCACTCCAGGAAGAGAATATCCCGATCATCGGATCTGCTGTGGCAGATGCCGGGGTTGCGGCTGTCGTCGTCCCCGGAGAGGTGGGCCTTCCTGCAAATATCGCGGCAGCTGAGGCCTGTGGAATAACCTGCCTCATCGCTGATCCCCTGCTTCCTCCTGCCGGATCAGGACTCGTCAGGGCACTGGCAGGGTATGCTGCGGCAGATACAGATCACCCACTCTTCTTCGGAGCAGGGAACGTCGTTGAACTGCTGGATGCCGACTCGCCAGGGGTAAACGGACTCCTTGCAGCGATGGCAAAAGAGGTCGGGGCCGCAGTCATCTTCTCAAGCGAACACTCGGACAAGACGAGAGGGTCGGTTCGGGAGATGCATATTGCAACGATGATGATGGCACTGATGGAGGGAAGACCATACCCGAAAGATCTCGGTATCGATCTATTTCTCATCAAGGAGAAGCGGCGGCGGCAGGAACCCCCGATCAGATATAATTCATTGATTCGCCCGAAAGAGGAAGAAAAGAAGCTCATCTATGACCCTTGCGGAAACTTCAGGATCGGGATTGCTGAAGATGAGATCATTGCTGAAAAGGACGGTATGGCAATCCGGGCCCGGGATTGGGCTTCCATATATAATGAGATTGAAGCCAGAGGCTGGATTTCACGGATGGACCATGCAGCCTACCTTGGGAAAGAACTCTATAAAGCCGAACTTGCCATCCGTTTCAACCGTAGTTTTGAACAGGATGGCAGGTTCTGATCAACAATTAAAAGATACCATACCAGATGGTAAACGCGGTGACTATCATGATGAGCAGAATGATGATCAGGGCTTTGGAGAGGCAGGGGGTGCAGAGACCCCCGGTCATACCATCTCTCTGTTTGGCTGAACAGAGTCGGCAGCTCTGCACCCTCTCCATGCGAGGGTGTATCTTCTGGTAAAGGGAGTGTATCTTCTCCTCCCTGTTTTCGGAGGTTCTGATACGGTTCCATTCCTCTTCGGAAAGCCCGATAAAGAGGTCACAGGTCCCGCATTTGATCCAGATCTCATTATCTGATGGCCGTTCTGCAAAAACGGTCATCTCCCCACACTGTGGACAGTGCAGACCTGATAGTACCATGGTGATTACATTGCAGATCAGCTATAAATAGTTGTTTCAGGGTTAAAGACGCCCTCCAGCAATAATGGATCTCCCTTATGATCAGCGACTGCTATTACGGCAATACCAACTGTTTTATTGCATCTCCTGAGCATTATTCCCTGAGAAGGAATGATTAAGGATAAATATATCGAAAAACTCCTTGTTAAGCCTGGAAAAAGCCTTACAATCACAGACTTCTATACCGGATGGGCACAGAACGATGCCCTGAAAGAACGGGGCAAGAATAATGTCAAGGCACGGGCTCAAGAGATCCTCGAAGAGAACCGAACCGCACTCGCAAACGCCCAGGAACTTCTATGGATAGACAATCGTTACTCGATCCTGATTATTCTCCAGGGTATGGATACTGCAGGGAAGGACGGAACGATCAAGCATGTCATGTCAGGTGTCAATCCCCAGGGATGCCGTGTTACGAGCTTTGGGGTGCCAACCAGATATGAGCTTGACCACTCCTTCCTCTGGCGTTTCTGGAAGGCGATGCCACGGAGGGGAGAGATCGGGATCTTCAACAGATCCTATTATGAGGATGTTCTTGTGCCAAAAGTACATCCTGAGATCCTCAAGGATCACCGGCTCCCCGTTGCTAAACCCGATGAGGAGTTCTGGAATACAAGATATGAGGATATCCGGGCATTTGAAAGGCATCTGATCGCAAACGGGACGATCATTCTGAAATTCTTCCTGAATATCTCAAAAGATGAACAGAAAGAACGACTCCTCTCCCGGTTGGAGAACGAAGAGAAGAACTGGAAGTTCTCCCTCTCCGATCTGAGCGAACGGAAGCGCTGGGACGACTATCATAAAGCATATGAAGAGGCTTTCTTTCAGACGAGCACAAAGGACGCCCCCTGGTACATCATCCCGGCCGATTACAAGTGGGCTGCACGAACACTTGTTGCAGATCTCATCGTCAAGGGGATCAACTCACTCGATCTCAGGTATCCAACGACGACAGATGAGATGAAGCAGGAACTGAAGAAGGCACGAGAGATCTTGGAAAATGAGTAGATCTTCATCCTGAAAAAGTGCAATCTCTTAAAGTGGAAAGAAAGCCATTATGATGGCATCATCCCTGGAAGCGGGCAGGGATGATTTATATACTATATTATCCAAAATCAGCCTGATTCATCATGTCTATCAGCACAATCGCATCAGAATCGTTCTCCTATGCCCAGGAGGCTGTCTGGGGAAAATGGAAGCAGTGGATACTGCTTGTCATCGCCTATCTGATAACAAGCATCACCCTCTATATTGTACCGGTCTTCAATGGATATCTCGTCTCTGTCCTCTCAGGGGCGGATCCGGCACCAGAGGTGGATGACTGGGGGAAGCTCTTTGTCGATGGCTGGAAGCTGAATATCATCGCCCTCATTTATATGATACCGATCATCGTCATCCTGCTGATCTTCGGCGCAGCAACGCTGCCGTTTATGATTGCCGGTTCGGCAATGGGCGATATGACCGGTGTGGTCCCGGATGAATTCATCCTTGGAGCAATAGCCGAATTATTTGCGGGATTACTTTTGGCATTCGTTGTTGCGATCATCATCTCATTCATTGCATACACAGGTGTCGTCAGATTTGCAAAGACAGATAACATTATGGAGGCATTCAATTTTAGTGCGATCTTTGAACATATTGCACGAATCGGTTGGGTCGACTATATCATCGCCATTATCGTTCTCTGGATCATCATCGCAGTCTTTGCGTTTATTATCGGGGCATTGTCGGCAATTCCAGTACTTGGATGGCTCATCGCCCTCTTCCTCGGCCCGCCACTCTCACTCTTTACATGGCGATACGTAACGATGCTCTATCAGACTGTTCCGGCATAGAGAAAATTTCCACTCTCTTTTTCCAACTCCCCATCCATCCTGAGAGCCGCGACAAATCCAGGGGATCGGACTCCGGTCTTCAGCATCATACCACAATGCTTCGATCCGGAGAGAAGCTTTCGCAGATCTGCATCATTGATCTCGATCCCGTCATGGCCGCTCCGATAGACCACATGGTACCCAGGATCGTCCAACCTGTCGATTACCCAGAAGGCCCGATCGCCACCCTGATACATTGTCCCTGAGTCCTTATTCCAAGTAATTCTTTATGCCGTGACTGCAGTAATACCGTCTCCTTCTTCAGAAATAATTTGTAGTATTCCGTTATTGACAACGTTACGGAAGATACCGCCTGATAACCGCAGACTGGAAGAGGATGATCACTGAGACTGCAAGTACTATGAGAAATATCACCGTGAAGGCCTCTTCTGCCGGGTACAATGTGAGTGCCGCACCGGCAACGATCGGGCCAAGGGCTCCTCCGATGCTCTGGATGGTGTGGAGGAATGCACTTGCGGTAGCGGTCTGGCCGGGAGGTGCCGAGGCGACAGCAATCATGTTATCGATGGTCAGAAGAATCGACATGCCCGCTGAGAAGATCATCCAGACAGCAACAAGCAGGAGAGGTGTCAGCTCGAAGAGGAAGAAGATCCCGCTACCGATGAGAAGGGCAATACTCCCGATGAGAAACGGCAGTACAACACCCTTTTTTGAAACCAGGTATCCTGCAAGAGGGCCTGAGACCATATCGGTGAGAGATCCGGGCATCAGAAGAATCCCCACAAAGATGATCGGTAGAGCAAGTCCGGCGGGATGTGAGATGATATATGGCATCAGCTGAAGGAGGATAAAGAAGGCGAAGACAACGAGAAATGCATTTATCGTGATCGCAGGGAACGGAGCTTCCCGGATCATCCCGATATCAAGGAGTGGATCCGGGGTCTGCTTCTCATGCCGGAGGAAGAGGATCAGAAGGAGGAACGAGACGAGAAACCCTCCCCAGACGATCGGATTTCTCATTCCGGAGAGGCCACCCTCTGTCAGTGCGATCATCCCGGTGAGGATAGAGGCAGCAAAGAGTCCCATCCCGATCAGATCGATCTTCCCCTGCCGGAGAACGCCATGCCTGGGGAGGATGAACCATGCGGCAATGATGATGAGGAGAACGACGGGTATCATGATCTGGAAGCAGGCACGCCATCCGATGGTCTCGATGATATATGCACCGAACATGATACCAAGGAAGCTCCCTGCCCCATAGGTGGCGGCAAGAACACCAATTGCCGTCGCCACCCATTCCGGAGGTGTCTCTTCTGCCACGAGTGCATACGCAAGCGGAGCGATGGCCAGGCCGACCCCCTGGAGCATCCGTGAAAGGAGGAGGATTGTCATATCCGGGGCATATCCTCCAAGGGCGATGCCGGCTCCATAGACTCCAAGGCAGGCGAGGATGACGCGGCGTTTTCCCAGTATATCGCCGAGGGATCCGATGGCAAGAAGGATGACGGCCCCGACGAGCATCACCGTCGGGAGGATCCATGCGATGATAACTGATGCAACGCCAAACTCCGCCTCTATCGCAGGAAAGCCGGCGATGATCATCGCTTCGGTCGCCATCACTGTCGCTATGATGACGCCAAGAAGGGCGAGGAGATGATGGTAGCGTTGCAGACCAGACATAAGAAGGATCATATCATCCCGCAGCGCCATGAATCTATATGAGCAGACTCGATCCAGGGGTCCTCAGGGAGGCCTGGAACACCGATTACCGGAAGAGGGGCGCACTCTATGGAGGAGCCCCGTTTCAACTCCCGGATCTCCCCCGGGAGACCTGTGTGCTCGATCTCGGATGCGGGAATGGGAAGCATCTTCCGGCGATGGAAGGGAGAGGCTGGGCGATCACCGGTATCGATGCAGCAGAGGAAGCAGTCAGACTCTGCAAAAGAAAAAGAGTGCATCTCATCATCGGTGATGGTCGTCATCTCCCCTTCAGGGAGGAGGTATTTGGCGCAGTCATCGGAATTCATATCCTTGGCCATCTGACCGAGGAAGATCGTCCTCTCCTTATAGGGGAGGTCAAACGGGTGCTGGGAGAGGGGGGAGTATTTCATTGCACAGTCTTTTCGAGGAATGATATGCGATGCGGGAAGGGTGAAGAGGTTGAAGCATTCACCTTCTCGCGTCAGGGAATTATCACCCACTACTTCACCGAAGAAGAGCTCAGAACTCTTGGAGAACCCTTTGAAGAGATATGCATCACCACGGAGAGTTATCAGGTACGGCTTTCAGGGAAGCTCTATACCAGAGAGTACCTCCATGCCGTCTTCAGCAGGTGATCTCCTCTCCGGTCTGTGGGATGACAACCTGCTCCCAACGTCTGGAATACCATTCCGGGGCAGTCGTATGTACCGGAATGATCAGATCGGGATCGATCCTGTCGACGATAGCCTCAAGATCCTGAGGCGACGCATGGCCGGATGCGTGAAAGCCTACGGCCTCCGGGGATCTGCCGGAAAGACCATGGCAGCAGATTCCAAAGCGGTCAAGCCACTCAACGAGGCGGGCGGTATCAAGTGCCATCTCCTCGTTAAATGCTTCGCATGTCGAAGAGATGTACGTCCCCCCCTCAGGAGCAATATCCGGGAGTGCGACGAGATCATACAGGGAGAAGCAGAGGATGTAACTACCAGGATCCCGTTTCACCTCATCTGAAGAGACCGGGATGATTTGATCAGACAGCCCCTTCTTCCATCCCGGTATACGGGGATCCGTAAATCCCCCGTACATCAGGAGCGAGGGCAGAAGATGTGGGTGGCCGCAGGCTGCCATTGCCTGGAGAAGATATGCATCCTTTGCTGTCACGACAAGCTGCCTTCCGCATGTATCTGCGATCTCCTGAAATATCATCAGCCGCTCGATGTTCCGCGGAGAAAAATCTGCTATAACAAGTCCTTCCTCTTCGGCAACAGCCTCCCGGCAGTTCACTGCAACCTCCTCCTCCGAGACCTCAGGCGAAGAATGGTCTTCTTCACGTAAGAGCCGGGTTCCCTCGATGATGAGTGTCCCAGTATCCCGTGCAGCATCCACAAAGCGTGATGTTGCCGCATTCTCCCTGCCATGCGTCCTGATATCCCCAGTATAGGCGATCGAGAGATCACCCCCAAGAAGAAATGCAGTTGCTCCCGGAATGGAGTGATCAACCGGATAGGATTCAATGGAGAAGGGAAAGTTCGATTCATGGAAAAGTGAGACGGATGCATTGATTCTGGCCCCCTTTCCCTGTGGAATGGTCGATATGAGGGATCTGAAGGAATCCGTTATATCATCCGTGACGATGAGATCACGCCCAATAGCGGCCTTTCTCCCAGCCACCAGTGTCCGCTCATCATGGGGAGTCCGCTCTTTTGTGTAAATAGGATCGGATCCTATCCTGGCGGGTCCGGAGTCCTGCATTGCCTTGATGAGGCCAAGGGTGGTGCCTGATGCGATGAGTGGAATTGTTGTATCAAGCATCCCGGCAAGGCCGACATGATCCATATGCGCATGAGAGAGGAGCAGGGCATCAACCGGGATCTGCGGCATTCCTTTCAGGGTGAGATCAGGGGGCGTGAGATCAGACCGGTAATTCGCAATCGGCGGGAGGAGGCCGAGATGGAGGTAGTCATAGATTCCCCGACCGCTTCTTGGCGTTAAGAAATCACCATAGAACCGCGAGTACATTGAGAAGTCAATACCAAAGTCGAGGAAGAGACCGGATGATCCCTCCCTGATATGAATCTTATTCCCACCGATTGATCCAGCACCACCATAGATCGTCACCTGCGCCATACTACAGAATTGATCAATGATCAGAAAAATGATTCGAAGATAAAATGAATGTTGGAGTCGCCAGGCAGATGATCCTGTTATTCTTTCTGCCCGATGGAGTAGACCGGGGAGCGATAGACGATTCCGGTTGCATTATCCCGTGTCACTGCAAGGACACGATGCATGAGCCGCCGGAGTATTCCTGCCGGATCATCCCGGAGTGACTCACAGCTGAGGATCTGCTCATCAAGATGTTCATAGAAGCCATCAGATGCAAGGAGGAGAACATCACCTGGATGGAGGGTGATACTCTTTGTCGAAACGGTAAAGTCCCCACCGATACTCCGCGTGATATATGACCGCAGCGGGTGATGAATCACTTCACTTGCATCAAGGAGGCCCCGTTGTACCATCTCAGCGACAAGGGAGTGATCGCGGGTGACCGAGACGACCCTGCCGGAGAGATGATATGCACGGGAATCTCCGGTATGCGCGATGATCGCTTTATTTCGCCTTATGAATGCAGCGACAAGTGTTGTCCCCATACCTTGTGCATCGCCGGTCGCGGCAGCTTTAACAGCTTTATCTGCTGCTGTGAACCCTCCTTCGAGTTTCCGGTGGCATTCATCCAGTTTGAGACCCCCGGTGTATGCCTCAGAAAAATAGTCACGAAGTGTTGTAATCGCGATCGATGAGGCCCGATCTCCTGCAACCTGCCCGCCGATGCCATCTGCCACTGCAATAAGATATCCATCCGAAAGAGGGAGAATTGTAAAGGAATCCTCGTTTGCCGGCCGCCCTCCCCGGCATGTGAGACCTGCTATCTCACTACCGACCGTCATCATTCGCCCGATCATAGCTTACTCCAAACCCCGAATTTTTGCCGGAGAGTCTTCATATGAATAACAATAGTAGCATCGCCGCCTACATTACTTCAACCTTTCCTATTTTCCCCGATGCCGGATGCTGCAATCACGGTTTTTACTTTGGACATTCCCCCGTCAATATAAAGGGCGCCGATGAGCGCCTCATAGCATTCGGCAAGAACCCTGCCGGATTCCCATATCTCCTGGCTCTTCTCACCCTTTCCCCAGAAGACATATGAACCGAGATCGAGAGATTCTGCGGCCATTCTGAGGCTGAGCATATTGACGGCATGTACCTTCCTGTTGGTAATAATACCTTTGTCATACTCACCTGATACTATGATCTCCTCAATGACAGAGAGATCGATGGCGGCATCGCCAAGGACGGCGAGCGCATCCATATGCTGCCCATCCGGGAGGCCTGCCTCGCGTGCGTACGCAGATCGCGTGAGGGCGCGGGTGAGGAGGGCCGGGTCTTTGAAGGTATAGTTGAGGCGGGCTTCAAGTGGGGTTGTCATTCCAAAAAGATGGATCAACCAATTGAATAAAACCATTGAAGCCGGAAAGGCAGGTGACCGGCAGCAAAACCGCAAAAGATTTTTAATAAACTATAATTACCTTAAATCAAGTACAATGACATGAATGAGCCCGCGGAATCCCCTGATCCTTATAGCCCTCTTTGTCACCCTCCTCCTGAGCATGGCAGCTGCCGTCCTGACCGGGCCGACAAGCATTCCGATCGGCTCCATCCTCACAAATCCAGTCTATTATCAGATCATATCGGAGATACGGGTCCCGCGTGTCATCGCCGCCGTGCTTGTCGGGGCAGCGCTTGCAACTGCAGGAACAGCAATGCAGGGGCTCTTCAGGAATCCGATGGCCGATCCCTATATCATCGGAACATCCGCTGGAGGGTCACTGGGGGCAGCAATCTCCATCGTCTTCCTCGCAGGCCTTGGTCTCCCCGTCTTCGCCTTCATTGGTGCGATCGGATCGACCTTCCTGGTCTATATGATTGCACGGAGAGGAGGGAAGGTCCCGGTTGAGACGCTCCTCCTGACCGGGGTTGCCCTCTCGATGTTCCTCTCGGCGATGCTCTCATTTCTCATGTATACCGCGGGAAAGAGCCTGCATCAGATCATCTTCTGGCTGATGGGGGGATTCTGGACGGTCTCCTGGAGCCAGGTTCATGTCGGTCTTCTGATTCCCATCGGGTGTGTCGCAATCTACATCTTCGCCCGTGATATCAACATCATCTCCCTTGGAGAAGAGGAGGCGATGCATCTCGGTGTCAATGTGGAGCAGCTCAAGGTGATCCTCCTCTTCATCAGCTCATTGCTTGCAGGGATTGCCGTCTCAATCGCGGGTGCGATAGGGTTCATCGGGCTGATCACCCCGCATATCATGAGAACTATCGTGGGTCCGGATCACCGGGTGCTCCTCCCTGCCGCCATACTCGCCGGGAGCATCCTCCTTCTCTGGGCTGATACCTTTGCACGGACATTCGGTAACGAGATGCCGGTTGGGATCATCACCTCATTCTTCGGGGCACCTTTCTTCATGTATCTCCTCAGGAGGCGGATGCGGGCATGAAAGCAGTTGAGATCACCGGGCTGGATGTACGCTATGGGGCAGCCAGGATCCTCGAAGAGATAGCATTCTCAGCAGAGCAGGGGGAGATGATCGGGATCGTCGGTCCAAACGGTTCAGGAAAGACGACCCTTCTCAAGGCGATGAGCAGGATCGTTACTCCTGAGTCCGGTGAGATCTACTATAATAATCAGGATATGGCGGATCTCACCTTCCGCCAGCTTGCCCGGGAGGTCGCCGTCGTTCCGCAGGAGATTGCCATCCAGTTCGATTATACTGTCAGGGAGATTGTAACGATGGGGAGGCACCCCTTCATCGGGAGATTTGCTTCCGAGAGCCGCGAGGATCATGCCATCTGCACCAGGGCGATGAAGCTGGCATCGGTTGATCATCTTGCGGAGACCTCGGTCAATGCCATCAGCGGGGGGGAGCGGCAGCGTGTCCTCATCGCCCGTGCACTTGCCCAGGAGCCAAAGGTTCTCCTCCTGGACGAAGCGACCTCAAACCTTGATATCAGCCACCAGATCGAGATCCTCAGCATTATCCGCCGCGAGACGGTCCGGGCATCGATCATCAGCGTCTTCCATGATCTCAACCTCGCTTCATCCTATTGTGACCGGATTCTGCTCCTGAAAGACCGGCAGATCCATGCGATGGGGCCGCCCGCAGAGGTGCTGACCAGAGAGAATATCCGGGCCGTCTATGGTGTGGATGTCATCGTCAGGAAGCACCCCCTCACCGGGAGACCCTATATCCTCCTGATGTATGATCATGAGAGGGGAGCTCCGCAATCCACAAGGATCCATATACTCTGTGGCGGAGGCACGGGATCGGAGCTGATGCAGACCCTGCATGCACAGGGGATGCAGATCACAACAGGTGTCCTCAATATTCTTGATTCAGACTATCTGACAGCAAAGGAGCTTGGGATTATGGTCATCAGCGAGCCGCCATTCTCCCCGATATCAGAAGAGTCAGTATCCATACTGAAGAGATGTCTCACAGAGGCGGACCTCATCATCCTCCTGAATATGCCGATTGGGAGGGGGAATATCGAAAATATCAGGGTACTGAATGGATATAAAGAGAAGGTTGTGATGTATGGGATGGATAGCGGGATTCAGGATTACTCCGGCGGAGAGGCGACCCGGCTCATCACTGATCTATGCGGGTGTGGAGCATTACGGATAGAAAGTATTCAGGAGATGCAGAGCTTTCTTTCATCCAAACGATTACATGAGAAAAAGGATAAGTCCGGGATGATCATATGAGATCGTCATATCGTATCTTTCTCATTGGGGTGTTCCTCATTTTTTCAGTCGCAGTTGCCGGCTGTATGACCATTCCGTCAGATGAGCCGGTTGCAGAAGAAACCCGTCCAGTGACCCTCCCTGATCAGGTGCCGTCCGGAACATGGGGAGGGGAGCCAATGGATGAACCCCTTATTGCCGGTTACGGGGGTACCCTCTGTGAGATCACCGTCTCTGGCATCATTTGCGGGCACCAGGCAGAGAGGCTCATCAGGGAGGCCAATATCTTCAACCCCTCTCCTGATGCAGGGAATGAATTTATTCTCATCAGCGTCACGATGCGTCGTCTCTCAGAATCACACGCATTACGTACCTCCCCTCACGACTTCCATCTCAGAGGAGGGGATGAAGACTATCGTAACGTCTTTGCCCGGATGCCGCCGACACACCCACACTACCCCGATAGCATACCTTCCCCGGAAGATGAGGTCAGTGGGTGGCTTCTCTTTGAGGTACCATCCGGCAGGGATCTGACACTGGTATGGAGTCCCCTTGGAGATCCTGCCGGGTTTATCCATCTCGGAAGAGGCGGCGGAGATGAGCTGGCTGAAAGGATACCTGGTCCGATCCTCTCACCCGGGACACCGTTCATCTACATGGATGCCCGGAAGAGCAATGAGCTCTCGATCATGTATCAGTATAGTACGTTCCGGAGCTCTTTTACGTATGAGTCTGATCAGGGGCTGGTGTCACAAAGCGCCAGGGACGGCAGCAAGTACCTTCTTACATGCCTTCAGGTGACGCACCGCGGCAACCATGATGGCCTCTATTACCTTGCGGAGATTCCCAGGATTTCTGCATTCACCCTTTATGGTCCGGAGACGATCTATACACCTGTGGAGATGCCGGGCAGGCGAAGTGATCATATCTCGCTCGGAGAATTGTACACAGAGACGATCCTTGAGCGAAAAGAGAATAAACAGGGTTTCCTTCTCTTTGAGGTTCCGGATGATTTCACCCTTGATGATGCATATCTTGGAGTTATTCCATTGAAGGAGACCGGGGAGGTCTTCTGGACCCTGTAATGATGTCATGCGATTATTGCCGTTAATCCCGGAGGTGGAGAAGCTATCCTTCTTTTCTCCGCTGAAATGACCTTTTTCCACAACTCTTCCAACCCAGCCGGTACCTGTCTCAAAGTGCCCGGCCCCTTAAACAATAATATTTGTCTTTGTACAAATCAAATAGTGCAAACTATATTGTATTAGTACAATTGTACTTGCATTATGATAATGAATGTACAGAAGCTGATGATACCACTCCTCCTGCTGGCAATGCTGGTAAGTTGTGCGAATGCAATTGAGTGGACCGGAACCGTCACCCTGACACCCGGAGAGACCTTCACCGTCATCCCGTTCAATGATGAGACAGCCGAGTACCAGGTGAACAGGACAAGTGCACTCGGCGCACTCGATACGGCATCCCGTCTCGGAGATTTCGACTATGCCATCCAGCAGACCGACTGGGGACCGTTCCTCTACGCAATCGATGATGTCGCGTATAATCCTGACACCTGGGACTCATGGCTCTATCAGGTCAATGGAGTGAGTGCCGAGGTCGGCGTTGCCGGGTATGAACTTGAGGACGGCGATCTCATCGAAATCTGGTATGGAGCATGGGGATCCACCCCGGAGACCGCAGAGTCCGTTGTCACCATAACGGCAGAGATCCGGGAGCCGGAACCCGCATCTTTCTCATGGACCGGAACCGTCACCCTGACACCCGGCGAGACCTTCACCGTCATCCCATTCAACAATGAAACAGCCGAGTACCAGGTGAACAGGACAAGTGCACTCGGCGCACTCGATACGGCATCTCACCTGGGTACCTTCGACTATGCCATCCAGCAGACCGACTGGGGGCCGTTCCTCTACGCAATCGATGATGTCGCGTATAATCCTGACACCTGGGACTCCTGGCTCTACCAGATCAATGGAGTGAGTGCCGAGGTCGGTGTTGCCGGATATGAACTCGAGGACGGCGACCTCATCGAACTCTGGTATGGAGCATGGGGATCCACCCCGGAGACCGCAGAGTCCGTTGTGACTATCACGGCACATATCCCAACGATGATGCCGGTACTCACCCTCCCATCTGGAACGGTCATGATGGACTCCCCGACGGTGCTGCCTCTCTCCCTGGCCGATATGACCGGAGCCACCGGCTTTGGCTTTTCCATCAACTATGATCCGGCATCCCTCAGTATCACCAATCTCACCCTGAATCAGACAGCCCTGCCAGATGCGGAACTGACGGTGGAATACCATATCAGCCATCTCATGGTGGCAGTCACCTCACCCCGGCTGATCGAGATCCCTGAGTCGGCGGTGATAGCATACCTGACGATCACCGCCACAGGCCATCCCGGTGAGATGGCGGGCCTGCAATCAATCCATGCAGAATGGAGTGATCTGGATTTCAACGATTATCCAATCTCCGTACAGCCAGGAATCATCCGGCAGATTGTGCGAGGTGACTTCAATAAAAACGGCCGGATCGATATCGGGGATGTTGCCCGTGTCGCCTACATGGCAGCAGATATGGTTTCTGTCGATCAGCGTGCCGACTTCAATGGTGACGGCGTCGTCGATGGAGCCGATGCGGCATTGATCGCCTATGCCTATGTGGGGAAGATCCCCCACCTCTGATCTGTTGTATGGTGGGCAGCATGAGAGACGGAACATCTTTTGAGGAGGGGGGGGTACGAAAGACGCTGAAGAGGATTGGTATCAGCATCGCCATCATCTGCAGCCTGATGATCCTCACTGCCCCCCTCACCTCAGCGTATATACCGGACGATGGGGATTCAGGAGATATTATTTCTTCCAAAGAGAATCAGCTGAATGCACCGATTCTCTGGCAGAAAGAACTCGGAGAGTTCATAGGAGCATCACCAGCAGTCGCTGACGGCAGGATATACATCGGAGTCTGGCCTGATATGGTCTTCACTCCCGGTGAAGAGTACCATCTCTTCAGTCTGGATGCAGAAACCGGTGAGGAGATCTGGAGAAATCCCCTCGGCATCGGTGAGGGGACCGTCTCGGGTGCGGCAGTAACGGATGATCTCGTCTTCATCGGGTGCATGGATGGAAGACTGTATGCTATCGACCGTATGGATGGAAGCACGCGCTGGAGCAGGGGGGTAGATATCGGACGGTCGAACGGAAACTGGCATGGTCTTGCATCCACCCCGGCTGTCTGGAATGATAGGGTTTATGTAACCTCCCTCTCAAACGGAACCCTCCATGCCATCTCAACCGAGGGAGAGACGCTCTGGAGATATGAGACCGGAGGGAGAACGTTTGCATATACATCACCCGCCTATGCAGACGGCATGATCGTCTTTGCAGGACACCGTGATGATCACCTCCTTATTGCCGTCGATGCCATCTCCGGTGATGAGATATGGACAACAGCCCTCGACAGCCAGATCAGATCAAGCCCGGTCATATCCGGGGATACCGTCTATCTGACGACTCTTGATTACCTCTATGCATCTGAGATCGGGTCAGGGGAAGTGCAGTGGCGTATCCCAGTCAGTGGAGCATGGGGGTCACCCGCCATCCATGAGGGATCCATCTATCTTGGAACAAATGCAGATCACTCCCTCCACCGGCTTGATGCGGCAACTGGTGATCACATCTGGTCGTTCCAGGTGGATGGAAAGGTGGATACAACACCGGTCATCGCAGATGGAACCGTCTATTTTGCATCAAATACTGCAGGCGGAACAATCTACGCCGTAACGACCGACGGTAAGGAGGTCTGGAGATACCCGACATCCAACTACATCATGTCATCACCATCATACGCAGATGGCATACTAATCATTGGAACTGATGAAGGCATCCTGCATGCATTTGGCGATGCCGGGGAGCCGCCTGAAGGGGAGCGGGCTACTGCATCCTTTACGACCGAAAGAAGTCGTGGAGAGAGCCCTCTTGCTGTTCAGTTCTATGATACCTCCACGGGATCTGATCCCCTCACCTGGTTTTGGGATTTTGGAGATGGAAATACCTCAACCCAGCAGCACCCTGAAAACACATACATATCTTCGTCTGAAGGCCTGCAGGTCTATCACGTCAGTCTGACCGTGAGTAATCCGTTCGGACCGGATTCGGTTGCACATGACACGATAACGGTCGTATCGCCCCCACGTACGTATGATATCAACCAGTCCGTCAATAGCTCAACAGGAAGAACAACAGAAGAGATCAACATCAGGTATTCAGAAATCAGCCTCCATATTGCAGGGAACACATCCCCCATGCGTAATGGGACGGTCGTAGCTGATCTCTCTGTGGGGATAGCCCCGGAGATCCCTGTCCCCCCTGCAGGTTCGACCCTCAGGCTGGCTGATCATATCTATATCCTCGGACCTGCCGGTACGCACTTTGATCCTGCAATTGGTCTGACGTTTGGCCCTTTTACGGATGAAGAATGGGCGAGTCTCTTCGCCACAGGATTCAGGACATCAATCCACAGATACGATGGCTCGAACTGGTTTGCTCTCGACGATCAGGTCATCGATTCAGGCAACCAGACCATCACCGGATATGCCTCCCCATTCAGTATCTTTGCCCCGATCACCATCGCATCCGGAGGCGGTGGTAGCGGTGGTAGCGGGGGAGAAGGACTCCCTTGGCGGACGATTGTACTCCGGCCCGGAACCTTCACCGCGACCGCCGATAATAGTGGCAAAACGTACGAGGTCGATACCCTGACCGCCTTTGGTGCCCTCCATGCATCAGGGAATGCCTATACCATCGATGACTCGTATTTTCATGAGTACGGGTCGCTCTTCATCAACTCGATAAAAGGGAGAGCGAACCGGGGTGCAGAGGGGTGGATGTACCAGGTCAACGGCGTATCACCAGCCGTTGGTTCAAATGTCCATACCGTCGGGGAAGGTGATGAGGTCATCTTCTACTGGAGTGAGAGCATGTCCTCCACGCCGGAGTCATCCTCTGATGTGATCGCACTGAGGATCGCGGTACAAGGCTCCCCCCATCAGCCGGGGGGATCCCAGGCAGGTCCGTCCCAGGAACTCCGGCAGGAGGAAGGGGGCGCCAAAGAGATATCCGGTGAGAGGATTCCTCTCCTCCTTCCGGATGGAACAGAGCTCATCCGGGGTGATGACGGGCTTACGATAGCGATCGACAGAGATGAAGCTGCTGCCGGTGGAGGAGAAGTGACCATCCTCTCTGACGCTGTGCATCTCGATCTCAGCAAATACACCCTCACCTTCCACATACGAGGGGGTGAAGAGAAGGATGGGATCTATAGGGCTGACGTTACAGGCATCAGGGTTTCGTTCGCTCCGGCAGAGGCCGAATATCCGGGCATCGGGAATGTCTCCGGGTCGCTGGATCTGGATCTTGCAATCTTCCCCGATGATGCCGGCATAGCGATCCGGCTCGATGATGAGATCACTCTGGAGAATGTCCAGCTCCTCCGCTCCCTGGCAGACGGGGAACGACACCTGATCACCGGGATGGCATACCTGATGCATGCCAGGGCTGAAAACCTCCAGAATGGCCGTGATATCAGGACCGCCACTATTTCGCTCTCGATCCCCGGGTACTGGGTTATGGAGCATGGGGGGGCCGAGTCCATCCGGATAGCGCATATCAGGGATGATGGAACAGGGGAGATTCTCCTCCCGGAGCAGATTGAGGATGCTGACACCGACGTCATGACATTCCGGGCAGTATCTCCTTCCGGCCTCTCTGCCTTTGCGCTCATTGCGGTCGAGGAGATCCCGGTGATTGTGAGATCAGAGGCCCAAGAGAAAGACATATCGGAAGAGACGGGTTCAGCGCATCATCAAAAGACATCAGATACCGGCAATGCGGCCATACCGGCCGCCTTCATCATTCTGATCATTCTTGCCGGTATCGTTCTTGAATATCAACGAAGGAAGGGGAAGGAATGAAACACTACCTGATAGCGCTCCTCTGCATCCTCCTCTGTATCGGATGCGTCGGAGCATACCCACTGCATCAGGAAGATGATGCAGTCAGAAACGCACTTGATTATCTGCGAAACTGCCAGCAGGAGGACGGGGGATTTGGTGAGGCAGGAAGGGGGAGCAGCCCTGGGACGACCTCATGGGCAATCCTCGCCATCTTTGCGGCAGGTGAGGATCCACGAACATGGGTGAGAGATGGCAACTCTCCAGTCGATTACCTGACGATGATGAACAGGGAGACCATCGGGAAGGGAGGGACAACGGACATCGCCCGGACAATCCTGACACTCCATGCGGTATCTGAGGATCCACGGAGCTTTCATGGGGTGAATTACGTGCAGGATCTGAAAAGCCGGGTGAAGCCGGACGGACAGGCAGGGGATCATGTCTATACCACAATCTGGACCATCATCGGGCTGGCATCCGCCGGGGAGGATACCTCCCGGTCGGTCAGCTGGCTTATTTCTGCCCAGAACCCTGATGGCGGATTCCCCTGGACACCAGGTGCCGAGAGCGATCCGGATGACACCGGGGCTGCACTCCAGGCACTCATCGCCGGGGGTGTATCCCCGGATGATCCGGTCGTACGGAATGCAGTGGAGTATCTCCGTTCAATGCAGCGGGATGACGGCGGGTATCATTACGGCGGGACGAGTGCATCCAACTCAGCATCGGATGCATGGGTGATCCAGGGACTGGTCGCAGCCGGGGAAGATCCCCGGGATTATCGTCAGAATTCACGGAGTGTGATCGATCACCTCCTGAGCCTCCAGAATCCGGATGGATCGTTCCGCCACACCGCCCACGTCACCGATAACCCATGCCGGATGACCGCAACCGCACTCCCCGCGCTCCTCGGGGCACCCAACCCGATCATGACGCCTGCCGTCTCCTCAAAAGGACCCACACAGCATCGGGCACCACCTGTCGATCAGGATCTTCCTGAGGTGAAAATAATCCGGACGGAAACGGATCGGATCGTGTCGATCCGGGATGATTTCGGGGAAGAGATAACGATTCATGGGTATCCGCAGCGTATCGTCTCCCTTGCTCCATCCAATACCGAGATCCTCTTTGCACTCGGCCTCTCCGGGAGGGTTGTCGGGGTAACCGACTACTGCGACTACCCGGCCGAGGCAGCTGCCTATCCCAAAGTCGGAGGATACAGCACAATAAACCTTGAAAAGGTCATCGCGGCAGAACCCGATCTTGTACTTGCGGCATATGGAAATACTGAGGATATGATCACCCGGATGCGCTCGCTCGGTCTTGTTGTGGTGGCACTCAATCCAACCGATCTTGAGGGGGTCATCGATAATATCGAACTGATCGGAGAGATCACCGGGGCAGATGCCGAAGCCTCCACTCTCTCTGCTGATCTCAACGAGAGGATCGGAGCTGTTCATCAGAAGACAAGCCGGCTGGATACCCGCCCATCCGCAGCACATCTGGTCTGGTATGATCCACTCTGGATCTCGGGTGGCAGGACATTTCAGAGCGAGGTAATTCAGATGGCCGGAGGTACAAACTCCTTCGAATATATGGAGGAGTGGAGTGTCGTCGGATTTGAGGACTTCATTATGACAAATCCGGAGTACATTTTCGTCAGTTCGGGCACCGGAATGGGGAGCAGCGGGTATGATGTCATTTATGAGTACGTGATGAACGAACCCAGATTCCAGAATCTCGATGCAGTGAAGAAGGACCAGGTGATCCTCATTGATGCCGACATTATCAGCCGTGCCAGCCCGAGAATCGTTGACGCACTGGAAGAGGTGGCAGCCGCGATGCATCCCGATCTCTTTGAAGCCCCTCCGGTCAGCGAAAACTCCCCGGTGCAATCCCCGATCTCCGGTCTCATTCCTCTGGCTGCACTCCTCTGTATGATCATCCTCCATGGAAGAAGGGGGATCTGACTCCCGGGATAATCAATATTTTTTTAGTTTACAACAGACAAGTAGATCATCTTATCTCCTCCCCTCTCACATAGAAGAGGTATGAAACCCAGTACAAGGATGATACTTCTTCTCCTCCTCCTTGTGACCCTGTTCGCACTCACCCCACCAGTCTGTGGTGCTGAGAACCCCGATCATGACCGGGTGATCAGAATCACCGATGATCAGGGGACTGTGGTGACCATACAGGGGTATCCGCAACGCATCGTCTCTCTGGCACCCTCAAATACCGAGATCCTCTTTGCACTCGGTCTTGGGGAGCGCGTTGTCGGGGTTGCCGACCTCTCGGATTATCCCCCTGAGGCGGCAGCGGTTCCACAGGTCGGCGGGTACAGCACGATCAGTGTCGAGAGGGTCGTTGCTCTTGAGCCTGATCTCATCGTCGGGGTGGAGGGCAATAGCGAAGAGGTCCTCAGCCGTCTCCGTTCTATGGGGCATACCGTCATCGTCCTCAGTCCGGAGACGATGGATGAGATCCTCGATAATATCAATCTCATCGGTGAGATCACCGGTGTCCGGGAGAATGCTCTGGCTCTTACAAATGAATTAGAGCTGCGGACCACGACGATAACCGACAAGACCGATACGATTCACGGACGCCCCACCGTGGCCCATGTCGTCTGGCATGAGCCGGTCTGGGTCTCGGGAGACCGGACATTCCAGAATGAAGTGATACGGGCTGCCGGAGGGGAGAATGTCTTTGCTCATCTCGATGAGTGGGAGATCGTCGGTCTTGAGGAGTTCATCGTCACAAACCCCGATTACATCTTCGTCAGTTCAGGGACCGGGATGGGAACTGCAGGCCAGAATGTCATCTATCAGTATTTTATGACCGAGCCGCGATTCCAGAACCTCAATGCGGTGAAAAATCATCAGGTGATCCTCATTGATGCCGATATCATCAGCCGTGCCGGCCCCCGGATCGTCGATGCACTTGAGGAGGTGGCAGCCGTAATACACCCGGAACTCTTTGACGCCACAAACGGGAAGGAGCAGCCCCCTGCCGAAGCCCCGGTATCAGTCGTTATCCACGCCATGGCACTCCTCCTGGCCACCGGGCTCTTCCTGGGGAGACGGGTGTGACAGGGTCATCCACGTACTGCCTCATCGATCATCCTCTTGATGAGGCGCTCACACTCCTCTCCGACTACACCAGCCGGGTTGAGATCCTCTCTGATGGCCTCCATTCGCTCTTCTATCATGAGGAGGTCTGTTATTCATATGATCTCAAGTACAGCGTCCATGCGCCATGCGGGGATATCAACCCTGCATCGGTGAATGAACGGATGCGGCGGGCTTCCATTGAAGCACTGTCAGATCTCTCCCTGATCGCTGACCGGATCGGTGCCGACCGTCTGGTCGTCCATCCGGGCCATCTCGTTGAGAGCGGGATGCGGGATGCCGCAGAGGCCGCCCTTGACCGGTCGCTCGTCGATCTCGCAGCAGTACAGGAGGAGCGGGTGGTCCGGTTTGCACTTGAGAATATGGGGAGCTGGGACCCCTATCTCTTTAAAACTCCGGATTTTGCCGGGAGGATCACCGGTCTGGGCCTTGGGATCACCCTGGATCTCGGTCATGCCCATCTCAATGGCCTTGCCGAGGCATTCCTTGAGACCGATGGGATCATCCACCTCCACCTCCATGACAACTGCGGGGTCTTCGACTCGCATGATGCCATTGGAAACGGAACAATCCCGTACCCGGATCTCATGCAGACATTTCCTGACGATGCGACAGCCGTCATTGAGACGCAGCGGATGGACCAGTTCATTCAGAGTCTTCATTATCTTGACGGGCTCAGCTGACGCTCGCCAGCTCACCTCCCATAGAGGTTGATCATCCCGATCAGATCCGTAAACCCGCAGAACTCCATCTCAAGCACCCCGTCACGGGTCATTCCCATACTCGTCTCGGCATCGGCGGTGAGCATCTCAGGCCCACGGATCACCTGCCGGTGAATACCATCTGCCGAGAGGATCGCCTCAGCCTCGGGGAGGAAGACGAATGATCGGCCGGGGATGATGACCGTCCCGGCAAGGGTGCTCAGATCAAGCCCCCGGAGATCATCGGCGGTGATCAGGCAGGCGATCTCTTTTGCCACCGGGACGACATCGCAGCCGCCGCAGGCATCAAGTATCTCCCGGATGAAGGGGGCGGCGACACTCCCGGTGATGACGGAGGCGGCCCCTTCCACCCGCGGGAGTCGGGCGAGGAGATCCGGCTCATGCCGGATCGCAAACGGTGATCCGAGATCGGGATCGGCAAGCGGGGTCCCGGATACCTTCATTGTACAGCCAGCAGCGGCCGATGCGACCATGGCAGAAAACTCCTCCACCGTCTGAACAGGATGATCAGCAATGATGGGACCATTCCCAAGGATCAGGCCCTGATCGGTCGTGTTGGCAAACCGCATCAGAATATGCCCTTTTACCCCGATCTCCTCAAGCCAGCGGCAGGTCTCCCGAAGCACAGTACCATCGTTGACGCCGGGCAGGATCACCGAGGCGGCATAGACATCGATCGATGCAGCAAGGCCTCTGATAATCTCAAGAGAGACCTCCGGGGTCGGATCATGCATGTACCTCCGTCTGAGCGCGGGGTCGCTCGCAAAGACGGTGAATGAGATCTCCGTCAACCCTGCATCGATGAGAATATCGGCAATCCCGGGATCGTCAAAGCCTTTCCCGCTTGTATACCCGATATGCAGCGGCGCTTCAAGGCTTGCGAGGAGATCAACGAGATCGACAAACTCCGGGTAGCAGCTCGGATCCCCACCGCCGCTGATGGTGACACGGGTGATATCTCCCCTGACAGACTGAATATCGGCAAGGACAGTGTCGGCGACCTCGCGGAGGGGTTTGAAGCCCGGATACTCTTCTTTGACACCCTTTCTGCAATAATCGCATCCCTTCACAAACGGAAGGCAGTACCTGCATCCAAACGCCGGGATCTCTCTATTACCTGTATGCCGGAAGTAACAGTATGCACAGAAACCACGGCAGTCGATCCCCGGCCGCCCACCGATATCGACCGTCAGCTGAACCATTGGGAAATATTCGGTTCGAGAGGTTATAATTACTGCCGACTGCCGAAGAGGAGGCGGGAGAGAAGAGAGTCCCTGATCCCGATTGCTGCAGCCTCACAGGACTCATGACAACAGTAGCAGCGGATACAGAGGGAGAGATCGATCTCTGCTACCCGGTTTCGTAGAACGGCGGCATCGACAGGGCAGATACGCTCGCAGGCGCCACAGCCGATGCAGGCAGCGGGGATGACCGCCGGATAGGGGGTGATACTCCGGCCGGAGTGCTGGAGACGGGAGAGGATTCTACGCATCATCTTCATTCGGAGGCCGGCCGGCCGTTTTGTATCAGGAAGACGAAACGGTGCGAGATGGAGCGATGCGGGATCATCCCCGAGGATCAGAGGATCCGGAGAGAGAAGCCCCCGTCGCTTTGCCGCCGAGATCGTCGGGATGCTCTCCGGCGGTATCCCGATGACTGATGAGACGACATAATCGAGCGCATGTGGATCAGTTGATCCAAGGAAAAGCCCGATATCACGGGGTTTCCCTGACATCGGTCCGTTCCCTTCCATCCCGGTGACGGCATCCATCAGGTGAAGAACCGGGCGGACGGCGCCATGGAGATCGATGAGCATCTCGGAGAAAACTTCGGCCTCAGGAAAACGGGTATGAAAGAGCGACTTCTCATGGCCGGGGATGAGGCCGAAGAGGTTCTTAACCGCACCTGTATAGGTCGTCAGGAGATGGGTCTTGGGCTTGGAGATGGTGATGATCGCATCGGCAGATACCGCCGGGGAGATGATAAGGAACCGCTTCACCACCGTGCCATCCGGGGATGCACAGGTGGTGTGGGAGACATCGTAGTTGAGGGAGACACCCGGTATATTACCAAGGGGTGTGATCCCGGATCGCCTGTATGCCCGCCTGAGGGATGCCGGGGTATAACGGACCCCGGCACCCGGACTGTCCCCGATGAGAACACTGCAACCATGCGCAATCAGGATCCGTGCAACCGCTCCGATGATCGTAGGATGGGTCGTCACTGCCTTTTTCGGATCGGTGCCTGCAAGGAGATTCGGCTTCAGAAGGACGGTCATACCGGGCCGGACGAATGACCCGATCCCACCGAGGAGATCAATTGTGCGCCGGACCGCGGCATCCACCTTCTTCTCATCATATGAATCGCAGAAGACAGAGGCGACGGTTGTATCCATAAAAAAAGTGGGTCAGATATATCGCGGCTTCTTCGAGAGGAGGCGCGGGGTATAGAGCGGACGGAAGGGTTTGTCAACAGTCTCACCGCGAACAAGCGCGATGAGATCCTCTGCCTTCAGCTGCTCCTTGAACGGCTTCTTCGGCTCGGACTTTGACCGGATTGTCACCGTCAGGAGATCGGATTCCATCTCCTGATCACCAACGACAACAACGAATGGAACCCAGTCCATCCCGGCTTCACGGATCTTCTTCCCGACTGATTCGTCACGATCATCGAGGTCGCACCGGATGGCGGCAGCATTCATCTGCTCCATCAGATTCTTTGCATATCCGATATGCCGCTCCGCAACCGGGAGAATACGTACCTGTGTTGGTGCAAGCCATACCGGGAATGATGGCACAGCCATCCGGCCTGTCCCTTCAAGCATCGCACAGATGACCCGCTCGATCGATCCGGTCGGTGAGCAGTGAAGGATCGGAGGGTGGATCACCTGACCGTCACGGTCATGGTAGGAGATGTCAAACCGGTGTGCGCTCTCAACATCGATCTGGACGGTCGGATTCTCGATCGGCCTGCCCTGGCTGTCGATTGCGGCGAGATCAATCTTTGCAACCCAGTAGTGCATCCTCTCCGAGATGATCTCGATGAGGAGAGGTCGGCCGGAGAGTTTCACAATCTTTTGGACCCAGTCTGCATGCTCATCATAGAAATCTCGGGTGCACCGGAATGCCCCTTCAAGTGGAGTTTCAAGATCCGCACCGCTCTTCCACCCCATCAGGAGCTGCTCTTCAAAGCAGGAGAGGGCATCTGCCATATTCTTTGTGAGGGTATGCATATCCGGCATCGTGAAGGTACGCAGACGCTTCAGACCGATCACCTCTCCCTTCTGTTCATGGCGGAAGGAGTACGTCGAAAGTTCGTACATCTTCATCGGAAGGGTATTTGGGGAGATATGCATATCATGCATAATCGAGAACATACCGAAACATGCAGCAAACCGGAGCATCATATTTCGGTTATTTGATTTAAACCGGTACTGACGCTCTCCGAACTTGGCGGCATGTTCATAGATGGCGGGATCGCCGAGATCATACATCACCGGGGTCTCAACCGGTGATCCCCCGTATTCAAGGACGGTATGAAGACAATAATCAGCCAGAAGATCCCGGATCAGTTTGCCGCGTGGGAGCCATCTGAGGTTGCCGACATCGGATCTCGCCTCGTAATCAACAAGCTCCTTTGCCCGCATCAGTTCGACATGGATTGGGTCACCGCCGACCGTACCCCCTGTTCCGGTCTCCTTTGCCACAAGACGGCCGAAGTTCGAGTCATCGATATACCCGCTGATATCCTTCTTCTCACCCTCCGGAGTGAGGACGAACCATTCGCGGCTCACCTCTTTCTTTGCAGGTGCATCGGCACCACCAGGGACAATAGTCCGCGAGAGTTCGGAGAGGGGATGGCCCTTACAGGATAGTTTGAAGGATTTATACCAGCCAAACGGTGCCCTCTTCACCTCGATCCTCTCAGAGAGAGCACTTTCAAGTGCCTTGAGAGCAGCGACCGCCCGATCCGGTGTTGCAAGATCGTTTGAGAGATGGGCATACGGGTAGATCATCACCCGTTCTGCATTAACCTTCTCAGCAGTTGCCAGGATCTCGGCTGCCGCCTGGGAGACGACGTCGCTGAGATCCTCTTCATCGATCGATTCTACAGCACAGAAGGCGGTGATAGCATCATTGAGTGAATCCTTTCCGAGAATATCCTCTTCTGCCATCGCCGTCTTCTTCTGTGCCTCATACTCAATATAATCCGAATGTATCAGAAGAAGCCGCATGATTGAACCATCCAAATCCTGTACATGTGCGTATTGATTATTTATATATCAACTCAGTCCTGCCGCTTATTCGCTGCATACCGGGAAAGGGTCGCCTGCCGCTGGTCCATGTATTTCGCATCCGGTTTCTTATCGTACGGGCATGCCGCGCGCTCGGTTGTATAGAAGACAAGCTGGCCGACAGGCATCCCGGCATAAACGCGGACAGGACGGACATTTACATTACACATCTCAAGGGTGATCGTACCCCGGAATCCTGCGTCAATCCAACCACCGGTCTGGTGAAGCTCAACACCGAACCGTGCGATACTGCTCTTCCCTTCGATACTTGCCACGATATTATCGGGAAGTCCGATCGTCTCCATCGTTTCTGCGAGTACAAACATACCCGGCGCGATATCAAAATAGGGAGCATTCGTCTCTTCGGTCTCAGATTCGATACTTGATTTGTCGTAGGGGTCGATGACCCCGTCTCCGGGACGATACCAGACAAAATGGTCGCCAAGCCGAATATCAAGGGAATTAGGCTGAACCAGTCCGGGATCGTAGGGATCAATCAGAATATGGCCACGATTGACACGATCGATGATCTGCCAGTCAACAAGGATCATTCCTCTTCTGTGGCACTTACTCTGACTTATCGCTTCCTTCCGGATTGTCGAGATGCCACTCTGTCCTCCTCAGGAGGCCATGGAGCGTGCTCGCCTCCCGTGCAGTGAGGAGGGTTCTGCCAAGGACACGCCGTACAAGAAGAAGTGTCGTCGCCCGTTTCTCCGGCGGGTGTTCGATCCGATCCAGAAACGAGCTGATATGCTCATAGAGACAGTCCATCTCGAGCCTGCTTGCAAGCAGGTATTCACCGCGGGGAATACCGGCGAGCTCGTAACAGATGATCCCGATGGCATGGGAGATATTGATGATCGGATACACAGGCGATGTCGGGATGGTGCAGATAATATCAGATCGCCGCACCTCATCGTTATTCAGCCCCCAGTTCTCCCTTCCAAAGAGGATGGAGACCCGCCCGTCAATCGGGGTGATGATATCACGGAGCTCGGCCGGATCATAAAACGGCATCCGCATCGGGTTGGTCACCGACTTGCCGAGTGTGCCGGTCGTTGCGATGGTGACGGCACTTCGCTCAAAGACCTCTTCAAGGCTGATCCGTTCTGCAGATTCGAGAATATCACGGGCATGGGATGAACGGGCGATCGCTTCGTCACCGAGCGGACAGGGGTTCACAAGGACAAGGTTCGTAAACCCGAAATTCTTCATCACCCGTGCGGCAAACCCGACGTTCCCTTCATAGAGGGGTTCGACGAGGACGATATCTACGTCGGGCATCCCCTATCGAACCGCCCTGACCGTCGCCTTCAGCGCCTCAATGCCGGCCTCATAGACGGCATTACCGACGACGATGGTATCTGCATATGCGCTCATCTCTGCGGCACGCTCTGCATTGTTAATCCCGCCGCCATAGAAGATGCGTGCATCAGAAACATTCTCCGAGACAGCCTTTACGACATCCGGGTCTCCGTATGTTCCTGAATACTCGATATAGACAACAGGGAACCTGAAGTACCGGTCAGCGACAGTTGCATAAGCAGATACTGCCTCGGCAGAGAGGCTGCAGTCAGATCCGGTCACCTTCGCAACCGATGATGCCGGATTCAGGACAATATATGCCTCAGGAACAACCCTCTCCCAGTCTATGGAATAGTTCCGGACCCACCGCTGATGCTGGCCAACGATCCAGAGGGGGTGTGAAGCATTCAGAACGCTTGGAACAAAGACGAGATCGATCCCCTCAAACCGTGCACCACAGGGATCTGCCGGTTCAACGACGATCGGCATGTCATAATCTCTCACCAGGTCATAGAGTTCAGCCTGATTCTCTGGCGTGACATTCAGCGTACCAGAGAGCATCAGCGCATCGGTTCCGCTTGTTGCCACGATCTCTATTGCATCCTTGTCGAGGTATCTGTCAGGATCTAACTTTGTTATATGAACCCAGTCTTTCCAGCTCATGCAATTTCCGCCTTCTTCTTCATCTTTGAGATCACATCAGGAGAGATACCGGGGATATCGTCTCTCACAGCGAGAAGAGTCTCCCGGTTATATACTCCTGCATCAGCCAGCTTCAGGAGCGTCGCCTCCCCAACACCCGGAAGGTCGGTGAGTTCCTTCTGCCCTTTCAGAAATGCTCCTTTGGTGATCTTCCCCGGAGGTGGCCGGTTATACTGTTCACAGATGAGTGAAACGTGTTTGATCACGGTCTCGATCGAGACGCCCGATGCAAGGGAGATACCTGCCGGATGCCTGTTCAGGAAGGCTTCGGGGGAGGTGATCCCGGCCTCACGATACTTCTTCAGTGATATGGCAGGGATGCCGGCATCCTTGAGGATGCGGGCATCACTCGCCTCTTTTGCCGACCCGGTCACCTCCAGAGCCTCCGTCTCGGAGAGTCCTGCCTTCCTGAGAAGGCCGGGATCAGCCTTCCCCAGGGCAGTGATATCGCTGACATCCTCCTCGATCAATGCCTTGACGATCTTTGCAGGGCTCCTCCCCTTCCGTGGAGTGATGGTATCGCGGATGAACTTCTTCATCTCTGTCCGGAGACGAAGTTTATTGATGACGTCCCCGGCACCCAGAATGATCTCTTCTGCTTTCTGCGTCGGTATGCCGATGAGCCCGGAGAGTTCAAGAGGAGTTCTGGATGTCAATTCCGTAATCGCATAGAGATGGTGCTCATGGAGGGAACGGATAAGCTCATCATCACACCCCGGGATCATGGCAATCGCCTCCTTGTTCGATGCGATGTGAGAACAGAGGGGGCAGCCGAGATCCCAGGGGCGGGCACCCTTCCGTACGAGCCGGATGTGGTTTAAGGAGTGAGTCGGGCAGACCTCCTTCGTCCTGACTGCGCCACCCCATGTGCCAGGAGGGAGGCTCATATTAAAGGTGCAGTCAGGATAGTGCATACACCCGATGAACTGGGATGACCCCATCCTCCTGATACGAAGAGAATGACCACAGATGGGACAGGGGCCAACGATGGACTCCTCGATGGTCATCTCCATGATATCCTCACCAATCAAGGACTCATTGCCTTCAAGCTGATCAAAGACCCGGTCGAGCATCTCCCGTGACTCGGTGAGAACATCGTCGGATCGTTTCTCACGGACCTTGATCATGTTCATATGATCCTCAAGGGCACGGGTCATCTCCGGCCGGGTGATCGTATCAGCATACTGCTCCAGAGTATCGGTGACAGCCCGTCCGACAAGTGTTGGACGGAGAGGATTGCCTTCAACGTATTTCCGTCCGATCAGCTTCTGGATCACCTCATGGCGGGTACTCTTTGTCCCGAGCCCAAGCTCCTCCATCTTCTGGATCAGCCTGCTCTGGGTATATCTGGCCGGGGGCTGGGTCTCCTTCTCATCGAGATGAACCGCATTGATAGGAAGTGTATCTCCAGCGGTGAGTTTTGGTAAAATCCGCTCTTTCGCATCGGAATACTGGTACACAGTCCGATAGCCGGGCTCAACCAGCCTCCCTCCGGTCGCTGTGTATGGCTCACTTCCCGCAGACATATTCACCTTCAGGGTCTTCCATTTCGCATCTGGGGAAAGGGTGGCAAAGAATCTCCTGACAATGAACTCATAGAGTTTCCAGGCATCCTCTCCAATCTTCTCCGGGCTTCCATATCCGGCAGGGTGGATGGGTGGGTGATCGGTCGTCTCCTTCTTGCCACGGGTAGGTTTAGGCCGCATATTCTCTGCAACCCATTTCCCGTCCTTTGCAAAGACCCCTTTAGAGAGATCCGAGACGATGCCATTGAGATTAAGGCTTGGGGGATAGACCGTGTTATCGGTCCTCGGATACGAGATGTACCCGTTCATATAGAGATCTTCGGCAACCCGCATCGCATTCGCCGCTGAGTACCCAAGCCTTCCGGCGGCGACGATCAGCGATGTCGTATCAAGCGGTGTGGGAGCACGATCGGCCTTCTCACCTTCAATCACCTCATTAACGGTGAGAGGGGGGAGAGAACCGGCAACCGCAGCCTGAGCCTCCTCCTTCTCTTTGAACCGGCCATGGGTATGTCGCGCCTCAATCGGGAGGTGATCCTTCTCCGAGTCGAGCCGGACCATCCAGTATGTCTCCGGGACGAATGCCTCGATCTCCTTCTCACGATCGACGATCATCGCAAGGGTAGGACTCTGCACCCGGCCTACCGACAGAATATTCCCCCCACCACGCTTGGCCGCAATCGAGATGAAACGGGTGAGCGATGCTCCCCAGACAAGATCGACGATCTGCCGGGTCTCACCGGCAGCTGCCAGATGGAAGTCAAGGGGTTTGGTCTCTGCAAAGGCCCGGTGTATCTCATCCGGAGTGATCGCTGAGAAACGCGCCCGATCAACCTCAACGGTGTTATTGACGGCACGCACCAGTTCGTATGCCTCTTTTCCGATCAGTTCACCTTCGGTGTCATAGTCGGTGGCGATTGTGACGAGATCGGCTTTCCGTGCCACCTTCTGGAGGATCGAGACGATCTTCTTCTCCGTCGGCCTCTTGATGATCCCGGCATCAATAAGGGTTCGTGGGGGATGGGTAGCACTCCGCCAGTTGTCATAGCCGGGTTCAAAATCCACCTCGACGACATGGCCACGGAGCCCGATCACCTTCGTATCGCCGAATTCATAGAGGTTCGCAGATCCATCTTTTTTTGCGGATACCTTCGCTTTCCCTGCCAGTATCTCGGCAATACGCCGTGCAGCAATATTTTTCTCGGCTATGATCAGGTGCACTGATATTCTCCCCTGTACTACTCTTTGAGGAGATCATCGATGATCTCCCGAATCTCTTTTGGATCGGCCTTTCCTCTCGTTGCCTTCATCACCTGGCCGACGAGGAAGTTGATTGCCCCATTCTTCCCGGCACGATGATCAGAGACGGCGGCATCATTATCGGCGAGGACCGTCGCAACGATCTCCCTGAAGGATTCTCCGGACTCCTTCGCCAGTCCGAGACGGGAGATGATCGCTCCCGGCTTCTCAGGATCTGATCCTTCCATCACCTGGTTGAGGATGAGCCTGAGGATCTCAACAGCCGAGGTATCAGTGATTCGCCCGCTTCCGGCTTCATCAAGGAGTTCCCGATACTCCTGTACAGGAACCTTTGAGACCGGCATATCCCGGTAGTTCAATTCCCCAAGAAGGATGTCTGCGGTCCAGGGAGCGGCGATCTCAGGACTGTCACCGACGATCTCTTCGAAGAACTCGGCAAGCCCGAGATCACCGGTGAGTGTGCGGGCATGATTTAAGGAGACCCCGTACTGTTTCATAAACCGGTCACGCCGGGCATCTGGCAGTTCAGGGAGGGCAATCTCATCCACCCATGAACTGACCCGCATCAGGGCGAGATCCGGCTCAGGGAAATACCGGTAATCATGCTCAAGCTCCTTTGACCGGGCTGAGGTGGTCACACCCCGCGCCTCCTGGTAATGCCGGGTCTCCCTGACGATCTGGGCGTTCCTCCTGATCATCCCTTTCTGCCGGGTGATCTCAAAGGTGAGCGCCTTCTCGACACCCTTATAACTGGTGATATTCTTCACCTCAACCCGCTCGTAGCCTTTGATCGAGATGTTCGCATCAACACGAAGCGATCCCTCCCGTTCGGAGTCATAGATCCCGAGGTACTCAAGCGTTGCCCTGAGTTTGTTTAGGAAACGGCGTGCCTCTTTCGGTGAGGAGAGCTGTGGTTCGGTGACGATCTCAATGAGCGGGATTCCGGATCGGTTGTAATCGACGAGGGTATAGCGGCCGCGATCCCCGCTCCCCATATGGACGAGCCGGCCGGGATCCTCCTCCATGTGAATCCTCGTCAGTTCAACCCGCTTCTCCCGGCCGTCCTCACCCTCGATATCGACATAGCCGCCGAGGGCAAGGGGCTTGTCGTACTGGGTGATCTGGTATGCCTTGGCAAGATCCGGGTAGAAGTAATTCTTCCGGGCAAACTCAGAGACCTCAGGAACCTCACAATGGAGGGCTTTTGCAACTTTGAGAGCATAGATGACCGCCTGCCGGTTTGTTACCGGCAGTGATCCGGGCAGGCCGAGGCAGACCGGGCAGACATGGGTATTTGGCCCGTCATCCCGGTAGTCGGTCGAACAGCCGCAGAAAAGCTTTGTTGCAGTATTCAACTGACAATGGATCTCAAGGCCGATGATGACGGTCATGCCGATCCCTCCTCATATGCAAGAGCAGCAGAGAGGATCTCATCCTCGGCAAAGTGCCTGCCCATCAGCTGAAGTCCGACCGGAAGATCGTGAGCCTCGCCACACGGTACCGATATCGCCGGTATTCCTGCAAGGTTCGCAGGAACGGTCAGGATATCGGCAAGGTACATCGAGAGGGGATCTGCCGCTTCACCGAGGCGGAAGGCGACGGTCGGCATCGTCGGGCCTGCGATGATGTCAACCTCAGCAAAGAGTCGGGCAAAGTCGTCCCTGACCATCTGTCGTGCCGCCTGTGCCTTGGCATAGTACTTCCCCTGATACCCGGCAGAGAGGGCGAAGCTACCGAGCAGGATCCTCCGCCGCACCTCCTCACCAAACCCGGAACGCCGGATGGCAGAGAATGCCTCATGCCAGGGCTGAACCATCTCCGGGGCCATTCCATACCTGACCCCATCATATCGTCCAAGGTTTGAGCTTGCCTCGCTCATCGAGGTGACATAATAGGCGGCAAGAGCATACTTCATCGATGGCATGGTGCAGGGTACGATCTCAGCGCCGAGATCGGCGAGCTTCTCAATCGCTTCTGTAACCGTCTCAGCAACTGCCGGATCCACCCCTTCACCAAAGTACTCGGCAGGAACTCCGATCTTCTTTCCGGCAATCACCGGGCTGACAGGGGCCGGGGCAGGCTTGTCAACGCTTGTTCCATCCCGGGGATCATAGCCTGCAATAACCGAATAGAGGAGGGCGCAGTCCCTGACATTGGCCGCCATCGGTCCAATCTGCTCCATCGAGTTGGCATAGGCGATCAATCCGTACCTGGAAACACGGCCATAGGTCGGCTTCAGCCCGACGATCCCGCAGAACGAGGCAGGACAACGGACTGACCCGCCGGTATCTGTTCCAAGAGCCAGCCTGACAAGCCCGGATCTGACTGCCGCCGCAGAACCGCCGGAAGAGCCGCCCGGTGCCCGGGTCGGATCGACCGGATTTTTCGTCGGGCCGAAGGATGAAGTCTCGGTGGTGGTACCCATCCCAAACTCGTCCATATTCGTCTTCCCGACGATCGCCGCACCTGCAGATCTGAGGAGGGTGACGACATGGGCATTATATGGGGGAATGTATCCTTGCAGGATATGTGAACCACAGGTCGTTTCGATTCCGGAGGTCGAGATATTATCCTTGATACCGACAGAAATACCGGAGAGAGGGCCTTCACCATAGGTAATGTTCTCACAGATTTTGATGAAGGCGTTGCATGGGTCCGGGCGATCAAAGGTGAAGGTCTTCTCCATCTCAGATCACCCTCGGGGCCCGGATAAACCCGTCTTCCGGATCTGTCGAGTTTCGGAGGACATCCTCCTGAGAAAGCGATTGCACGACAACATCCTCACGGAATATGTTCGTCGGCCCGACAGGCTCGCCATTACCACCCTCGACGGAGTCAAGGATATCAAAATATTCAAGTATTGCATTGAACTGCCCTGTGAAGAGCTTCAGTTCAGATGCATCGACGCCGACATCTGTGATCGCGGCAATATGTGCAACATCCTCTTCAGAAACCATGCTCTGCCCTACCTTCCTGCAACTGATTCATGTACCCTTGTACTGCCCTTTTAAAACCACTTTCCCGTGCGAGATCCCGGATAACCTTCCAGACACCGCTGCCATACTGCATTGCTTTCTTCTCATATGATGCGATATCAGCTGGTAGAAAGGCTCTGGCAGCCGAACGGAGCGGGAATTTTCTCACCCCGGACCGGATCATCTCATCGATCGGGATCTCCTCTGCGGCGCGCATCACCCGCATGTCCAGGTATGGTAAGGAGATCCAGATCCCGAAGAGTCCGGCGACCCCCTGGTCCCGTGCCATCTGCCTCGGAAGATCAGCAATATCTGCGGCACGATCTGCCTTGAGATCCCTGCTCTCAAGATACCGGTTGTATCCGCAGAAGATCTCATCTGCCCCCTGGCCGGAGATGATCCGAGCATAGCCGAGGTCCGATGCTGCCCTGCAGAGGAAGTACGCAGTCACCGCAATCGAGGCATCAACCGGGCTTGGAGAGGGGAGGAGCGGGAGTACGCGTCTAAGGGCATCCTCCACCTCATCCGGGTCGATGAGGACAGGGGTGAAATCTGATCCGATCACCCGGGCGACATCCCGGGCGCGAACGAGATCATGAGAGCCCTCGATCCCGACACCGATGGAGGGTCTCCCCGAGATGGCAGCGATGATTGACGAGTCGACACCCCCGGAGAGAGCAACAACACTATCAGGACTGCTCCGTAAACGGACCGCGGTCTCGATCGCCTCTTCAAGAGGGAGAATTGCAGGCTCGGGGGAGATCCGGCAGATTACCCTGCCATCCTCTTCGAAGATGCCGGGGGGAGAATCACCCGGGACGACACCAAAGTGATCGCGGAGCCGGTATCCCCCCCAGGTGATGGAGAACTCTCCACCCAGATGGGAGATCCGATCATGATGGCTGGAGACGATCGATCTGATCTCATCCTCTGTGAGGACTTTTCCATCATCCTCGACCCATCCACGAATATGGAGTTCAGCGTCCATAGCAAACCTATCCGTACACTCTTCACCAGTCAGAGATAAACCTGTGGTTCCGTCTACCCCCGATAGACGACCGACTCGATCTCATCCCTGACCGCATTTCGAATCATCCGTTCGATCTCTTTTGGATCATTCGGGGATGATCCCTTCTCACGAAGTTCACGGATGAGGGCGTCCATCACCCGTATCCCCTCGCTGAGGGTGGGAGCATACCCGGTTGCGATCTCATAGGCATCATCTGCGATTCTCACCACTCTGGACATGGATAGAAGATTGGGTCTCATACTACGTTAATGTTACATTTTGTAACAGATGTAGGCAGAGGATGTTACATAATGTAACAATAGGGAGGTATAGACGTTACAAAATGTAACAAGAGGGGATGACTGCTCCGGTATCTATTATTAATCAGATTACGCATTGAGAATAGAGATGAATCGAATCGTTTCATGGGTGGCTCTCTTCGCCGTTGCAATCGGCATCCTCGCCGGTACATGGGCGGCAGTCATGATGGAGAATCTGAGGCTACTTACCTATCTGCTTCTTGCTCTGGCACTCTTCCTCTTCTGGATCTGGCGAAAGATGAATGTCATCATCGATGAACGGCTGGTATTGATATATGAGAAGACGGCGGTCCGGACACTCGAGATATCAATCCTGATTCTCTTCCTCTTCTCGGTCTTCATCCTCGGTATCGGGCACTGGGAGGACGCTCCGGCCCTCCTCGACCAGGGCTTTGCCATGATCCAGAATATTCTCCTGATCATCCTCGTCTTCATCATCTTCGGGTTCTATTATTCCCGGAAATTTGGAGTCTTCGATGAATAACAGAATCAAGATCTACCGGACAGAACACGGCCTGACACAGGAGGAGCTTGCGGTTGCTCTTGGCGTCACCAGGCAGACGATCCTTGCCATCGAGAAGGGGAAGTATGATCCCTCGCTTGAACTTGCATTTAAGATCAGCCGGTATTTCGGGGTCACAATGGAAGAGATCTTTCTCTATGAGGATGAGGATCGCTCGTAATAATAACGATCTTCTTAGATGAGTTTCCAATGAGTACCAACAACCCATATATAACAAAATGTACAATGTACTTTACATTATCATGCTGCCCTGCACCATGAACGGAGAGAATTAATGGAGATCTGTATCCGGCTTGAAGATGTCAAAAGGATCTACCCGATGGAGGCGGGGGATGTCTATGCGTTAAACGGCGTCACCCTCGATATTGGTGTCGGAGAATTTGTTGCGATCATGGGTGCATCAGGCTCGGGGAAGACAACACTCCTCAACCAGATCGGATGCCTTGATCAGCCCACCTCAGGAAACCTCTATATTGAGGGGAAGAATACCCGCGAACTCTCGGATTATGAACTGACGAATCTCCGGAGGGATGCAATCGGCTTCATCTTCCAGAAGTTTAACCTGATCCCCCTCCTCACCGCATTTGAGAATGTGGAGTACCCGCTCATCCTGAAGACTGGTGCCAGGGATACAACCGGCAGGCCAGCCGATCTCCTCAGGCTCGTCGGCCTTGATGGAGGACATATGAAACATACGCCAAACCAGCTCTCCGGCGGCCAGCAGCAGAGGGTGGCGATCGCACGGGCACTCGCGAATGATCCACGAATCATCCTCTGTGATGAACCGACGGGCAACCTCGACTCAAAGACAGGAAACCAGATCATGGACCTCCTGACTGATCTGAACAGGCAGGGGAAGACGATTGTGATGGTCACCCATTCAGATGAGATCGCAACGTACGCTGACCGCCTCATCACAATACGAGACGGGGTGATCCAGTGATCAATCTCGGGATGACATTTGAGCTTGCACAGCGTAATGTCCGCCTCCATCTCTTCCGGTCAATTCTTGCTGCCATCGGGATCATCATCGGTGTTGTCGCGATCACCTCGATGGGGCTCCTCGGAGGCGCACTCGAACAGTCCGTCTCTGATGAGCTGATGAATATGGGTAATACGATCATCATCACCCCGGCAGGCCCCTCGGTAGGGGATGAGAAGGCCGGGATCGATGAGCGGGATATTCGGCAGATAAAGCTTATCGCCGGGAGAAACCCGACAATTGCCTTTTACAATACCTATGATCAGGTGAAGGTGGGTGATTCACAGGGGTACTCCTCGGTCTACGGCGTTGATCCCGGTGAGCTCCCTCCGATAACAACGCTCATATCCGGCCGGTATATCTCAGGCACTGAGGGTGTGATGATCGGCCAGACACTTGCCCGGAATTATGGTATCAGGGAAGGCAACTTCATCACTGTCGGAATCGGCGCCCGTGAACAGCGGATACGGGTCGTCGGCATCCTCGAAGATACCGGCTTCTCAGGGGGAATCCAGACAGATAACGCCATTATCGGGTCTGAGCGCTGGTATGAGGCAACATATAGTGGCAGAGGCAAATATGATCAGGTTGTCATCACGGTCCATAACCTGGATGATATCGATGGAATAAAAGACGCTATTGATGCCCGCCTGAACAGGCGTGAGGATGTCGTCAATATTATGGACTTCCGATCCCTCATCTCCTCGATTCAGGAGGCCATCGGACAGATATCCCTCTTTGTGATGGCAATCGGGGGGATATCACTTCTCGTCGCGGCAGTCAGTATCCTCAACGTGATGCTCATCTCGGTGAACGAACGGATCAAGGAGATCGGGATTCTCCGGAGTATTGGAACGCAGAAGGCGGATATCAGCAAGATGTTCCTCTATGAAGCAGCGATCCTCGGCCTCATCGGATCGGTCTGCGGCGGTCTCCTCAGCCTTGTTGGAGGGGGTCTGCTGATTATGCTGATCATGCAGGATATCAGCTATCTACTGACGATGCATACCGTCATCACGGTCATCTACGGCATGATCATCGGAACAGTCATCTGTATCGCGGCAGGGGTCTATCCAGCCCACCGGGCAGCGCAGCTGAACCCGATCGATGCACTCTCAAACGACTGAACCTCCCTCAATAGGGAAGACGCATCTCCTTTTTTCTGCTCAGAGGGTGATTATCTGCTATGCTCAGTACACAGACGAAAGACCAGATAGAGGATCTCCTCGACCAGTTCACCGCTGCATGGGAGAGGAGGGATATCCCTGCCATCCTCGGGATCTCCGCCGATGATATCATGGGCTATGACCCCGGCGATGATTGGAGGGTACACAATAGAAGAGAGTTTGAAGCTGTTCTGAGGAAGAGATATGCGATGGCAGAGACGTTCTCTCTCCGAAGGGGTGCATGTACAATAAAAGCGGAGGGGATGATCGCATGGGTGATCGGGGATCTGGTCCTCACCATCGATGAAGAAGTCCTTCCATGCCGATTCACCATGGTCCTCCGGGGTACCGGCCACCGGTGGGTGGTGGTCCAGTACCATCTATCCAGGTCTGCACCCTCCAATACCTGATTTACGAGGTGAGCGGGGCGAGTTTCTGGAGTACCCGCTCCACCTGCCGGACTGATGTTCCGATGTACCGGTCAGGCAGGAGTGCGTCCTCGATCTCCGCTTTTGATATGAGTTTTGTGACCTCCGGGACGGCAGAGAGGATCTCGGCGAGCGGCCTCTTCTCCTCAAGTGCCTGCATGCTCGTCGTCCGGATCACCTCATGGGCCTCCTGCCGGTCCATCCCCCGCCGGGTCAGTTCAATCATGACCGATTCGGCAAGGTTGACACCATGCAGGAGATCCAGATTTTTCCGAACATTCTCCTCTTTGATGATCAGCCCGGTGAGTGCATCCGTCATCACCTTCAGGCAGTGATCGCAGAGGATCGTCGCCTCGGGAAAGATCACCCGTTCACAGGAGGAGTTGGTGAGATCCCGTTCATCCCAGAGTGTGTTGTTCTGAAGGGCGGGTTCGACGGCTGAACGGATCACCCGTGCAAGCCCCCCGACCTGCTCGCTCTTGATCGGGTTTCTCTTATGTGGCATCGTGCTTGATCCCACCTGCTTTTTGGCAAAAGCCTCCTCAACCTCTGCAATCTCTGTCCGTTGCATGGAGCGGATCTCTATCCCGATCTTATCCAGGGTGGTTGCGATATTGGCGAGGAGGAAGAAGTATTCTGCATAGCGATCCCGGGAGATGACCTGGTTTGAGACATCCACAGAACCGATACCGAGGTGCTGCATCATCGCCGCCTGGACCTCGATTCCATCCTCTCCAAGGGCCGCCTGGGTTCCGACAGCGCCGGTCATCTGGCCGACAACGACACGGGGCCTGATCTCGCGAAGCCGTATGATATGCCTCCCCACTTCACTTGCCCAGATAGCAAACCTGAGCCCCCAGGTTGTCGGTACACCAATCTGGCCATGGGTTCTGCCGGCACAGACGAGCTCCTTCGTTGCGGCACTCCGATCCATCAGGACAAGAAGGAGCCGCTGAAGCTTCTCCTCGATGCAGTCGAGTGCATCCTTCAGCTGAAGAGCTGTCGCAGTATCAAGGATGTCGTTTGAGGTTGCACCATAGTGTACCCATCGGCCGGCCGGGCCGGATACCTCGGCAAGCGCCTTGACGACGGCCATCATATCATGATTGATCTCGGCTTCGATCTCGTTTGCGCGACGGAGGGAGGCCTTCGGAACCGCTGCTTCAATGGCTTCAGCCGCATCGGCGGGGATGAGACCGATCTCGGCTTCTGCTACGGCAAGTGCTGCTTCGGCGCGGATGATCGCGTTGAACCGTGCCTCTTCACTCCAGATACGGCGCATCTCCGGGGTGCCGTACCTGTAATCTATCGGATGGATCGCCATGGGTGTATATATGGGGGTGTGGTGGAATTAAACCGATCCATCCCGGGAACCGGAGAAGAACTATCTCTTCAGATTCTGATATATTCTCATGCATTCTTCGCATCTTCCGGTAACAACCCTGAAAGTGAGCAGGAACGGGGAGATCCATGCATCAGAGGGGGAGGGGGGAGCTATCCATGATCACCCCCTCTTCGCCGGGATCAGCGATCAGATCCTCGGGGCAGGGGAGGAGGTCCATCTTTCAGGCAGGGCAACAGGTCTTTCCCTTCCATCCGGTCATAATCTTCTGATCACGCCCGGACCTGATGACGATCTCATCTATTACCTCTCGCCATCAGTCGATGCCTGCACGGAGAGGAAGGCACTGGAAGAGGCGTACCAGCAGCTCCGGATCCTGCATGCGGTCGTCGAATCGGCATCATCAAAACATACATGCCAGGATATCCTTCAGACCTGCCTCTGGGAGACGATCCGGCTCATTGATGTCGATTGTGGTGCGATCTACCTCCAGACAGACGATCCGGACAGAATGGAACGTCGTGTGATGGCAGGATATATCGAATACTGCTTCGGCAGTCGTATGTGTATTGACGTATCATCGCCACCCTTCTCATCTGTCATGACCGGAAAGAAACCGGTCTTCCTTGAAGAATATATGGACCTCGACCATGCAGACGGGGAGCTTGGGGTCTATTCGCTTGCGATACTCCCCATCCTCTCCCGTGGGGAGGTGATCGGGGTGATCTGCTGTGCACACAGCAAACCACGACGATACTCCCGGCAGGAAGAAGATATCCTCACTTCCATCGGGCGATCGATCGGTGGTGCGGTGCGGCGGGCGGTTCTCCAGCAGAAGTACAATGATGCTATGGAGGAGAATACCCTCCTCCTCGATATTATGGAGCATGATATTCGCAATGCCAACATGGTCACCGAAGGATATCTCGAGATGCTCCTCGGGACACCGTCTGAAGAGTATCTCCGGAGGGCACAGGCGGGAATCCGGCAGTCGAGTGGTATAATCAGGAATGTTAATACGATTCGGCTTATCGGATCTTCAGAGAAGCGGCTTGAGCCGGTATCCCTCGACCGCGTCATCGGGGATGAGACGGGTCTGTTTCCAAAAGCAGAGATCGCCTGGGAGAAGAGCGGGATCATCGTGTATGCCGATGATCTCCTCCCCCGGATCTTCAATAATCTCATCGGAAACAGCCTCAAGTTCGGGGGTGACGAGACCCGGATAACAATCAGCGTCAGGCCGGAGGGCGATCGCGTCTGCATCACCGTCCAGGACGACGGACCGGGAATCCCCCCGGATCTCAGGCCGATCCTCTTCTCCAGATATACCCCGGGTGATGATCGGAGGAGCGGATCGGGCCTCGGCCTGTATATCGTCCGGCAGCTCGTACACCGGTATGGAGGGGAGATCGCAGTGATCGATCAGCCAACCGGGGCAGGCATCTCGTTCTGGCTTCGAAGGGCAGGGTAACTTTCACCCCCGGGTCGCCATCCCTTTATAATCTCCGAATAAAAATGATCCGGAGACAACTGAAATTCAATTATTAACCAATTAAGGAGCCCCAAATGAGTGATATAAACGACTGGTTTCCCTATCCGAAGTACCGTCCCCATCAGGAGGAGATGCTCAATGCCGCTGCCGGGACCGCACGCCAGGGCGGGGTTCTCTTAATCGATGCACCGACTGGAAGCGGTAAATCGAGCGTTGTTTCCGCACTCCTTGCCGAATCGAGCGGAAGGACGATCCTTGTTGCCGTCAGGACGATCAGCCAGCTCAATACTTTTATCAGGGAGCTTGATATGATTCGGAGGAAGAAGGCGGGGCTGAAGTTCACCTACTTAATTGGAAAGAGGGGAATGTGCCCGCTCGGCGGCCTCGGGGATGTTTACCGGCGCTGCGAAGGGGTGAAGGCCTTTACCAATGCACTGATGCGTGAGCGGGCGATGAAGGGTTCCCTCGTTCCCGCACAGGATCCCGAGATCATCAAACAGATCAAGCGGCAGGATCGGGACAATCCCCTCATCTGCCCCTACTTCGTCAGGAGCCGGGTCTTCCTTGAGGGGGATGAGGGGCTCAGGCTCGTTCCATCCCAGGAGATCAGAAAAAAAGCCGAGAAGGCCGCAAGCTCAGTTGTGAACCCGGATTCCCTGCATGCGTACGCAGGGGGACTCTGCCCGTACGATATGATGATCACCTCTGCAAAGAATGCCGATGTCGTCATTGTGAACTATCATCATCTCTTCAACGATGATATCAGGGAGCAGCTTCTCGTTTCACTGAATGTCGAGCCGAAGGATCTGATCATTCTTGTTGATGAGGCACATAACGTCGGGGATGTCGTTCAGGGAATCCAGAGTGTCTCCCTCGATGAACGCGACATCCAGCAGGCATCCCATGAGCTCTCATCACTGAAGACGAAGGTGAAGGGAGTGGAGGCTGTCCGGCATGTCCTCCCGAGGATCCGTGACTTCATGGACGGGCTCCGTCGCTCAACCGAAGTGGAAGACTGGTTTGACCCTGCCATCTTTGACCGGATACTGACGAAAGGCTCCCTCTACCCCTCGATGGCAGCGATTGTTGAGGATATCATCGCAATCAGCGATGCCATCCGGGAAAAGAGCCTCCAGAATGCAGACTTCCGGGAGTCTGCTATTGAACGGCTCTGCGAGTTTCTCTTTCGGATACATTGCTCGGCGACCGATCCCGCATACCTGACCCTCTTCAGGAAGGATGACGAGTCGGTCATCCTCGAAGTCAGGAATATCGATCCCGCCGGAAAACTTCAGGAGATTGCAACCGCACACCATGCCCTCCTCTTCATCAGCGGCACCCTCTCCCCGCTCGAGAGTTTCAGGCAGTACTATTTTGCGGATCTTCCTGTCACCACTCTCTCTATCCCAAACGCCTTCCCGCAGAAGAACCGGCTTCTTCTTGCATCTGAGGATATCACGACCGCCTACCGGATGCGGCAGGATAAGGGGAATATCGACCGGACCGTCAGGATGATCACCGCATTTTCAGGTCATCCAGGCAATCTCGCTGTTTACTTCCCGTCATACCAGATCATGGCCGATTACGCCGCCCGCTGCAGACTGATGAAGAAGAAGGTCTTCATCGAGCCGCGTGATGCCGCAGAGGCGAACGAAATGCTGGCTGAGTTTCTCAGTCTCCCGAAGAAGAAGAAGTCCGGGATACTCTTTGCCGTATGCGGCGGCAAGTGGAGCGAGGGGCTTGATTACCGGGGCGATCTCCTGGCTGGTGCGATGGTCGTCGGCCTCCCGCTCGCCCCCTATACCCAGGTCCGGGCGATGGCAATACAGTACTTCAAGAGGAAATTCGGAAAGGAAGGGGAGTTCATCGCCTACACCCTCCCTGCCATCAATAAGGCGACGCAGGCACTCGGGAGGGTGCTTCGGACACCGGAGGATCATGGCCTTCTCATCCTTGGAGACAGCCGGTTTCTGGAAGATGATGTAAAGGCGGGTCTCCCGCCATGGATGCAGCAGGAGATGAAACCCGTCACCGCAGATGTCACGGAAGGAATTATTACACGATGGCGATGAGAGAGGGGAGCGGAAGGTTTGGCCTCTGGCCGGTATCGGTCGCCTGGGATGGAAACTGTATTCACCGGGTCTGGTTTGGTCGATCCGGCGGGGGAGATCCGATACCACCTGAGATCACGGGATATCTCGCCGGAAGAAGGACCGACCTCTCGCTCTTCTCCTCCCCTGCAGAGGAGGGGGATGGGGTCTCCGCACGAATCTACCGGATCGTCAGGGAGATCCCATACGGAGAGACACGGACATACGGGGAGATCGCAGCATCTGCAGGGACGCATGCCCGTGTCGTCGGGGGAGCCCTTGCACGGAACCCGACCCCGATCATCATCCCCTGCCACCGGGTCATCGGAAAGAGAGATATCGGCGGATTTACCCCGGATAAAGCGATAAAAAAAGAGCTTCTCGATCTTGAGGCAAGGACGAGACGAAAAGACAGCCTTAACAGCGAGCAGTCCAAATAATCTTAGAACGATATGCCAGGGGAGACAACAGCTCTGATCCTCGTTGGGGGCGAGGCGCGGCGATCAGGCGGGAAGGAGAAGTACTTCTTCAGCTACAAAGGGAGATCTTTCATCTCCCATCTTGTCGAAACGCTATCAACCGTCGTCGATGAGATCATCATCGTCGCCAGGGATGACGAACAATGTGGTCGTTTCTCGGATATTCCCGGCATCATGACCGTAGCAGATGAGATCAGGGGGATCGGACCACTTGGGGGGATCATAGCCGGTGTCGCGGTTGCGAGCCATGAGCGGATCTTTATCACCGCCTGCGATATGCCCTGTATCCGGGCAGATATTGTCAGATACCTCTTTGATGAGCTGCATGATGCGGATGCGGCCGTTCCCAGCTGGAATGAGGATATGTTCGAGCCGCTTCATGCTGTTTATCGAAGATCTGCCATTCTGGACTATCTTGCCTCTCCACCCTCCTATTCTATCCGGAAGATGGTGTGGAGCATTCATACCAGGTTCATTCCGATTAATGAGCTCCGGGCAATCGACCCGGAGCTGGTGACCTTCACAAACATCAACGATCTCGCGGATCTTGAGGCGATCAACGGCACCCTCCCCTGAACTCAGGGCCTTTTCTTCCTCCCGCTCGCATCCCGGGAATAGACTCCGAACTCGGAGTTAAGAATCTGATCACCGGTGAAGACCGGACCGTCCTTACAGACCCGGAGCCCGTCCGGATCGATGGAGCAGGAACCACAGACCCCGACACCACACTTCATGTACCGGTGCAGTGAGAACTGGCCACGTCCGGCGATCCCTGCCGCATCAAGCCGGTCGAGGATCCCTTTCATCATCATCTCAGGGCCGCAGACACAGATGGTATCATACGAGGAGAGATCGATCTCCTCATCGATGATCCCGGTGACGAAGCCATGATATCCCGCGGTTCCATCATCGGTCGCGATCCTGAGATCTGCAAGGGCAGCAAGGGGAGTTGCGAAGGTGAGTTCCTCTGCCGTCCGTGCACCAAGGATGAAGGTCTCAACCACCCCTGCCGCTGCAAGGGGATAGAGCGGAGCGACACCGACACCCCCGGCGATGGCAAGGAGCCGTCCCTCTGGTGAGAAGCCGTTACCGAAGGGGCCCCGGATACCAAGCCGATCCCCGACAGCAAGGGAGGTGAGGGCAGCGGTCGCCTCACCAACCCGCTGGACGGTGATGGTGTCCGGGGATGAGTACCCCATCGGGATCTCATCGACGCCGGGTGCCCAGACCATGCAGAACTGGCCCGGCCGGATGGAAAAGGGATGATCAAAACGGATCGTCCGAATCGTCGGGGTCTCGTCGATGATCTCTCTCACCGTCACCACAACCGGCATCCCGTCATGCATGGGCGCACCCCACGATCTCATCTGCGGCAAGGCCATCATCCGCGTACAGTGAGGCTGCGATCTGCTCAAAGATGGCGATATCGTCATAGACGGCGCTTCCTATCTGGACGGCCGAGGCGCCAGCCATCATCATCTCGATGACATCCTCTGCCGAGCTGACGCCGCCACACCCGATGATCGGTAGTGAGCAGGCATCATAGAGATCATAGACGCAGCGGAGCGCGATGGGGAAGATCATCGGACCGGAGATGCCGCCGAACCTGTTCCCGAGGACGGGGCGGCGGAGATCGATCGATATGCGCATCCCCCTGACCGTATTGACAGCAACGATGGCCGATGCCCCCCCCTCTTCTGCGGCACGGCCGATGACACCGATATCGGTGACATTTGGCGTCAGCTTCACCCATGTCGGGATGCCGTATGCCGCCACCTCCTCAGTACATGCCCGGACAATGGCGGGATCCGCACCGATGGCAGCGCCGTACCCCTCGGCATGCGGGCAGGAGAGGTTCAGTTCAAACCCGACCGCCGTATCTGCAAACCAGGATGCAACCTCCCCAAACTCCTCTGGTGTGCCGCCAAAGATACTGATGATGACTGGTTCATCCCGAAGATGGGTGATCTCATCGAGATAGTCTCTGGAGGGATTTGGAAGACCCATCGCGTTGAGGAGACCGCCGTTGAGCGGGATGAGGCAGGGGCCGGAATGCCCCGCCTTCGGCTCAGGGCCGATCGACTTGGTGACGACACCCCCTGCACCGAGCCTGAGCATCCTCCCAAGTGATGCGCCGGTCGTCCCAAGGACACCTGCTGCAAGGATGAGATGGTTATGAAGGGTGATCCCGCCGATATGGACAGGACCTTTCTGAAGAGTGATCATCCCTCTGGAATTGGTGCTGTTTAATAATGAGCATACCCCATAGTACCACTACTATGACGAGTCTCGCAGTGCTTGGCGTTGGACGCATCGGGGGAGAATGTGCCTTTGCGGCATCCGCTCTTGGGATCGTTGACGAACTGATCCTCGCAGATGTCTATGAGCCTCTCCTCCGCGCCCAGGTCCTTGATCTCTCCCACGCCCCACTGGATATTCCGATCACAACCGACCGCTCCCGTATCAGGGAGGCAGATATCTGTATCTTTGCGGCGGGATCGCCCAGAAACCCGTCGGTGAAGACCCGGGCTGATCTCTTCGATGCAAACCTTCCGGTGGCAGAGGCATGTATGAAGCACCTCAACGGCTTCTCCGGAACGCTCATCGTCGTCTCAAACCCGATGGACGTCTTCACCTACTACTTCCAGAAGAAGCTTCAGATCCCACGGGAGCGGTGCATAGGGTTTGGCGGCCAGCTCGATTCCCGAAGATTTGAAGTCGCACTCCGGAACCGGAGAATGGACGGAGACGGATGGGTGATCGGAGAGCATGGTGAACACCAGATCCCCCTCTTCTCAAAGATCGGGATCCCTGTTCCAGATGCCGAACGGGATGCGATCCTGACAGAACTCCGTGGCGCGAGTATGGCTGTTATTCAGGGAAAAGGTGGGACTGCCTTTGGACCTGCGCTGCATATCACTGATCTCATCAGGATGCTCACCGGGGAGAAGGATGCGACGATCACCTGCTCGCTCTCCCTTGAGGGTGAATATGGGTTCTCGGGATGCGCAATGGGAGTGCCTGCCCGGATCTCCAGAGGCGGTGCAGAGGTGATAGGAGACTGGGAACTGGATCAATGGGAGGAAAAGCACCTCCATGAAGCAGGCGGTTTCCTTCAGTCTCTCTGCCGGAGGCTTGATGTCTGAGCACGAGATCGCCGTCATCCAGGTCGAGTACAGTAACGCACCTGGCGGTCCCCTGATCCATATCTTCGGACGGGATCGGGACGGGGCTGCCGTTGCCGTCGAGGTGACCGGGTTCCGGCCGTACTTCTATGTACCTGTGGATGAGGCACGCCGGGCACACCATCCCGATACCATCGAGGTCTCGGAGATCAGGTCAAAGACGATCAAAGGCGAGGAGGTTGTACGCCTCTACACCGTCCGGCCAACAGATGTCCGCGAGGTCCGTGAACGGTACCACCATTACGAGGCGGATATTCCCTTCGCCACCCGGTTCATGATCGACTGTAATGTGACGGGAGGAGTGATCGTTCCTGGTTCAACCGTCGACTACAGGGAGGTTCGCCCCGCCCCAATCGATGCCCCGGCCCGTGTCTGCTTCCTTGATATTGAGTGTGACGACTCTGAGGGCTTTCCCGAGGCTGAGAAACAGCCTCTCTTCTGTATCACCTGCCACGACTCCTTTGACCAGAGGTACACCACCTTCCTCATCTCGTCCAGGGATGCAGAGACCGATCACCAGAGAGAGATAAAGAACGGAGGGTATCCAAACGGCTGTTTCACCGAGGGGATGCATACCATCTGCTCATACCCGGATGAGCGGTCGATGCTCGCCGCCTTCATCGTCCATATTCGGGATACAAACCCTGATATCATCAGTGGCTGGAATGTCCTCGACTTCGATGTTCCGTATATCATGAAGCGGATCTCGGTCCTCGACCTCGATCCCACCGATCTCTCACGCCTCCCCGGCCAGACAGAACGAAACGCCATCAGGGGAAGGGTCATCTTCGATCTCCTCCAGGCATACAAGAAGATGCAGGGGTCGCAGAAGGAGTCATACCGACTTGATGCAATCGCAGAGGAGGAGCTTGGTGAACGGAAGGTCAGGTACACCGGAACGGTCCATGATCTCTGGAAGAAGGATCCCGTCAAGCTGATCGAGTACAACTATAAGGATGTCGAGCTCTGCGTCGGGATCGATGAGAAGAATACCATCATCCGGTTCTACCAGGAGATCGCACGGTACGTCGGCTGCCCCCTTGACCGGACACTCAACTCATCTAATGTCATCGATATCTTTATCCTGAGGAAGGCGGCCGGCCAGTTCGTCCTTCCATCGAAGGGAAACGCGGCTGCTGACGAGTTTGAAGGGGCGACGGTCTTCGCCCCGGCAAGCGGGCTTCGGGAGAATGTCATCGTCCTTGATCTGAAGTCCCTGTACCCGATGGCGATGATGACGCTCAATGCCTCCCCGGAGACGAAGGATCCGAAAGGGGAGATCAGGGCGCCAAATGGTATCCGGTTCAAACGATCCCCTGACGGCCTGACGCGGAGTATCATCTCCGAGCTTCTTCTGGAACGGGATGAGAAGAAGAGGATCAGGAATACGCACCCCTATGGTTCTGATGAGTACATCCTCTATGATCTCCAGCAGAATGTCCTGAAGGTGATCATGAATACCTACTATGGTGTCTCAGGGTACTCCCGGTTTCGGCTCTATGATCGCGAGATTGGATCAGCCGTCACCTCTGTCGGGAGGGCGATCATCCAGCATACCCGGGATGTGATCGCCGGGATGGGATACCTCGTCCTCTATGGAGATACCGACTCCTGCTTTGTCCAGCTCCCGGAGAGCGATATGGAGACGACAAACAGGATCGCACGTGAGATTGAGGATGCCCTGAATAACAGCTTCGGTTCCTTTGCCCGCGAGGTCCTCGGGGCAGAGACCCATTACTTCTCGATCAAGTTTGAGAAGGTGTACCGCAGATTCTTCCAGGCGGGAAAGAAGAAGCGGTATGCAGGCCATCTCGTCTGGAAGGAGGGAGCGGATGTCGATCAGATCGATATCGTCGGCTTTGAGATGCGGCGGTCGGACTCGCCCCAGATAACAAAGGTCGTCCAGAGGACGGTCATCGAGATGATCCTCCGTGGTGAGGGGTTCGATGCGGTGAAAGAGTACCTTGGCGAGGTGATCCGCCACTACCGGGCCGGGCGATGTTCCCTTGAGGATGCCGGAATCCCCGGCGGCATCGGGAAGCATCTCGATGATTATGATACAAAGGATGCGCAGATCCGTGGTGCGATCTACTCAAATACCTACCTGAAGACCGATTTTAAAAAAGGGAGCAAGCCAAAACGGGTCTATATCAGGAATGTGACGAGCACGTACCCTAAGACCGATGTTCTCTGTTTTGAATATGCCGACCAGGTTCCCCCTGAATTTATCATCGACTGGGAGACGATGCTTGAGAAGACGGTGAAGGGGCCGATATCCCGGATCCTTGAAGGACTCGACTGGGAATGGTCTGATATCGATCCATCGAATACGACACTGGCAATGTTTGGGATCTCATAGTCTCCTCCTTCTGATCGCCCGGAAGGAGAGATACCCGGCGAACATGATGCCTGCAAGAAGAAGGATGATGGCGATCCCAAGGACGATATTGCCGATGAGAAGCAGGCGGAGGGCATCAGAACCCAGTGCCATCCCAAAGGATCCAACCAGTGATCCGATGACGATGATGGTAAAGACCCGCCAGGGATCGATGCCAAGGAACCGGCCGATAACCGATCCCATCAGTGCCCCGGCGCCCTGTATCGGGAGGGTGAGATAGAGGAGGAGGGCGGCTTCGGTGAACCGCTCAAGCCAGGGATGGGTACTGAGAATGTCTTCGATTCTTTGGATGACCCGTTCCATGATCGGGCCGAGGCGGGGGAGCGAGAAGAGATATCCGAAGTTCCATGCCATGAAGAGGGCGCCGAGGATATCGAGGAGCCAGATGGTGAGACCGGCATACCACCAGGGAAATCCAAGGGCGATGGCCATCGGGATGATCCATCGGCCGATCGGGGAGATAATATAGGTGATGACAATCGAGAGGAGTGCAACAAAAAGTACCGGGGGGAGGAGGAGGGAAGAGACTGCAATATAGATAAGAAGAAGAATAAAAGGCAGGATCACCCTGATGATCTCATACTCGTCCCGGATTGCTGTTTCCACAGTATCAGGGTTGATGTCCCGGGAAGATAAAGCTGGGGGAAAAAAGATTAGATTGAGCGGAAGAAGACCGTTGTTTTGATCTCCTCTGCTCCGAAGAATTTCTTGCAGAACTCGGCGGTGATCTGCGGCGGGTACTCTTTGCAGCTGAATATATCGATGTATGCACTGCTTGTATCGTTTGCAAAGTGGCCGGAGATACAGGAGGTCTCAATGAGCTGGACGAGCGAATATCCTGCTACACGGTCATTTGCACCGAAGTTGACGATGAGTGGTTCACCGAAACGCTTCATCTCGATGAGGTCGCAGACTTCCACGACGAACTGGTGAATCTGCTGCGGGTCACGGATGGTGTCGGGGTTACAATTCTTCAGATCAATTGCAGTACAGAGACCCCACATATTCTCTTCTCTGAACTGGTTCATGATCTCGATGTCGGTCATCTCTTTTGTTATCTGAATGCTCTGGGTCATGGCGTCGCATCTCCCTGTTTGGATACTAATAGGTTGAAGAGTTCAGTATTTAAAGTTTTCTGTTGTAAAAAACGATTATAATCAGCCATTTAGACGACTCAATCGATTTTTTCGATTAAATTCGACTAATTTGAGTTTTTTGTGATTGAATTTGAAATATGACATTGTAATATGATTGATTTTCAAAAAGGTCAATTTTGCCATCGATAAAAAAATGAGGTATTTTCAGGTCTTGCGCTCTTTCCTGAGAGTATCAGTATATAAACAGGATCACTCCATTCCGGGGATGGAACCATGCATTCCGATGTATGAAGCGGTGGCAGCCGGATTGCCCGCGATGAGCCGTTGAACCGTCTGCCTGATAGCGGGTGACTGCGTCTCCCGGAAGAGGGAGACAAGGATGCCGATAAGGGAGATATGGTGTGCCGCATCCATCTGATCAATATGGGCAAAGACAGCGAGGAGGTTGACTGTTGAGTACTCATTGACGGACTGGAGCCTGGAGAGAATCTCTCTTAAATAGACCCGTCCTTCAGCAGTCTCAAATGATATCTTTCTGTTGCGGGCAAACCTGCCATAGAGTGCCCGCTGATCATTTGCCTGATCGATCCGGAAGTACGGGGACGCCTCGATCTCCCGAAGGAGGGAGACGAGATTCTCAGCATCTGATGAGGCGGTCGCGGCGAGGAACTGCTCCCATGCCACGAGATCATGGCTCGACTTCTCCATCATCTCTCCAAATACCAGATGCCTGTCAGGGTCGGTTGAGTTGAGGAGGAGAATATATGCTGTCATCCGATCTGTTGCAGAAAGGCTCTTTGTGAACTGGTCCCGAATGAGTGCATGGATCTCCGGTGTGCCGATCCGTGCCAGGATGCGGAGGCAGAGGTTCTTCACCTGCCTGTTTTTGATATTCCGTGCCATCCTCCCGATTGATCGCCATCTCCCATCGCCTTCCTGACAGGCGCGATACAGAGAACGGAGGATAGCTCCCTCTGCATGGGCAATCCCGCTCTCGAGCCGGACCCTTAGATCATATAGCTCCCGGTACCGGTGCGCAGATGCAGGATCCCCACTCCCCTCAAAGATTGTGAGAAGTGGTGCACCCGCTTCCGACATCAGCCCGGTGTCCGATAGGAGTTCGATGAAGAGGGCGATGAATGCCGGGGAGGGGGGGGCAGCCGGATCTGCCGCAAGTGACTGCATCTCACGCTGGAGAAGGGCCTGGAATGCACCGAACCGGGCGATGATATCAGGATCGGTCCTCGCCTGGATGAAGAGGGCGGCATCGTCTGCTTCATAGTCGACCGTGCCGTAGAAGGAGAGGCCCCGGTTGAATGAATAATATGCGGGCGGCTGGCAGGGCGAGATGGTGATCTCTTCTTTTCTCCCGGTGACGATATGATGGAACGTCTCGATCTCCCTGCCATCGGCACTCATGAGGGCGCCGTCGAAGGGGAACTGCCAGGGCGTTCCATCTCCGGACTGGAGGAGGCTGATACGGCAGGATCGATCCTTCTCATCATACCCGGTGGTTATCGAGAGGGTCGGATACCCCGCCTGTTTCAGCCACCCTTCTGCCATCGGACCGAGATCCGTCCCGGCGATATTACTCATCAGGCTGATGAAGTCATCCCTTCCTGCGTTTCCATGGGCAAACGTTCTATGATAGATCGAGAGTGCCCAGGCAAAGGCCTCCTTCCCGAGGATTGACTCGATCATTCTTATGAACTCAGGTGCCTTGACATAGGTGACCGGGGTGATGAGATCATTTGGATCATTGAATCCGTCAGGCTCTATCGGCATCGCAATGGCACCGGTATCGCGGGAGAAGGTGCCGTCCACCGGATCCAGAAGCGCGATTGCCCGCTGGAGCCGTGTATACTCCTCCCCAAAATGGAAGGCATGGTACTGATCCTCGATATGGACGGTGGCCGCCTCATTCAGCCAGATCTCAAACGGAGTCTCGCCCGTCACCTCGGAGCCGTTTAAGTTATGGTAGAACTCATGCACCTTCACCCTGAGGAGGTATTCGAACCCGGCGTCGGTCATTTCAGGAAACGGCATCAGTCGGTTCGTTGATATTGTGGTGTTCCCGACGTTCTCCATCCCCCCGAAGTCTGAGTTCTGCATCCCGATCTCGCGGTAGACCGAGCCGGTGTAGGCGTACCCGCAGACGATCTGGTCGTCAAGCTTCTTCATCTCCCCGGTCAGCTGTTCGAGATCGCTCTCCTGGGCACCGCCACGCCGGAGATAGGCACGTTTCTTAAAAAGCCGGTAGATCCCGTACCGGATCTCCAGCTGATCATACTGGTGCGGACCAGTGAAGAGATAGACCCAGATGATGCTGTCTTCAAGGATATCAAGGGCCTCTTCGGCCCGTTCCGGATCTGATCCCGGCGGGCAGAGGAGTTCGAGGAGGAAGGTTGTGCCGGAGGGGTATTCGAAGGTTCTCTGGAAGGAGTCATAGGTCCCCGCCCCGAGGAAGAAGAGGTACGGCGCCATCGGAGTGGTGATATTCTCGTATGTGACTGCATCGCGGTGTGGCGAGACCTGGTGCCGGGGGATGGCGACATCCCCGTTTGAGATGAGGTGGGTGTACCGGGAGTCGGCGATGATGGTTGTCCGGTACGTGCATTTGGCGGTCATCTCATCGATGCAGGGGAGGAGCCGCTGGAACCCCCACTGCTGGCACTGGGTGATCTGGGTCGGGGGAGCCCCGGGCGGGGTCTCATCATAATAGAGCCCTTCGAGGAGGGTGGATGTGGGGCGGCAGATCGTCTCGCTCTCGATGATGAACTCGGTCTGCTCCGGGATCTCCCTGAGGAAAGAGATCTGAATGCCCTCCTCGTCCTGGGCAATATCGATGGAGTGGCCGGGGGAGGAGAGACTCAGGATCTCAAGATCCTTTGCATTGAGACGGAAGGTTCGGATCGGCTCATCCCGGGATCGAAACCGGGTCGCGGCAACCACCCGGGTATGATCGTCCTCCACCTGGAAGGTGAGATCCATGTGCATGACATCGACAGGTGCAGGGGTGAAGTCTGAACGGTAATACCGGAATCTCGCGGGCATGGGGATGTATTCGATCCGGAAGGGGTAAAGCATGCTGGTGGATGAATGCCATTGAATACCCCGGTCGCCCATATTCGACGATGGTACCACCAATCCAGATTCGGCCGGAGACAAAAGCATGGCTGGATGAGGCGAAAAAGCATCCGGAAGAGACCGATGATGAGGCACTGAATCGCATCCTCGATGAGGTAGTTGATACCGAACCGATAGGTGAAGAGACGCTGGTCAGGATCGAAGAGGCTATTGCTGATCTGCGGAAAGGAAGGTGCCGCCCATTTGAGGAGGTCGTACAGAAGCATGGCCTTCGATGATCCGGGGGCTGAGGGCGATCTTATCAGGCTCTCAGGTTCCAAAAGGCATCAGACCATAATACTCACTCCTTTCATCGGGCAGAGAGAACGCATATGATCGAATTGATGGATGAATGGGGCGAATCTGAATCCCACGTGAAAAGAATTGCAGGCGTATTTGTCATCGGGGATGTTGAGACGATAGATAAGATGGCTGATTCTGAAGTATTTTGTCTATGGCTATACTAATCCCCGAACATCCTCCGGGGGGGCACTGCCATCCCCCCTTCGGAGTTCGGTGAGGGCGACCTGAAGGTCACCAAGCGGGGCTGGCCGCCCCGCAAATGAGGATAGGTGGCGCTTCGCGCCCACCTTTTGTTCCAGGTCGCTCTCCCTCTCAAAGACAGTGTATCTTCAACTGCTGTTTGTGGAGAAAGGGATCTGCCGTGAGGACGACCCCGGAATATCACTATCAAACAGGCAGGAAGCCCACGACTTTAGTCGTGGGGGGGAATGCCATTAAATCCATATATTCAGTAGGCGATGCTATTGTGTGCAAGGCACTTCCTCCGGGGAGACAACGGTTATTATGCACATATCTACGGGCTGTCTATCAACCAGCCTATCGCACTCCACTCTGATCCAACCCGGATCAGAGAGATGGAAGGGCAAACCAACGACTTTTGTCGTTGGTAGTTGATGTTGGTATCTGCTCAGGGATCAGCGATCCCGCCGATCAGATATTCGGAGACGAATCAGAGTTTTATTGCATAATCATGGAAAAGGGATGGGATGAAACTGCCCTGAGTGCAACCGGCATCCAGAAATACCCTCATCTGCTAATACCCACTTCATGAGATACTATCCTGATGCCAGTGCCCACCTCACCTGGAAGGAAGTAAATGATGCAATTGAAGAGGTCTTTGCAGAACATGGGCGGGGAAACGTCCAGATGCCGTCGAAGGTCTATATCACCTTCCCGGACGGCGACTTCAGGACGATGCCCGCCGCCATCCCCTCCATGGACCTCGCCGGGGTGAAGATCGTAAACGTCCATCCCAGAAACAGGGAGCTGGGCCTCCCGACGGTGATGGCGACGACACTCCTGCTGGATCCGGCGACCGGGCTGCCGACGGCTTTTCTCAATGCGACCGCCCTCACCGATATGCGGACCGGGGCGGCCGGGGCTGTGGCGGCGAAGTACCTGGTGGCAAAAAAGCCCCTCACCGTCGGCCTCGTTGGGAGTGGGCGGCAGGCATATGCCCAGCTTGCCGCCATCGCAGCCGAATGCATTATTTCGGAGGTCTTCGTCTGGAGCAGGAGCATGGCACGGGCAGAGGCGTTTGCAGCCGCCCATCCCGAGTATGCGATCACCCCGGTCGCGGAGATTCAGGATGCCTGTGCCTGCGATCTCCTCGTCACCACCACCCCCTCCCGCGAGCCGCTCATCAGATCAGAGTGGGTCGGCCCCGGCACCCATATCAATGCCATCGGTGCCGACGCCCCCGGCAAGCAGGAGCTTGATCCCGCCCTCCTTCGCCGGGCAGAGGTCTTTATCGATGATTATGAGCAGGCAACCCACTCGGGCGAGGTGAACGTTCCTATCAGCCAGGGGGTATATGAAGCCTCGGCGATCACCGGCACCCTCGGCGAGGTGGTGCTCGGAGCGAAGGGGCGGTCCTCGCCGGATGCGATCACCATCTTCGACTCGACCGGACTTGCGGTGCAGGATCTGGCGATTGCGAGGATTGCGGTTCTGCGGGTCGATGGGATGGAGCTTCCGTTTCCGTGAGGAGATGAAAAAAGAAAATCAGGGCTCGGATGCCGGAGCCGGGATCGCCCCACCCTCAGATGGCACCGGAACCTTCACCTCTATTGTATAGGAGCTGATCAGCCGGGTCTCGATGAGCAGGTAGTAGCTCCGCCCGCCTTCGAGGAAGCTCTCCTTCCATGGGCGAGGATCGTTGGTACTCCAGAGCCGTTCGTCGATGATCCCACCCCCGACCGGATCAATTATCCTGACGACCCGGTTTGGATCTTCCGCATCCATCACCGTGATCGTGAACCGGGGATAGCCGACCGACTGTGATGTCCCGGTCGGGAGCATCGATGGGGTGACGGTATACCAAAGCTCCCACCGGGGGAATGGGATCTCAAACACCTGGGATACCCCGCTCCACTGTCCTTCAATCGTTGCGAATGTCTGGAGGGTTACCTCCCGGCCATCCGTCTCGATGGGGCGCCGTGCCGGGATCGAGCCATCCGGCTGCGTCAGATGATAGGTGCCGGGATCGACATACCCAAGCCGGATCGGCTGGCCGTCCCAGACCTGTGCCATTACCCCCCCGGCACTCCCCGCCTGCATCGTCGACGGGTGCGGGATGCTTATCTGCCCAAGCGGCACCGCAGTCGGCGGGGGCGTCACCACCGCCTGCGGGCCACGCTCCCCCGCGCCCGGCATCGGCGGTATGCTGAAATCAGGGCTCTCCCCGGTGACCATCGGGTTAATAACAACCGCAATAATGACCACGAAGACGAGCCCGGCGATGAATGTCATAATATCCTGTTTATCCATGATTGAGCAATCCTCCTGCTGTATACACAGCTTTACAGATCGTACAAAAAGTACTATCGGGTTGAGAAAAGCTATCGTCCCGATTCATGCAATTCCATATGATGAATATCTATATATATTATTGCACCTACAAAGATGAGTAAGAATGTTGGGAAGACCCAGCGTTCATGATTATAAGAAGGTGATTTTTAGATGAAGTTACAAAGAGAAGAGGATGCCTTCACTGGCCTTGAGGCCGCAATCGTCCTGATTGCGTTCATCGTGGTCGCTGCGGTCTTCTCGTATGTGATGCTCGGAGCCGGGTTCTTCACGACACAGAAGAGCCAGGAGACGGTCTATTCTGCGATAGGACAGGCCGCCACGAACCTCGAGGTCTCGGGACCGGTGGTTCTGAAGACTAGTGGTGGGAGTGTGGAACAAGCGAACTTCACATTGATCCTCGCAGCAGGCGGTGTGCCGGTTGATCTGAAGAAGGTGACCTATACACTCTCCACTCAGGACCAAGTTGTTGATTTTGGCTATTATAATGTGTCTATAAGGAAATTCAACGTCGGTGTGGAGAACCAGCTTCTGGAACGGGGAGAGATCGCTGAAGTCGGATTAGTACTTGATGATACGGGTAGGCAGCACATTCAGGCAAACCAGCCATTCACCATCGAGGTGAAGCCCTCAACCGGTGCATCGCTCCCGATCACCCGCTATGCCCCGCTCTCCTTTAAGAGCACTGGAACAGCCTATTATGAGGTCTACTGAAGGTGGTTATCATGAAGAAGAATGAAAATGCATTTACCGGCCTTGAAGCGGCAATCGTCCTGATCGCCTTCGTCGTCGTGGCGGCGGTCTTCTCGTATGTGATGCTCGGAGCCGGGTTCTTCACGGCACAGAAGAGCCAGGAGGTCGTCCACACAGGTATCGGCCAGGCAGCATCCAGTATTGAGGTTGTTGGTGATGTGATTGGGGAAGGCGTACCAGCTCACCTGAACACGACTCGATTCGCCATCCACCTGACATCAGGGATGAACGAGATGAATATCTCGGCGATGCGGGTGACTTATTCGGATCCCGGAACAAGGCAGGATCTGACCTTTGATTCTACAAATTCCGTTGCAACAGGTGGGGCTCCAACAGAGGGTCCAGCAGATCCAAATACATGGATCATCCGCAGGGTCGAGAACCGGGACTTCGCTGTCATTCCAGGTAATGACAGAGTCCTCCGGCCCGGCGAGAAGTTCCTGCTGGAGATGGCTGTACCAACCACATCAACACCGAACACCCGTTTCGTCATCTCCATGCAGCCTGAGGTCGGGGCACTGACAACCGTTGTGCGGACAGTTCCGGCATCGATCTACCCGGTGAACATCCTCCGGTGAACGAAGTATGGCAAGGTGAATCTACTATGAAGGAAAACAGAAGAGAAATGAATGAGAGAGCCTTCACCGGCCTTGAGGCGGCAATCGTTCTGATTGCATTCATCGTGGTCGCTGCGGTCTTCTCATATGTGATGCTCGGAGCCGGGTTCTTCACAACCCAGAAGAGCCAGGAGACGGTCTATTCCGCGATCGGTCAGGCCGCTACGAACATGGAGGTTTCCGGACCGATCATTTTAATGACAGATAATAGTGGAACTATAACAAATGCCACTTTCACCCTGATCCTTGCGGCCGGTGGCTCACCGGTGGATATGAACAAGGTGACCTACACTGTCATGACCCGGCAAGGAATATTTGAGCTTGCAGATTCTGCTAGCGATGTGACACGATCCTGGTATAACGCTGGTGATGAGAACAACCTTCTTGAGCGTGGTGAGATCCTGACGGTGAAGATCGAAGGTGCATCTCATATAGGCACAATCAATGCAAATGAGCCATTTTCAATCGAGGTGAAGCCATCAACCGGTGCCGCTCTCCCGATTGCCCGAACAGCACCGCTGAGTCTGACGAAGAACAGTGTCTATCAGGTGTACTGAGGTGAATGATTATGAAGAAAAATGAAAACGCATTTACCGGTCTCGAAGCGGCAATCGTCCTGATCGCCTTCGTCGTCGTCGCAGCGGTCTTCTCGTATGTGATGCTCGGGGCAGGATTCTTTACCGCCCAGAAGGCACAGGATGTCGTCCATTCCGGTATCGGCCAGGCAGCATCCAGCATCGAGGTTGTCGGTGATGTCTATGGAGAGGCAAGCGAGGATAATGCAGACAACCTGACGCATGTCCGCTTCCGCGTCCAGCTGACATCAGGAATGTCCAATATGAACCTCGGCCATATGCGGGTTACGTATGCGGACAGTGGAGCGATCCAGCAGTTGAGCTTTAACAATACCCATTCATATGGTAACCCGGGGGATCCACACATTGGCGGAGAGCCTAACCGTACGCAGTGGCGTATCATGGAGGTGTACAACAGGGAAGGATATATTCTGAACAATAACACCGTCATCAGACCCGGAGAGCAGTTCCTCCTCCAGCTTGGCGTCCCTGAGTCCGCAACACCGAATACCAGGTTCACCATCTCGATGCAGCCTGAAATGGGTGCTCTCACAACCATAGTCCGATCCGTTCCGGCATCGATCTACAAAGGAAATGTCCTCCGCTGAAGGAAATCGATGTAGGTGATAAATCATGAAGAGAAACAGAAAAGAACAAAGGGAGGAAGCCTTCACCGGCCTCGAGGCAGCGATCGTCCTGATTGCATTCATCGTGGTCGCTGCGGTCTTCTCATATGTAATGCTCGGCGCCGGGTTCTTCACAACCCAGAAGAGCCAGGAGACGGTCTACTCCGCGATTGGTCAGGCCGCCACGAATATGGAGGTCTCCGGGCCGGTTATACTCCAGACCAATGATACAGGATTTGTTAAATGGGCTAACTTTACCCTGATCCTTGCGGCAGGAGGATTGCCAGTGGATGTGAACCGGGTGACATACACCCTCTCAACACAGGAAGCAATCAGACAGCTCAATTCGACCGAAGTGAATTATAACTGGCATAACGCCGGAACCACTCCAAATAACCTGCTTGAACGTGGCGAGATCCTTGAGATTGGGATCAACAATACGTATGGCTCGGCGTTAATCGAGGAGAACAACCCATTTACCATCGAAGTGAAGCCATCAACCGGCGCAACACTCCCGATAAGCCGGTATGCCCCGCTCACGTTTGATTTGAATGCCGTCTATGAGGTCTATTGAAGGTGATGTGGATGAAGAAGAATGAAAATGCATTTACCGGTCTTGAAGCGGCAATCGTCCTGATCGCCTTCGTCGTCGTGGCGGCGGTATTCTCGTACGTCATGCTCGGGGCAGGATTCTTTACCGCCCAGAAGGCACAGGATGTCGTCCACAGCGGCATCGGACAGGCAGCATCCAGCATCGAAGTCATTGGTGATGTGTATGGGTTTGAAAACACCACTAGTGGCAATGGACTTGGCACAGTCCAGTTCACCATCGCACTCACCTCAGGGATGTCCCCGATGAACATCTCTGCAATGCGGGTGACGTATGCGGATGCCACAACGAGGACCACACCCCAGTATCTGGCTGATAGAGCAGCCCTTACTGGAGTTCAATGGAATATCACAGAGATCTTCGATGAGGTCACTGAGGATACCATCCTTGAACCCGGGGAGAAATTCCTCCTGACCGTCAAGGTTCCGGATACACCCCCCAACATGAGGTTCACCATCTCGATGCAACCTGAAGTTGGCGCACTCCTCACCGTTGTGCGGACCGCTCCAGCATCTATCTACCCGGTGAACATTCTCAGGTAAACCAACCAAACACTTTTTTTCTTCTCCTCAGAGCAACTGGGGAGCACGCTCTGCCCACCCCGGCACCCATCGGGATCCATTCAATCCATGCCAATCTTCCGGATGCCGTATGAACAACGCCATCACCCTACTTTTCTGAAAAGGTACGCTATTCTGGAACAATACCAATCCAAATATTTAATTACCCATACGAAACAATGATATATCTATGGCAGTAGATCAGTCTCAGGTCGACAGCATCCTGGCGAGCGCCTCCGCCGATGATCCCGAGGTGAAGCTGCAAAATCTGGAGCGTGAGGTGGAGCTCCTCAAAAAGTCGATCAAGAAGCTGTTGATCGATATCAGGGAGCGGCTGAACGAGGGGGACAACCCCCTGACCGTCCTTGCACAGGGAGGAGGCGAGGTGATCGCCGGCCTCACTCCTGACGATGCCGCCCGCCTTGAAGAGCTTGAGGCGAGGGTGGCTGAGCTCTTTGAGTTCCGCGAGATGGTGGAGCTTGAGGAGGAGGAAGAGGAGGAGAAGCCGAAGCGATCGAAGAAGAAGGCTGAGACCGACAATTATCCTGAGACTGATAATTACCCTGAGGCACAGCCTGCCCCTCCCCTCCCCCAGCTGCCCAATCCAATGGGGCAGATGCCCCCGTCCACCGGACAGAAGAAGAGTGATACCGGTGATGAAAAGCTCTGCCTCCAGAAGGTCTATCACCTCTTCAACTGGACGAAGGCCGCCATCACCAAGTACGGCCATGATCGGCTGGATATCATGCTCGACAGTTACCGCTCCATCGGGTACATCACCAAGGAGGCGGCAGACGAGGTGAAAGAGATCGCACGTATCATGCCCGCCTCCCTCGGCGAGGAGCATGAGGTCGGGGCAGACGAGTTCGTCTCAGAGCTCTATATCCTCAACCGGATCATGGATCCCGACGACACCTCCCTTGATCGCGACATGATCGCCGTGATGATGGAGCGGGACACAAAGAAGGGTTTTTCCAAGAGGTCCGGAATATCGAAGAGAGAAGAGATCGGGGAGGAATGGGCGCACCTGATCGACAAGATATAACCGTGTCCGGGTAACCGGCACCAGAGAGATATGAGACACCATGACCTCGGAGACATTTGTCACTGCGATATTTCTGGTCACCGCAATCATAGCGGCAGGTGTCCTCGTCAATGCAATCTTTCCTTCAATCTACCAGGCATCAGAGACCTTCGTCGCCGGATCACATGAGATGGACGATCGGATGCGGACCGATATCAGAGTTATCAATACTGCCCTCCATTCAAGTGATGATACCGCCTATATCTGGATTAAGAACACCGGCGTCAATCCAATCCAGGAGAACCTCATCTCCGGATTTGATATCTTTCTTGGTGAGACCGGGCAGTACCAGCGGCTGACATATGTGGAAGGGGGAGTACCGGATGCCGGGGAATGGCGATTCATACTATATGACGACAACGGAAACGACCTCTGGGATCGGGGAGAGACGCTTGAGATCATCGCCAAAGCCGGAGTTGTCAGCTCAGGAGACAGGATCGTCTTTCAGGTCGTCCTTCAAAATGGTGTCAGAAGGAGCACTGAATTTACAGCGGTCTGAGGGGCACATATGGCGGTTGCAAATTTGATCGGGGCAGTCGTTGGAGTCTTCCTCCTGCTCCTTGTGGCATATCTCCTCGTCGGGGCGACACTTGTCACTGCCGAGACCGTGATGTCGGCACAGAGGGAGATGACAGATGTACAGGTGACCACCGTTCGGACATCCATCGTCATCGAAGACTATACGCTGACTGAGGATCAGCTCTATCTCCTCATCACAAATGACGGAGCAACCATCATCGATCCGGAGCCCGAAAGTATGGATGTCTATCTCGCAAATGATCTGTTCACACAGATGGTCCGGGCATCATGGACACAGGAGGGGGCAATCACCCCCGACGGCATCAACCCCGGTCTCCTCGATCCCGGGGAGTCCCTGAATATGAGTATAAATATCTCCGGTGTTGCCAACGCCTCATGGGTGAAGGTGGCAACACCCAACGGGATCACAGCATCGAGCTATCTCTGAAGGAGGAAGAATGAAGAATATCTACGACGACGACGAGGAAGAAGAGGTCCTTGATGAGGATCTCCATCTGGATACAGGAAAAGAGATCCTCTCCACCGGGAACCCCGAGATCGACAAGAAGATAGCAGACGGCCTCCCCCTCTACTCGATGACCCTCATCGAAGGGGAGAATGACACCGGCAAGAGCGTCATCACCCAGCAGATCACCTGGGGTGCGATGAAGAACTCCTTCCAGGTCGATCTCTTCACCACCGAGAATACCGTCAAGAGTTTTTTGAACCAGATGGAGTCGATGAGCCTTGACATCTCCCAGTACTATGCCTGGGGGTATCTTCGCGTCTTCCCCCTCCATGTCGTCGGCTTCGACTGGGATGAGAAGGATATGCAGGGGATCCTCGGGAGGCTCATCAGGCATATCGAGCGGAGCAAGGCTGACGTTATCATCATCGACTCCCTCACCCTCTTCTCAGAGTATGCATCGACCGACATGGTCCTCACCTTCTTCACCAACTGCAAGACCCTCGTCGACAACGGCAAGACCATCCTGATCACACTCCACACCTATGCCTTCGACGAAGATTCACTGGTACGGATCCGCTCGACCTGCGATGCCCACCTTGTGATGAAGAAGGCGCTCATCGGCGACAAGTATGTGATGGTGATGGAGGTCGGCAAAGTCCGGGGTGCACGAAAAACGACCGGAAACCTGGTATCATTTGAGGTGCATCCGGGGTACGGCATGAAGATCATTCCGATGTCCTTTGCACGGGTATAACGTATGGTATCATCACTCTCAATCGACGTAACCCTCCCCTTTCAGCCCCAGACAACAGATGTCGAAGGGATCTATGAAGGTGATCTCGAATCATCCGCACTGTATCGGATGCTTCCTGAGAACGCCCGGGAGTACGTCCGCGAGAGTCCGCACCTCCTTGAATATCTCCTCATCTTCCCGGTTGATATCTACGGCATCCCCCTTTTCCTCTCAGAACTGAAAGGGGATCTCAAAGGGATGGAGAGCCCGAATGTCATCTATCCGGTCGGGAAGGGAATCTTCGTCCATATCCTCCCGGATCCCGATGATGTCCGCCAGTACTATATCCCGATTGAACCGTCCTTTCTGCACAGTGTCAACTATCTGATGCCTGCAATCGAATGCAAGCTCATCGACCTCCTTGATGCCCTTGATTATGATCCCGTGACCGAAAAGGAACGGGGTGATATCTTAAAGAAGCTTTTAAAAGAGATAACCTCGGTGAAAAGTTCGGGGGAGAGCACCCTCATCACTGCAAAAGCAGCCGAAGCAGCCACGTCAATCAAAGATAAGATCATGGATTTTCTTCAGAAGGATATCGGGGATGCAAAGAAAGAATCCTCGAAGATGAAGTTCCCTGAAATTCCACAGACGGGTGACGGAAGGGTGATCGTTACCCCGGCGCAGTACACGGCACTTGAGTACCTGCTCATCCGCGACAAGGTCGATATGGGGATCCTCAAGCCATTCCTTTCCGACGGGTACATCGAGGATATCTCCTGCAACGGGGTCGGCCCCATCTTCATCGAACATAAGATCTTCAAAGGGTTGAAGTCGGTCATCGAGTTCAAGAAATCAGATGAACTTGACCTCTTCGTCCTGAAGATGGCTGAGCGAATCAAGCACCCGATCACCTACCGTTCACCCATCGTCGATGCCACACTCCCGGACGGATCCCGTATCAACATCGTCTATGGAACCGAGATCAGCAGGCACGGGAGCAACTTCACCATCCGTAAGGCGATGGGAGAACCCCTCTCGATCTTAAACATCATCGCCGGTGGCGGTTGCGACTATATGGTCGCCGCCTATCTCTGGATTCTGGTTGAGTACGGAATGTCCCTCTTTGTCTCAGGGGAGACGGCATCCGGGAAAACAACCACCCTCAATGCCATCACTGCGTTCCTGCCACCTGAGAATAAGATCGTCACCATCGAGGATACCCCTGAACTGAACATCCCGCACCGGAACTGGACCCGGGAGGTCGCAAAAGGGAAGGGGAAGGGAGAGGGTGAAGGAGCCGAAGTGACGATGTTTGACCTCCTGCGTGCGGCACTCCGTCAGCGCCCGAACCAGATCCTCGTCGGAGAGATTCGTGGTGTCGAAGGTGCTATCGCCTTTGGTGCGATGCAGACCGGCCACCCGGTGATGAGTACCTTCCACGCAGCGACGGTCGAGAAGCTGATACAGCGTCTTACAGGAGATCCGATCCTGATCCCAAAGACCTTCGTCGATAACCTCAATGTCGTTGTTATCCAGAGTGCGGTGAAACGGCCAAGCGGGGAGACCGTCAGGCGTATCCTCTCCGTATCAGAGCTCGTCGGCTATGATCCGGAGACACAGGGCTTCTCATTCATTGAGGCGTTCTCCTGGGAACCGGTGACGGATACCTTCACCTTCAATGCAAAAGGGATCAGCTTCCTTCTTGAGTACAAAATAGCAACGATGCTTGGGATCCCGGAACGTAGGAAGGCCGATATCTATCTTGAGATCGATAAGAGGGCGAAGATCCTTGAGAGACTTCACCAGTCGGGATACGTCAGGTATTATGATCTCTTTCATATGCTGACAAAGGTCCGGAAGCAGGGTCTGCTGAAGATTGAGGTGGGGAAGGATTAGAATGTTTGAGAATGTCGTTGACCGCCTTCGGGAGAGCAATAATGGCAAACTCCCATTCGAGGATCAGTTTGGGAAGGTCTATGACAGGATCAACCGGGTCTTTGAAGAGCGGCGGATGGTCACGGATATCCTCTTCATGGTCACCTACATGAACTCACTTGCCATCGCCCGTGCCTCGCGTCCCGAGATCTTTGCGGCTACCGCCGAGCGGAAGGAGTATGCCCCCGCCAGAGCCATCAGGAAGGTGGAGTTCTTCGTTAAGCGCTGGGGGTACAGCTATGTTCAGTCACTATCGATTGTTGCAGAGAGGACTGAGAACGAGATCCTTCGAACACTCCTCAACAGGTTTGCTAACTCGATGGAGTCGGGAGTACCGGATGAGGACTTCCTTGATGGGGAGATCTCCTCATCGATGGAGATCTTCCGAAACAGCCAGGACAGTGGATTTGAGCTCCTGAAGAAATGGGGGGACGCCTATATCGCGATGCTCCTTTCAGCTGTCGTTATTGCAGTCACCATCATGATCTCGGTTGCGATCTATTCACCGGGCGATGTGAAGGAGACGCTCTCGATCACCTACTGGATCATCATCCTCATCTCCCTCTTCGGAATAGGAACGATGTTTCAGACTGTACCAACTGACGAGCGTGTGTATAAGTCTATGGAATGGCTGTCAAAAGAGCAGGGGATGATCGCCCGGATGGAGAAGATCATCCTCCCGGCAACGGTGGCAGCATGGCTCCTTACATGGGCAGCAGGGGTTCCGGCAGGGATCATCTTCATGCTCGTCGGCATCATGCTCGCTCCGCTTGGTATTCTTGCCTATATCGATAATAAGAATGTTATCGCACGGGATGAGGAGTTCCCAAATTTCATACGCGGAGTTGGATCGATCATGGGGGGAAAAGGTGGAACGATGTCCCAGGCACTTGCAGAGATCGACAAAAAGTCGATGGCACATCTGTCGCCGCATATGCTCTCGGTCTTCTCAAAGCTCAATCTTGGCCTCAACGAGGAGCTCTCATGGAGAAAATTCGTCGGCGAATGTGGGAGCAACTTCATCTACAAGTACTTAAATATCTTCCGCGATACCGTCAATATGGGTGGGGACTCAAAGAAGATCGGGACAGTCGTCGCTGATTCCATGCTTGAGCAGGTGCTGATGAGAAAGAAGCGTGAGATGATCAGCATGGGATTCATCGTTCTGCTGATTCCAATGCATGCGGCGATGGCCGGTATCTTCATCGCACTCTATCATATCCTGGTCACCCTCTCCCGTGCCATCACCGAGGTAATGGGAAACTTTGATGCGGCATCTGCTGCGCTCTCCGAGTCAACGGTTGCACCTCTGGGCGGGGTGGGAGGAGGAGCCCTTGGGATATTCGTCGACTTCCCCGAGGCCGTCGTCGGGGCGTACGTCGTCAATATTCTCATCATCATCTGCATATCAAATGTTATCGTCGCAAAACTTGCTGTCGGAGGAGACAGGAGTATCGCATATCCATTTGCAGCCATAATGGTCTTCGTCACCGGGGTGCTCTTCATGGTGATTCCCCCGGTTATTGAAGTCTTCTTCAGCATGGAAGGACTTGTTTCAACAGGAGGAGGGGTAATATAATGAGAGATTCAGTACGGAGGATAATCCTCTTCTTGGGAACGGTCAGTATCGGAACATTCTTCATCTTTGTCCAGCTTCCGGTCATCTACATCCTTCTTGTCACATTTGTGCTGGGAGTCTTCCTCCTCTTCCTGACAGGGGCTCTCACATTCTCTGATCTTCGCCTGAGGAGGGCGGAGGCAGAAGAAAAGGTGGACGAGCCGGAGGTGCCGGCCGGTCCGGGATGGCGGGAGAAGTTTGAAGAGAAGATGCCATCCTTTTACCGGGGGTTCCAGAAGATCGAGGCGGCACTTGCACCCCTTGGCAGAGCCGCAGGTGGCGTGAAAGCCCGGTTCAGGCGTTCAAAGAAAGAGGAGGCGCCGGTGGCGGCAGCTCCCACCACAGAGAAGAAGCGCCTCTTTGGAGGATTGAGGGATCGCCTCGCCCGGATACGGGCAGGTAGGCAGGGGAATTCGCCGCAAACACCTGAAAATCCCGGATCTGATGGGAGAACAACGAGATCATCCCCTCGTGACGAGGCGATGGCGGCGGCCGGTGCAATCGCCGCATCGGGGGTGACACAGGGATCTGGTGGCAGCACTGACGATGTATTCGGGGATATCTCCCTTGACGGACTTGAGGATGACGTATTTGCCGAACTTGACGGGGAGATGGGGATGGACGGCCCACTCCTCGATCCCGACGGAGGCGAGGAGATATCAGTCGATCTTGATGCGGAATCCGGGTCATTCATGGATGATGCAGCTGCCATTCTCGCCCAGGAAGGCGGACTGGATGATGAGGCATTCGATGCAGATGAACTCTCGTCCGGGATGGATCTCGATACCCTCGAACTCGATGAGGACCTCGATGCTCTTGAGATCGATGAGATCGACGATATCGATGATGAGCCTGAGACAAGCTCTGTTACAACTCCTGATTCTGATGAAGAGGAGGAAGAGGACGCTGAGGAGGAACAACCTTCGACGGTTGTCGCCGCTAACGAGGGATATCAGTTTACGCCTGATCAGGAACAGAAAGTCCCGGACTTTGGAGCACTCGGAGGGGGCAGCGATATGGATATCCTCAGTGCCCTCAAAGGTGACGTCAAGACAATTAAAAAGGAGCTTGATCTCAGCCTCGTCCGGGACCTCAGGAATGTCGATGTACGCGCCGATGAGCTTGAGGACGAGCTTGAGATGGTCTTCAAAAAACTTGGCGGCAGACGGGAAGAGGAATCTGCTCAGGAATCAGAGAGATAACGACGAGGATGGTGAAGGAGAATGGTAGAAGCACCTGTGAAGGTCCGACATAATGAAGGATGGATCAATTGTAAAATATCAATAGAGGATGAACAGATTATTATTCCCGCTCCTGTGAGCCAGACGATCGTTTTAAAGAACATTGTTGATCTCCAGGAGAAGAAGAACACGCTCACCATCTATCTGAAGGATAAAACCGAGATCCGGCTTGTATCTGTTGAGAAGGTCCTCTTTGTCATCAAACACAGGATACTGATGAAGTGCAGTGCCTACCGGCTGATGGCATTCTTCATGTCCCCTGCGATTCGTGGCGGCGTCCTGATAACCAACGCCGCCTGGGAGAAGGGCGCAATCGTGGTTCTGAAGAGCGATATCTGGTTTGTGACCCCGGGTAAACAGATCTGTATCCCGCTCACCGATGTCTCAGGGATCGAGATGACGAAGCGGGAGGTCGACGGGAAGAAACAGGATGTCGTCAGGATCGACCACCTTGAGGATCAGGGGCTTGTATCGAGCTTCGTCCTCACCCAGCTTTCGACACTCCAGATCCTCTATAACTTCCTCTCAGAGATAACCGCCGGCCTCTCGGTTGAAGGAGCAGACCTCGACTCGATGGATCAGCAGATTGCAATGCTCGTCTATTCCGGGATGGATTCATCCACGATTCAGAACATGCTTCAGCTGACATTCAAGGATATCGATCGGATCTATGATAAACTGATCAATCTGAATATGGCGGAGGTTAAAGAGATCCGGCGTGAGATCCACCTGACTGCAAAAGGTGTCAGATACATCACAGATGCCACAAAATCCGGTACGAATTGATTGCGGTGATATAAGAAAGAAGATATCTCTATATATAGTTGAACACAAATAATTGGATGGATGCTGAATGGGTAGAATTTTAATCGTCGATGATACGATGTTTATGAGAACGCTTCTCAAAAACATCCTCTTCTCCGGGGGCCATGAGATCGTCGGAGAGGCCGCAGATGGTACCGAAGCAGTAGCAAAATACCAGGATCTGAAGCCGGATCTCGTTACGATGGACGTTGTTATGCCGAAGATGAACGGTATTGAGGCTCTCAAGGAGATCAAGAAGATGGACCCCGGTGCCAGGGTTGTGATGTGCACCGCAGTCGGCCAGGAGCAGATGGTGAAGCTCGCTATTAAAAGTGGAGCACGGGGCTATGTTGTCAAGCCTTTCCAGGCCCCGAAGGTTCTTGATGAAGTAAAGAATGTGCTTGCGTCGTGAGACATGATATCTCTCCTGATCGTCGATGACTCCGTCTTTATGCGGACGATTCTGAAGGATATCATCGGCAGGGATCCCGAGATCGAGATCGTTGGCACAGCCGTCGATGGGATAGATGCACTGAGCAAGATCGAACGACTCAACCCTGATATTGTCACCCTCGATATTGAGATGCCGCGGATGGACGGGATCGAAGTCCTCAAAAAGTTGAGACGATTCCATCCGGATAAGCAACCAAAGGTGATCATGCTCAGCTCCCTTACATCCGAAGGAGCCGATATGACATTGAAGGCTATCCGGCTTGGTGCTGCAGATTTTCTCTTAAAGCCGACCGATATCCGGAAAGTACGCGAGATCGGCCAGGAGATCAGATCCAAGATCAAACATCTCGCCACCCTCCCACAGGAGATCCCAAAAGCCCAGGCAAAAACAACTCCGGGTGCCACCGGCCGGTCGGAGGGCTCAGACACCCTCGTTCTGATTGGATCATCCGCCGGGGGACCACAGATGCTGGATACTCTCCTCTCGATGTTCCCCGCAGATCTTGGTGCAGGGGTGATCGTCACCCAGCATATGCCGGTGGGGTTCACTGCTGCGCTTGCAGAGAGGTTCAACAGAATCTGCCCATTGCCGGTGAAAGAGACGGAGAACGGGGATCTGATCGATATAAACCGGATCCTCCTCTCAAAAGCAGGGTACCATACCATAGTGACAAGTGCCCCCTCCACTCCTGGAAAGATCACCGGGAAGGTCGTTCATGCAAGCGGCCCGCTGATCCATGGTGTCAAACCGGCTGTGGACAAAACATTTGTCTCTGCAACGCAGGTCTATCGAAAACGTATCGTCGCAGTCATCCTTTCAGGTATGGGGAGTGATGGCGGGGTTGGTATGCTTGCGGTGAAAGAAGCGGGTGGCAGGACATTCGTCGTTCGCGAGGATGAATGCCTCGTCTACGGCATGGCACGCTCAGCACTGGAGCATCACGCGGTGGATGAGACCATTCCCCTGAGGCGGATGGCGGCTGAAATCCACCGTGCGGTCAGGGAGATAGGAGGATAAGATGGTCGAATCAGAGTTTGAACAGTACCGGGGTCTCTTCGTGGCAGAGTCACGGGAAAACCATGAGGTGATTGTACGTAACATCCTCATCCTTGAAGGAGGAGATGATCCCGGTGCGATCGACGAGATATTCCGGGCGGCACATACCCTCAAAGGAGCTTCAGCCTCAATGGGATTTGATACAATGGAGCACCTCTGCCATGCAATGGAGGATGTTTTCCAGGCGATCAGGAACAGGGAGGTCGAAGTCACCCAGGAGTTGATGGATCTCCTCCTGAGAACGGTTGATCTCATTGAGGAGATGATCGATGAAATCGAGGAAGGCGGAGACAGCTCATCGGCTGACGTCGATGAGCTGGTCGATGCACTCAAAGCCTCAGGGATACCGACCGGGAAGAAAGAGGATCCATCCCCACAGATTCAGGAAATACTCTTCTCTGCATCAGCCGGGGAGAGCGAACTTCCCCGGTACAGGATCAGGATCGTTGTTGATGACGCATCCCAGATGAAGGATGTCAGGGCATTGATCGCTATTGGCAACCTTGAGCAGTTCGGCACCATCATCAGGACTCACCCGCCGCTTGCAGATCTTGAAGGGGATGCCGATACATTTGACGGGACGATCATCATCGAGATTGAGAGCGATGCAGGGGGAGAGGCACTCATCTCAGCGGCTGAAGGATCCGAGATCACCTCTGTCACCATCGAAGAAGAAGGGGAGGATCCCGACCTTCCGGTCTACCGTATCCTCATATCGGTAGATGAGGAATCGGCGATGCGTGGTCTCCGTGCCTGCATCGCGATCGAGCGGCTCGAGGAGATGGGGACGATCATCTCCTCTGATCCACCCCGTGAGGCTATCGAGGATGGAAACTTCGACTCGGTCTTCCATCTGAAGATCAAAACGGGGAGTGAACCCGATGCCCTCAGAAGAGCGGCACTGGTTCCTGAGATCAGATCTGTCGAGGTGATCCCCGAGGACGCAGCCACACCCGGAACGCCGGTAAAAAAGAATGCGACCGGACCAGCCCTGGATGAGAAGGCACCAAAGAAGACTGAGACGAAGAACCGCGAGATCAAGAATCTCAGGGTTGATATCCAGCAGCTTGACCGGATGATGAACCTGATCGAGGACCTCGTCATCAACCGTGGCAGGCTGAAACAGATAGCAGAGAAGAACAGGATGAAGGAGATGGAGGAGGCGATCGGGATGATCGACCGATCCGTCTCCGATCTCCAGATCCTGATGATGGATATCAGGATGATCCCCTTAAATCATATATTCAACCGCCTCCCCCGTGTCGTGAGGGATACAGCCCATTACGATGGGAAGGAGGTTGAGTTTGTGATGTATGGAGGAGAGACTGAACTTGACAGAAGTGTCATGGACGGCCTCAATGACCCCCTCCTTCACCTCATCCGGAATGCCGTTAACCATGGTATCGAGCATCCGGAGAAGAGGGTCGCCGCGGGTAAACCTGCCAAGGGGCTCGTCCATCTCTCTGCACGCCGTGACCGCGACAATGTTATCATTGAGCTCCGGGATGATGGCGCCGGCATTAACGTCGAAAAAGTGAAGGCAAAGGCGATCGAGAAGGGGATCCTCACCCAGGATCAGGCTGAACAGCTGACGAAAGAAGAGGCGATCAACCTCCTCTTCCATGCCGGCTTCAGCACAGCAGATGCCATCACCGATATCAGTGGACGGGGTGTCGGCCTCGACGTTGTGAAAGGTGCTATCGAGTCGCTGAAGGGAACGATACGGGTCACATCACATGAAGGGAAGGGATCGACCTTTGAACTCCTCCTTCCTCCGACAATGGCGATCGTCGAGGTGATGATCGTCAGGCTCAACAACAGAAGGATCGCAATTCCGATCAGTGCCATCGTTGAGGTGGCGAGTATGAAAAGAGAGAATATCCACCGTATCGGAACACAGGAATCCATCCTCCTCAGGGATGAGGTTCTCCCCCTCCATATGCTTGAGGATATGTTCGGCTTCTCAGAAGAGACCGAGATCCTTGTCGTGGTGCAGTATGACAACAAAAAGAGCTGCATCGCGGTAGACCTTGTCGAAGGTCAGCAGGAGGTGGTGGTCAAACCACTCAGTTCCATCATCGGGGTAACCCGTGGAATCTCCGGTATTACCATCCTTGGAGATGGATATGTCGTTCCGGTACTAGATGTAAATACAATGGTGTAATAGTATGACAGCCCTGACACCCGCACAGTTGGACGCGCTAAGCGAACTTGGAAACATTGGAGCCTCTCATGCAGCAACATCACTTTCACAGATGTTGATGGGGCAGATTGAGATGACGGTACCATCGGTTGAGATCGTCGATCTTGCAGATATTTACAAACATGTCACCGATGAGGTCTCGGCACTCGCAATCTTTGAGATGCAGGGGGAGATAGAGAAGGGAGGGTATGTCATATTCCTCATGCCTCTCCACTCTGCCATCCGGATGACGAACACAATGCTCGGGATGACCGATGAGGATCGTGAGATCAACGAGATGGATGAGAGTGCCCTCAATGAGATCGGCAATATCATGGTCTCTGCGTTTCTCGATGCCACAGCCGAACTCCTCGGTATCGTGATGCTCCCCTCTCCGCCGGTTCTCGTCGTCGATATGGGGCATGCCGCAATCCAGCAGCTTCTTGTCGAAGTTGCCTGTGATGTCAACGAGGTTGTCTTCTTCCACACCAAACTTGTCTGTGACCAGTATGCGATCAACGGAGATCTCCTGATGCTCCCGGAGATAAACACCCTCTCCCAGATCCTTGAAATGATGGATAAGCTGCTCAATGCTCATTGCTAAAAGCCCTGGGAGCCTCCGAATGGATAGTAACCACCCCCGAACTGATCCCCGAGCGATCGTCATCGGTATTGGAGATTATCATGTTGGAACAGAGCCGATGACCTCAATCGGCCTTGGCTCCTGCATCGGCCTGATTCTCCATGATACCAGGCTTGGCATTGGCGGCATGGCACATATTATGCTCCCTGAGAGCGGAGGCAAACGTGATCGTCCGGGGAAGTATGCCGATACAGCAGTTGAAATCCTTTTAAAGGATCTCTTAAAGAAAGGCTGTACACCAAAGACCCTGCAGGCAAAGCTGGTTGGCGGAGCCCAGATGTTTGCGAACTTCAGTGGAAACCTCTCGATCGGCCTTCGGAACGTCGAAGCAATCAAGGAGCTTCTGAAGAAGAGCGGGATCTCGATTAAAGGAGAGGATATCGGCGGGTCTAAAGGTCGGACGGTCTATTACTGCCCGGCAGAAGGCTTTAAGGTCAGAATCCGGCGTGCGGATGGGAACTGCTTGGACCTATAAAAAAATTATTCATTATCAGGGGTTGAGTAATAATACTCGCCCCGTGATTTCTGATCCCGGTCAAGGAAGGATCCTACTTTATTAATTCTCGGCCTTCCGCTCTTATCTCTTCTGAATGTGATTCCAAGATTGCCAAGGAACCTGTTCATTCCATCCTGCATCCCAAACGGCCCATATGCAGCACCCCGGTTTCCGGGCTCTCCTTCAAAGACGAGAAGACGCTCAGAGAGCATATCGATGATATACATATCATGGTCGATGACCAGAACACCGACCTCTTTTCCTTCCGCAAAGTGCTTGATGACCCGCACGGACTTCATCCTCTGCTCCACATCAAGGTGGGCACTCGGTTCATCAAGGATATAGAGATCCGCATCCTGGGAGAGGCAGAGGGCGATGGCAAGACGTTGAAGCTCTCCTCCCGAGAGTGTGTCAGCAGGAGACTGGAGGATCGGTGCGAGCATCAGCGGCTCAATGATCTCATGCTGATAATACGAGGTATCAAACCGTCTGGTCGCAGCCCGGAGGAGCTCCTCGACGGTGGCATCAGATCCCGCCTTGATGTACTGGGGTTTATAGGCGACCTTCAGTGTCCGCTCCATCTTCCCGGATCCGGCATCCGGCTCATAGACACCTGCAAGGAGGTTTGCAAAGGTACTCTTTCCGATACCATTTGCCCCGACAACACCGAGGACCTCCCCACGCCTGATGTCACCACCGTCGATCGTGAGCGTAAAGCCCGGGAAGCTCTTTGTCATTGAGGGTATGGAGAGGAGCGTCTCGCGTTCAACGGTCTTATTGTGGGATCGCGTCTCAAAGACAACCTGGTGATCGCGGAACCGGACATTCTCTTCATGAAGGAATCCTTCGAGGTATTGATTGATCCCGACACGGACGCCTTTTGGACGGGTGATGATACCAAAGACGGCAGGTTTTCCATACCCGATATGAACGGTATCGGCGAGGAGATCAAGGATCGCAAGATCATGCTCAACGATCATAACCGGCCGGGATGCGGCAAGTTCACGGATCAGCCGGGCAGCCGCCATCCTCTGGTAGATATCGAGAAATGGAGTGACCTCGTCAAGGAAGTAGAAGTCGGCCTCACGGGAGAGGCAGGCAGTGAATGCGATTCGCTGAAGCTCTCCTCCTGAGAGGGTATCAACATTCTTTTCAAGAACATTCTCCAGAGAAAGTTCCCTGACATAATGATCAAGCCGACCTGTCTCATCAGTCCTTCGGAGGAGATCCTCGACCTTTCCTTTGAATACCTTCGGAATACCGTCGATATACTGTGGCTTGACGGCGACTTTGACACCTTTTTCAGAGACCGCTTTGATGTAATCGAAGAGCTCTGTTCCGGCATACTGTCTTAAGATGAGATCCCATGACTCTGCATCCCCGGTCTCCCCGCCAAGGTTGGGCTGAAGCTGACCGGAGAGGATGGCCACAGAAGTACTCTTTCCGATCCCGTTAGGACCAAGGATACCGGAGACCTTCCCTTCAACAGGGATCGGCAATCCATAGAGGGCAAACCCGTTCTTTCCATACCGATGGGTTGGAAACTCCTGCTCTACGGGGAGCGTGATGATATCAATCGCATCAAACGGACATTTCTTGATGCAGATACCACACCCGACACAGAGTTCTTCAGAGATTTCAGCCTTATCATCCTCGCCGATGACGATCGTCTCATCGCCGGTTCGGACGCGCGGGCAATAAATGATACATTCGGTTCCACACTTCTTTGAGTGGCACCGATCCCTATGAACGACTGCAATACGCATGGTAAATCAGAGGATGCTTGTGGTCAGGAGGATCGTCCAGGTGATAAGCCAGAGAGCAAATGTCATGAAACCCTGGTAAAACCAGTCTTTCTTCCCGAGCTCTGTAAGATCAATTCCGATCAGCATGAAAATATGCTTCTGGAAGACGATACCTGCCATCAGAAGCAGCACGGCAAGAAAGGTATTTGGCTGTATACCGGTGGCATCCGGTACTCCGCCAAGAAGAAACGAAAGGCCACCTGCAAAGAAACCCATAATACAGGCGATGAGCGTCCTCTTCACCCGCTTGATATGCTGCTCCTTCTTCTCAAGTCGCTTCTGTTGTGGATCCTTCTTTACTGCCTTCTTTTCTGCAGGTTCTTTCGACTCTGGAAGCTCCTCCTGTGAATCCTCGCTATTGACACGCAGATTCTGAGGATCCTTCATCTCTCCGGGAGTTTCCTTTGGATCCCTCTTTATCTGACGTTTCTCCTTTGGACCTTTACTCATATTGCACCAGTGGAGTATTTTTTAGTCTTCGCATCTTATGTATCTTGGTATTAACATGGCGACAAAACAGGGGATGAGCGGACTTGATCTCACCGCATTGACCGCGGAGATGAAGAGCCTTCTTCCTCTCTGGATCGGAAAGATCTATCAATATGACACCATGAACTTTGGGTTTCGCCTCAATGGCGAAAATAAGGCACGTCATCTCTTCTTTGTGGAGATAGGAAGGCGTGCCCACACGGTTCCCCAGCTTCCACCAGCCCCGAAGAATCCATCCGGGTACTCGATGTACCTCCGGAAGTATATCGAGGGGGGAAAAGTCCTCTCGGTGACGCAGAAGAGCATTGAACGGGTGGTCATCTTTGAGATCGGGAAAGGGGATGGAATTCTGAAGATGATCATCGAGCTCTTCGATGAAGGGAATATCATCCTCACCGATGAGAATAATGTCATCCAGAATGCCCTGAAGAGACGGCGCTTCCGTGAGCGGGAGATCGTTTCTGGCGAGGTATATGAGATGAGCGGGCCGGATCTGGCCGCCCTTTCATTTGAGGCCTTCAGTGAGATCCTCAGAGCATCAGATCGTGATCTCGTCAGAACCATCGCCACAAGCCTGATGTTTGGGGGTGTGATGAGCGAGGAGCTCTGTGCACGTGCAGGTGTTGAGAAAGAATTTCCAACGAAATACCTCGATGATCGGATCCTTCAGAGCCTCTATACAGCATACAGAGGCATCCTGAGCGATGCGGAATCCATAACCGGACCTGTCATCGATGGGCGGGGGTGCTGGCCTTTTCCACTCACCGGATCCGTCCCGGTGTCGGAACATCCGACTTTCTCCGAAGCGCTATCGCAGTTCTATCCGCTCCCAAAGATCGAGGAGAAGGAGGCAGCAAAAAAGGAGGTACTCTCCCGTGAGGAACGTATCCGGCGCCAGCAGGAAGCTGCAATCATAAAGTTCGAGGCGAAGATCAGCGAGTCAGAACGAGCAGCCGAGCTCATTTACGAGCACTATTCGGTTGTTCAGAATGTGATCACCACCCTTGCTGCTGCTGCGGAGAAGATGTCATGGCAGGAGATTGCGGATGTCCTGAAGAATGCTGATCACCCGGCTGCAGAGAAGATCATCTCGGTCAATCCCGCTGAGGCTTCCGTCATTCTGGATCTTGGGATGAAGGTGACCATCTCGATCAAGAAGAGTGTCGAAGGGAATGTAGGGGTCTATTATGATCAGATGAAGAAGTTCCGATCCAAGAAGGAAGGAGCCATCCGGGCGATGAGCCGCCCACCTGCCCCGAAGAAGGAGGCAAAGCCGATCCAGAAGCGGCAGAAGCCGAAATGGTACCACCGGTTCCGCTGGTTTGAGACGAGTGACGGGGTACTTGTCATCGGAGGAAGGGATGCCGATCAGAACGAGGAGCTCGTCAGAAAGTACATGGAGGGGGGCGACACCTTCGTCCATGCCGATGTTCATGGAGGAAGTGTCGTCATTGTAAAAGGAAAAACCGAACGGATGGATGAAGTGACCGCCTTTGCCGCGTCATTCTCAAACTTCTGGAAGAGCGGGTATGGATCCGGCGATGTCTATGCTGTCCGCCCCGATCAGGTCAGCAAGACACCGGAGTCCGGCGAATACATCGCGAAAGGTGCATTTGTGATCAGGGGAGAGCGGAAGTATTACCACTCGGTACCCCTTGGTGTCGCCATCGGGGTCGTGACGGAGCCGACCCTCGCCGTCATCGGAGGTCCGGAGAGTGCCATCGCAGAGAGGGCAAAAGAGATGGTGAGGCTCACTCCGGGCACGTTTGAGCCAAATGATATCGCAAAGAAGGCTGTTCGGATTCTTCGGGAGAGTATCTCGGCGACTGATGCGAAACTGCTCAGGAGCGTCCTCTCAACCGAGGCGGTCGCCGCCTTCGTTCCGGCCGGGGGATCTGATATCCGGGAAGATGCATGAAAGCGGTATACTGTGATCTGAAGCGGAACGTCGGTGAGATCAAGCTTCACCCTGAGTCTCTCGATGATCTCTGGCATCTCTCCCACCTTATCGAGGCAGGGGATCGTGTCTATGCAACAACCCTCAGAACGGTTGAGCAGTCCTCTGATAAGATCCGTCCTGACAAGGTTGAGAAGCGGCCGGTCCGGCTCGGTATTGAGGTCGAGAGAGTTGAGTTCGTCCCTGAATCAAGGAGACTCCGGGTGGCGGGCATCATCCGTGACGGCCCTGATCCCGGACTCCATCACAGCTTCAGTATCGAGACCGGATATGAGATCTCAGTCATCAGGAGATGGAGGGGGACCGATCTCGAGCGGATCGACCGTGCGGTGAAGGCATCGCTGTATGATGCGGTTCATATCATTGCAGTCGAGGAAGGGGAGGCAGAGATCTGCCGGGTCCGCCAGTACGGGCCTGAACGGATCACCACCATCACCGGGGGGAGCGGAAAGACGCGGGGAGAAAACACCCGCCAGACACTTTTCAAGGAGATTTTGCATTTCCTCACCTCGGTGACAGGGCCTATCGTCATAGCAGGCCCCGGCTTCATCAAAGAGGAGTGTGTAGCGTATATCCGATCCAATGCTCCTGACCTGGCATCGAGGATCATGGTCGTCGATACACAGCGGAGCGGATATGGTGCAATCCAGCAGGCGATAGGCGACGGGGTTCTTGAGAAGGTGGCAGAGGATCTCCAGCTCGCCGCTGAAGTTCGGGCGGTTGATGAGATCTTCAAGCGGGTAGCCCGCAGTGATCCCGTCACCTATGGAATTGATGATGTGAAGCGGGCTGTCTCATTTGGAGCGGCTGAACAATTGATCGTTTCTGATACAGCAGTCCGGACTCCCGAAGTAGCCCGTATTATGGAGGAAGCGGAGTCGATGCAGGCATCAATCATCGTCCTCTCGACGGAATTTGAGCCTGGAAAAAGAGTTGAGGGGCTTGGCGGTATCGCCGCACTCCTCAGATATGCGATTGACTGAAGACCGGTTCAGGCCTCTGGTTCTTCTTCTGTCTCAGGTTCGGCTGCCGGTGGCTCGGGCCGTCTGAAGGTCTCCATAAAGACGATCTCAGAGACCGACTCGCTGACCTTGAAGATCTCCTGGACGATGGTGCCACGCCACATAAACCACCGCTGATCATAGTTGATCCCGGGAGGGAGATGCATGGTTACCTTCCCATCTGCGAACTCGATATCGATATCACGACCAGAGAAGAGCCGGATCATGCCCTGCATCTTCTCTACGTCATCTGTCACGATCTCTTCAACGGTGAAGGTATACTCGAGTTCTTTCCCTGCAAGCGGGTGGTTGAAATCGACGAGTGCCCGCTGGCCGATGATATCGACGACGACACCCTCCTTCTTATCCTGGGAGATCCTGGTTCCGATCGTCGGCTTCTTTTCAAATGCCTTGAACGGATATGCCTTCACCTGCTCCCTGTCATGGGGGCCAAAACCCTTCTCCGGGGTGACGGAGACAGTCTGCTCGACACCGATCCCGGCACCAGTAAGAGCCTCATCAAGACCAGGGATGACATGTCCGCTTCCGACACGGATGACCATCGGGCCGTACCGTGATTTCTCATTGAATATACCTGATGCCTTTGCGGTCTCTTCACTGGTCGTATCAAAGGGGATACCTTCGATGGATCCAGTGTAGGAGAGACGGATAAAAACGCCATTCTCGATAGCCATAATGATACCCTGTCTTATTAAATGGTGCTGAATAATACTTAAAGAAGTGGTTTCGCATGCTTGAGATTGAGATAAAGGTCAGGGTCAGTGATCTGGCACCGATACGAGAACGACTCCGTGCATCCGGGGCAGAACTTCTTGGCGAAGGGATGGAGTATGATGCCTACTACCAGGGGCCGCTTCGGAACTTTGCAGAGACTGATGAGGCGCTCCGCCTCAGGGAAGCAGGAGAGACGGCGGTCCTCACCTACAAAGGGCCGAAGGTGGGGTGCGGCACACTGAAGGCACGTGAAGAGTTAAACATCCGTGTCGAGTCACGTGAGACGATGGATGCAATCCTCAACCGGATCGGGTATCAGAAGACGGCTGCTGTGCAGAAATACCGGGAGTCATATCGCGTCGGGAGGGCGACGGTAACCCTCGACCAGGTGGACGGGCTTGGAACCTTCGCAGAGGTTGAGGCGGCAGGGGATCTCACCCCGGAGGAAGCGGAAAAAGAGATAGAGAGGATTGCTACTGAATATGGGATTATCGGGGAACGGTTCTGCCTCAGCTATCTTGAGCTTTATCTTGAGAAAGAGCAATCAGCTCAATCCTGATATCGCCGCTCTCATCACCGATGTAAATGAGGGCACCATAGCCCTCAGATGCGGGCCCCGGGTTGACAACCCAGGTCTCTCCAACTTTTACAACGCCTCTCTGCTCATGAATATGAGCACAACAGACGATATCGAAGGCTTTGAGATACTTCGCTATACTCGTTGAGCCGACATGGACACCGGGGGAGACCTCATCGAGCGCTCCATACGGGGGTGCATGGGAGATGAGGATATTCGTCTGATTCTTCTCCATTCTCTGGACCATCCCGGCCATCGTCTCATCGATCTCCTCTTCTGAACATTCAAACGCGGTATTGAACGGTGTCGGGTTCGATCCCCCGATACCTGCGATGGTGATGGTATTGAAGGATATGGAGGATCCATGCAGGCAGACCGCCCCTGAATCCTCGAGGAAGGAGAGCGAGTCACGGGGATCACAGTTCCCGGGAACAGCAAGGACGGGGAGATCAAGCCGGTCGATGAGTGCCGATATCTCCTCGACGGGTCCGAATTGCGTCAGATCACCTGCGATAAAGAGGCAGTCAGGGTCGGTCGTGAGGAGATCGTCGATATGATCATAGGTGCCATGAAGGTCGGCGAGCAGCAATGCTTTCATCATATCTCTTCTGTATCTCCTGTAGGATTCAAAAACCTTCGTTCCGGTTCCGTCCAGTACCCGGTAAGCCGCCCGCTCAGGGCGAGCGATCCGAAGATCTTCTCCGCTGAAGCGGGAAGTTGTACCGGGGTAGATGATGCAAGCGGAGTACCGGGGAGCGGCATGAAGTAATGGAGATGTACTTTTCCATATCTGGTGATCTGCCGGATGAGATCGATGGTCATCCCGAGATCCTCTTCAGACTCTCCCGGGAACCCGACGATCATATCGACGATGGGGAGGAGCCCATGGGACACTGCCCGATCAACAGCCACCTCCACATCAGAACGGGTATGGCCGCGCCTGATCATGGAGAGGATCCGATCACTCCCGGACTGACCACCGAAATGGATCTTCCGTCCGGCAGTGTACGTGCAGATGAGATCGAGTGCCTCATCAGTCACCCACTCCGGCCGGACCTCGGAGGGGAATGTCCCAAACCAGATCCGGTTCTTTTTGAGGCGGCGGAAGAGTGCCTCGACCTTGTCAAGCCGGGGTCTTCTCCCGTCAGACCCATATGCGAGGGCATTTGGGGTGACGAACCTCGCATCAGAGATATGCGCTGCCGATGCCGCGATCGCATCGATACCCCGGTGCCTCATGCGGTTGCCGAAGAGCCGGGGTGTCTGGCAGTATGCGCAGGCATGCGGACACCCCCGCGAGATCTCAAGATATCCTTTGATCCTGGAGAAGCATGGATACGCATCGAGGAGGACGGTGTGATCAACAGGGGTATAGCCGTCCTTTGTCGCCACACCCGGAATTCTCCCGGATGATCCGGTCCTTATCGCATCAAGGAGGCGGGGGAGAGTGCGCTCACCCTCCCCGACGATGACATAATCTGCATACTCTGCCACCTCGCGATAGCAGGCAGATGCATGAGGCCCCCCGACGATGGTGATACCGGGGGCGTCCCGGATCTCGGATCTGAGGCGGGGTTCATTGATGCTGTTTAGGCTGTAGCAGATGATCCCGCCGGTCGACGAGTCGGATGGGACAAGGTCATACCCCGCCACCTCGCATGCGGCTGAGAGAGCCGCATAGGTGTTCCGTGCAGCCCTGATATCCCGCCAGGTGACCTGCATCACGAATCAGCCGGATCTTCCAGCCGGAGTTCCCCGGCATCCCCATCAACTGTTGCGGCCATACCGGTCTGAAGCTGGGAGAAGCCCCCCTCCAGGTTGTCTATCATCGGGATCCCTGCCATGATTGCACCGACCGCGATGATCACCTCTGCCTCGGCGTTGATGAGGGCGGCGGGAGCGACGTTGTTCCTCCTGAGGGCATAGATGATGTAGGATCCGACGGTCGATCCCTTCCCGAAAGGAAATGCGAGGACAGTATCCTTGATACAGACACCCTGCAGGGGATGACCTTCCTCAATGATGATGCCGCTTGCCGGATCGACACCGGAGAGGAATGAGATGGGGGCTTCCGAGACGAGAAGCCTGCCGCTTCCGGTTCCTTTTGAGATTGATCTTGCTTTGATTATCACGATGACACCTAATAAATGGTGAGAGGATATACTATATTATAGACATGGACGAAACGCTCATCGACAATGTTGGAAAAGACTCAACGCTCCAGTCACAGCAGCTGAAAGAACTGTATGAATCACTCATCGAGCTCCGGGAGAAGGTTGAGACCCAGCAGAGAGATGTGGCAAAACTCCGGGAGGAGAATGCCCAGCTGAAGCGGGAGAACGCCCAGCTCAAACGACTCCCCCTCTTTGTCGCGGTGGTCATCGAGAAGCTGCCTGATGGTGAGGTGTACCTGCGCCAGCAGGGGAACAATCAGGAGTATATCACACAGGTATCTGATGATCTGTATCCACTCCTCAAAGCCGGAAGCAAGGTCGCAGTCAATAACGCGCTCTCAATCATCAAGGTCATCGGAACGACCTATGACGCCCGGGTCCGTGTGATGGAACTTGAAACATCTCCATCTGCGACATTTGAGCAGGTCGGAGGTCTCAAAGAGGAGATTGAAGAGGTGAGGGAAGCGGTCGAGTATCCGATCACCCGTCCTGAGGTCTATGCACGCCTCGGTGTCGAGCCACCAAAGGGCATCCTTCTGTATGGACCACCCGGAACAGGGAAGACCCTGATCGCGAAGGCTGTGGCACATAATGCAAGCGCCACCTTCATCAGGATGTCCGGAAGCGAGCTGGTTCATAAATTCATCGGTGAAGGGGCACAACTCGTACGGGAACTCTTCGAACTTGCCCGCGAAAGGGCGCCATCAATCGTCTTCATCGATGAGATCGATGCAGTCGGGAGTACCCGGACCCATGACGGCACCTCCGGATCTGCCGAGGTGCAGCGCACCCTGATGCAGCTCCTCGCTGAGATGGACGGGTTTGACAACCGTGGTGACATCAGGATCATGGCCGCAACAAACCGGCCAGATATGCTTGATCCGGCACTCCTCCGGCCGGGGCGGTTCGACAGAATCATCGAGATCCCCTTCCCGGATGCGGGATCACGGACCGAGATTCTCAAAATCCACACACGGAACCTCTCCCTCGGAGATATCAGGCTTCCATCGATCGTCTCCCGCACTGAAGGAGCAACCGGGGCCGAACTCGAGGCCATCTGTCGCGAGGCAGGGATGATCGCAGTCCGTGAGAGTGCAACCGCAATCGAAGAAGAACACTTTGATGCAGCCATCCGGAAGGTCAGGCATGAGATGCCTGAACAGGATGTCCGCATGTATCTCTGATATTCGACGGTCATGCTGGTTATCTTTATATCAAAACCCGGCATTGACCTGTACCGTACTTTTTTGGAGTCCGAGACGAGCAGGATGATCCTCCGGTTCTATCCCCCGCAGAGGCGGGCAGGGGGGGTCGTCGAAGTGGCTGTTGCGACACTTGGATCAGGGCTCTCGCTTGCTTCAGAACTCCGGTGGTACATCCGGAGATACACATCAGATCTCCTCTTCCAGACCGGGGATGGGGTACTTCTCTCCCAGAAGCTTGCCCGTGAGATCTATGAACGCCAGCTCGGCTATCCAGGTGCAGAATGGGAGCACAGATATCTCTGCACCATCTCAGATGATGAGACGAGCCATGATCTGACCGTCTTCTGTTCTCAGGATGAAATAAAAAAAGAAGCTTGATCAGGCAAACATCGTTCCGATGGATGCCATCTGTGAGACCTTATTGCGATCGAAGTCTGCAGAGATCTTCCTGATCGCTCTCTCAAAGTCCGACCTGGTAACGGAGGGCCTCTCATCACGAATTGCAAACATTCCGGCCTCCATACAGATTGCAGAGAGATCAGCACCGTTCTTTCCCTCAGTGACACGTGCAAGCGCAAGGAGATCAACGTCATCTGCAAGGGTGATCTTCTTTGTATGGATCCTGAGGATCGCGAGCCGTCCCTCGACATCAGGGAGTGGAATCTCAATGATCCGGTCAAACCTGCCAGGGCGAAGGAGAGCAGGATCCAGAATATCTATCCGGTTCGTTGCCCCGATGATCTTCACATCACCCCGGTTGTCAAACCCGTCCATCTCAGCGAGGAGCTGCATCAGGGTGCGGTGAACCTCACGATCGCCGGATGAGGTCTCCTGACCTCTCGATGCCCCGATTGCATCGATCTCATCGATGAATATGATAGAGGGGGCATTCTTCTTTGCACTCTCAAAGAGTTCACGGACGAGCCGCGCCCCTTCCCCGATATACTTCTGGACGAGTTCGGAGCCGACCACACGGAGGAAGGTAGCTTCCGTCTCATGCGCGACAGCCCGGGCAAGAAGGGTCTTCCCGGTACCCGGCGGGCCGTGGAGAAGAATACCCTTCGGGGGGAGGATCCCAATCTGTTCAAAGAGATGCGGCTTCTTCAAAGGCAGTTCGACTGCCTCCCGGACCTCAATGGTCTGCTCTTTCAGGCCACCGACATCGACATACGTCTCAGTCGGGCGGGTCTCCACCTCCATCCCGTAGATCTGGGAGTCAAAGGCGGAGGGGAGCACCTCGACGATGGCCAGGGTCTGCTGATTCATTGTGCACCGGACACCGGGCTTCAGATCATCGATATTAATGAACTGTGATGTTCGGACAAGGAATTTCGGTCCAGCACTACTCCTGACAACCGCACGGTTTGAGTCGACAACATCGATGATCGTCCCGACGATGAGTGGGGGACTTCTCATCTGCTCAATCTCAGACCTGAGTTTTCGGACTTCCCGTTCGTACCTGACCTTCTGGGTTTCAAGATACTGGCGATCCGTCTTCGACTGGCGAAGCTCCTCCCGCAACTCCTGATTCCGCGCTTCCAGTTCAGAAAGACGCTCAATCACCATCCGATACGTATCTTCAGAATGATGAGTATCCTCAGGTATGCGAGATTTCGTAACCATAATCCTTCAAATAGATATATAGGAGAAAAAAGGTATAAAGTTCTTTGGGATATTACATGAAATCCGAACAATGCGAAGCCTGTGGCCAGATTATTAAAGGACGATCGAAGACGGTGAGAATTGAAGGATCAACGCCGATGAAGGTCTGTGATCGGTGTGCCCGGCTCGGGACGGAGGTGCAGGTCCAGACAGGACCGAGGGGAACACCCGGGAGGATGACGCCAGGAGGATCTCCGAGCGCACCTCCGAGACGGAAACGCGACGTCTTCGACTTCATCGAAGGGGATATTGTTGAAGACTATGCGGATCGGATCCGTGAAGCCCGCCTTGAGCGGGGCATCTCCCAGAAGGAGCTTGCCCTTGAGATTAAGGAGAAGGAGCACCTTATCAGAAAGATTGAGAACGGAGACCTGACACCTGAAGACGCGGTCAGAAAGAAGATAGAAGCCGCCCTTGAGATACGCCTGATCGATTCTGACGGTATAGTCGCAGAGGGCACCGGTACAGAGAAGACCCAGACGACGCTTGGGGATGTCATCAGGGTGAAGAGGAAGTGAGATGACCTCCCCCTTCATCCTCATCAATTTCAAGACCTACCGGGAAGGAACCGGCCATTCCGCAGATCGGATAGCACGGGCGGCACAGGCGGTGATGGAGGATACCGGTGTTGAGATCGGAATCGCACCTTCCTTCACCGAACTTCGCCGTATGGCAAAGCACTATACGATACCGGTATTCGCCCAGCATATTGACGGGGTCGATGCCGGTGCCCACACAGGACGGATCCCTGCGTATATGCTGACGATGGCAGGTGCCTCAGGAACCCTCATCAACCATTCCGAACGGCGCCTCACCCTCGCTGAGATCGAAGCAGGCCTTGCCGCAGCGGAGTCTGCAAAGCTGCAAACGGTCATCTGCACGAATAATATACGGGCAACAGCAGGCGCGGCGGCACTCGGGCCGTCATATGTTGCAATTGAACCCCCGGAACTGATCGGATCAGGTATCTCTGTTGCAACAGCAGATCCCGGGATCATTGAGGGATCCGTCCGAGCCGCTGAAGAAAAGAACCCTTCCGTGAAGGTTCTGGCAGGTGCCGGGATACATTCGGGCAAATGTGTCAGAATTGCACTCGATCTCGGCTGTACCGGAGTGCTTCTGGCATCCGGTGTTGTCAAGGCAGATGATCCTGAGGCAGTTCTCAGGGATCTCGTCTCAAGGTGCTGATCCTACCGGGTAATGAGGGAGATCAGGTCATGTTTCGTGATGACCCCCTCGACCCGGCCTTCTGCCATGACGAGGACGGCATGATGTTGTTCAAGGATAGAGACGACCGTCTCGATCTCGATCTCGGGGGGTACGGTCGGGAAGCTCGCCTCCATAAAATCATGGACCTTCTGATGATGCCCGCGAGGATGCCGTTGTTCACCAATGGCAGTCAGAATCGCTGCTTCTGATATACAGCCGACGGGAACACCATTTTTGAGAACAGGCAGCTGCGAAAACGCCATCTGCTCCATCTTGTCAACGGCCGAGAGGATCGAGTCATCCGGTGAAACACTGACGACAGGGGAGTGCATCACACTTCCAGCGGTAACCGCCGGGATTTCTGCAGCGGTGAGGACATCAACGATGCGCCGGAGGGTGCTGACACGGGGATCGACGGAGCCACGCTCAATCCGTGCGATCATCGACTGACTGATCCCGGCCCTGTGTGCAAGATCGGCCTGTTTCAGCCCAATCCTCCGTCGGGCAGATCTCAGCTCCTCAGGTGATGGAACATGCATACTATTACTAGGAGTTATATGAGAAAAAGATCGTCTTCAACAGACTGATGGTGAGTGGGAGGAGTAAGCCCCCTTCTGTTCATTGCGGCATTCAGCTAAGCGCCGTACCCGGGCGGGATCCAGGCATCCCTTCTGCCCTGTTTGGCTTGCACCCGCAGGGATTCACCGTTCCATCGATCCCTGCCGTTACGCTCAACGAGTTAGGTATCGCACCACCATCAGTGATGGTGGGGCTCGGTCGTTTCATCGCTGGCGGCAGGACGTGTCGTTTCTGTGTCATTGCCATGACTCTCGCCATCCCCGCTTGCACGAGGCTGCGCGCCTGAAAGGTGGGGGGACTTTCCTCAGCGACCAGAACTGGTCACCGTCAGCCGCACTCTCCCTCTCACCGCTGGACCATGGTGCCAAAGCCCCAGGTACAGTATATAGTATATGATCTATCTCTTCATTAATCCTCGTTCATCCGGAGATAGCATCTTCTGCTCCTGCGATGATGATTATATATGCAGCTTCTCAATGAGGGGGACGGCAGGGCCGGGATTGCCCTCGCCCGTGAAGCCATGACGGCGGCCCTGAACCGGGAGGAGTATCAGCCCCCGCCTCTTCCGCCGATCTTTGACGAGAAGAGGGGAGTCTTTGTCACCCTCACACGGAACAGGGAACTTCGGGGCTGTATCGGTATTCCGATGCCGGTGATGCCGCTTGGCGAAGCCATTATCGAAGCAGCAACATCCGCTGCCCTGCAGGATCCCAGATTCCCACCGGTAAGAGTGCAGGAACTCCCCCTCATACGAATTGAGGTGACAGTACTCTCTCTGCCCGAAGAGATCCCCACCTCTCCCGAAGAGAGGGCAGACCAGGTGATCATCGGCCGCCATGGCCTGATCATCCAGGGACGGGGTCGATCCGGACTCCTTCTCCCGCAGGTAGCAACAGAATATGGATGGTCGGGTGCCGAGTTCCTCGATCAGACCTGTATGAAAGCAGGTCTTCCGCCGGGATGCTGGCGGGATGACCAGATAGCCGTCCTCAGATTCGAGGGCCAGATCTTCTCTGAATAACCATGTCAATACAGTTTGAAGTGATGCATAAGGACATCGCCGGACGAGTCGGACGACTCACCGTCGGTGATAAACGAATACGAACCCCGGCACTCCTCCCGGTCGTCAACCCGCATATCCAGATCGTTCCTCCAGGTGAGATGGCGGCAATGGGGATTGAAGGGCTGATCACAAACGCCTACATCTTCTCAAAGAGTGCTGATTTCCGCGAGGAAGCATTATCCCGCGGCCTCCACAACCTCCTCGGCTTTGATGGCCTGATTATGACCGATTCCGGATCGTTTCAGCTCTCGGTCTATGGATCGGTTGATACGACAAATGAGACGACACTGGCATTTCAGCGGGATATCGGAAGCGATATCTGGGTACCACTCGATATTCCAACCCATCCTGATGCACCACGTGAGACCGTCGAATCAGAGCTTGCCATCACGATGGAACGGCTCCGCGAGGCACGAGAGATCTTTGGTGACGATGCACCAATCGCCGGGCCGGTCCAGGGCGGTATCCACGCTGATCTGAGAGAGACAGCCGGGCGGGAGGTGAGCAATCTTGGGTTCTCATTCTGCCCGGTCGGCGCAGTCGTCCCGCTCCTTGAAGGCTACCGGTATCGTGAGCTTGTCCATTCGGTTCTCGCCGCGAAAAAGGGACTCTCCTCAGGGGCATGTGTCCACCTCTTTGGTGCAGGCCACCCCTCGATGTTCGCTCTTGCGGCTGCAATGGGCTGTGACATCTTCGATTCCGCGGCATATGCCCTCTATGCACGGGAGGGGCGCTACATCACCCCGTCCGGCACTCTCAAGCTCGCCGAGATGGCAGAGCTCCCCTGTCCCTGTGCTGTCTGCCGTTCACATACCGCAGATGAACTTCGCGCATCAGATCAGAAAGAACGGCTCCTTGCGACCCATAACCTTGCTGTGACACAGGCCGAGATCTCCCGTGTCCGCCTCTCCATCCAGGAAGGGACCCTCTGGGAGCTTGTGGATGAACGGTGCCGATCACACCCCAGACTCCTCGACGGGTATCGTGAACTCCTGAAAGCCGGCGACCTCCTCGAACGATCAGATCGTGCAACCAAACGGAGATTCTTCTACCGGGGAGACGAGTCCTGCCAGCGGACCGAGGTGATCCGGTTTCAGAGGATGATCCCAAGAATCGCCCTCTCATCAAAGGCGCTCATCCTCTGCGGCGGGCCTGAGCCGCAGGACTTTGAGGAGGTTCTTGAACTCCGCCCGCCATTTGGTGCAGTACCACGGGAACTCTCCGAGACCTTCCCGATAGGCCAGAACGAGGTCCCTGCCTGGGATGATGCGATGCTCGCATCTGCATTTACGGGAGTCGATGCGCTCCTCGCCGCCAACCCGGAGACAGAAGTAACGTTTTCTGCCTCTCCGGATCTTGTCCATCATATAAAAAAGCGGTTCCCTGACGCTGTGGTGATATCATGACGCAGTTTGAGGTCCGTAAGCGAGATGGGCTTGCCAGGCAGGGAATCTTCACCATCAACGATGAGCAGATCCAGACACCCGCCGTTATTAATCCGATAGAACTCTTTCCGGATCTGGCGTCCCGGCCTCTCTCGAATATACCACTCCAGGCAGATGCGGAGTTTGTACAGAGATATGCCGGTGAGGTTCTCGATCAACCGATCCCGGCACATCCACAGATGTCAGGAAATGTATCCTCGGGAGACGCGGCGATCATCGCAGGATGGCATACCGCCCTTGCAAACCCACGAACCTATGCGGACTGGGTAGAGACCTTCCTCAGCGCTCTGCCACCGGATGCCGCACGCTATGCACCGGCATCGGCACTCCCTTCAAATGTAGCGATGCTGATAGCAACCGGTCTCGATCTCTTCGATACCATCGCCGTCGATCTGAAGTCCGCAGAAGGACTCTTCTGCACCCCGGAAGGCATCTATCCCGGCTCATGGCTGGATGAGGGGATCTGCGGCTGCTCCGGGTGCCGGACGGGGGATCTCAGGGAGCATAACCGGCAGGCACTCCTCCACGAGATCCGGTTCGCAACCGCCCTCCTGCAGAGGGGTGAGCTGAGGGAACTGATCGAATCGCGTTGCCGCTCTGATGCATCGCTCGTTTCGATACTCCGTCACCTCGACAGAAAGAGCGATCTGATGGAGAAGGCAGCCCCCATCGCCCGGACAACGCCATTCCGGGCACATACCCAGGAATCGATGTACCGGGCCGAGATTGGGAGGTTTGAAGATCGTGTCATCAGACGATTCACCCAGAATACCTGGGATGTCTGTGTCCTTCTCCCCTGTTCTGCAAAGAAGCCGTATTCTCTCTCCCAAAGCCACCGAAAATTCCAGGATGCGATCGCCGGGAGGGCGCATGAGGTGATCATCACCTCCCCACTCGGTGTCGTCCCACGGGAGCTTGAGCTGATCTACCCGGCCGCCCATTACGATGTGCCGGTGACCGGCCACTGGGATCATGAAGAGCAGGCGATCCTTGCAGAATACCTGACAGAGTACCTCAGGACCCATCCATACAGGCGGGTCATCGCCCACCTGGAGGGGGGGGCGCTTGAGGTCGCCAGAAAGGCAGCAGCCTCTGCGGGAATTTCCCTTGAAGAGACCTGTACAGATGGACGTCCTGTCTCATGGGAATCTACCGGGGCACTACGTGACGCACTCGCCGGGGAGAGGAAGAGAGCCCCTGATATTGTCGGTGGAACGCTTGCCTGGCAGTTTGGGGTGAAGCCGGATACGAGGAAGATGATCATCAAAGGGCGGTTCCCTGAAAGGAAGGTCTTTGCAGGCCGCCAGCAGCTCTTCTCCTTCGATCCCGGAACCGGACTCCTTCGGCCGACGATCGAGGGGTGGGCACTGCTCCCTAACTGTTACCGGGTCACCATCGAGGGGTTCGTCCCCCAGGGTGACATCCTGGCTCCAGGTGTCCAGTCTGCTGATCCCGCCATCCGGGACGGCGATGAGGTCTTTGTCATAGGAGAAGGGGTGCGTGCAACTGGGAGAGCAATGATGTCCGCAGATGAGATGATCCGATCAACGCGCGGTATTGCTGTAAAAGTGCGTAAAGTAAAGAAGTCATAGGAACAATATATACGAGATTATTTCTGGGTATTTCGGAGATGTTAATTTGTACACGATAACAGCAGCATCCGCGCTTGCGGAGAATGTATATGAGGCATGGATATCGGCGCCCCATGTCAGCAGGCATGCAGAAGCAGGCCAGTTTCTTGTGCTCCGAATTGATGAGACAGGAGAGCGAATCCCGCTGACCATCTCCGGGGTGGATGGCGATCTCGTCAGGATCATCTTTATGACCGTCGGGACGACGACACGAAAGCTCGCTGCACTGAAGAAAGGAGATACCATCCTTGATGTCGTCGGCCCTCTCGGCCAGCCGACCGAGGTGAAGCGATATGGAACCTGCGTTCTCGTCGGCGGGGGCGTTGGTATCGCCTGCCTTCCGATCATCGCAAAGGCCCTGAAGACGGCGGGTAATACCGTCATCGGGATCATCGGTGCACGGAACAAGGATCTGCTTATCCTTGAAGATGAGATGCAATCGGTCTGTGACGAGTTGATCATCACAACAGATGATGGATCCTATGGAATCAAGGGGTTTGCAGCCGGTCCACTCAAGGAGATCTGCGAGACGAGGCCACCGGATGCTGTCTGGGTGATCGGCCCTGCCATCATGATGAAGGTCACCTCAGGCGTGACAAAACCATTCGGGATCAGGACATTTGTCTCGTTAAACCCGATTATGGTCGATGGTACCGGGATGTGCGGCTCCTGCCGGGTCGTCGTCGGTGGAGAGACACGGTTTGCCTGTGTTGACGGGCCTGAGTTTGATGCGCATGAGGTTAATTTCGATCTCCTGATGAGCCGCCAGCGGTTCTATACTGATGAAGAGAAGGAGTCCGCTGCCCACCATACAGGGGGTTGCGGCTGTGGGGGGCACCACTGATGTCAGATCGTCCGGCTGATCTCAGGGTACATGACTTTGAAGAGGTCGATAGCGGAATCCCGGCTGAAGAGGCGATAGCTGAGGCTGCACGATGCCTTCAGTGCAAAAAACCGGCATGCGTCGATGGCTGCCCGGTCGGTATCGATATTCCCGGATTCATCCGCTGTATCGAGGATGGAGATTTCCGTTCCGCAATAGGAATCATCAAGGAGAGCAATATGCTTCCCGCCGTCTGCGGCCGTGTCTGTCCTCAGGAGGTCCAGTGTGAAGGGGAATGTATCCTTGGTGTCAAGGATAAACCGATCGCGATCGGGTCGCTTGAGCGGTTCCTTGCGGACTGGGAGCGTGAGAACGGGATCGAGATCCCGGAGCTTGCTGAGAAGAGATCCGAGAGGATTGCGGTCGTCGGATCAGGGCCTGCCGGCCTCACCGCCGCAGCAGAGCTTGCCAGAAACGGCTTTTCGGTGACCATCTTCGAGGCGTTCCATGAGCCTGGCGGCGTCCTCACCTATGGCATCCCGGAGTTCCGGCTTCCAAAGGAGGTTGTCCAGGCTGAGATTTCTGAGGTGAAACGTCTTGGAGTTGAGATCAGGACGAATTATCTCGTCGGCAGAAGCCTGCCTGTGGAAGAACTCCTCAGTTATGACGCGATCATCCTTGCAACTGGCGCAGGCCTCCCTGCATTTATGGGGATCCCGGGGGAGAACCAGATCGGTGTCTACTCAGCCAACGAATTCCTGACACGGGTCAATCTTCTCCATGCAGATGCGTTCCCCCATCATGACACCCCGGTGAAGAAAGGGCGGTCGGTCGTCGTCATAGGTGGCGGAAACGTCGCGATGGATGCCGCCCGCGTCGCAAAGAGGATGGGGGCCGATGTCACCCTCGTCTACCGGCGGCGAAGGGAGGATATGCCGGCACGTCTGGTTGAGGCACACCATGCAGAAGAGGAGGGGATCAGATTCCTCTGCTGCACAAACCCGACCAGGATTCTTGGAGAAGGAACCGTTACCGGTGTTGAGGTCGTATCGATGGATATGTGCGAGCTTGATGACTCCGGGCGGCCTTCAGCAAAGCCGATTCCGGGCAGCGAGTACATCATCCCCGCCGACGTTGTCATCGAGGCCATCGGCCAGAGTCCGAATCCGCTCCTCATCAGGATGATCGAGGGGCTTGTCCGTGAGAAGAAAGGAAACCTGTTGGTTGATGAGTCGGGGAAGACGACTGTTCCGAAGATCTATGCCGCAGGCGATGTTGCAACAGGTGCTGCAACCGTCATTCTCGCAATGGGTGCGGCAAAGACGGCAGCTGATGCCGTCTGCCGGATGCTTACTGAGGAGTAAGCATCCCCTTTTTACGCGTTTTGATCACCCGAAAAGAGCCGGGGAGGGTAAATTCCTGCCTCCTGAAATGCTGTTTTTGTCCTTCGTGATATCTCTGCTTTGCATTCGAACTCATCGCGGAGATCCCAGACATATGCCCGTGCCCGGAGCCGGACACTGTACATTTTGTTTTCAGTAAGGATCGTATAAAAGCAGGCGTCTGTGATATACACATGCCGGGATGTGACGATGGCGTCCTTGAAGATCTCGATCGCCCTGGCGATATCCGCGGTATGATCGATAAAGACATCCACAACAACCTGCATCTCGGTCTTGCCGGCATTGGCACTTGCGACGCTCTGAGTGAAGATCTTGTGGTTTGGTATGGTGACGTAACTGTCATCAGGGGTAATGATCCGGGTATCGATGAGGCCAAGCTCCACCACCTCACCATAATACTCCCCCATTTTGATCCGATCTCCTATCCTGAATGGTTTCTGGAAGGCGATGATCACCCCCCCAATGACATTTGCAAAGGCATCCTTCAGGCCAAAACCGATCGCCGCACCGAAGAGACCGGAGAAGGCGACCAGCTCAATGGTCGAGAGCGTCAACACACGCTGGATCACGATCATGATGGCGACTGTGTAGATGAGGATGTTGAGTATCGGAACGATCATCCGGACACCAATCCGTGCGTGGCCGAAGAACTCCGAGGTACGGATGAGAATAAAACTGATCACTCTGGCAAGCAGATAAGCGATGATGAAGATGACGACGGCATCGATGAGAAGGGGGATGATCTCGTCATAAATCTCAGCAAGCTGTGTATCGACCATCATTCTCACTCCCAGAAGATCCGTAGTTTCAGAAGCATTTCATTCACAAGAAGGAGCGCTTCCGGATAGATCTGGTACCCTCCATTAACCTTCATAATGACCTCAAGAGAGAGGAGACGATAGAGGGTCGGGCAGATTGGATATTCCCCCCCTGCCGCCTCCTCCAGTTCCTCACGTGTAATACTGCCGGTCATAGCGATGATACCAAGGATGAAAGCATCATTTCGAAGGAGTGGATCAGGCATCCGCATGGGTGTATAGTCCTTGAGGTTCACGGTCGGATACTCAAAACTCTTCTTCCAGATGGCTTTTCCAACACCAGGGTTGCCACCTGCCATCTTTGTTATCTTCTGAAATACAAGCTCCTCATCTGAGAGATTCATCTCCTTCTTATGCCGTCTCAACGATACCCGATCGATATTGACCCTGGGAAGAGGCAGCTCGACAGGTTCGCTCTTCCATGGAAGCTTCACCGGATATGGGGTAAATCTGAGCAGGGACGGCAATTCAATATCCACATCTCCGATGAACTGGAGCTCGGCTTCAGTATAGTCTTTCAGAATACACTGCCGCATCTCGGTATCAGAGAGAGGAGGAAGTCTGATGATCTTTGGAAAGAAACGTTCCACCTCCCGAACCCGCCTGATATAGTTCCAGGCATACAGGTTCCAGGTCGTTATAAAGAGAGAGGAGGAGGAGGCGACCTCTTCGAGGAAATCATCGAGGACCGAGAAGCCACCGATCCGACGGGAGAAGAGATACTGGCACCCGTCTATAAAGACGATGGGTTGAGAGTAGCGGGATTCGAGCAGCTTACGTTTCTTTGTGATCCATGAACCGTATTCAACGAAGTACGAGGAGTCCTTATATTCTTCCCTGAGGGTTGTCAGAAGTGTGCTTCTGCCGGAGTATGGGAGACCGAGAATCGCAACATTTTGTTTTGTACCGGACCGGTGCATGCTGATAATCTCCTGAATCTTTTCAAATTCATTATGAAATCCGATACAGGGCGGATGGCTCTTCTCTTCTCTGGCTACGGTTTCATCGCTACTCATCTGATCTCATCTCTCTGTATCAGGGAAGGAGCGGGATAAAGATTCCTCTTCAAATCAGGCTATCCTCAGGGGAAAGAATATCACCGGAGAGTGAGAAGAGATCTACCAACCCTAAATATGGAGAGAGAAGGGAGCTTTCTATGAACAGTGTCTATGTTATCGGACATAAGAACCCGGATACGGATAGTATCTGCAGTGTTATCGGATATGCGGCATATCTGAACGAACTTGAACCTGGGAGATATATCCCTGCACGATGTGGTGATATGAACCCGGAGACGGAGTTTGTCCTCTCACACTTCGGGGTTGAACCACCAGCCTTTATAGAGTCGGTCGAGCCGACGGTGGCGGATATTCCATTCACCTACACATTGAATGCCGGGATGGATGTTCCGACGATCGATGTTGTCGAGATGATGGATGAACATGATCTGAGAAACATCCCGATCATCGATGAGGAGGGGCGCCTTGCCGGACTCGTCTCTGAACACGGCCTTTCCAAGGCGTATGTCAGGCGTACCCGGGTCGAGCATCTCTCTGTATCGCCAATACCTCTCGATACATTGGCACGGATTCTTGATGCAAATATCGTCGTCAGAAAGAAGGAGATCATTGAAGGGAATGTCTATATATCGATCGACGCACTCCATGTCACCCTCTCCCGCCTCACCGAAGATGATATCGCAATCGTCGGAGATAATGAACCCTCCCAGCTGGCACTTATCTCAGCAGGAATTGCAGTTCTGATCATCGCAGATGACGCCCCGCTTGGGGAGCGCGTGATCAATGCGGCGACACAACGGGGGGTATCACTCCTCTCAACGAAACTCGATGCATTCGGTGTTGCCAAGATGATCAATCTCTCTCTCCCTGCATCCCAGGTGATGGCCACCGATGTACCGGTGGTCCATACCGACGACGGTCTCGATTATGTCAAGCAGCTCGTCAGCAATTCACGATATCGTACGGCCTGTATTGTTGATGAGGAGAACAAACTCATCGGGATGATATCCCGCAACACCCTGATGGAGGAGATTCAGAAAGCGGTTATCCTCCTTGATCATAACGAATACAGTCAGGCGGTGGATGGAATCGAGCATGCCGAGATTTTGGAGATTATCGATCATCACCGGCTTGGAGCAATGACCACACTCAAGCCGATTCGTTTTGTGATGGAACCAGTCGGATCAACCTCAACGATCGTCGCATCTATCTATCGGGATTCCGGAATACAAATCCCCGAGAAGATTGCCGGGCTCCTCCTTGCCGGTGTCCTCTCAGACACACTCGGACTGAAGATGTCAACGACAACGACAAAAGATGAGGAGATGGTCTCATATCTCTCTGAGATAACAGGGATAGAACCGATTGATTTTGGGATGAAGCTCTTTCAGGAGGGGATGGAGCTCTCAGAATATTCGATCGAAGAACTTCTCAAGAAAGATACCAAGCGATATACACTCTTCTCCAAGGAGGTTGTCATCTCTCAGGTGATGGTTCCATCAGAGGATTTCTCGTCTATACATGCAGAAGAAATTCAGAAGATCCTCCCGGAGATTCGGGAACAGCTTGATGTGGACATCGTCGCCGTACTGATTACCTGTGTCTTTGAAAATGGGAGTGATCTCTTCGTCGCCGCAGATGATATGACTCTTCAGCGTCTGCATATCGATACACAACCCGTCCGGCTTGAGGGTGTGATGTCACGAAAGAAGGACTTCCTTCCGAGATTCGGGCAGATGATCAGGTCACTCTGATTCGTCCGGGCTTCGCATCATCGGAACCACCCCTGCCCCCTTCAGATTACCAAGGGCAAAGGCATATCTTCTCCTGATCGAGGGGGGTAGTTCTTCTTCCGGAATTTCCACAAACCCATACCGGCGATAGAACGCAACCAGAGCGATAGTTGAGTGCATGTAGAGATAATTATCCCTGCATGCCTCGATCAGGGCCCCGACTGCATGCCGGGCAAACCCATGCCCACGGTACCCCTCCGGGGTGAAGACGGCATCCACTTCATCACCATCAGGATGGCGGCGGCAACGGGCGACCGCAACGAGGATGCCCTCTGCAAAGGTCCCAAAGATGCGATCACTCGCCGGATCTCCGGTCTGTTGGTGATATCTTTTCCAGAGCTCTTCAGCATGAATAAACTCATCTGCATTCAGCTCTCTGGCATCAACCCTGAGATTGATCTCTGGATAACGGATATAGACCGGTATATCAGCTCTGGCTGCAACACCTGCAACAGTCTCTCCAATTATCGCCTTCTTCAGGTAATCGAGATGCCCAAACCGGGCGATGACAATTATGCTCATCGCATGGCTCTCAGCAACCGAGAGGATCGATTCGATCCGGTTGCCACGACGAAGGAGGACGGATACTGATGGTCCGCCCGCGTCACCCTTCAGGAGATCCGCTGCATCGTTGAGGCGATCCCTCGCATCATCAAGGAGAGCGGGATCATCGGATCGGACGACATGGAGAAGAAGGACATGACTGCTGAGACCGAGAGACCTGATGAAGGCGAGGATCTCATAGGATATTGTAGAGAGCTCAATGGGTACAAGGATACGGGAGAAGAGGCCGGGACGATCATCATGCATACGACCCCGGATATAGCGCATGATCAGGAGATCCCGGCTCACATGGAGGAGGAGATCATCTGATACAGAACCGAGGAAGTACTTCTCTATTCTTCCCCGCCCTCGTGCCCCGACGACGATGGTGTTGATCCGCTCCTCCTCGGCAACGGATCTGATCATGTCAGCTATCTTCCCCTGACTCCTCGCCACTATTCTGTATCGGGTGCGTATATCAGTGGATCGAAGGCGCCGACATCGCTCCTCAAGTTTTTCAGTGATAGCGGGCGTTATCTCCTCTTCCGGGATGTGGAGGAGGAGGATATCATCAACACCCGGAATCTCAGAAGCCATATCGAGACCGGCATCTGCATACTCAGAACAATCTGTTGGTATGAGTATCCGCATAGTACGTACTCAATGGAGAAAAGAGACAGGAAGGATGATAAACCTGTACGGTTCGATCCTCAGGCAGGAGGGATCACCTGCACACCCTGGTTATCAACGGCAGCATCAACTGCGATCTCAAGACCGAGGGGGGTGACGATAGAATCCATATCTTTCCTGCTCTTCTCAGTAATGATGGCGATTGCCGGACCAACCGAACTCATTGCAACAAACTCAAGGCCGGCTTCCCGGAGCCGGCTCATGTACTCATAGAGCGCGAAGCTGTGATGCTCCACCTCTGCCCGCTTTGATCCCCGGAACTCAATCTCCCACATGATGTCGCCAATTGTTTTAAGATCGCCCCGCTCAACGGCAGGAATCAGATCCATCATAATCATATAGACCTTTAGTTCACGATCCCGGTAGTCAAGGGTCCGGGCCCTCGTCATCAGGAGATCGAACTCGTGCTCTCCGGCACTTGAGACTCCGGTCGGGGGGATGACGATGAAGACGTTCTTTCCTTCTGCAAATGGATGCTGGTAGACGAGGGAGAGGGCATCACCCATCACCCCGATTCCACCGTGTGTTGATACGGCCGGACCGACACCGGTCTCAAATCCAAAGACGACATCGCCGCCTTCGGTCTCCTCGACATAGTTATTCCCAATAAGCATCCGGATCTGATCGCTTGTAAGTGGAGAGCCGAGTGCGGCATTTGTGGCGTTTCCAACAGCGGTGAGAAGGGTACTCGTTGATCCAAGACCAACATGCTCTTTTCCATGGTCAGTAGCCACGACATGGAAACCACCGGTATAGCCGACAGCCCGGCTCAGTGCAATAAGGAAATGACGGATAATGGATGCTCGCGGATGCTCCACCTCTATGCCTTCCGGTGTGCAGGAGACCTCGGCCTGGCAGTACAGCTGGATGGCAAATCCAAGTCCGCCACCGCCGGGATGGCCGGGGGCGAAACGGTTCATGTCAAAGACGCTCAGATGAATTCGTGCAGGCGCAACTGCAGAGAACGTCCCCTTCTGCGGATCTGCAGTTACTTTTCCAATTAATCCACATGTCCTGATCTCCTCTCCGGGTGAGAAGGCGACGAACTCGTACTCAACGAGATCGAGATCGCCACCACGAATCTTCATCGTCGGCATGGTATATCCCATAGCCATTTTCGATACCCGGTGATAGTCTTTCTGATCTGTATGTGCGGATGCGAAATATCAAAAGAGGCCGGATACAAGACAAACACTTGATATAGTCTATCACCTATCGATTTCCATCAACAGATATCTACCAGAGTGCAGAGTGATACAGTCTGGAAAATACCTTATACAAGAATTCATAGCCACCGGATGAGAAGAGAATAGGATAATATATATAGGTGTAGTGCAGTATTCAGTGTATGCTCTCGCCGGGAGAGATCAGGAAAGAGATCGAAGAGCGCCTCAGAGCGTACCTATCCAGAGACACATCAGGGATACGGAAAGAGTTGCTCAACCTCTTCATTCGTGTCCGTTCACTCACCATTGCAGAGATCCATGCACGGTTAAACGAACACTTCAGCATCGGTATCAAATCGGTTGCATCCATGGTTGGGATCATCGCATCCAAATTCGGCATCCTGCATATCCGTCGGAAAGCCGAAAGTACGACAAGTGTCTATGAGATGAAAGAACAATATCTCGATGTTGTGACAGATATTGTCGCATCAACATAAGACTCCTTTTTTTTTGATCGCCTGCATCAGTCAGAACTATTTTAATCATTCTCTCCCCATTAATCACGTACATGCGTAGACCGTTTGGAGAACCCACAGAGGTGCCGGATATCATCATTAACGAAGACGTACGGGCATATATTCATGAGCGCGGATGCGACTTCAGGGTCTGTACATCATGTGGAGGGCCAATCCTCCTCCCGACCTCAATCAAGCAGCCAAAATCAACTGACATACGCATAACGGTCGGGGACCATGATCTGTATGTCTCACGGTACCAGGTGAAATGGATCCAGACGATCGATATGAAGATGGTTCCACGGTACTTTGGGTATGGTCAATCCGATGAGTATTGAAGAGCTTCCGCATACCGCAGATGTGCGTCGACGAATCCGGGCAGAGAGCAGGGAGGAGCTCTTCTCCCTTGCTGCAAAGGCTATGTTTGCAGTCCTCTATCCCGGAAAATGTGATGTTTGGTCTGAAAAGACAATGACCATCGATGCAGACGATCCGGAGGATCTCCTCTGGGAATTCCTCTCTGATCTCCTCTATATCTCCGAGGTGGAATCATTCGTCGTCTGTGAGACGGTCATCAGATTCACAGGCAGCGGATTGATTGCGACTCTCAGAGGAGAGCCATTTCAAAGAGAGAAGCATGAAGGGGGGAGGGAGATTAAAGGCGTCTCGCTCTCAGGCCTTTCAATTCAGACCACCGGAGATATGATGAGCTGTGATATCATCTTTGATATTTGAGGTGTGATGATGCAGAAACTATTCTCTTCTGTTGGACGTCATGAGTGGGATCTTCCCCTCGGATATATACCGGATATGCGGGTATCCGGCAGGCTCTTCCTCTCGGATTCCCTCTTTGAATCCCTCGAAGAGGGAGCCGTCAGGCAACTTGCCAACGTCGCAACCCTCCCGGGTATCATCGGCCACTCCTTTGGCATGCCTGACATTCACTGGGGCTATGGATTCCCGATCGGGGGTGTCGCTGCCTTCTCCGAAGAGGAAGGGATCATCTCACCCGGGGGCGTCGGGTTTGACATCAATTGTGGAGTCCGGATGATCACAACACCGCTTTCGGTCTCGGATCTGGGGAGCAGGGAGGATATCATCGGCAGGTTGTATCAGCAGGTTCCAACAGGTGTTGGATCAAAAAGTGCATTCCGGCTCTCGGCTTCAGCACTTGACGATCTCCTGGCTCTTGGATCCAAATGGGCGGTATCTGAAGGATATGGTCTTCCTGAGGACTGCATCCGGTGTGAAGAGGGGGGATATATGAAGGAGGCAGCTCCCGAGAACGTCAGTGAGAAAGCGCGCAAGAGGGGGATCCCCCAGTGCGGCACCCTGGGATCAGGGAACCACTTTCTTGAGCTTCAGGTGGTATCCGAGATCCGGGATCACGAGGCGGCAAAGACATTTGGTGTGAAGGAAGGAAACGTCTGTTGTATGATCCATTGTGGATCACGTGGGCTTGGACACCAGGTCTGTACAGATCACCTGAAAACACTTGAGAAAGCCACAAAAAAATACGGCATCACCCTGCCTGACCGTCAGCTCTCCTGTGCCCCTCTCACCTCACCTGAAGGGGAGAGCTACTTTGGTGCGATGGCGGCCGCTGCAAATTATGCCTGGGCCAACCGCCAGATAATCACCCATCAGGTGAGAACCCTCTTTGAATCGGCATTTGGGATTTCCCCTTCTGAGATGCCACTGGTCTATGATGTGGCGCATAATGTCGCCAAATGGGAGATGCATACCATTGATGGCTCAGACAAGCGCGTCTGTGTTCATAGAAAAGGGGCAACCCGGGCATTTGGACCCGGAAGACCTGAGCTCCCCGAGATATACCAGAGAACAGGACAGCCGGTGATCATTCCAGGCAGCATGGGAACGGCATCATATCTCCTCGCAGGAACAGAGACGGCGATGGAGAAGACCTTTGGGAGTACCTGCCATGGTGCCGGACGGGTCAGCAGCAGAAAAGAGGCGAAGAAAGCGGTACGTGGGGCTGCGGTATCGGCTGACCTGAAGAAACAGGGGATCATCGTCCGGGCGCCATCCGGGGATGCAATCGCCGAGGAAGCACCTGAGATGTATAAGTCAAGTGATGAAGTTATCCGTGTTGTTCATGAGGCCGGACTCTCGCGGATCGTCGCACGAATGATGCCCCTTGGAGTGATCAAAGGATGAGGTGTGGAACACCGGCACTCATCTGGGAAGAAAAGCTGATGTTTCTTCGCTTGATCGAGGATTGTGTCGGATCCTGCGAACTGGTCACACCACAGCTTCTTGCAGCTCCCTTCTACCGTGGTTCTTTTGGAACACTCATCATCCCGACAGGGTTTGCAAACAAGGAATATTCCCGTGTCCTTCCCGCACTCAGGGCAACGAAGAGCAGGATGGAACGCTTCATCAGGTCTGGAGGAAATCTGGTGGTTTTTGGAGGAGGTGGTGAGGTGCCGGAATGTTATGACTGGCTCCCGTTCTCTGTCAGATACCAGTTTGCGTACGGCCCGCGTGAGATTCTCATCAGAAGAGAGAGTGATGCCGTCGCCCTGCTTGATGGATACGACCATACTGCCTTTGAATGCGACGGGCATCTCACAGAGTACGAGGGGGAAGCCATTGCGGAAACCAGAGAGGGAGATCCAATTCTCATTGAGGAGTCAATCGGAGAGGGCCGCGTCATCCTGACAACAGCACATGAGTATCCATCCCGGACGTTCATCACGGCATTTTGTTCCTCTAAAAAGGAAACCTTCTTTTAGATGGAATTGGTATGGTTGTTAGTGTTCCATTATGCATCGATATACCATTGCCCGGGATTCATCAGCCGATGATCTCGAATCGGTCCTGATGACGATCCATACGATAGTCTCCAATCTTCCGATAACCGGAAGGTCAGCAGAGAAACCCGGTATCCGGATAGAAGATGGGAAGGTGATCGACAGATCCTATACCGGACCGATCCTCGAAGACGCGATTGCCGGGAACCGCCTTATCAAGACACGTCCGCAAGAGGGGATCTATAAGGGTATTCCTGTCGTCGTCGCACCTATCCGGGACAGTGAGGGAGCGGCGATTGGAGCAATAGGAGTCGTTGACATCACCGGCATCTTTGATCTGGCGACGCTCATGGAACACCAGTCATTCATCCTCCGTCAGGTCTGTGGAACAGATCCCTGTCCATTGGATAGTGAACAGAGCATTGCAAAAAGGTAACAACGATGAATAACGCTGCATTTAACGTCCTGAAGATCCTCGACCGGGAGAGCGGTAAGATTTCTGGAGAGAAGATCAGTGAAGAGCTGGGGATCAGCCGATCAGCGGTCTGGAAACATATCGAAGAGCTTCGCGACCTTGGGTATGAGATAGAAGCCACCCAGAAAGAGGGATATCATGTGACCAAAAGGACGACGCGCCTCCTTCCATACGAGATTAAACGTCATCTCAGAACGAAGAAGATCGGATCTGAGATTCATTATGTCACAACCACCCCCTCAACCATCTGGCTTGGAAAACAGATGATCCGGGAGATAGAAAACGATATATCGGAGGGGCTGGTTATCCTCGCAGAAGAGCAGACCGGCGGACTTGGACGCCTTGGTCGATCATGGGCATCTCCTGCAGGAGGAATCTGGACTACAATCGTTCTCAAGCCATCGATTCCAATCCAGAAGGCGTTCATGATCATGATTGCCGCATCAGTAGCCGTATCCAGGGCTATCAGAAAAGAGTATGATATTGGTGCTCTGATCAAATGGCCAAATGATATCTTCATCGGTGATAAGAAGGTTGGAGGGATGCACCTTGAGTTGTCAGCCGAGGCAGATGTCATTCACTACTGTCTCCTCAGCCTCGGAATTGATGTCAATGTATCAGTCGAGGAGCTGATGCCGGTCCTGAACCGTGAGGTGACATCGATATCAGAAGAACTCGGATACGAAGTTGACCGGACTAAATTCCTTGCACGTGTCCTGACCGAGTTTGAGAGGCGGTACACCCTGGTCGAGCGGAATGAGTATGATGCACTCCTCCGTGAATGGAAGAGCCTCTCCTGCACACTGGAGCGAAGAGTCGAGATCCGTACACTGAAGAAGACCTTCGAAGGAGAAGCCATTGATATCGATGATCACGGGGCATTGATCATCAGAAAGGACAATGGAAAGATCGAGCGTGTTATCGCCGGGGACTGCCATATCCTCTGATCATCCAACAATCACCACATACAATCGATTTTTTCTATCTTATAAATCTCCGGAGGAAGACTTGATCTTTTTTATCGTCAACCAACATACAAGTAGGAGGTTGACGATGTATGGAAATATCGAGTATGCAAAAACCCTGACACGGACTGCAACATTCGCGGCGCTGATAAGTATCGGAGGGTGGATATCCATAGTAGTTCCATTCCTTCCGCTTGTTCCCTTTACCCTTCAGACGCTCTTCGTCCTCCTTGCGGCCCTTGTTATGAAACGGTATGCGATTCTTCCTGCAGCCCTCTATATCATCCTTGGAGTCTGTAACCTCCCGGTCTTTCACAATGGGACAGCGGGGCTTGGTGTCCTCCTTGGACCGACGGGGGGGTATATCATCGGATTCTTACCGGCGGCACTCATAGCAGGACTCCTCTGTGAACAGACGTTCCGGCATGCAGAGATAACCGGGATCGTCTCGGCAGGTATCATTATCTACCTATTTGGATCTGCCTGGCTCTCCCTCTCCACAGGAATGCCGTTTACTGCCGCGGTAATAGTCGGCGTAGCCCCCTTCATTCCCGGAGATATTCTCAAAGGAATAGCTGCTCTTGCTATCGCCCGAAGAGTTACATGATAACGATAACCGACCTCTCCCATGGTATTCTCCGGATCCCGGCCCTCTCGATAGAGCCGGGTATCACTACGGTATTTGGACCAAATGGTGCAGGGAAGACGACGCTCCTCTCAGTAACTGCCGGGGTTATCCTTCCAGAGGCGGGCTTGATCCTGATCGATGGATCTCCCCCGCGATCATGTGAGATAGGATGGGTATCTGAATTTCCTGACAGGAATATACTCTTTGAACGGGTCTTCGATGAGATTGCCGCCCCTCTCAGATTCCGAAGACTCCCGATGGAGATGATCGAAGATCGAACAATGAAGATCGCTGAGAGGCTCTCGATCTCCCGCCTGCTCAATCGAAAGATGCGGACACTCTCTGGTGGGGAGAAGGTACTCGTTGCCCTCGCTACGGCACTTGTCACCTCCCCTCTCCTCCTTGTCATCGATGAGGCAGACTCGCATCTTGATGAGGAGACAGCATGGGAGATGCAGGATGCACTACGATCTAATCAACCCCCCTATGTGCTGCAAAGCAGCCAGTATCAGAATATTGCCGACGTTTCAGACGATCATATCCGGATTCATGAGGGGTTTGTCATCTCAAGGGGTATGAACCAGGATGGTTGATATGGAGCTCATCGCCGACGCTCTCATCTACCGGCAGGGGGATATGACCATCGCCGCCGATCACCGCTTTGTGCCCGGTACCACCCTTATTACCGGGAGAATCGGGAGCGGCAAAAGTACTCTCTCCCTTCTCCTCTCCGGACAGGTGAAGCCGGATACCGGAACAATCCGGAGATCAGGGATAGAATCAGAGATTCTCTCACTTCAGTTTCCGGAGTATCATATCACCAAAACGACGGTTGCAGATGAGATCCGATCATGGGGAGTGGATCCAAATGCTATTCTGACGGTCATTCCGGAAGCGATGTGGCGACGTGATCCCCACACTCTCTCACGAGGTGAGCTGAAACGGCTCAATCTCGCCTGTATCCTTGCACGGGATCCGGATCTTCTCATCCTTGATGAGCCCTTCTCATCCCTTGATGCAGATATGAAGAAATGGTTCTGCCATGAGCTCCAAAAAAGAAAGGAGCGTATAACCATCATCTTCACCCATGAACGCGAGATTATTCCGGATTCTGACGAGCGGTTTGTGATGAGAGACGGGCAGCTGGAGGATGCGGGGGGTTCCATGCAGTCCAGGACAATTGCCTGCCCCCACCCGGAAGAGACGCAGTCGAGATTTGGGGACGGCCGACTCCGACTTCTCTCCGTCATCTGCCTCTCACTTGGAGCCTTTATCTCGATCGGGGGGGCTCTTCTTGCCTTTGTCTGGTGGACAGTTGTGGCACAGAAGGGACGGCGACTTCCTGATAAGCGGCTCCTCGCTGCACTAGGGGTCCTGATCCTTGTTCCGGCTGTCGTTACCGAGATCCTTGTCGGAGGAGGGATTTCGTATGGAATCCGGATGGGAGTCATCCTTCTTATCTCCTTCTGGGCATATGCAGAGTTCCGGGGAGGTGATATGCTGGATATCTTCGTTTGGTTCTTCGGAGAGAGGTTCGGCTTCGATCTCGGCCTTGCTGCTGAGATGACACTGCAGTCCTTTCATCTTGCCGGATCAGATCTTCGGGAGATACAAAGGGCATTTTCTATAAAAGGAATGCAGATAGACTACAAGACCATCATTCCTGCCGCGCTCACCCTTCTTCTCCTTCATATCCGTCGGGCAGATGAGACAGCAAACCTCCTTGCAATCCGGGGGTTCCAGAGTGGCGGAACACATAAACCAAAATTTTCTACATTTCCAAAAGACGTTATTATGACCATTTTTGCAGTATTAATCGCTATTTTAAGCTTAATTTACTTCTGGTGAGTTTTTTATAGTATCAAGGTTAATTGTTGAGAGGCTCGATTTTTACAATTCCTCAGCCCACGAGGTGTTCAGATGACGTTTTCAAAATCTTCCAGAGTACACATCACAGATACCACGCTGAGGGATGCGCATCAATCGCTCATCGCCACACGCCTTCGTACAGAGGATATGATACCAGTTGCTCATGAGATCAACAAGGTTGGTTTCTTCTCTGTGGAGGCATGGGGCGGGGCTACATTTGATAGCTGTATCCGGTTTTTAAACGACGATCCCTGGATGCGTCTTCGTGCACTCAAGGAGGCACTGCCCGACACTCCAATCCAGATGCTCCTTCGCGGACAGAATCTGGTGGGATACCGACACTATCCGGACGATGTAGTTGAGCGGTTCATCACCGCAGCTCACACAAACGGGGTAGATATTTTCAGAATATTCGATGCATTGAATGACATCCGGAATATGGAATCCTCCATGAAGGCAGTCTCCGATCTCGGGGCACACATGCAGGGTGCCATCTCGTATACCACAAGCCCGGTCCATAACATTCCCACATTTATCGATATGGCTGAGGAATTGTACTCCCATGGGTGTGATTCGGTCTGTATCAAAGATATGGCCGGTCTGATCATGCCGGAAACTGCACGGGAGCTGATAACAGGGATTAAGGAGAGGGTGGATATTCTCGTCGATCTCCACAGCCATTCGACGAGCGGGATAGCGCCGATGAGTTACCAGGCAGCGATAGAAGCGGGCGTTGATATACTCGATACCGCAATGTCACCGTTTGCCTTTGGAACATCACAGCCTGCTACCGAGAGTGTCATTGCATCGCTGATCGGCACACCCCGTGATACCGGGATAGATCTCCTTGCACTTCGGAAGGTTCGGAACCTCTGCATGGATATCAGGAGGAAATATGATGCGCTCGTTGATCCCATCTCTGAGCGGATCGACAGTGACGTTCTTGTCTACCAGCTCCCAGGCGGGATGATCTCAAACCTCGTCTCCCAGTTAAAGGAGCAGGATGCACTGGAGCGGTTGTCAGAGGTATTTGAGGAGATACCAAAGGTCCGTGAGGATCTTGGATATCCGCCCCTTGTCACACCGACAAGCCAGATTGTCGGTACGCAGGCGGTCTTAAATGTCCTGATGAACGGTCGCTACCAGAACGTCACTAAAGAGGTGAAAGATTATGTCAGGGGATTATATGGGCGGCCTCCGGCACCCATCTCTGATAGGATTCGAGAGCTGATCATCGATGGAGAAGAGATGATCACAATCCGCCCTGCAGATCTCCTTGAACCGATGTATGAGAGGAGCAGGGAAGAAGCCATCAGTATGGGTCTTGTAAAGAAGGATGAGGATATTCTGACATATATCCTCTATCCAGCTATCGCTCCTGCCTTCCTTCGGGGAGAGAAGACTGCTGAAGTCATTCCACAGGCAAAGAAGACCCATACCGGATCCACAAACGACTTCCCCGACTCGATGGAGGTCGAGGTCGATGGTGAGCTCTTCTCGGTCCGTATCGTTTCTGTCGGGGGAAGTACAGTCTCGTCACCAGTCGGTGCTACCGTCAAGTCCCAGATACCAAGGGGCGATCTCCCAGGTGGGGTGAAGAGCAATATGCAGGGGATGGTCCTTGAGATCAAGGTTCACCGCGATCAGGTTGTGAAGAAGGGTGAGACACTTCTTGTCCTTGAAGCGATGAAGATGGAGAACCCGATCCAGAGTCCGGTCGATGGGAAGGTCTCAGATATCTATGTGGATGTCGGATCAGTAGTACAGAACGGAGACATACTGCTGGTGATCCAATGAGCTTCTTTGATAAGGTACTCATCGCAAACCGTGGTGAGATAGCCATACGTGTCATGCGTGCCTGCAGGGAGCTTGGTATCGAGACGGTCGCCATCTATTCGGAACCGGACAAAAATGCCCTCCATGTCAGGTACGCCGACGAGGCATTCCTCATTGGAGAGGCACACCCCTCAAAGAGTTACCTAAACATTGATAGAATCGTCGAGGTCGCCGAGATGAGCGGATCCGAGGCGATCCATCCCGGTTATGGCTTCCTCGCAGAGAACTACCATTTTGCAGAACGCATCGAGGAGAGCAATCTCACATTCATCGGCCCGTCCTCGGAGACCATCCATATGATGGGGTCAAAGCTGGACTCAAAGGAGGCAATGAGTGCTGCCGGAGTTCCGGTTCTCCCATGGACCAAAGGGGGTGTCACCTCAGCTGAAGCAGGGATCGCCTTTGCAGAAGAGATCGGGTATCCTGTTATCGTCAAGGCCAGTGCTGGTGGTGGCGGTATCGGGATGCAGATCGTCTGGGATGAGTCGGGTATCGCCGAGGCGATCGAGAAGGGTATGCGGATCGCACAGTCCGCATTTGGCGATCCGACGATCTTCATCGAGAAGTACCTGGATAAACCCCGCCATATCGAGGTGCAGATCCTCTCCGACAGAAGTGGCAATGGTATCCACCTGTATGAACGGGAATGTTCCATCCAGAGGCGACACCAAAAACTTGTTGAGGAGGCGCCATGCCCGATCATGACCCCGGAACTACGGGAGCGGATGACGGATTCCGCCCTTACTGTTGCAAAGACCTGTGATTACACAAATGCCGGAACTGTTGAGTTCCTCTATGCTGATGGCGAATATTACTTTATGGAGATGAACACCCGTCTCCAGGTTGAACATACCATCACCGAGATGGTAACCGGCGTGGATATTGTCCGCCAGCAGATAGCCATTGCAGCAGGTGAGGATCTCGCATATGAACAGGAGCAGGTAAGTCTGAGAGGCCATGCAATCGAGTGCCGGATCAATGCAGAGGATCCGATGAATGACTTCGCAGCAGATCCCGGCAAGATTGTCAGGTACCGCTCTCCGGGAGGGCCCGGAATACGGGTTGACTCAGGCATTCATGTCGGGTATGCCATACCGCCCCAGTATGACTCGATGATCTCAAAGCTCTGCTCCTATGGACTCACCCGTATTGAGGCGATCGAACGAATGCGCCGCGCGATCTATGAGTATGTGATCCTTGGGGTGAAGACGACGCTTCCTCTCCATCATGCGCTGATGAACAACCGCCAGTTCATCCAGGGGAACACCCACACCCATTTTCTCGCGGATCAGAACATCAGGCGCAATCTCGAACGTTTCTTCCGCGACGAGGAATCGAGGATGCAGACACTTGCAGAATCTCTCAGGCAGGGGAAGGAGACTGCGGCAATCACCGCTGCGGTCAATGTCTATCTCCACCACATGAAGAAGAGTGAGTAATATCCCCATTTTTTTATAGATTTTATAACCGTGGCCAGAGAGGATTTCAAATGACAATCTATATACGTTTCGGCAACCTCCTTATTATGCACAAGTCGTGCAGACCAACCGTTGCTGCGGTGGCCTAGCTGGTTAGGGCGCCAGACTCATAGGGTTTTGAGCAAGTTCGAGGCGCCATCTCCTGGGATATCTGGAGGTCGGGGGTTCGGATCCCCCTCGCAGCACTTTTCAGTCGGTTGGTAATCCAGAACAACCTGGGCGACGTACGCCAATTCTGTTTTTACAACAAATCCCATACCGCAGGTAGAATAGCAGTTCATTATTCTATGCTTCGCCGAGACTGTATCGCCGTCATCCTGCGAATCTGGTGCGACTATTTCAAGCGAAGGGGTGTACTCCCGGGACCGGGGTGTGGTGCCTTCTGCTCAGATACTGTCAATCATAGTCGACAGATTTATCAGATATCATCCACTATAGTCGATGAATGGATGAGAAGGTAGCGATCGCACTGGAAAGCCAGAACCCCTGGTGGTCGTCAAGGGAGTTTGCTACGGGAATCGATCGTCTCTCCAGCTTCCCACAAATCGAGAGGTATATGAACGCACAGGAGGTTGTCCTCATTGTCGGTGCACGAAGAACCGGAAAATCAACACTGGTCTATCAGATAATCCGCTCTCTCCTTGATCAGGGTGTTGATAAGCAGGCGATCCTCTACATCAATCTTGATGAACCCCTCTTCCTCTCCATGGCAGATGACCCGACGCTGCTTAGCGCTATCGTCGAGGAACATCTCGCCCGCCATGGAAGTGGTGAGCGCCTCTACCTATGCATTGACGAGATTCAGAACTATGCATACTGGGCTCCTGCAATTAAGACATTGTACGATACCAAGAGCAATATCAAGTGTATCCTCACAGGTTCGGTTTCAACACTCCTCAGACAGGAGATGAGTACACGTCTCTCCGGGCGTCACCTCTCCATAAACGTCTACCCCCTCACATTTCCAGAGTGCCTCGGTTTTCAAAAGATACAAGATCCAACCATTATGGAGAAGAGGAAGGTATTTGGTGAATACCTGAAATACGGCGGATTTCCCCGTGTTGTCCTTGAATTCGATGAGACCATGAAGATGGAGATCCTGAAGAACTATTATGAGACGATCTATCTCAAAGATATTATATTTCCTAATAAAATCCGGAAGAACCGGGAGATCATCGATCTTCTCTACTACCTGGTATCACATACCGGCACCCTCCTCTCGTTCAACAAAATCGCTGATACATTACAGATCTCCACGGATACAGTCCAGGAATATATTGAGTATGCTGAAAATGCCTTCCTCCTCTCCACACTGATGAAGTATGACTACTCACTGAAGAAGCAGCGTACAAACCCAAAGAAGATCTACGCAGTCGATCCGGGTCTGATAAATGCGGTTTCATTTGCATTCTCAGAGAACAGGGGACGGCTCATAGAAAATGTCATCCATATGGCTCTCAAACGAGTCTATGAAGAGATCTATTATCATAAAGGCACCTATGAGTGTGATTTTGTTGTTCGTTCAGGCAGACGCATCACCCATGCCTTCCAGGTGACACAGTCCCTGAGAGATCCAAAGAACAGGGAGCGGGAGATCAGGGGCCTTGTAGAGGCGATGGAGACCTTTCACCTCTCAGAAGGAACAATCATTACTGAGTATGAGTCGGAAAAGATCGATCGTGAAGGGAGAGTAATACATGTCGTCCCATCGTATGCATGGCTCAGCCGGAATGATCAACCCCTTTGAGTGGAGAACAGGGTCAGTTAACCGTCGTTTCCCTTTTATCACTACCTAATATCATCAGTTATAGTCGACAGATCCATCTCAAATCGTCGATTATACCTGACAGTTCCATAGAGGGTGCTGCTTCTGAAGCTCCTTTCGATCCCTCAGGATATCGGAATTAAGAGTAGACAGGGAGCTTTCATCAGCACCATTATCATCCAGAAACCCTCAGTCTCTCCTGCATGACAACTGTTCTGATCATCTATTACTCCCTCCATGGCCATGTACACCAGCTCGCCATGGCCGTTGCTGAAGGTGTGCGGGCCGCCGGTGCCGAGGCAGTTCTCCGCCGCGTTCCCGAGACCCTGCCACCCGAGGCCATCGTGAAGATGGGGGCGGCTTCGTTTCAGCAGGAGTTTGAGAAGATCCCGATCTGTAGTCGTGAGGAGATGATGTCAGCAGATGCGATCATCATCGGGACACCGACCCGTTTTGGGAATATGTGCGGCCAGATGCGGCAGTTCCTTGATGGAACCGGCGGACTCTGGCAGCAGAATGCCCTGGTCGGGAAGGTAGGAAGCGTCTTTACCAGTACGGGAACCCAGCATGGGGGCCAGGAGTCGACGATCCTCTCGACACAGATCACCCTTCTCCATCATGGCATGGTCATTGCCGGCCTCCCCTATGGCTTCACCGGTCAGTCGAGGACCGATGAGGTGACGGGATGCTCACCCTATGGTGCATCAACGATTGCCGGAGAGGGAGGTGAGCGATGGCCGTCAGAGAACGAACTGGCAGGAGCCTGCTGGCAGGGGAGGTATGTTGCGATTCTCGCGAGCCGACTCTCAGAGAATTATGAATCTATGAGGGAGGAGCTTGGAATCTGACCCGGAATCCCTGAAGGCATTGTTACCATCAGAAAGTCACAGCATATTCTCCCCGTTGTTCATTTTGACGACTATCACCAATCAGAACGTTTTTTCCTGAAAATGAGATCAATGTTCATGCCTTTTCATTTCCGGATAGCTATTCTCCCAATCCTGATAATGCTCGTAATAGCATCTGCTCTTATCCCCGGATGTACTCACTCTCCAGAACCTGTGTCTGAGGATTATGATAAACTCCTGACATCGCCACCTCCTTCAGTTGAGGTCAGGCTCCAACAAATAGTCTCGGATGGTGTCACCAATGCTGAGATCCCCGGAGCAGTCATCGAGATTGAGACCCCGGACTGGAGATGGCGCCATGCGACAGGATATGCCGCACTCTCCCCTCCGATACCGGCTGAAACCGGGATGCATTTCTTTATTGCAAGCGTGACAAAGCCATTTGTCAGCGTTGCAATCCTTCAGCTTGCCGAAGAGGGGAAGCTTGCCCTCGATGATCCAATCGACTCCTATCTTCCGGTTGATATCATGGAGGCGATTGCAATGAGCGATGAGATAACAATCCGTCAGCTTCTTGACCATACAAGCGGTATTGCGGACTATGATGAAATGTCATTGGTTCTGGAAGAATACGAGAACCCAGGATACACCGTTTCCTACGAACAGGGCATGTGGGATAGCCTTCATGCAGGTCCACTGTATGATCCGGGGATGGGGTATACCTATTCGAATGTCAATTACATCCTCCTCACTCTGATCATCGACAGGGCATCAGGCAGAACGTATGAAGAATATATCCTGGAATATATTCTCAATCCGGTTGGCATGAGGAATACATCAGTCCACCGCACCAACAGACTACCGGATCCACATATGCATGCACTCGAAGAGTTCGAGGAAGATGGCATCATCATGGACTTCAGCAATCTCTATAAGCAGTACGATCGTGGTTCCGGGGATATCGTGAGCACAACAGCTGATCTCAATGCCTTTCACAAGGCGCTTGTGTCAGGCATGCTGATCAGTCCGTCATCCCGTGACGAGATGATGACGATCTCACCACAGTCAAAGAAGAATATTGATATGAGCCCTCTCGGGTCTGGAAACCAGGGGTATGGACCTGGATATATCATCACATCTCTTGATGAACCTGGAAACCTGACCCTCTATGGCCATACCGGGGGATATCCCGGTGCATCGACATTCTGGTACTATCTTGCCGAGGAGGATACGTATCTGACACTCCATGCCAATTCTGCGATGCGGGCAGCAGCAGTCCATGAGGAGATTCTTATACCTCTCCTCCTGTTTCTGACAGATAGGGGGCCTGCGGGCTTCTGATTTGTCAGGAGTTCAAATTTTCTCAGTATTTATCTTCTTCCCGACCGTCGCCGCATAGATGACAAACTCCTCCACACCATGAAGGTTCTGCCGATGGATTACATATCCGTTATAGATTCTTTTGAGATAGATACATGTTCCATCGAGCACGGTATGGGATTAAAAGAACACCAACCATTGATATGAAGTGGAAAAGGCTTTAATTGATCCATATCATACGATATTTTGGATAAGAATATAATTGATGAAAGATGATCAGAAATAAAAAGCTGACAATAATGGTTTCATCCACGGTTTATGGCAATGAAGAACTTTTAGAAAGAATATATACGCTATTAACTGAATTTGGATACGAAGTCTGGATGTCCCACAAGGGGACAATGCCAGTCTTATCTCACCGTTCGGCTTACGAGAACTGCATTACAGGGGTGGAGAAGTGCGATCTTTTCCTTGGATTTATTACTCCTCGTTATGGTAGTAAGATAAATGATACAGGTATTTCAATTACTCATCTGGAACTGAAAACAGCTATTAGCCTTAACAAGGCACGTTGGCTATTAGGACATGCTCATGTAGTTATTGCCAAATCGCTTCTGGATGATCTGGGGTATGAAGGAGAAATTGGTCGAGAAAACCTGTCATTGGAGAAAAATCATGTCCTCGATGATCTCCGTGTTATAAATATGTACGAAGAGGCCATCCTCTCTCAGAAGCCATCAGAGGACCGCCAGGGTGACTGGGTCCAGAAGTTTAGTTCCGATGATGACGCTTCTCTTTTTGCTATGGCACAATTCTCACGCTATCAGGAAGTCGAATCATTTGTTAAAGAGAATTTACAAAACAGCACTATTATATCCACGTTAGTAAGGAAGAGGGATCAGTATGAACCCAGATAGGATTGATGAGGCTTTACTACCGGAGGATGACCGTGCCATCAAATTTCTGCCAAGATACCGGGGTCTTAAGGTTATTGGTCCAATAGTCTGTGGTTTTTTAAATACATCAGGCGGTTCTCTTATTTGTGGTGCAAATAGCAGGGAAGCTATCATGGGCTTAGAGAATGTTCATAGCCTTGTCCACGATGTTGAACAAGGGTTGGCGAATGGCATTTCACCAGGGGCGCTTGTATCTGTCCAAGCCCACGAAGTCGGCACAAAGAATGTATTGATTATTGAAGTTCCAGCCGGCAAAGACCTACCATACGCATTTGAGAATGTGATCTACATCCTTGATAATTATGAGATAAAAAAAGCGGATATCGAAATTATCCGCGACATGGTGCTCCGCAAACAGACTGAACCCGAGCGTTGGGAGCGCCGCTTCTCTTCCATTGACATACAAAAGGATCTGGATATTCATGAAATCAATTCTACCGTGGATGCTGTTGTTGAAAGGGCAAGGCTTACATTTAGGGATCGTAACAGTACAATTCGGATTCTTGAAGATCTTGGGTTATGCCGCTATGGGCGCCTGACAAATGGCGGGGATGTAATTTTTGGAGCCAATCCGGCAATACGTCATCCACAGATAAGAGTTCGTGCCGCCTGTTTTACGAAAAGTAAGGGTGACGATTCATATATCGATATGAAATCCTTCGAGGGGCCATTAGTACCAATTTTAGAGGAGGTTTTCCATTTTATACAACGCAATACACCAACAATATCAACTTTTGAAAAGGGGAGTCTAATCCGGCGGGACGAAAAACTCTACCCAATAGCTGCAATAAGGGAAGGATTGGTCAATGCGTTTGTTCACAGGGATTACAGTAACTTTTCAGGGGGGATTACTATTGAAATCTATCCGGACCACCTGAAAATAGAGAATGCTGGCAGGTTTCCTGAAGGGGTGACAGCAGATAACCTCCTATCCGGACACATCTCAATACTTCGCAACCCGGACATAGCCCATGTGCTCTATCTTCGTGGGTTAATGGAGATGCTCGGTAGAGGCAGTGTGATGATTAAGAAGGCCTGTGAGGAACGTGGACTGCCGGCGCCGACGTGGTCAGAAGAGGAGCATAGTGTCACCCTTACCTTCTTTGCCCGGGAGATCACCCCGGAAGTAACCCCGGAAGTAACCCCGGAAGTAGAGAAGTTACTCGGCGTTCTTAGAGGAGAGATATCAAGGCGAGATCTTCAGGACATACTCGGTTTAAAGGATAATGAACACTTCAGGAAGGCATATCTTCTGCCAGCCCTTCATGAAAACATGATAGAAATGACTCTCCCCGACAAGCCAAAGAGCAGCAGACAAAAATACCGGCTTACAAAAAAGGGAAAAGCCCTGATCGAAGGATTCCACGTCTAAACTCGTATAAATCTCTGAAAGGAGAAAATTGTTGTAACTTCTGTCGAACAACTGGCACCCTGATCCTGATCAGATCCGAAAACAAGGGAACACCCTTATGCCTTCTTTTTCCCGACCGTTGCCGCATAGATGACAAACTCCTCCACTCCATCGGCATGGATGAGTTCTGCCATCGCCTCATCGTCAAATGCACCGATGGCACAGGTCCCACACCCGATCTGCTCACCGGCGAGATAGAGATTCTGGCAGAGATGCCCTGCATCCAGGTGGACGAGCCGGTATGCCCTTTCGCTGTATCGCCAGCTCATCCTGTAGATGATGCAGGACCAGATGAAGGTCACCGCGGATGACCGGACGAAGGGCTGGCCAAGACAGGCGTTCATCACCGAATCGGAAATTCCGGAGCGAATATCAACAGGAGCGAGCCGATGGGAGAATGCCAGGTACCGGTACAGGCCTGGTACAATCCCTTCAACCCTGTTGATCAGGAGATACGTTTCAAACGAGTGGCGTCCACCTGCGGATGGAACATTCCGTTTGGTATAGAAAGGATCAACGATCTCAATGACCCCCTGTGTCGCCCAGAGGAGATAAGCAAGCTCTTCGATGGTGAGCGGATCCCTCGCATAGGTCCGGACTGAGGAGCGCATCTCGATCGCCTCCCTAAGTTCACATGACGGTGGTGCAATTGATTCCGGAGGGGGGAGTGCAATAGCGGTGCCATCATCATGATAGGGCTTCTCAAGAGGGGGCGGGGTGACCCCTCGCTGCTGATCCGACGGTGGGAGGTGGGCATATCTCGTCATCTCCATGAAGGTTCTGCCGATCTTTTGCATAGTCCCCTGATATAGCCCCTCATGATGATGAAATATTCTGAAGAATACCGGGTAGACAGAAAAGAAAAGAGAAAACCTGCATTATGCAGGAGAGATGGTGACCGACCAGATGCCATCTGAGATGATGTTAAAGAGATAATTATCACTATCGTGGATGGTCACTGGAAGTGTTGAGGTATAATTACCGACCTGGAGTTCATAATTTTCATTGCGGAGCTCGTGCATGGCCAGAGGCACCTGCTGATCATTCTCCATCAGGAGCGTGCCATCGTACCTGATAAGATGAGCGCCAATGACAGTTCCTTCTTCCATGGTGATCTTACAGGAGTATTCCCCGGCCGGGATCATGAAGAACGGGGTTGCTGCGTTGCCGACACCGGTAAAGCTCTGCGGGGGAACACCATTTATCATCACCGAGGGAGTGATGGTAAGAGACCAGTCTCCTTTCTGTCTGACCTCAACGGTGGTATCTGCCGTCTCTGTTATCACGAAAATCTGGGACCAGTTGTACCAGATGTCATCCTCTGCAGCCTCATACGCGCCCTCGGTAAAACTTCCTTTGATGAAAAATCCGTCTTGTTCAGTCGTGATCTCTACTGTCGAATCATCGGGATATGATCCAGCAGGTTTTTTGACATGGAATTTCAGGAGATGGAGACCTTCAGAAAGGTGTGTATCAGCAGATGCATTTCCCTGACCACTAAAGTGGAATTCTGTTTCATTCCCGACGTGTGCAGGGGCTGTGGGAGATTGTGATTCAATTGTGCCGGTATCGACACATCCTGCAAGGATACACGCCCCGGCAAGGAGCACTGCAGGCAGGAGAAGAGAGAATGTAGCTTTCTGTGACATATGTACCTGCATTACTCTTGTCTCACCTCATCTATACTTTTCCGGAGGCAAGGATTGATAGTCCCTCACCATCCAGCATAGGTATGGCTAACCGGCTGAGTGATGAGAAGAGTCCCTACCTACGCCAGCATGCAGATAATCCGGTGGACTGGCACCCGTTTTCAGAAGAGGTATTTGAGATTGCGAAAGCCCGGGACATCCCAATCTTCCTCTCTATCGGATACTCCACCTGCCACTGGTGCCATGTGATGAACCGGGAGTCATTCTCGGATCAGAAGGTGGCAGAAGCGCTGAAAGGGAGATTCATTGCGGTAAAAGTTGATCGTGAGGAGCGGCCGGAGGTTGATCGGATCGCGATGCTTGCATGCCAGCTGATGACCGGATCCGGTGGCTGGCCACTCACCCTCGTCCTCACCCCTGAGAAGCGCCCATTCTTTGCCGGAACGTATATCCCGAAATTGCCGAAATATGGGCGTGCGGGTCTTCTTCAGGTACTGGACCGGATATGGGATCTCTGGCAGAAGAACCGTGACGAGGCGGAAGGGCTGTCACTCCGGGTCGAAGAGGCGGTGCAGTCCCATCTCAGAGGGGAGATCCCGGTTCCTGAGAAGCCTGCTTCCTTAAAAGGCGCTCCGGATGAGGCATATATCGCCCTTGCCGGATCCTTTGATCGTGAAAACGGGGGTTTTGGAACGGCACCGAAGTTCCCCACACCTCATATCATCTCGTTCCTTCTCCGGTATGCCGGTGTGACCGGACGAACGGATGCTACGAGGATGGCGATTGAAACACTCCATGCAATGAGAATGGGAGGGATCAACGATCAGATTGGCGGTGGTTTTCATCGTTATGCAACCGACCAGGGGTGGGCGACCCCCCATTATGAGAAGATGGCAACCGATCAGGCCCTCCTCCTCACTGCATTTGCCGAAGGCTATCGTGTCACCCGCGATCCCCTCCTGAAGGGCGAGGCAGAGCGAATAGCCGGGTATGTCAGATTCGATCTCAGATCCGAAGACGGCCTCTTCTTCACCGCTGAAGATGCCGAGAGCGGCGGGGAAGAGGGGGGCTTCTATCTCTGGTCAAAGGAAGAGATCCGATCCGCCCTCGATGCTGAGGACGGACCATGGGCAGCCGATCTCTTCCTCGGTTCTGCCGGGGACCGGATCCGGACGCCACTCTCGCTCACTATATCTGATCCGGATCCTGAGCGGCTCAGAAGGGTGAGGGCGAAGCTCCGTGAGAAGAGAGAAGAACGGGTGCGACCTTTTCGTGACGAGAAGATCCTTCTGGATATCAATGCGATGATGATCGCCGCCTTCGCCCGCGCAGGCCATCTCCTCGGAGATGCCGGGATGATCGCTGATGCGCTGGAGAGCTATCAGCGACTCTCAGTAATCCTCGAGGATTCCGGAGACGAGCTCTTTCACAGTCGCATAAACGGAGTGAACACGACATCGGCAAATCTTACAGACTATGCTGAACTGATAGCAGCAGCAATTATGCTTCACCAGGCAACTGGAGAGCCTGCGCCGCTCCAGGATGCACTACGCCTGACAGAAGAGGTGAACAGAGAGTTTTTCAATCCGGAAAAGGGATGGTTCTGGTTTGAGAGGGAGGGGAGTTCATTCTTCCGGACACGGGATCTCGAGGATGCAGGAGGACCATCAGGAAACGCTGTGATGCTCCATAATCTCCACCTCCTTAACCGGATCACCGGGAATACTGGAGCTGCCTGGACTGCCGGTGTTATGGAGACGAAGCTCTCCGCTGCCTTCCTCCACCATCCGACTGCACATATTCATGGAATCAGTGCATCATTCCACCATTCAGGGGCAGCTGTTGATGTTGTGATCACCGGTGATGCAACACCCTTTAAGGCAGCACTCGGCCAGACGAGAAACATACTATCAACATGGCTTCCTGTCACGCCGGATCTTATATCTGCTCTGCGGGGAAAAGCTCCAAAGCTCGATGTATACGAGACAGGTACTTCAGATTCAGTTGCATACCCCTGCAATGAGGGAACCTGCCTCCCACGGGTCACCGATCCGGTTGAACTGAGAGAGGTTCTGGATATGGCATTTCACTATCATGAGAAATCCGAATAGACCCCATAGAGAAAGATGAGTAATTCCGAAGCATTCTTCATCGATCGTATCATAAATTGCATTATGGCAGAAGACGAGAGGAAAGGACGTTTTGTCAGGGGACGATATGTTATTGAAGAAGAAGAGGCTCCAATGGCCGAAGCATCAAATGAAGAGGAGAAACAACCAACGGTTGAAGATCTGATTAAGAAAACCTCAGCGAACGTCGATATGACGATCGAGAGTGTTGTGATCCTCGGCAAGAAACTCTTCATGACCGAAGAGGGGAGAGATCATATCGAGACGAAGACTCGCGAGATTGGCACTGAGCTTCAGAAGGCGGTCGGAGAGATTGCCGACGCCGCACAGCGCTTTATGAAAAAGAAATGAAACACCTGTGATCTCCCTTAATCCCTTCATACGAAATATTTAGTCAACAAGATAGTATTTTTATATTGGGAGAGTCAATAGTATTTTGCAGAACTCAAACTGCATGAGTAAAACAATGGAAGGAAGAAATTTTGGCGGCCGGGGTAACTTCGGCGGCCCAAGAAGATTTGATGGTCCACGTGAGATGTCAAAGGCAGTCTGTTCCGACTGTGGTGAAGAGTGTGAAGTTCCCTTTAAGCCCACGGAGGGCAGACCAGTATATTGCCGTGACTGCCTCCCAAAGCACCGGAAACCCCGGTTCTAATTCTTTTTTCGTTTATCGTACCCTGAATCGCCATACCTGATAGCGATTCAGAGCGAAAAATTCCTTCAGAACACAGCGATTTTCCCACATAAGAATTATAAATCACATGTACATTATAATCAATTGCTTTTGAATATAAGCGTAACCTTTTAAGCTTGAAGACCATGTATAATAGTGCAGAACTCAAACTGCATGAGTAATACAATGGAAGGAAGAAATTTTGGCGGCCGGGGTAATTTCGGCGGCCCAAGAAGCTTTGACGGTCCTCGTGAGATGACTAAGGCAGTCTGTTCCGACTGTGGTGAAGAGTGTGAAGTACCATTTAAGCCCACGGAGGGCAGACCAGTGTACTGCCGTGACTGCCTCCCAAAGCACCGGAAACCCCGGTTCTAATTCTTTTTTTAAACGCATCGCCCCTGCAATGCGCAGCTGGCATTTACCCAAACATCTTCTGAAGCAGATCCTATCTATCAGTAAATACAAATAAACATCTCTGATAGAAAGATCATAGAGAAGCTATTCTATGAAGGTGTTCTAATTGCTTGATATAAAATTTGTACGTGCAGATCCCGATATTGTCAGAGCTGATCTCAGAAAGCGAAATGATACCACACGCCTTGCATGGGTCGATGATCTCCTCGCCTCGGATCAACGGGTACGTGAACTAAAGGTGGAGATCGATGCGCTTCGTCAGAGGAGAAATTCGATCTCGCGTGAGATTAATGCCGAGCGGAAGGCAGGAAGAGATACAAAAAATCTTCTGGAGGAGGCAAAGTCCCTTCCTGAACGGATCAAGGAGCTTGATGCCGTCAAAGAGGAGGAAGAGGAGAAGGTCAGATATTACCTGATGCGCCTTCCAAATATCCTTGATGAATCGGTTCCTTATGGTGAGGATGACTCCCAGAACCAGGTTATCCGGCGTGAAGGAACACCAAAGACCTTCGGTTTTGAATTAAAAAATCATGGACAGCTCGCTGTTGAGAAGGGATGGGCAGACTTTGAACGGGCGGCACGGACATCGGGATCCGGGTTTTCGTATCTGTTAGGCAATCTTGCTCTTCTTGATATGGCATTGCAGCGGTATGCAATCGATCTCCTGATGAGGAATGGTTTCACCCCTATCATCCCACCATACATGATGAACAGAAAATCGTACGAAGGTGTGACCGATCTCGGCGACTTTGAGGATGTGATGTATAAGATTGACGGGATGGACTCCTACCTGATCGCAACGAGTGAACATCCGCTCTGTTCAATGTTCCAGGATGAAATATTTGAAGAAAAGGATCTGCCTCTCCGCCTTGCCGGCCTCTCTCCCTGCTTCCGAAAGGAGATCGGATCCCATGGCATTGATACAAAAGGGCTTTTTCGCGTTCATCAGTTCCATAAAGTTGAACAGTTCGTCTTCTGCAAACCCGAAGACTCTGCCGGAATCCATGAGGAACTCCTCGCAAATGCTGAAGAACTGTACACCAACCTCGGCCTGCCCTATCAGGTCGTTCTGATTTGCACCGGCGATATCGGGACGGTGGCCGCCAAGAAGTATGATATCGAGGTCTGGATGCCGCGTGAAGAGGCATATCGGGAAGTCGTCTCATGTTCAAACTGCACCTCATACCAGGCAGTGCGGCTTGGGATGCGGATGCGTGATCCATCAAACTTTGAGATGAAGCACCACATCCATACCCTGAACTCGACTGAGGTTGCAACCTCACGAACGATGCGGGCTATCCTTGAAAACTATCAGCAGGAGGATGGATCGGTCATCATCCCTGAGATTCTCCGGCCATATATGAATGATCAGGAATACCTCTGATCCTTTTTTATCTCCCTATCCGATCCGCTGCATACCGTGCAAGAGCGATGATTGCAAGGATCGGTGGAGATCCGGGAGCTTCTGGAAGGACAGAGGCATCTGTCACATAAAGTCCGGGAATTGTAGTCTCAAGATTCGTATCCACCGAGACACCAATCCGTGCCGTTCCGCACGGATGTGATCCCCGAAGCGGTGCAGAGACGAGTGTCCGTGGATCAACACCTGCACCGGTAAGGAGCGCAGTTGCATGGGTGGCACCATCAATGAGCCGTTCTGCATCCCCGACAGTCACCCCTTTTCTGATCACCTCGCCAACCGATCCATCATCGTCATCCCTGATCTTCACCATCATCCCGATGATATCCTCTTCAGCCACGGAGAATCCTGCCTCGTTGAGGAGAGACTGAAACGGACGGGAATAGTGAGGGAGGATAATTCCTCCGTCGTACGGGATATAAAATCCCATCGGAACATCCTTGTTCATCCCAATACCCGGCAAGACCCCTCCGACTGAGACGAACGTGTCCGCAAAGAGCGGGGTTGTCGGGAGAGAGAGCTGCTGAAGGAACCGTGGTGTCTCGAGCGCCCCGGCTGCAAGGATGACGAGATCGTCCTGATATATCCTCGATCCTGACCTGACACCAGCAGCCTCGCCATGACGAACGATAATCTCATCGACAGTCTGCCCTGTGACCACCTCTGCTCCATTCGCCCTGGCATCCAGGATAAAAGAGAGAGCCGACCAACGTGCATCGGTGGGGCAGCCAAATGCACAGAGTCCGTCCATACAGCAACGATCAGGATCGATGAATTTCGGCATTCTGGAGACCGGATATCCGAGATCAATGGCATGCTCCATGAGGCGACGGGTTCCCGGGCCGATGAGGTGATCCGGGAGCGGTTTGACTCCAAGCTCATCCTCAATAGCGGCATAATACGTGGAGAGATCGATACCATACCCCTTCATCTCCTCTTCAAGGCAGCGGAGGGCATTTCCACCTGAGACCATCGTGGTGCCGCCGAGACAGAACGCCCTCATAAGCCGTATTCCTGCATCGACGTTTGCATACTGCAGATATGCATCACTTCCGGAGACGGCAGGTCCCCGCTCGATGATCAGTACGTCATGCCCGGATTCGGAGAGTGCTTTAGCCATAGTTGCACCCCCGGCACCGGATCCGATGACGATCGCCATATTGATCGATTGGACTGCAACCAGATAAGCGTGTTCTCTCCATGATCCATCCCCAAATTATAACACGCAATCCATCCATTCTTTGTAGAGAGAATGGATCTGGGTGTAGGACGAATCGGGGATCGTGATCTTGGGATCAGTGCACAGGAGGTTGTCACCGGCCGGACATGTGTCATCGCCCAGTCCGGAGCCGGGAAGAGCTGGGGGATTGCTGTCCTCTGTGAGCATCTGTGTAAGAGTTATATCGGGTTCTGCCTGATCGATACCGAGGGTGAGTACTTCTCGCTCAAGGACCGGTTCCCGATCATCTGGATTGGATCGGATGAGGACTGCGACTTCGATATCGAGACGGTGGATCTTTACCCGGTTATGCGGGATGCGATTGTATCCTCCCGGCAGGTTATCTTTGATGTATCAGAGGTCGATATGCGGGCGAAGGCAACTGCTCTTGTGAATATCCTCTACGAGCTTGAATCTGAGCTGAGGAAACCGTTTCTTCTCATTGTCGAGGAGGCAGACAAGTTCATCCCCCAGTCGCGGGACTCGATCAAGATGATCGAAGAGATCTCACGACGTGGAAGGAAGCGGGGTCTCGGCCTCCTCGTTGCCACCCAGCGTCCGTCACTCGTCCAGAAGAACGTGCTGAGCCAGTGCAATAACCAGATCATCGGAAAGCTCACCATTGACAACGATTTAAAAGCGGTTGCCCACTTCTTTAACGCCAGAAAAGAGGTCGAGGAGCTGATCACCCTTGAACCTGGCCAGTTCTTTGTCATGGGAGGTCTGGTACGGGAGAAGGTGATGATGAAATTTGGAGGCCGTGAGACGAAACACAGGGGAGTTACCCCTCAGATCTCCACGGTTCGCCCATCACCTCAGATGATACCAGAAGAGAACCCGGTTGAAGCACCAGAGGGTGAGAAGAAGGGGAGGAAAGCGGAGATAGACCTTCTGGAAAGGAATGAAGAAGAGGACGATGCTACCCGGATCCGATCGGGTACTCCTATTGAAGAAGACGATACCGGATCTGCTGTACCGACACTAATTGAGCGGGATGAAGCGCTCCGTATTGCCCAGGGCTTCTGTAAAAGAAGTTTCTGGAGCCGGAGGTATCTTGAGAGAATAACCGTATTTGAGCGGATGTACTGGCCTCTTATCATTGTTGAAGTGAAGTATCTCGGGGGGATCCTGAAGAAGACGACGAGGAAGAGTTCGTTTATCCTTGAGGGGTTCCACGGGGAGAGAGTTGATCCCGGTGACGGACTTCGTATTCATCCCGGATTTCGGGAGCTTATCGGTCTTGATGAAACCGCTGTCTCAATCCTCTCGGTACTTTCGCCAGCCGGTCTGACCGATCTCGAGATCGAGGCAGAGACGGTGCTTGGGCCGGCCCGTGTCAAGAAAGGGATCAAGCTCCTTCTGAAACAGAAACTGATCACCACAATGAAATCGGAGGAAGGCGCAACCGTCTTTGTGCCACTCCTCGCACATCCCATTCCAAAACTCTCAGGACTCCACCAGACATTCCGGCAGAAACTCATTCCCCTCTCAGGTGAGTCACGAAACCCGGTGATAACCGAAGACGAGCTCCGGAAAATCCTCAAAGGACTTGAACCATCGGCGGAGATCACCCGGTTTAAGACAATATTCTATCCGGTCTATGAGGCAACCATTGCCACAGGTGCAGGCAACCGGCGTCTGTTCCTTGATGGGATCACTGGCCGGGAAGTGATCGGCTTCCCTGAATAAGGGGTAAATCCATTTTACACGCATTTTTGCAAGTTTTTTTTACGGGTAGAATTATAAACCAGGGCGTCTCTAAACGAGTATGGATGAATGCTTCTCTTTTCGGTGTATCGTCTGCGGTTTCATCTATGATCCGATGAGAGGAGATCCGATGCGGGGGATCGAGCCAGGGACTCCAATTGAAGATCTCCCGGATGACTATACCTGCCCTGTCTGCGGGGTTCCCGTTGTCACCGGGAACTCGCCATTTGTACTGATCGAACCAGATGATGGGAGATGCGGAATGGACAGGATGTATGGTGGAAGAGAGAAGGACGAAATATGATATACCTGGAGAGAGATGAGACCCGATGATACACCCTGATGAGCAACGTGACCGGACCGAGCGTATCAAAGCCCTCTCCACCAGCACGTACCGGGATGTCCTCATCTACGATGAAAAGACCGGCGGGGGCATCTATAATGGGGAGGAGATTGACCAGAAGAGTGCCGGCCGTTTGCGGAAGAGGGGGCCGTATGTTATCATCAGTGAGATTGATGAGCAGAACGATGAGTAAAATTAATTACTTTTTTTAAGTGCGAGAGGCAGGATTCGAACCTGCGAACGTCTACACGACTGGACCCTAAATCCAGCGCCTTTGACCGACTCGGCTACTCTCGCCCATAAGTTGAGATTTTCTATCAATTACACGAAGGATTTTGAACTGAATCCTAAGCCCAGCGCCTTTAACCTGGCTTGGCAACCCTCGCGCTGATCAGTATAGGCACTCCGATAATAAATAGAGGAATGGTTCTGCCTCTCTCAATGGTCTCAGGATCCCTCATTGGTATCCGGGGCTTCCTGCTTCTTCGCCATCTGCAACTCACGTATCAGGAGCATGTATCCCGAGACGACGAACGCAATGATCAGAGGGCCAAGGATGAAACCGATGATGCCCATGATAGCCAGCCCCCCAAAAAAACCGATCCACATCAGGAGCGGGTTGATACTCGCCCGCATGCCCATGATGAGGGGGCGGAAGACGAGATCAGGGAGGGCGCAGACGACCGGATAGCCGACAAGCCCGATCAGAGCAACACCCCGGTAATCTCCCATCGAGAACGCATAGATGCCAAGGAAGAGCATCAGAAGCGATGGCCCAAGGATGGGTACCAGCTGGAACATAGCCGCGATGGTCGCATAGAAGAGGATATGATCGTAGCCGAGGACATAAAAGAATGGGATTGCAAGCAGGAAGGTGATCAGAGCGGTGACCACATGAACAACATAGATCGCATAGAGGGTGTCAACAACGGTCTTTGATATCTCCCGTAATCCTGAAGAGAGACGGCCGGGAAGGGCACTGATAGTTTCGGTAAAGATCTCCTCACCTTTATACAGGAAGGCCATTAGTGCCATTAAGAAGATGAGAATGTCCAAAACAATCCTTGGCGCACGATAGATGAGAGATACCCCCCATGTTGTCAGACTATTAATCTGGAGCATTATCCAGTCGTTGAGTTCGCTCTCTCCAACCGTCGGCGTTCCTGACGCGCCGAGTGTGGTCAGCCAGAGGAGAATCGTGTCAATAATCTCTTCGATTAACGCAGAATTCGTATAAAAGACGGCTATAGTGAAACTGATCACCGTCGTCACGAAGACGATGACAAGGGTTGCAATAAGGAGAGCGGAGACCCCCGGATGAATGACTCTGGTCAGCTGACGATGGATGGGGAGGAGAATAACGGCAAGTGTTCCTGCAAGGATGATTATTGCAAGCAGCTGCCAGAAAAAAATAGCGGCAGCTACCATTATTGCACCAGTTACCAGCAGCACATTTCGATCAGGATATCCTCCACGAAGCATTTCACAGAGTGATACTCCTCGATACCTTATAAGAATATAGTGATATGTATCCGAAATTTGATGTTAGAATCATAAGGTTTTACTATACCTGCGACGATATATTGAATCAGCTTTGATGCAGAATGCTTGAAGAATACGGACGAATACTAATTGCAGCTGCTCTTACCTGGATACTCTTTGTATCGGTCGATATATTCTGGCGTCTTCCCCAGAAAGGAGGTGTCAGTGGCGCCAAGGCCATCGGAGATCTGATTGCCCGGCGTGGCGGCAATCGAAACGGCGGATGGATGATGGGCAACATCGTCTCATCGCCTGATGCATCCGCCGGCACCCTCCTTGCGGCATGCGGGGTCTTTGTAGCCGGAATTCCGGGTGGAATTGCAGCAGCTCTTCTTGTATTCATCGGAAACAGGATCTGTCATGATCCCGGATTTGCAGGTACAACCGGAGCACTCATCGCGACGGCTGTCATTACCCTCTCGACACAGTTTGGCTTCATCCCATCCGACTTCATCGTTGGAACAGTTATTGCAATTCTTACAATTCAGGGGCTCTCCCTCACGAAAGCAAGCCATCTCCTGGGTCGTCTCTGGAGGTGGAGAGCCTGATTGCAGCATTCATCTGCCTCCTCATCGCCGTCTATGGGGCTATCAGGGCAGTTGCCGAGCAGGAGACGCTCACCCGACTGCCTTTTATTAATGTGATGAACTTCGGGATCGCCGGGACCATCGTCCTGCTCCTTCCCCATCCCCTCACCCTCGTTGCGGCAGCCGCCTACTTCATCGGATCGACCCTGGAGGCAAATGCAATTGCAAGTGCCTATGCAAAGCGGGGTGGCACATGATTGAAGGTCTGATTATCCTCCTGCTGACGGTGCTGATCACGCTTGGAGCTGTCGTTACTGCCCTCTGGAGGGGTCCATTTGACAAGCTGATCGGCCTTTCGATCATTACAGCAGGGATCGTTCCTTTTGTGGTTATGCGGGGATATCTTGATGTAGCAATCATTGTTGCCCTCATTATTCCACTCTCAACGATCATCATCCTGCTTCTGCTTGGGAGGCCGGTCCAATGACCCCGGAGTTTATCATCGGATGCGGACTGATCATCCTTGGAGCGATCAGTACTGCCTGGCCGTCGCCGAGGGATTATATCACAAGGTTGATCAATCTTGAAGTGGCTTCATTTGGCCTCCTCCTTGTAATGCTCTCCTTTGATGAGACGATTGCACTTCTGACATTTGTTGCCGTATCAGGGGTCAGCGTTTTCATCCTTGTACGGGTTATCGGAAAGAAGGAGGCTGTCATTCGATGATTCACAGAATTTCAGGCATCCTCTCGAATTTCGATAACCTCTCCCGGGTCTATGCGGTCCTGATCATCATCGTCATTCTTGGGGGGATCATCAGCATCCCCTCGATGGAGTATCAGGGTGATCGCCTCTACCCAAAGACGATCGATCGTGACAGCCCCCTCGATCCTTATGACCGGGGAGGAGAACCCTTCGAAAGAACCGAAGTCCTCGCTGAATACCCGGAGAACAGCCCTGAACTTGGCTTCACCACCGCATACCTGACACCGCTTGCGATCGCACTTGCCACAACAACTCCACATATGGGAACCACAATCGTCGCACATCCCGGCGGAATAATCGATGAGATCCTCTATGTGACACGGGGACTTGACACCGTCGTCGAGACGGCCATACTCTTCGTCGCCTTCGCAATGGCATCATATCTTTACCGACGGAGGGATGACGAATGATCACGCCATTCCATATCGGGCTCTTTGCAGTATCGCTCTGTATCCTTGTAACCTTCCTCTCGTTCCTCAAAGAGAAGGATGACCTGCATAAGCTTATTCTGACCGATCTCGCCGCGATTATGGCACTCTTCATCATCGCCCTCGTCGGTACGGATCTCGCCGAGGCACTCATCCTTCCGGGACTGGTCGTCGGGATCTCGAAGCTGATGGCCCTTGCCGAGATCTATCTCGTCAAAGAAGGAATCCAGCAGAAGAAGAACAGCACAGTGCTTGATATTGAGGTCCTTGATACCGCACCTGCGATTCTTGCCGCGATTCTGGTGATCTATGGGATCATCCTCTCGGGATTCTCCGGAGGTGCGGTGGCGGGTCTTGGGATCATCTTCTATCTCGCCTTTAAAAAGCATGATGAGAAGTTTGAGCTGATTGAGACGGTCAGCGGATATGCCTGGGTTACATGGATTGCAGCCTTCTTCATCTTCCTCATCTTCCCGTCACAGTGGTTCCTCGCAGTGATGCTGGCAGGAGGAGGTATCCTTCTGAAGGTGATGGCAAAATTCTCACTTATCGGAACGATGCGGGGTGATCCAGGTGTTTGATCTCAATGTCGAGGGGAGAGAGCTCTTCTCCCTCTCATTTGGAGATATTGTTCCATACTTCAGCGTCTATACAGGAGCACTCGCTGCCTTTGTCATCATCTTCATTCTGATTGCTATATTCAGCCTTCCTGAACGACAGATGAATATCGCCTTTGGCGGTGATGCATACTATGCCAAAGAGGTCAATGTACCGGATATGCGGTTCTCCCGGTTCATGGCAATCGCCTGTGGTGCAGCCACCCTCGGTGCCATGGTAACCGGGGATATCTTCAACTTCACCCTCTTTGCCGTTATGGTTGGAATAACGAATATCGGTATCGTGGCTGCCTCAGGGAACAAACATGTTCTCAATGCCGCATTCCAGTACGGTATCGTTGCAATGCTTGCAACAGTTCCTCTCTTCGGCGGAGCTGCACTCATCCTCGCAACGACCGGGAGCCTCTCCATCTGGGTGCTTGCCGGTGCAGGAGTCGTTCCGCTCCTGGCAAAAGCCCTTCTCGTCCTTGGGGTAATGGGGGAAGGTATCGCACCATTGTATATCGGGAAAGCCGAGATCATCAGGGCACAGGGAGCACCATATGTTCTGATGATCCATTTCAGCTCACTCCTGCTCTTCCTGCGGGTTATTGAGATAGTTCTGGTGATATGATGAAGAGATTCTCCATTCAGTTGTTCGCTATCATTTCAGGTGTCATCCTCGTCATCGCGTCTGCCGGGGCACACCTTGGAATAATAGCACCATCCCTCTCTGCAGTGATAGCCATCCTGATTGTGCCGGTTCTGCTCATCTCGGTGGGTCTCCTCTTTGCAGCACGACTGACCGACGGAGATATTCCGTTCATGGGGTACTGATATGATAGAATATATCCTCGCAGCAATCTTTGCGGGCCTTCTCCTCCATGGTATTCACCGGAAGGTGATCGCCCGTGTTCAGGGCAGGCCAGGGCCGCCAATCTGGCAGGAGATACTCCATACACTTAAGTTCCTTGCAAAAGAGACCTGGATACCAAAAACCGCAAGCCAGGGCGTCTATGTCGGGGTGGTTGCCATATCAATCGGTCTCTGGGTGGCCGCATTTGCACTCCTGATGGCAGGAGAGAGCCTTCTGCTCCTCTTCGCACTCTATGTCCTTCATAAGATCGTCGAGCATGGAATAGGGCTTGCATCAGGGTCGCCGTATACCAAGTTTGGTGCGATACGCTCGGTTGTATCAGCGGCATCCGAGCTTCCGCTCCTCTCCAGTGTCGCTCTCATCTACCTGATCACCGGATCACTGATGCTCAGGGATATCGAGGCGTACCAGGTGATCAACGGACCGCTTCTCCTGCCTGCACTTCCTGCGGCAATCGCGTTGTACATGGTGATCCTCTCAAAGATCCACTACGGCCCTTTCTCGATCGTCGAGGCAAAAGAGCTTGTCTCAGGATACTGGACCGAACACTTCGGGGTCTGGCGTGGCGTTATGAATGCGGCGTTCGGTTTAAAGACCTTCGTCCTCCTCTACGCCTTTGTGATGATCTTCATCGGGCCGGTCGGGGTGCCGGTCGCACTCCTCCTCGTCTTTCTCCTGATGATCTCACTCTCTTTCGTCTGTGCAGCCACACCGATGCTCGCACCCTATGACTCAGTGACGGTTCAGACGGTGACAACCGCCCTGGTTGCCTGTTATATCATTTACCTGGGGGTCTTTGCATGAGTCTTATTCGACTCTCGATGGTCGCCGGTGTCGCACTCTATATCGGGCTATTCATAGCCCAGGGTGCATTCATGATATCGATCCTTTATGCTGCGATCATTGGATCCCTGATACTGATCGGTCTTGCCTCACGATTATTCGCCTCAAACGAAGAACAGGCAAAGAAATACGAGATGATCCTGATCTGGTGTTGTCTCCTGACCTTTGCCATCTATGGTCTCCTCTTTGCAGGAGGAGTGATATAATGGAATATCTGTATGAGAAGGATCTCAGGCGGATGAAGCTTTTGATCCTCGAAAGCAGGCGGCATCATGCTGTAACAATCGAGATTGCCGCAATCCTTGGTATAAAACCTCAGGCGGCACGAAAGATACTCATTGAAGAATGTGATATGCTTCTTCTTGAAAACCTGCCAGCACGATGTGATGCCGCACGAAAAAAAGGCAATGAGATTGAACAAAAGCTCGGTATTCACATGCTGACGCAGGCAACACACCTTATTTCACCGGATGCGGGTCAGAAAGCAGTAGCCGATGTTATTGAGAAGATTGAGAGCGGACTGGAGAAAGAGATTGCACTTGAAGAAGGCAGAACTGGAATTCTGGAGCTGATCAGATCATGAGTATCATCCAGAAACTGAAGAATACCATCCGATCACGATCGATTCATGTCTGCTATGTGAATGTCGGATCCTGCAATGGCTGTGATATCGAGATCCTTGCATGCCTCTCCCCGCGCTATGATATCGAGCAGTACGGGATCTATGTACATAATAACCCACGTGAGGCTGATGTTCTCCTTATTACAGGCGCTTTCTCTCCGCAATGGGAAGATAAACTCAAACCCCTCTGGGAGAAGATTCCCCATCCAAAGGTCGCAGTCGCTATCGGAAACTGTCCTATATCAGGCTGTGTCTTTAACCGGCCGGAGACGCTTGTCGATCCTCCGGTCTCAAAACATATCCCGATAGCAGCAGAGATTCCCGGTTGCCCGCCACGTCCAACAGAGATTATCAGCACCATCCTCTCACTGGCACCACTTATCTTCAAGGATTACGAGGAGAAGAAGCAATGAAGAAGACAGTTGACATATCCCTCCCTGTCGGTCCGGTACACCCTCTTTTCAAGGAGCCCTGCCGGATTAAATGTGAGACACGAGGTGAGTATGTCCTCTCGGCAGAAGTCGAGCTCGGATATGTAAAGAAAGGGATCGAACGGATTATGCGTGGCCGCCCCTGGCAGGAGGTGATGTTCCTTGCAGAACGGGTCTGTGGAATCTGCTCGGTCATCCATAATTACACCTTCATCGAGGCGGTAGAAAAGATATCAGGAATCATCCCTCCGGAGCGGGCAGCATACCTGCGTGTCATTGTCAACGAACTCGACCGGATGCAGAGTCATCTCCTCGCAAACTACTCCTACTGCTATACCATCGAACATGAGACACTGGCGATGTATGTCCTCAATCTCCGTGAGACAGTAATGGATCAGCTGGAGCTGATCACCGGCGCACGGGTCACCTGCGCATATATCATTCCCGGTGGTGTCAGATGGGATCTCCCGGATGATAGGGCTGAATCCCTCAAATCTGCTCTTGATCATATTGATTCCGAGCTGACACGTTTTGTGAGGATCTTTGAGACAGGCCCTTTCATCGCCCTTCGATCGAAAGGAATCGGTATCCTCACCAAAGAGGCGGCAGAGGCAGCATATGCTGTCGGTCCGACTGCACGGGCAAGCGGGATATCTGTTGACTGTCGATCTGATCATCCGACCTACCAGGCGCTCGGATTTTCTCCTGTCGTGCGTCATGAAGGAGATAACTATGCGCGGATCATGGCAAGATTTGACGAGGTCTTTCAGAGTGTGAATCTGATCAGATCAGCTCTTTTAAAGATGCAGCCCGGACCGGTCCGCGGCGGCGGCGTCATACAGGCAGGATCGATCCAGTACCGTATGGAGGCCCCGCGTGGCGAACTCCTCTATGATCTCGTCACCGACGAATATGGCCGCATCCTTGAAATTGCAATTCAGACACCATCTATTATGAATATTCAGGTTTGTGCGCATGAGATGCTGACTGATGCAGAGTCGGCAGCTGACATCACGTCGATCTTCATCAGTTCAGATCCCTGCATCGCCTGTACGGAGAGGTAGCGTCGTGACATCGATCATCTGGTATATCAGAGAGTTCCTCCGCCCTGCATGGATCAGCCGGTTTCTGACAGCAAAGACGGAGCCACTGGTGACCCCGCCGTACTTCAGGGACTTCCCCGTAACAACAGAGAATGAATGTACGCAGTGTCTCGCCTGCATGATGATCTGTCCTGCGCCTGAGGCGATCATTGTTGTGAAACGTGAAGGCGTATGGAGACCTGAAATCACAAAAGGGCATTGTATCCGTTGCGGCCTCTGTGTCGAGGCATGCCCGGAGGATGTCCTTGCAAGCGGGAGAATTCTTGCGACAAAGAAAGAGGAGAAACTGCTCCTCTCAGGGACCTATCATATCAGCATTAATCCGAAGACCTGTATGGGATGTGGAAACTGTTCGGTGGTCTGCCCGGTGAATCGTGAGATCGATCCCTCATTGCGATCGAGTGGGACATCACGATCGAACGAAGTGATCATGCGGGTTGATACCGGCCAGAACAAAATCCTTCATGAAGAGAAATGTACAGGATGCAAAACCTGCGAGGAACACTGTCCAAACAATGCCATCCGGGTTGCGCGTGTTGTTGAGGCTACGGAGGGAGGGAAGCTATGACGTACACCCTCAATTCCGGGAGGGTGATCCCTCAGGGAGCATTTGTTGAGCATAAGATCTCACAAGGCTACAGAGAGGCGACGTCGGTCCTCTTCATCCATCCGATGGATCTCTTCCAACTTGGTATCGAGTCGGGCGATAAAGTCCGTGTAACGAGTGCTGCCGGGTCAGTCGTCCTGAGAACCGAAGAGACTGAAACTTTACGGGAGGGATGTGTCTTTATTGCACTTGGACCATATGCAAATGCCATCACCGGCGGGTACAGCCATGGAACAGGGATGCCTGATTATAAGGCAATCCCGGTCGAGATTGAGCCAACAGACGATCCTGTCATGACGGTATGGGATCTTATGGAAGAAATAGGAGGGCTGCGTTATGATAATTGAGGATGTGCCATGCCCGTTCTGCGGTTGTCTCTGTGATGATATCACCCTGACGATTAAGAACAATCGTATTGTCGGTGTTGAGAACTGCTGTGTGCTTGGTAATGCTAAGTACCTTTCAAAACAGCGCCTGAAGCACCCGATTATGAGAAAAGAGGGGAAATGGGTAGAGGTAAGCTTTGATGAGGCAATTGAGGAGACTGCCCGTATTCTTTCGGGAGCGACCCGTCCACTCCTCTATGGTTGGAGCGGAACCTATAATGAGGCACAGGTGACTGCAGTTCATCTTGCCGAAGAGCTTGGCGCCCTCATCGACAGCACCACCTCAGTATGCCATAATCCTTCCATCCTTGCGATCCAGGAGGTGGGCCATCCAGGCTGCACACTTGGTCAGGTCAAGAACCGGGCAGATCTCGTCATCTATTGGGGATGTAATCCGATCGAGGCGCATCCCCGTCATCTGAGTCGCTATACAACCTATGCAGACGGGTACTTCTTTGAAAATACCGTCAGTGACAGAAAAGTCGTCGTCGTCGATGTCAGGGAGTCCGAGACGGCGAAGATTGCCGATGAGTTCATCCAGGTGAAGCCGGGAGGGGATTATCTCATTCTCTCAGCACTCCGTGCGATGGTACGCGGCCGAGGGGATGTAGTGCCGGCAACAGTCGCAGGCGTCAAGAAGGAGCAGTTGCAACGGGTCGTTGATCTCTGCCAGAAAGCCCGCTATGGAGCTGTCTTCTTCGGCCTTGGCGTTTCCATGACCCGGGGGAAGTATAAGAATATCAGAAATGCGATCGAGCTCGTCTCTGAACTGAACCGGAAGACGAAGTTTACGATCAGTGCAATGCGTGGCCATTACAATGTCTATGGCTTCAATGAAGTCCTCACCTGGATGGCAGGATATCCGTTTGCCGTAGACTTCTCACGCGGGATCGCCTTTTATAATCCCGGTGAGACGACCGTCATCGATGTACTGGCCAGAAAAGAGCCTGATGCATGCCTTGTTGTGGCAAGTGATCCTGGTGCACATTTCCCAAAAACCTGTATTGAACATATGGCAGCAATACCGACCATTCAGATCGATCCCTGTGTTAATCCAACGACAGCACTCTGCCAAGTGCAGATCCCCGTTGCGATCACCGGAATTGAGGTTGCTGGAACCGCATATCGGATGGATGGTGTTCCAATCCGGATGAAGAAAGTTGTGGAGACGGAATTTCCAACCGATAAGCAGATTCTCGATAGAATCTGCGAGCGAGTCAGGGAGTTGAATGGAAATGGGTGAGATTCTTCTGAAGAATGCCTGGGTCATCGATCCGATATCAGGCATCAATGGCGAGATGATGGATATTGCAATGGATGGCGGGAGGATCGTGGAGTATGTATCTGATAAGGCAGACGTGATCGATGCAGAAGGGTTTCTCACGCTCCCAGGCGGTATCGATTCTCATACCCACACATCCGGGACGAAGGTAAACTTCGGGAGATACATGAGTCCTGAAGATATGCGTGCAGGGAGGACCCCGAAGAAAGGGGCGATGCACGTCACCTCCGGGTACAGTGTTCCAACGACATATGGAAACAGCTACAAGTATAGTGCTCTTGGCTATACCAGTCTTGTTGAAGGGGCAATGGCACCACTTGAGGCAAGACATACCCATGAGGAGTTTGCCTTCACCCCGCTTCAGGACTCATTTGCAAATGTCCTCTTTGACGGGAACTGGGGGATGCTTGGTGCAATTGAAGAAGGGGATATCAAGCGGGCGGCGGCTATCATCGCCTGGACAATCTCTGCAGTGAAAGGGTTTGCCGTTAAGCTTACCAATCCCGGAGGAACCGAGGCATGGGGCTTTGGAAAGAACGTCTCATGCATCAATCAGACGATGCCACGGTTCGATATCACCCCGACGGAGATCATCAGATCCGCAATCGAGGCGAACGAACTGCTCCACCTCCCCCATTCGGTCCACCTCCATTGTAACAATCTGGGAACACCAGGCAACTACACATGCACTCTCGGTACCTTCGATATCGTTCCTGATCTGAATGATACCCGGCAGACACTGTATGCAACCCATGTCCAGTTCCACTCCTATGGTGGAAGCGGATGGTCTGACTTCTGTTCAAAGAGCGAGCCGATTGCTCAAAAGGTGAATATGCGCCCCCAGATCGTCATCGATATGGGTCAGGTGATGTTTGGCAGGACGACGACGATGACGGCAGACGGGCCGATGGAGTTTAACCTCTACCGACTCCACCATGACAAGTGGAGCAACCATGATGTCGAGCTTGAAACCGGATCCGGGATCATTCCTGTTAATTACCGGAAGAAGAACCTTGTCAATAGCATCATGTGGGCGATCGGCCTTGAACTGGCCCTCCTTGTTGAGAATCCATGGCAATGCCTCCTGGCAACGGATAATCCAAATGGTGCACCGTTCGTCAAATACCCTGAGGTGATAGCACTTCTGATGAGCAAAAAATATCGGGATGCTGAATTTGCAACTGTCCACCAGGACACCGGCAAGAGGGTTCCTCTTCCGGCAATCGACCGTGAACTTACCTGGCATGATATCGCGGTGATGACGCGTGCCGGCCAGGCACGAGCACTGGGGATCACCGGTGTCGGCAAGGGGTATCTTCTTCCAGGTGCTGAAGCCGATATCGCCGTCTACCCGATCAGGGTTGATGATATTGACCCGGCTCAACAATATGAGGAGGTCATCAAAGGCTTTTCACAGACCGAATATACGATCAAGCGGGGCCGGGTTGTCTCCCGCAGGGGTGATGCTTTGGTTCATGGTGAGAATACCACATTCTGGGTGAAGCCAAATGTTCCTTCTGAATATGATATGACACACGATGAGCGGTTCAAAGAACATTTCGAGCGCTACTATAGCATCAGAATGAGTAATTATCCGGTTCAGGAGGAGTACCTGCACAGGAACTACTGCATCAGGACGGAGACGGATCTGTCAACCACCCATGACTAAAGTCAGGGGCTTGCAAACGGCTACGCGAGACTAAACGGTTAGACTAGGAGGCATACTCAGATATGCAGCAGCATTACGGGCTACAAGAACGGCAGAATGTTTCTCTAGTTCTGCCCTCTTCCGGACACGCCGAATCCGATGTATCTTTTCAGATGCTACGCCTGTCTTGCCACTCCGAAGAGACATTTCACCCCGGTTTAACCGGGAGGAGGTAATACCTCATGCGAATCCCTGTATTAGATATCAACAAAACACCTCTCATGCCGACAACACCGACAAGAGCCCGGCTCTTACTGAAACAAGGTAAAGCCAGACCCTATTGGAACAAACTCGGTATATTCTGCATCATCTTAACCTATCAGGTCAATCCAGACAACCAACCTCTCGTCATCGGTATTGATCCGGGTAGTTCCTTTGAAGGTTGGTCTATTGTTGGTACACAAGAAACCGTTCTGAACGGTATGTCTGAAACACCAAAGCATGTCAAAAAGGCGGTTGAAACCCGTCGAACAATGCGAAGATCCAGAAGATTCCGTAATTGTTGGCGACGACCAGCACGATTCAGAAATCGTCTTAAAAACAGATCATTCATCCCACCAAGCACTTTTGCACGATGGAACGCCAAACTTCGTATCCTGACTCAACTTCAGAAGATCATCCCGATAACGAATGTTGTTGTCGAAGATATTGCCGCAGTAACCAAAAAGAACTGCAAACGATGGAACTCCACCTTCTCTCCTTTAGAAGTAGGTAAAAAATGGTTTTACCGTACAATCCGATCTCTCAACCTCGATCTCCATCTTCGTACCGGATACGAAACCAAAGATCTCCGGGATCGATTCAACCTCAGAAAGACCTCTCAGAAGAACAAACCTGTCTTCTCCTCTCATGCAGTAGATGCCTGGGTCATGGCAGCAGACGTTTCCGGAGCCAAACAACCAACAGAACGAGGTTTATTCTATTGGACTCCGATCAGGTTCCATCGTCGTCAACTCCACCGACTCCAACCCGAAACAGGAGGGATCAGAAAACCTTATGGAGGAACGATCTCTCTGAACCTAATCCGTGGAACATTAGTCAACCATTTCAAACACGGTTTATCGTACATTGGAGGAAACCTGAAAGAACGGCTCTCATTACACCATTTCAAAACAGGAAAACGATTAACCCAGTCTGCAAAACCAACAGACTGCACAATCCTGACCAGAATAGCTTGGAGAACAACACACTATGCCGACACTAGGCAATCGGCATTCCTCTCACGACTAAAGTCGTGAGTTTCCTGCCTAATTAGATCATGAAAGTGACGATAACCCTCTGGGACAGGGATAACCCGCTGATCCCGGTCGAAGCCGAGATGATAACACCCGACGCCTTCTTCTCAGGAGAAGAGATCATCATCGCTGTCGGAAACAGACATATGCGTCTTGATGGGATTGCGGATATCCATATTGAAGGAGAGGCCTCCTCGGCTGCGGAGGTTGCTATCGAGATACGGGGTGACTCCGCACGCTTCAAACGGGTCGGTGAGATGATGACCGCCGGTTCGATCACCATCGAGGGTGACATCGGGATGCATTGTGGCAATTTTATGTCAGGTGGGAGTATCGAGATCCTGGGATCTGCTGACGGGTGGCTCGGCCGTGAGATGAAGGGGGGCGAGATCATCTGCCATGGAGATGCGGGAGATTATTGTGGTGCCGGATACCGTGGCGGCCGCAAGGGGATGAGGGGCGGATCGATCGAGGTTGTCGGATCGGTCGGAGACTTTGCATGCGAGCATATCGCCGGTGGTGAGGTGATCATCCGTGGGAATACCGGTGATTACCCGTGTGCTGAGATGAAAGGAGGCACGGTGATCATTCTGGGGGACTGCAGCCGGGTATGCGCGAATATGTCTGCTGGTACATGCTATGTCTATGGATATGCAGATGAGATGATCCCAACCTTCGAGCGGATCGGCTGTGTTGATCGGGACGGACTCCAGCTCCACCATTTCAGAGGAGATGTCGCCAACCGGGGCCATGGCGATCTTTATGTTGCCAGATACGGGTATCTGAGCTGAGTTCAGGTTGGAATGTGCGCCTTCACCCATCGGGCATAGGTGGTGCGAAGGCGGGCGATCTCCTCATCGGTGAGTTCATCCCGGCTCGCCCTTTTCAGGTACTCTTCAAGCCTGCCGATGATATCCTCAGCCTCTTCATAGCTCTCCACCTCAAGATAGACCGGCGCTCGTGCTCCGCTGATGATCTCGCCACAGACCGGGCAGAGCCGCCAACGCTGAAGATGATCAATATAGGTAAATGACCGGCACCCCGGACACCGGATGACATGGTACATGCGTATGCCGTTGTCTGCGGATTTGGTGATAAAGGTATCGGAAAGGGACAAGACCAGCATCTCTAATGATGACTCAGGGTGTTTCCCGAAACTGGAGAAATACCAATACTGCTTTATTTTCAAGGTTTGAGCCACTAAAATTTTCTCTTTTCTTTTCCATGTTGATGGACTCAAGTACAAATCTTAATCTGGATCAACACAGAACAGAAGATCTCAGATGTCAGTCGAAGTCATCGGGGTGGAGGGCCTCCCCATTATCCAGCCGGGGGATAACCTGGCGCAGCTCATCGCCGAAAAGATCCGATTTAAGGATGGGGACATACTCTGTGTTGCAAGTTCTGTCTATTCAAAGTCGGTTGGTAATATACGGCATCTCTCAACCATCACGCCAACAGAAGAGGCCATCAGGATCGCCGGGAATACGCATGAAGATCCTGCATTTGTGCAGGCAGTACTTGATGCATCCGAGGAGATCATCATCGACGCACCATTTATCCTCTCCCTGCTTCGCTCAGGCCATATCGGGGTACGGGCCGGTGTTGACCATAGTAATGTCGAAGATGGGATCATCATCCTTCTGCCAGAGGATCCCATGGCAGCTGCCTCATCACTGAGAGAGGAGATCCTGGCAGATACCGGCATCAATGTACGTGTCATCCTTACCGACACCTGTGGCAGGGCATTCCGACGGGGCCAGACCGGCCATGCCATCGGATGGAGTGGTATGACAGCAATACGTGACTTTCGTGGAGATCATGATCTCTTCGGCCATGAACTGCTCATCACGGAAGAGGCGGTCGTCGATGAGATAGCCGGATTTGCAAACTTCATGATGGGAGAGAGCAATAAGGGAGTACCTGCTGTCATCTTCAGAAATATGGAAGTCTGGAAGGGGCATGATATGCTCTACTTTAAGGAAAAAGAAGATCTCATTCGGGAGGCATTGAGAGAATGCCGGGAAAACAGGTTAGTATAGGAGGTTTAAGATATAAATGAATACTGCAATTCCAATCGTTGCCGCAAAAACGGTCTTTGGATTAATGGTGATGGCTCGTCGGTCTTCGCTGTCATAGTATGTAACAAGACCTGCTGATGAAATCATTCTCCCGCCTTTCTTCTTTGCCATGCTCAATGGTTTCTCATTGCCTATATATAAAAGGGCGGTCAATGGATAGCTATGGAGTCTGAACGCTCCCTTGAAGGGCTTGCATTTCTTGACGATGACCTGCATCCCCTGCATGTTCGCATATATCTTGAACACGGGACCATCCGATCCATCGAAGAGATCAGGGCCGCGCCCTGCAGTTTCATACTGCCGGGCCTCTTCAATGCACACACACATATCGGTGATACCGTCGCAATGGACACACCCATAACCGGTGATCTGGCATCAATCGTCGCACCTCCTGATGGCCTCAAGCACCGTATCCTCCGGGCAACCGATCAGAGAACACTCACAGCAGCTATGCGTTCGACGATGGAATATATGGAGCGAACCGGAACAGCAGGTTTTGCCGACTTCCGTGAGGGAGGTCATCCCGGTGTCAGTGCCCTGAAGGAGGCGGCAGCCGGTCTTGGGATCCGCCCCCTCATACTGGGACGGGATGGAGGAGAGGTGCATGCAGACGGTCTTGGTATAAGCAGTGTCCGTGATATCCGGGATTATGAGAGGCAGATAGACGAGGCGCGGAGAAAGGGGATGCTGATTGCCATCCATGCAGGTGAGCGGGACCATCATGATATTGAAGGGGCGCTCTCCTGCGATCCTGATCTTCTCATCCATTGCACTCATGCAAGGGATCGTGATCTCCGGGAGTGTGCGGACAGAGGGATTCCGATTGCCATCTGTCCACGCTCAAACTGGGTACTTGGTGTGACACATTCTGCCGCCGCACCTCCCGTTGCGAGGATGATTGAGCTTGGATGCACAGTCTTCCTTGGGACGGATAATGCAATGTTTATCCAGCCGGACCTCTGGCGCGAGATGGCATTTCTCTCTGTGATCACCTCAGTTTCTGCGCGGGACATCCTGAAGATGGGGATTGCCGGATCCACGCTATCAGGATCCATGTATCGCATTTCTGAAGGGCAGAAGACCCCGATCATTATGATTGATGCTGAACAATCGAACCTCAGATACTCACATGATCCCTGTCGGACGATCGTTACACGCGGGGGATCTGACCATCCTGAGAGGATTCTTTTTTAATTGATCAGTACCAAATATACAAGAACTTATTTTGGTGATACCATGTTTCACAAGCTACTGGTCGCCATAGATGGCTCAGAGATCAGCATGAACGTCCTTGAGCAGGCCATCGATATGGCCCGCGGATGGAAGGCGGAACTTCATGCTGTGTATATCATAGAGACCGGCCTCATCTCGTCGGTACCGATGGATAACACCTGGGAAGTCATCTATAGCCTCCTTGAACAGGAAGGAGAGAGACTCCTTGATACTGCAGAGAAGAAAGCGCAGGATGCAGGTATATCCCTGAAAAAGCACCTTCTCTCCGGTCATGCAGGCAACGAGATCATAAATACCGCAGAGGCAGAAGGGGTGGATCTGATCATTGTTGGGTCACGTGGCAAATCCCAGATTGATCGCCTCTTAATTGGAAGCGTCTCAGCTCATGTGGTCAAATACAGCACGATTTCCACCATGGTGGTGAGAGTATAAGCGTGATGCTTGTTCGTGACTATATGACCAGGAATGTGGTCACTGCTGACACACCGGCAAATCGGGATGAGATCCTGAAGATCCTCAAGAGGACCGGAATCAGTGGTGTCCCTGTAATGAAGGATGGCAAACTCATCGGGATCATTACCCGGAAAGATCTCCTTAGAAATCCTCATGAATCGCAGATCGCACTCCTGATGAGTCATGATCCAATCACAATCTCACCGGAGGCAACCCTCAGGGAAGCAGCGGATATTATCATAAACAAAAATATCCGCCGTCTTCCTGTCGTTGAGGATGGAAAACTCATTGGCCTCATCAGTGTCGCCGATCTCGTTGGTGCCGTTGCACAGCTCAAAATTACCGATGAGATCCGGCAGCATTTTGTCTCAAAGACATTTGCACTCTGGAATGAGACACCCCTTACGGTTGTCGGCCGGATTATGGAGATCGGGCATGCTGATGCCATCCCGATTCTTGACTCGGAAAATAAGCTTGATGGTATCATCACCGAGCGTGATCTCATCAGATGCTCCTGCATCGAAGATGATATCGAGGTCAGTGACTTCTCGAATGGAACCGATGATGACGAATGGACCTGGGAAAGCATCCGCGATATGCATGTCATCTCCTATGGGATCTCACGTATTCAACTGCCAGATAAACCTGTCAAGCTTGCAATGATAAAGAAGGTGATTGCTGTTCCGGTGAATGCCGGGGTGAGTGAATGTGCACTGAAGATGAAGAGAGGCAGAGTTGACCAGCTCCCTGTCGTCAACGGTGACAAGAGGCTTGTCTCCATGCTCTTTGATCGCGACCTGATCAAGGTCCTGCTCAATAACAAACCACAATAAAAATATTTATCTTAAGTAATCACCAAATAAGGAACAACGCCAAACATTTTTTGCGTTCTGATTTTTGGGGGCATATACATGATGCAACAGCCACAGGAGATTATGCATGGGACGACGACCATAGGGATCGTCTTCTCAGAAGGTGTCGTCCTTGCGACAGAGAAACGAGCGACCATGGGATATATGATCGCTAGTAAAAACGCGAAGAAGATCTATAAGATCACCGATGCCATCGGAATGACAACAGCCGGGGGTGTCGGTGACGCTCAGCAGCTGGCACGACTGATGAGTGTTGAAAGCAACCTCTTTGAGATTCGGAGAGGGCGTGGGATAACTGTCGGAGCATCCGCAACCCTCCTCTCAAACTATCTCAACCAGAACAGGTACTTCCCGTATTATGTTCAGCTCCTCGTCGGCGGAATCGATGAGAGTGGCCCCTCAGTCTACTCGGTTGATGCGATGGGCGGTGCAACCCGCGAAGATGATTTTGTCGCAACAGGGTCAGGATCCCCGATGGCTTTTGGAGTGCTTGAAGACAGATATGCGTCAGGCATGACCGAGAGTGAGGCGATTGAGCTTGCAGTCCGATCCCTTAAATCCGCAATGCGGCGCGATGCCGGATCCGGAGAAGGGTTCCAACTCGCTGTTATTACAAAGGAGAAGTTTGAGGTGCTGGATGATTCACAACTTGATCAGATAGCAGCCTCCCTCCGCAACTGATTTTTTTTTACAAACTTTTTTAGGAAGATTCCATGTTGATTGAGGACAGACTCAAAGAGCTGAAAGAGCTTATCAACCGTAAGGTACCTGCAGGTATAACGGTCTCTGATGTCGAATTTGAAGGGCCTGAACTGGTCATCTATACCGATGATCCCAAACAGTTTGCTGATCAGGCGGATCTCATCCGTGTTCTTGCCCGGGACCTGAGGAAACGGATCGTCGTCCGTCCCACAGTTCTTGAGGATCCGGAACGGGCATATGACGATATCAAGGAGATCGTTCCGGAGAATGCAGGTATTACCGATATCTTTTTTGACCCTGATACCGGGGAGGTCCTGATCGAAGCCGAAAAGCCGGGTGTTGTCATCGGGAAAAACGGTGCGACACTCCGTGATATCACAAAGAGTATCGGATGGACCCCCAAGGTTGTCCGGACACCCCCGATTGAGAGCTCAACGGTAAAACAGATCCGGACATATCTCCGGGCGATACGCGATGAGCGCAAAGAGTTCCTCCGTGCCAGTGGCAGACGTATCCATCGTGATATCCTGGCAAAGGATCAGTGGGTCAGGGTCACAACCCTTGGCTGTTGCAGGGAGGTTGGTAGGGCAGCATTCCTTCTTTCGACCCCGGAGAGCAGAATTCTTATCGACTGCGGAGAAAAACCGGGCGCTACCAATGGGGCAACACCATACCTTGGCGTCCCTGAGATTCACCCCCTCACAAACCTTGATGCCGTCGTTCTGACCCACGCCCACCTTGATCACTGCGCCCTCATCCCCCTCCTCTTCCGGTACGGGTTCACAGGCCCGATCTATGCCACCCCTCCGACACGGGATCTCTCATCGATGCTCCAGCTCGATTATCTTGAGGTCATCAGGAAAGAGGATCGCCCTGCCCCCTACACCTCAAATGAGGTAAAGCAGTACGTCAAACATTCAATAACCCTAAACTATGGCTCGGTAACGGACATCGCCCCCGATATCAAACTGACCTTCCATAATGCAGGCCACATCCTTGGATCAGCCATCGCACACTTCCATGTCGGTGACGGACTGTATAATATCGCCTTTACCGGTGACTTCAATTATGGAAAGAGCCGCCTGTTCAACCCTGCAAACGCTCATTTCCCCAGACTCGAGGCGATCTTCATGGAGAGCACATATGGTGCATCACAGGATGCGACACCATCGAGAAAAGAAGCCGAGTCGCGGCTCTATGATGTGATCAAACGGGCGATTGAACGTGGTGGCAAGGTCATCATCCCGGCATTTGCCGTCGGCAGATCGCAGGAGGTCATGCTTGCACTCGAAGAGGGGATCAGAAAGGGTGATCTTCCGCAGATCAAAGTCTATCTTGACGGGATGATCAAAGAGGCGACGGCCATCCACACGACCTATCCTGAATACCTTAACTCAGATCTCAGAAACCAGATCTTCCGGGAGGGATTGAACCCGTTCCTCTCCGAGTGTTTTGAACAGGTGGATTCAAGCGATAAGCGTGAAGCGGTGATTAATGGTGAACCATCGGTCATCATCACAACATCAGGAATGATGAATGGAGGTCCCGTGATAGAATATCTTCAGAACCTTGCGGCAGACGAGCGTAATACCCTCGTATTCGTCGGATATCAGGCAGATGGGACACTCGGCCGTCGAATCCAGAAGGGATGGCGTGAGATCCCCTATGGTTCAAAGGGGAGTATCACCATCAACCTTGAAGTAACGACGGTGGAAGGGTTCTCAGGCCACTCTGACCGGAGGCAGCTGATGAGTTATGTCAGCCACATGCAGCCGAAGCCTGAGAAGATCTTCTGTATTCATGGCGAGGAGAGTAAGACGCTTGATCTCGCCAGTTCAATCTATAAAAAATTCCATATCCAGACCCACTCACCGATGAACCTCGAGACGTATAGAATGGTATAAAGCATCACGAAGCCCCATTCAGATTAATGAAGAACCGCCTCCCCCCAATCATAGGGATATTCACCATAATGGCACTATCCAATGCGGTGGTGCCGGTACTTCCGTCGTTTGGGGAGGGGTCGGTTTTACAGGGGATCATCTTCTCGGCCTACTTTTTTGGAGCCCTTATTACTGTCTTTCCTGCAGGATATGCAAGTGACAGGATCGGACCGACACCGCTTATTCAGACCGGGATGCTGATCACCCTCCTCTCAGGGATGGTCCTGATCTTTGTCGGTTCCCCCCTGCTGATCATCCTTGCCCGTTTTATCGAGGGAATCGGTGCAGGCCTCTTCATTGCATCGGCGATGTCGCTATTGAATGCCAAGCCCGATCATAGCCGGCTCGCCGGATACTTCATGGCTGCATTGAACGCCGGCCTTCTCGCAGGTCTTGCCGGAACAGGATGGATTGTATCCTTCCTTAGCGACCCCCGGGCCGGTCTCGTAGTCTTCACTATCCTCTCAGGGATCGTCTTCATCCTGGCTATCCGGATGGACAAAGAGGTCGGAAAGAAGGCCGCTCCCTCAAATGTCCCCTTCTATCTGACAGAATACCGGTGGCTCTGGTATTCGGCAATCATCATCGTTGGAACAACAGGCGCACTCACCTCACTCTATCCTGAGTTTGGGGGCCACAATCCATTCCTCACCGGAGTGTATATTGCAAGCATGAATCTGGCAACGATGGTATCGGTCCTGATCGTCTCCCACTTCAGGCTTGAACCGATCATCACAATACGTATTGCTGCAGTTGGTGTCGGGTCTGCAGCTCTCCTCTGCCTCATCACACCCCTGGGATTCCCGATCATGGGGGCGTTTGCTGGATTTGCCATCATCGCGCAGATGACGTTCCTTGCCGGTACAGGAGCGCCCCAGGGGATCATGATGGGGATCCTAAACACCTCGACCTATGGCGGGCTTGCACTCCTCCCCTTCTTTGCAGGGTTTATTGCCGAGTTTGGCACGTTCACCATGGCCTTCTTCTTCCCTGCTATCCTCACCATCACCGTCGCACTCACAATAGGGCAGTGCCGGTGCAGCCTTCCCCCACGAACTCAGTAAACCTTCCGATCCGGCATCTCTTCCCATTCGCGGAGAAGGGCTTGATTTTCTTCAAGGAGATATCCCCCGACGATCTCCATCCGGCTTCCTCCAAGCTTCTGCATGCTGATATTTGAGAGGGTCATCTCAGAAAAGCCGAGAACCCGGACATCCTCTATTGAGGTGCCATAGATGATCCTACTGATCCTTGCCCAGTGGCATGCGGCAAAGCACATCGGACATGGCTCGGTTGTTGCATACATGGTGCAGTTGGAGAGATCGATTCTGCCAAGCTTCTCCTGTGCCTCCCTGATGGCGACAATCTCGGCATGTGCCGTACTGTCGGTTCCTGCGAAGACCAGGTTATGGGCAGAGGCAACGATCCGGCCATTGCATTCGATGCAGGCACCAAAAGGGGTCTGGCCATGGTGGATTCCCTCATGGGCGCAACGTATCGCTTCACGCATACAGTCAGGATTCATTCAGTACTGGTGTGGAAGAAGAAGTAAAAAAGATGGGTGTTATCTGGCTATTGCATACCTGTTTCCGATGGCAAGCAAGCACTGCGGGCATCACGATGATCGCACCGATGAGGGAGAAGCCGACGGTGATGACAGTGACCATCCCGAAGTTGCTGATGATGTCAAAACCTGAGAGAAGGGGGGTTGAAAACCCAGAGACGCTGATCGCCGATCCGATCTGGGAGACACTTGTGTTGATGGCATCATAGAGAGGGCGACCTGTATCCAGCTCCTCATGGAACCGTTCCATGATCAGGATGGTATATTTACAGGCGATCCCGATCGCCTGTGATCCCAGGGTCGCTGTGAGCGGGGTATAGTCGATATGAAGGGTGTACTTGATCAGGCCGTTTGAGCCGACTATCATGATGATGGGACAGGGGGTATGAGTGCAAGCTTCACCTTGCGGTAGATGAAGACGAAGGAGGCCGGTTCCGTAGAAGGCAAGCAGGATCAATGCAACGAAGAGACCTGCGACAAGAGCGGGCCTGGCATTAATGGTATCTGACAGATAGATAAAGAGGGGCTTCACAATCTTACAGGCAGGAAGCCGATGACTTCAGTCGTGGGAGGAATGCCACGATTCCTCGTTAGATGGTAGGGCTCCAATCGGATAGATTATTTGTTGTGATTATGACAACAAAGACATAAAGACCGCAGAGATTGAGCTACATGAGGTGGAAAAATGGGTGGGGAATCAGAATGCAGGAAGCGGGGGGTGCCATGAGCCATATCCCCACCGGTCCCCTGCCGGGAGAAGAATCTCTGCATATCGCTTCTTTGTGTCCCTGAGATCGGTCAGGACGATGCTTGTGTCAGAGACCGTCGCAATGGTGTCGCCTATCGAGAGGGAACGCCTGACAGCGGTTGGCCAGTAGCCGGGTTCCGGGGGTGCATCGCCAGCATACTGGGGGATCGTTCCATGAAGGGTGAACCCGGATTCCGCAGAGATGGTATAGAGATAGGTCCCCTGCCAGACATACTCCCTGCCATACCCATCTGCAACGGTGATTGGAAGAGCCATCAACCCGATCTTTCTGTTGAAGTAGAAGGCCTTGTGATCACGAAGCACCTCTGAGTCGCTCCCCTCTCCACCAAGGGTGATTGAATCCAACAGATCCGGCTTTGTTACATCCGAGACATCAAAGAGGGCGATCTTCACACCGGTGGTGGCAAACCCTCCCCATGCGGTCTCCTTTGTGTCCTTTCCGATTCCGATGATATGATTGGCATCATATGGGTGGAGGTAATCTGAATATCCGGGTATCTTCAGTTCGCCAAGAATTGCCGGGTTCTTCGGGTTTGAGAGATCGATCACGAAGAAGGGATCGATCTGCCGGAAGGTGACAAGATAACAGCGATCACCGATGAACCGTGCGGCAAAGATCCGCTCTGTCGGGGCGATCCCGGTAATCTCGCCGGTGACTATCCCGGAACGATCGAAGATGGTGATCCGGGAGGAGGTCTGTGTGCCTTCCCGGCCATACTCTTCCACAGTGGTTGCAACCCGGAGGTGATCCCTGTACTCATCCATCGAGAACTGGTTGAGCATCATCCCCGGAACACTCATCGTCTGCCGCCAGATTGGATCACCCTTCCTGAGCTCAAACCTGTGGATGATCGTGGATGGGCCTGTCGTCCCATATGGCTGGCCTCCATAATGGGTGTAGGTGATATACAGGTTCTCCTGTGTGGCATAGATTGTGGTCCCATACCCGACAAGATAGCTCTCTGATCTGACTGCGGCAGTCGCGGTTGGCCTCAATGCGGTGATCGTCTGGAAGACGAACGGGCCGGGGAGGTCATCGAACCTCCAGATCTCAGGATCATATATTCGATCCCCATCCCTGACGATCGGAAGTGGGATATCCGGCCCACGCCTCTGCGGGTACTCCTGCGAGACGAGATAGATGACGCCATCGGTCATCCGGGAGGAGGTATATGACCCGGAAGCGGAGACTTCCCGGATGAGGTGTGGCCTGCTCCGGTCTGCACAGTCATAGACTGCAACGGCCGTCACCTGCCTATAGACCGGGACCGGGGCTGCACTCCCTTCAACCGTCACAAAAGACTCCTCGGTAATCTCTGAGATGATCGCAATGGATGATCCGGCAAGGTACATCTCACGAGGGGTGCCGGAGAGTGTCGTGTTTGAGATGATACGCGCATTCTCCGGGGGATATGCATCAACGATGATGAACCTCCCCCCGGCGATGATATAGATGTGGCGGCCATCATTCTTGACAAAGTCTGCCTCATCCACCCCTTCAACCTGGATATTCGTCGTGGAATATTCAGGGCTGGCGCCGGTCCCCCCTATGGATTGGGGAGATGGCATTGGGGGCGCGATGGCTACCGCATCTTTTGTCATTGCTCCTGGAAAGATGCGGAGGCCATCATTCCAGCCAGTCGCAGACTCCCATTCCGCGGTATGCAGAAACTCCCGGACCTCGTCTGCTGAGGCGAATGGGATCGGCCCGTCGGCTGATTCTGATGCAGGATCATTGTACAATCCGGCTCCGATGAACAGGGCGACGATCAGCCCACCGACCAGCAGAGCTCCAATGATATGTCGGTTCATTCTCTTTCTCCTGAGATTGTATTTCAGACACAGAAGAAGATATAGATATGGAAAACTGCGGAAAAAATCGTAGTTTTCAGGATCCAGGATGACTGAGCCGGATATAGGGGGGAAGAAGAGAGCCTGTGGCAATCCGCTCTTCAGAGAGGGTACCTATCATCCGACAGGAGCATAGATCCAGGTGACGAGGAGATCCTCCTCGGTCGTTTCAGGATCGTTCATATAGACTTCCCGGATGGGGCCGTTGACCGAGAGATTGTTTTCGGCAAGCCAATTGTAGAGTTCGGTATAAGTCTCTCCCGAGTCCCGGTATGCCCCCATATGAATGATCCGGACCATCCGTCCACCCGGTAGTTCATAGGCCTGAATATCCCCCATCCCTTCGATCCCATCGTCAACCGGGAATACCACCTCAATATCCGCTGATCCCGTCCCTGCCGCTGCCTGAACCGCTTCCAGTGTCATCTCATGGCAGATGTAGGCAGGCGGTCCAAGGGGAGTTATCCCTTTCTCCTGGATGTAGGAGGCGATCTCTTTGATCATCGGTCCGATCTCGTCGTATGATCCTGTTCTTCGGAGACCCAGAACCTTCTGGGGGGCTCCCTCCACCTCGATTATTAATCGCATGGATGAGGATCTGGACGTGGTAATAAAAAAAGATTCCTTCGTTCCCACAAGCGTGTAATTGAATAACTTTCGATTCCGAATTTTCACGATTCAGGAACACGAACCATAGCATGAGAAGACAAAGAGCCTATCGTAGCAGTTCTAAAAGGTCTTCTTTTGGAATGCCATTCCATTGCGAAACTTTTCCAAGAATATCATTCAAAGTGCCCCTGGCTATTTCATTATGGAGAGGTACCGTTATTGTGTGCTCCCCGGCACCGGTAACCTTCGCCATCTGCACGTGGCTGCCACGCTGCCGCAGGACCACATAACCAAGGGATCCAAGCACCTTCAGGAGATCCTGACCGCTAACAACCGGAGATCTTGGTAACAGAACCAACCTGAAATTCAGTGAGGGAGACAATCGTAATCTGCTCTCCGGCATCGATAGACTCTTCATAATGCAGACCAACTGCTTCACGGATATTCTCCATCAGTTCATCAAGTGTTCTGCCCTGTGTAAATATATCGACCCTGATGCCACGTGCGCACCAGAAATCTCCATCATTGTAGATATCAAACTTGACCAGCATGCAAAAACATCCAACGATATTTGATATATTGGGTGTGGGATAGAATAAATGTCACCTATCCATCCAGATGCAATCGGAATGCAAGCTATCAATACAACCACCTGTGATGAGATAATCAACTGGATCGTATGCAACGAGGAAATGAAGAAGAATCTATCCTGGAATGTAAAAGAAAAGTAATGCGAGGGACCGGATTCGAACCGGCGAACCCCTACGAGAATAGGCCCTCAACCTATCGCCTTTGACCTGGCTCGGCAACCCTCGCACTGTTTGACCTAATAACATATGCTACACCCCTTAAAAACCCTATCGATTCGCCTCTGCCTCACCCCATCGTAAAGAAGATCCTTTTTCTCTCATGGCACCAATCATCTCCTGTCTATGTGGTCTGAGATCGTTGAAATCTTCGCAGATTCGCCTTCACAACGAAGAGTTGTCGGATTTCTCCTTGAAAACGGGTTTGGTGTCAATAGTGCAGGCAGGATCACCGCAAACGGAATTGAGATGCCAGCGACACAGGTCGCGCGAGTAATCGGGGTCGATCGCCGGGTCGTCGATACTACCGCCCACAGCATCCTTGAAAATGAGAACCTTCGCCGCGTCTTCTGTCATATCCGGGTGACACCGGATCTCTCACGGGTCGCCGAGGATCTCGGTCTTGCCGTTATCACCCTCATCCCAAAAAATGCCGCAGACAAGCATATCGTTGCATCAGCCGTCAACGTCCTGGCAGGATATGATATTCCGATACGCCAGCTCTTTGTGACCGATCCGGTCTTTGCAGAAGAGCCGAAGCTTGTGGTGATTATTGACGGAGCGCTTCCACACGGGGTTGCAGAGGACCTGCGAAAACTCCCCCAGGTTATGAAACTGATCCTCTGATCAGGATCGAAAGAGTTCCATCTCAAGTGCGAGACGGTATGTCCTCTTCCGCTTCGTACGAGGAAGATCGGCAATTCTGATCATCCGCTCTTCGATATGGATCTCCGACGCTCCCCTGACACAGTTATCTGCGTGTGCAACGATCTTCTCAGAAAGAGTCTGTGGCATGGCATCCCGGGGGATAAGTCCAAGCTGAAGGCACTCTTCAGCTGTCTGGCCTGCCCCGAGGTGACATGCAACGATCCGGGAGAGCGGTTCGGGGATCCCGCGCTCCCGGCAGATATCCCCGCCAGTCTCTGCATGATCGAGATCATGTGTCATCGATCTGCCGATATCATGGAGTAGCGCCCCGCACCGGACAAGGCAGGGTACAACAGCTTCATCGTCGGTATATGCATCAACCACCCTCCTGACCGCACGGGAGTGGGCGATCACCTTCTTCGTGCACCCGGCACCGAGAAGATGATCGATACAGGCATCCTCGGAGATGCAATCAGGCGTCGCCGAGTGATTCATTGATTGCCGCAAGCCTCCGCCTCAGTGCTGTGACAAGCACCTCGTTATCAAAATGACTGAGTGGAACCTCACAGATGGCACAGGAGAACTCGTGTGGAAACGCCTCGCTGAAAGTATACATTGCACCACAGGTCTTGCAGAGGTAGAAGTCATTCTCCTCCTCATAGCGCCTCCGCGCCTCAAGCCTCTCCCTGACGGTTCCCAGATCCTCAGCAATGACAGGTTCCAGATTATCGAGTCTGAGATGCCAGAGATAGGTGAGCCAGCCGGTCTCATTGTCTTTCACTCTCCGGTACTCAGCCAGCCTGCGTTCATAAAGAGTATAGAGGCTGTGCCTGACAGAGTTGAGGTTGATACCGGTGATCTCGGCAAGAGCTTCATCACTATGCTCACCGGTCTCGGGAAACCGGGCGATGAGCTGGATCCCCTCGTCACCCACTAGACGGAGGAAAAATTCATGAATAGCCGGGTTCTGCAGAAGTTCTTCCACTCGTTCCATTACGCAAGATATGGTGCTATGATACTAATATGGTTATCCAGCATCCGAAGGGCGGCATCCCGTGTACCACCATACCCAAAGATGCTGACAATCGCGTCTCCCTTGGAAAATTCGGTCCCTATAGGGGGAATATCAGCTATAAAGGATCCGAATCGCCGGAGATCACGCAGGACAATACAGTCATCTTCTGCAAAGAGGATGCGCCGCGCCGCATATCGGCGGGGCTCAGGTCTCATTTGTGGAAGGATGCCGGCACATGCCTGCATATGAAGGGAGAAAAGGTTCACCCCGGTCGCCGATTCAACAGTGTCGAGGGTTGCCTGGAACCGTGGATTCACCTCAATCGCAACCGCTTCATCAGAGAGGACGAAATCGACCCCGATGGAGCCGATACAGCCGGTAGCCGCTGCGATCTTTTCGGCACAAACCATCATCTCACCGGCAAGCGGGTGATCACAGGGAGTGATCGACCCGGCAAAACCGAAGCTCGACTCGCCATCACCCCGGAGGATCTGTTCGTTTGCCGCCACTGCTACCGCCCGTCTCCCGTCTGAGAGGCATGAGACGCTGGCAGGCGTACCCTCGATGATCTGCTGGGTCATGTAGGGAAGATCGATCTTCTCAATCCATGCATCCATCTCCTTTCTTGATGAGATGACGGCATTCCTCCACCCACCGGCCCCGGTGATCGGCTTGGCAAAAACAGGAAAGGTATCACGCCCCGCAAGGCAGGGGTGGGGTACAGATATCCCCTCAAAGAACTCCTGTGTCTTCATCTTGTCGATGAAGCGCGATACGATCTCCGGACTGGTCCCGGCACGGGAGATTCCCGGGCAGACAACCTCTTCCGCACCCGAGGTGAGTACCAGGTGATCGATCCTGTTTCGTGATCGTATCTCCTCGATCGCATCCGGGAGATCAGCAAGCTCCTCAAACCGCAGGTAATCATCAACATACCAGCCGGAGTCGAGATCGCAGAAGTGATCGACTGCGACGACGCGGTACCCGGCTCTCCGGGCAGAAGAGACGACATGCCGCGTGGCAAACCCGGCGATGAGGACGATCTCCCTCACAGCTCCACCGTATTCTTTCCCCGTTCGCACGGAATGACACGGATATCGGCATCCGGAAACTCACACTCAAGCTCTTTTCCTTCATACAGCTGATCGAGGAAGACAGCAAGTCCGGCAATCTCGGAATGAGGCTGGTTGGTGACGCCGACATTATAATCTGCAAGTCCGTATATCTCGCCCGGCACCTTCTCTGCCCCAACGATGACAAGAACCTTTGAGGCGGCTCTGATACCCCCGATGACATCCTGGATACGAAGACCGTACATCGTCAGGTGAACAACGGTCCCGCCCGACTCCTGAAATTCGCGGATACACTGCCTCCACTGAACACCATCCTCAATATGATAGTCCCCCCCAAACCGCCTGGCAACACTTTTGATGCTCTCGACGACCCCGCGATCATCTGCTGCAAGGTACATCCCCTTCGCACCCAGTGCCCGGCCGGTCAGGCCGACATGCGTTGTCACACGCTGATCACGATCATGCCTGTGGCCGATTCTCAGAATATATGTTTCAATGATGATGATCACTCCTGCTTTTTTATTTTTATAACACCATTCTCGATTGTCACAGGAAGATCCTCTGTATATCGGATCCTGCAGGAGAGGAGCATCTCTTCAACCCCCATAGGATGGACATTCTCCCCTTCCTGTCTGATGAGAAGGTACCTGACGAGCCGCTGGATCGATGCCCTGATCACCCCTTCATCAAGTCTGGTTATCTCAATAAGTTCCGGGATGGTTCCCGCTTCGCCAAGGGCGATCCGGTGATAGATAGTCCAGTCGAGGTCTTCTTCTCTCACACAGTATTATGGCGTTTAAAGTGAGCATATATCTTATGGAGGAAACGATCTCCCTTTTTGAGATAGCAGATGAGCTCCTCGAATATGCAGATGAAGATGATCATCGGCTCGCCCGGGCCATCAGTCGGCTGGACCCGGAGATACGGGAAGAACTGCTCGTCTCCGACTTCCTCAATGCATACCAGGTCTATCTCTATGCCTTTACCGAGGAGCCGTCGGTTCTGATCATGGATCGACTCCTTCTTCAACCGGCATCCGGTCTGGTACGGGGTGTTTTCCTTGAAACAATTGAGTACTTTGATCTCTACTTCATGATGGAGGGGGAGACACCGCTGGTTGGTATCAGGTGCGATAAAGAGGTGATCACCTCAATGCGGGGGCGTAATGCCCACCATGAAGCGATCCGGTATGCACAGGAGCATGCAGAGTAACCCTACATCCCTTTTTTAAAATGCTTTCCTGAACGAATACCTCGATGCCCACATCTTGAACAGTCTTTTGATGTATAAGCAGGATCGATATAGACGACAGGGATTCCAAACATATTGGCTTTATATCCAATAAATTGTTGAAATTGATAAAAAGACCACCTGTGTAGGGAATATTTAAACGATTATGCTTGTTTTGTTGTATCCTGACGGAGCATTGAGACCTCGCCTGAGGGGAAAGGTGGAATGGAGGTATCACGCATTTATCGCGCAACATCACTCCCGTCCACGGAACCTCCTCCCTGAGCTGGAGCCAAAATATAATGGGTGTCGCGCCGCGATCGACCCTTCCGTTCGATGATGCGCTTCCCGATGAGGTCGTTTAAATCATTCACCGCGGTCCTTGCGGCAACAGCATTGAGCTCCTGGTACCTGCCGCTGGTGATTGTGCCGTGAACACGCAGGAATGAGATAGCAGCAACCTGTCGTTTGTTCAATCCGAGTTCCTGCATATACTCCTCTGTGATGGGTGAGGGTCGCCATGAAGTGCCGACAGATATCAGCATAATCCACAGGATCAATTCCGGCTGAGACCTCTAACCCACCCTATCTCCAGGAAGGGAGGAGTAAGGATCTCACTGGTGAACTGCCGAGAGAGGGGTTTGATGACCTGATCGGGAGAGAAAGTTATTTGAATTAGGTTGAGATATAATATTGATCAGGAAGATCATATCAGGAAGAGTGGAACATGGCAGAACCAATAGAACTTGGACTTTTTCTGGAGGGTGAAGACGCAGAGCGTTTCCAGCACTATCTGGACTATCCCACAGACACCGATGATGGTCGGGAGCTTATCCGCGAAGCGGCCATTCTGGCCCGCGAGATGCGACTTTGAACGGTAAAATACCCTTCGATACTCTATCTTTCTCTTTTCTCTATGATGACATTGATCTTTCATCATTCAGCTGCGTTGAGCAGGATCTGACCGATTTCCTGATCGAAGACGCTAGGAAAAACCAGGACGCAAGGCTATCTGTCACGCGGATTGTCTCATATGAAGAGCAAATCGTCGGTTTTTTCACACTTACGAATGATTGTATCATTAGAAAAGGGATCGGGGATGATGATGGTGAAGATGGATATCCATATCCGCACTATCCGGCATTGAAGATCGCACGACTTGCAACCCACGAAGAGTTTGAAGGACGAGGTATTGGCCGGGCAATGCTAGTGAGGACGATGGCCATCGCTATGCGGCTCTCGCAGTATGTAGGGTGCCGCATGATCACAGTCGACTCCAAACCCAACTCAGAGGGGTTTTATCTGAAATATGGATTCCAGAGAGCTCTCTTGAAAAAGAAGAGGAATATGACACCCCTCTATCGGGATTTTTATCGTCCCTATCAGGAAGCCGAAAAAAGCATGAGTCCAACCCTGTCTGATTTTGATAGACAGCGGTGATGCCTGGTGCGGGTGAGCGTAAGCCCATGGGGGCGGCAGGGCGCGCCAAAAATTGATGTCCTGTATGGGTGGACGGAGATCGGGTATCGGCATAGGATCTGTAAAGAAATAACCTAATCAAATATTGGGCGAGATGGAGTAGTTCCAATCCCCATGAAACGCAACTCGTGACAGGTTGATATTGGCGATCTCATCATCAGAAACTTTGATTCCTCGCAAATAAATATTCTTATCAAGAACTGCCAGCACATTCAATCCCTCTTTTGTCTTGGTTGAATTAATTGTATTCACGATAACTTCATAACTGGTCAGTGGTCGCCCACGCCAATTTATCGATATAAATGAAAAACGATCGTATCTATTTTAAAAATGACATTGTAGAGGTAATCAGATTCCGATCAATATGGGCAGAGACGAGTGCAGGAATTGTCCCCCACCGGATTATCACATCACCAAAGACGGCGATCACTCCGATGACACCAGTCTCCTCAAGAAGGGAGAAGGATGAGAGATCATCAGGTGTGAGGCTGTTGCAGAGAGAGGTTGCCCATGCATCCGCTGCTGAAACATTCCCTGAAAAGACGGTTACCGCATCGGCTGATCCGAGCGATATCGAAGGGCCGACCGATGCCGATGAGGTACAGATACCGGTTGGCTCCGTCTGCGGGGGTATCAGAAAGGCCGAGTTCCGGTTGGATTCTCCGGCATAGATGCCGATCCTGAGATCCCGATCAGAGATGAGGGCGATATCCCCTCCATTGTCGACGACCCCAAAGCCCGCCCCTGCATCAACCATCGCTTCCACACCCGCCCAGGCAATCGTTCCCGCAACCGCAGCCATCGGTCCGACACCCGCCTCTTCTGCTGCTGCGACCATACGGCGGATCACCGGGTGATCAGATCCCGGATCATATGGATCAAAGGTCGAGGCGAAGAAGGGATCGGTCGCACAGACCGCCTCCACTGCCTGCCGTGCATCCAGAATACCCTCCCGAGCCGCCCCGATATGCTCCTCACAGTCTGCAAGGATGGTCGTGATCGTCTGGTGATGCTGAAAATGCCGCCTGATCATTGCCTGATGGAGAGCGCCTGGTGTGGACAGGCAGGGACACACCTGCCGCAGAGGATGCAGCGATCATCCGTGATGACGAGATGATAGTCCTCATCATAGGAGAAGACCTCCTGGGGGCAGATGCTGATACATGCCCCGCACTCGACACATTCGTACTCATCATGGATGACCGCCTTCTCAAGCTTCTTCACATCAACCCCGCGCTCGATGAGGCGGGCCGATATTCGGTCACCCTCGGCATCAGGGATATCAATGAGGATCCAGCCCTCGGTCGAGTCGATATGCGCCCGCTCGACATTGATCAGGACACCGGTCTCAAGGACGACCTGGGCGATGAGCGGCTGCTTGATCACCTCACGCGGAACGGTGATGAAGAGTTTCATGGCTGCCACCTCCGTTGGATGAGTTTTCCAAGATCCACCGCATTGAGTATCCCGATCACATGGCGTGACGAGTCAACAACCGGGAGGGCACTGATATTATTCTGTTCAAGGCGTTGTGCTGCGAGATCGACCGCCTCATCTGCCGAGATGGTAACAACCTTCTTTGTCATGATCTCTGAGACGGTGAGGGCGTCTCCGTCACGAAGAACAGACTTGGAGACATCATACGTTGTAATGATCCCAACAAGCCTCCCCTCCCGGTCGATGACCGGAAGATGATTCGTCTCTCCTTTGAGGAGTTTCTTCGCGGCAGTCTTCACCAGCTCATTCTCGGTGATGGTGACAACCGCCGGATTCATAATCTCCCGTACCCTCGGGGTCCTGGCAGTCTCCCTCATCGGCCTGTTCCTCTTCTGGTTATTGATCCTCATCGTCGGGAGTGCCAGGGTGAAGGCCCCTTCCTCGACCCTCGCCTTGAGATCGCCTGCCACCTGCCGTGCCATGCTGAAGCTTGAGATTGGGGATGTCCGGATCATCTCGCCATCGATCTCGACGCTCCCGCTCTTCAGTTCGGCATAGGTGACCGTCCGGAGGACAGGCCGGTCCCTTCGTGGCACACCGTAATCGACGATCGATGTGACGAGATCTTCATCCCTGACAGCGGTATTCCTGACGATATCAGTATTGAGAACCGGGAGTGGGATCCCAAGGCCGATATAGAGGGTGACACCATAGCCGGTGATGCTTGCCGCACGAAGGTAGTCGGAGTTCATCTCTTTGAGATCTCCGCTCACCATCAGTGTTGCAAATCCATTCGCCGGAGAGCTCTGGGTCCCTTCACCGATAACCATTCCACTTCCACCTCCAAGGAAGATCGGAACGCCCCCTCCGATAAGCGAGAGTGTGGGATCGTTTGCAAGCGGAGAGAGAAGCCCGGCACCCGAGTATGAGATATTCCCTGTGTTGGAGAGGAGGGTCCCCATATAGGTGTTCAGGGTCCGGTCAGACTGGTTCGTCACGGCATTATAACACTGGTATGTGTTTCTTGGATTGACCATGATCGCCTGGTTCAGATCATCGAGGAGGAGATCGGTTGTGAGAGTCCTCCTTGGGTAGCAGTCGGTCCCTTTTGAGATCGCCCGGAGCTCGACCTGCCTGCCGGAGACGAGATCCTCAAGGACATGGGCACCACCATACGTCGCCCCTTCGGTCGTCGACTCCTGGGTCGCCCCGATATAGGCGTCAACTGCAGCTATACCGGCATACGCCTCGACATCATTCAACCAGAGACGTTCCATCCTGATTGGGGGATCAGCATGGCCGAAGTTGAAGAAGGCGCCTGACGAACACATCGCACCGAAGGTACCGGTTGTCACGACATCGATCTCCCTGAGCGCACCCTCCTCGCCCAGTTCCGAGACGATATCCGGCATCTCCTCGGCGGTGACAACAACGGCACTTCCATCGCGAATTCTTGTATTAATCTCATCGATAGACTTTTCCATACCAATTATCTCTATCCTGCATTAATAATGGTGTCGATTATACCTATTGGTAATATGCCACTCCATAACACCTATTGCCACATTGATCAATTAGCTATGTATGAAAATATCGGCGTTTCTCGACGAAATGGAGAGAATTGCCCCTGCGGCTTTAGCAGAGGAGTTCGATACGGGAAAGATCGGGCTCATCGTTGAGGGAACAGATGAGGTGACGACCATCTGTGCCGCACTCGATCCAACCGTACATGTCGTCAATAGAGCCGCCTCTCTTGGTGCAGATATGCTTGTCGTGCATCATACCCCCATCTTCACCCCTGTCACCAGGATCACCGGCACCACCGCGCATATCCTCGGAACACTCCTTGGGAACGGGATCAACCTCTTTGTGATGCATACGAACTTCGATCATGCGGAGGGAGGGATCAATGACAGCCTCGCCGATATGCTTGGACTGACGAACAGAAAGAGGATGAGCCTCGGCATCGTCGGCGACTTTTCGCTCACCCTTCCAGATCTGGTCTCCCGGCTCTCATGCGGGGTTCGAATCTATGGCACCATCGATGTACCCGGCAGGGTTGCAGTTGTCGGGGGATCCGGATTTCAGCCGGACCTGATGGAAGAAGCAAGAGATCTCGGGGCAGATCTCTTCATATCATCAGAGATGAAGCATAGCATTGCTCGCCAGGCGCCGCTGCCATGTATCGAGGCAACACATTATACCCTTGAATCCCCGGGAATGCGAGCCATCGCAGAAAGAATGGGATGGACATATATTGATGATCCACCGGAGAGTTGTCTTTCGCTATGATCAATCCATGGGTTCTTCTGCAATCCGAGAAGCGTCTCACTGGTGAGGGAAGACGTGCGATTATTCATGCTTACCAGGAGCGGGGAGAGAAGGCAATCCTGGCTGCAGAGCATGGCAATGTGAAAAAATATATCGACTTCTGGGTCGTGGTCGGCAGGAGAGATGAGTATATCGTCGAAGACGGATTCTGTACCTGCGACGACTTCCTCTATAGAGGTGGTGAATGCTGGCATAGTATTGCAGTCAGGATTGCCCGATGCTGCTCTCTATTTGAGGAGTTTGATCTCTATTATCATGAGAAGGGCACCGGAGAACAACAAACAATTTATGGTGACGAACAGAACGTATAGCAAGCACGTGGTTTTACATGCTTGAGGAAGAATACGAGCTAGATTATTTTCGATCAAAGGGATTTTCAAGGAAGGTCTGCAGATCCTGTGGCTCCGCCTTCTGGACGCTGAACCCTGATCGGGAATTATGTGGTGACGCACCGTGCGAGCCATATCAGTTTATCGGAGAGCCGGTCTTTTCGCCACATTCAACCAACGAGATGCGCGAGGCATTCCTCTCCTTCTTTGAGACAAACGACCACACCCGGATCGAGCGGTACCCTGTCGCTGCGAGATGGAGGGATGACATCTATCTTACCATCGCATCCATCGCCGACTTCCAGCCGTTTGTCACAGGCGGAGTTGTTCCACCTCCGGCAAACCCGCTTACCATCTCCCAGCCATGTATCAGGCTCAATGATCTCGATGCGGTCGGGAGATCCGGCCGCCATCTCACCTGTTTTGAGATGATGGCACATCATGCCTTCAACACCGATGAAGAGGAGATATACTGGAAGGACGAAACACTTGAGCTCTGTTCAGACTTCATCTCCTCCATCGGGGGAAATCTTGATGCCGTCACCTTCAAGGAGCATCCATGGTATGGTGGAGGGAATGCGGGGCCGAGTGTTGAGGTCCTTATCGGCGGCCTTGAAGTAGCCACTCTCGTCTTCATGAACCTCGGACGGACGAAGACCTCGGACGCCCCGACGATGATCGATGGAAAGGATTACTATCCGATGAAGCTCCGTGTCGTCGATACCGGGTATGGCCTTGAACGCTTCGTCTGGGCATCAAAAGGATCGCCGACGATCTATGATGCGGTCTTCCCCGATATGGTCTCACGGCTGATGACATCGGCAGGCCTTGAGGATCGGCTCGATAATGAAGAGTTTACCGATATTCTCAGCCTGAATGCGAAGTTTGCCGGTCTGATAGACATCAGGGGGGAGAAGCTTGCTGATCTCCGGAAGAAGGTGGCAGCATCTGTCGGTGTGAGCGTACCGAAGCTCGAAGAGATGATCGTTCCGATTGAGGGGATCTATGCACTCTGCGATCATACCCGATGCCTTGGCTATATGCTCGGGGACTGTATCGTTCCATCCAATGTCCGCGAAGGATATCTTGCCCGTCTCGTCCTCAGGCGAAGCCTCAGAATGATGAGCGAACTCAGTCTCGATGAAAACCTCGCAGATCTCGTCCTCTTCCAGATGAATGAGATAGGGATGAATCAGTTCGAACAGAAAGAAGAGATCATCCGCGAGATTATTGAGCGGGAGACGGCCAAGTATGATACGACCATCTCCCGTGGAAAGCGTGTCGTCCAACGGGTAGCCCAGAGCCATAAGAAGAAGAATGAGCCGGTTCCCCTTGGAGAGATGATCACCCTCTATGAGTCGCATGGGATCCCGACAGGGCTGATGCGAGATATTCTGACCGAGGAGGGGGCAGAGTTCGATCTCCCCGATGATCTCGACTCCATCATCGCAGATAAGCATTCCGAGCTCGAGGAGGTGGCTGAAAATTCTGAGGTCACACGATTTACCGATAGAATAGCAAGTCTTCCCCCGACGAAGAAACTCTATTATGAACGGACATGCGAGTTTGAGTTTGAGGGGATCGTTCTCGACTATTTTGACGGCTATGTCGTCCTTGACCAGTCCCTCTTCTATCCTGAGGGGGGTGGTCAGCCCTCAGATACCGGAACCCTGGTGACCGCGAATAATGTCGTCCGGGTCGATGAGGTGATCACGAAGAATGATCGAATCCTCCATCATATCAAGGGGGGTGTCCTGAAACGCGGTGAGCGCGTGAAAGGGATCATCGACGAGGAGCGCCGCTGGTCGCTTATGCGCCACCATACAGGCACCCATCTCCTCCTCAAAGCATGCAAGGAGGTGCTCGGGCCCCATGTTCATCAGGCCGGATCACAGAATGGTATCGAGAGTTCACGGCTTGATATCCGGCATTATAACCACATTACGCCTGACGAGATGAAACGGATCGAGATCGCCGCCAACCATCTGATCATGGAGAATACCCCGGTCTTCATCAAGGTAGAGGAGCGGAACCGCGCTGAGCAGAAGTATGGATTCTGCCTCTACCAGGGTGGCGTTCCTCCCGGGAAAGATCTCCGTATTGTCCAGATGGGTACAGAAGTGCAGGCATGTGGCGGGACCCACTGCAGGAGCAGCGGTGAGGTAGGTATCATCAAGATTCTCAGGATCGAACATATCCAGGATGGTATCGAGAGGATAGAGTTCTCCGCGGGCCTTGCGGCAATGTATGCAATGCAGCATCTCCAGGATATCGTCAATGAATCGGCGGGGATCCTCTCGGTTCAGGTCGAACATCTCCCGCAGACCGTCGATCGATTCTTCACTGAATGGAAGGAACGGGGGAAGATGATCGATGAGATGGAGTCGCGTCTGGCAGAGATGAAGCTGCAGAGCCTCACCGGCGATCTCGTCAATGGCGTCGAAGTGATCATCCAGCAGGTCGATCTCCCCAGAAAAGAGCTTGTCCAGGTAGCAACAGGTATCGCAGATCGTAAGGGGGTAGCCCTTTTCATCTCAACGACTGGTGGTGTCGGTGTCGTGATGGGATCGGGTGATGGGAAAATTCATGCCGGTGAGATCGTGCGGGATATCTGTTCCATGCTCGGTGGAAAAGGGGGCGGTAAGCCAGCCCTTGCACAGGGTGCAGGGCAGGAGGAGGCAAAGATCGCTGAAGCACTCCTGAAGGCCGATGAACTGATCAGGGCCAAACTCCATGACTGACGAGATTGTCTTCCTTGAGCCGGGGGGTGAGCAGGCACAGAAGATCGCCCGTGCAATGGCCAGCCCGACTGCGGGCGATCTCCTCAGGGGACTTGCAGATGCCCCGAAGAGCACAACTGCCCTGTCAGATGAGCTGCATATCCCACTAACGACCGCGAAATATCATCTCGGAAATCTCCTCGATGCAGGGGTGATCGAGGTGGTCGATACCCGCTGGAGTGCAAAAGGGCGTGAGGTGAAGCTCTATGCACTGAAGAATCAGGTCCTGATCGTCGCTCCGCAGAGGAAGAGTGCGATCGGTCTTGTCAAGAAGTATGCTGCCACGCTTGGGATCTTCGTCGCCGGAACCGCACTCCTCTCGCTCTACCTTCCATCCCTCTCTCAAAGGGAGACGGCGAATGATCTGGTATTTATGGCGGCAGGTGATGCGATGCCGCCTGCCACAAGAATAGCCGGAGATGCGGTTGCACTTCCCCCGATGATGCATGAGTTTGTTACTGCCTTCTTCCTTGGCGGCTGCCTCGTCCTGGTCGCCATGATGCTCTATGAAGCTATCAATTGGCGCAAGGAAAGAAATTAGGTAAGATTGATAAAATTCTCAAGGATCTGAAGTCCGGTTGTTCCACTCTTCTCGGGATGGAACTGGACACCATAGATCTGATCTCTTTTGACCGCTGACGCATACCTCACGATATACTCTGTCTCACAGAGTCGGTTGGAAACGGCTGTATCGACGTAATATGAATGAACAAAATAGAGATAACTCCCCTCAGGGACGCCGTCAAGCAGCGGATCATCCGGGAGCATCTGATGGATGGTGTTCCATCCCATATGAGGAACCTTCATGCCGGGTTCCGGATGAAACCGGCGTACCCTCCCGGGTATGAGGGCAAGGCCTTCATGCATCCCATGCTCCTCACTCTCCTCCATCAGCATCTGCATCCCGAGGCAGATCCCGAGCAGAGGAACGGTCTCAGCCGATCTGATGATACTCTCCCGGACAGGGGCGAGCTTCTCCATCCCCTCCCTGAATGCGCCCACCCCGGGGAGGATGATCCCGTCCGCAGAAGCTATCTCTTCTTCATCCTGCGTTATCACCGCAGTCGCCCCGGCACGCTCAATGCCCCGGAGGACCGACCTGAGATTCCCAAGGCCGTAATCAATAATGGCTATCTTCGTCATTCAATTTCCCCCGATTCTTTCTCCATCCACCGGATGGAAACCATTCTTCTTTCAGACCTGCTGCCCGGCCCCACTCCTGCACAGCAGTTCGCCATCTGTACCAGAGATCAGGATACCGCTCCTCGATCATCGTCAGATGGGCAATATCACTGGACGGGCACATATAGCAGCCGATCCGATCAAGCCCTTCTTCATAAAGGGTATTATATGGCGCCTCTTCCTGAAAGAGGTAGAGCCAGACATGCATCGCATTCCAATTCTGGATCGGTGCAGCGGAGAGCTGGTTTGGGACATTTGGATTCCTCCAGACCCGTCGGCTCTGCATTCGCTTTGCAGATTCGTACTTCCTCTGGCCGATGAGTGAGAGGCATTCACCAAAATGCTCATTGATCAGATCCTTCACCGGCGTCAGCTTACATGCTTTACAGCACCAGCGGAGATCCACAGCCGGAGGACCATGTTCTGCAAACCCTTTCCAGAACCCCCCCTCTCCATCACCCGTCAGCACGGTGCAGTTGTATCTCTTCTTCACTTCTTCGATGTTCGCATAGGTCTCGGGAAACTCAAGCCCGGTATCGGCAAAGATGAGGGGGACCTGGCCAAGCGCCTTATTGGCGAGGAGGAGTGTAACAAGGCTGTCTTTCCCACCCGAATAGGAGACGGTGACGGGGAGGGTTTCTGCCTCCGCAACATCCCGGATGAAGGTGATCGAATCGGTCTCCATCCGGAGAAGGATCTCCCGGTTCGCCCGGACCGCATCCTCCCATGTCGCAGGTCCCGGGATGAAGATATGCGGACTGTTCTTCCGGAGCCGGACGATCTGACCGCGAGAGGTGCCCTTCGCCTCCTCTGCCCCCATCTTCGCCCGGCCGACACCGATGCAGGTTCCGTCTGTGGTCATGACGAAGACCTCGTCGCCCGCCATGACATGCTGATCAATACTGATGAGTCCTGGGGCAAGGACACTTGATCCATCCCGGATGAAAGAGGCGGCATCGTCACTCACAACGAGATACCGTTTCTCAGGCGTGAGAAGGGCAGCGGCATGCGGCCTGGGGAGGGCTTCCCACCGGCTCTCGACGGGAAGGTACCGGATCGCGCCGACGACAGCCCCCCCAAGAATGATCTCCTCCATCCGATCATCGTCGGGAACTTTGTTGAGGATAACCAGGTGGCCATCCGGAATCAGCACTGCACCGAAGGTATCCTCAAATATCCTGTTGATGAGCCGGATGTCCGAGGGAAACGCCGGGCGTGCATCTCCGGGAGGAGTGATTCCAACAGCGCGCGTCTTCTCACCACAGGCGCACCGCTTTCCCAGGACCGGTACATGGCAGGCATCGCACCAGTGGAGAGGAATTGCTCCGAGATAGGGTGATTTCATCCTTTACAGGTTGTGCCAGATCGATTAAATAGTCGATTGTGTCCTGTCATGAGGCATATCTACCGGAGATTAATCGGATATATCCGGATAATGCAAAAAAAGACCGTCTTATCTGTGGACGGATGGAAAGCAATATTTTAGTTAAAAGATCACTATTGATCATGATAAACTTCAGGCAGGGGCTTACTCTACAGCCGATGCTGTTTTCTTTTTATCAAAAAACGACACAATGTCGTTGCGCATGGGGGGTTGAACACCCGTGATCCGCCTTCTGGCAACCATGGTCGCCGCATTTGTGGCGTACCTCCTGTTGACAGCAGGTTCAGGTGATATACTGCTCTGGTCCGGGCCCGAACTGGTGGCCGGAGCTATCATTGCCATCATCGTCGGGATCACATCATATCGTATTTTCTGCAGATCAGAAAACCTGCGGATGGCAAACCCGCTCCGGATTCTTCTCCTTCTCGTCTATGCGGCCATTCCGTTACTCATCGAGATGGCGCGGGCAAACATCGATGTTGCGATCCGGGTCATCACAGGCAGAGTACACCCGGGAATCATCAGGGTGCGAACAGGGATGAAGACCGATCTCGGGCTCCTTCTTCTGGCAAACTCGATCACCCTCACGCCGGGAACCCTCTCTGTGGATGTGGATGAGGAGAGCCGGGATCTCTATGTCCACCTGATCAATGTTCCGGAGGCGCTCCGTACTGAGAAGAGTGTCGACTCACGGGAACTCTTCACCTTCTTCAATATTCCAGGATGGATACGGAGGATCGCGGAATGAACGATATCTTCTATGCAGCTATTCTCGCACTGCTGCTTCTGATCCTCGTTGCCGGTATCAGGCTTGTGATAGGGCCGACAGTCCCGGACCGGGTTGTTGCCCTTGATACCATCAATACTCTGATGGTCGGTTCGATGATCCTGCTGGCTGCGTATCTGGGCCAGACGATCTTTGTTGATGTCGCGATCGTCTATGCCCTCCTCTCATTCCTCGGGACACTTGCCATTTCAAAGTATATCGGAGGAGAATTATGATTACAACCGCAGCATTGATCTGTATCGTGATCGGTGTCATCTTCAATGCACTTGGAGCAATCGGTATCCTCCGGTTCCCGGATGTGTACACCCGTCTCCACGCAGAGACGAAGATGACGACATTCGGGACGATCTTCGTCTCACTCGGTGTAATACTCTATGCCGCCGGGATGCTGACCGGAACAGGTGATGCACAGTACCTGACGCTTGGGATCCATACCGCCATCGCTGTCATCGCCCTTGCCTTTACAAACGCCACCGGCTCCCATGCGATCGCACGGGCTGCCCACAGAAGCGGTGTGAAGCCGGATCCCGCAGTGGTGGATCGACTTTCGGAGGTGAAGCGGCGTGATTGAGATGATCCTTCATCTGGTCATCCTCTCCGGGATTGTTATCTCGGCAGGGCTGGTATTTGCTCTCCGGGACCTTGTCTCAGCGGCAATCGCCTTTGCGACATTCAGCTTCCTGCTTGCAATCGAATTCTATATCCTGCAGGCTCCGGATGTTGCGCTGGCTGAGGCTGCCATCGGAGCCGGCCTCTCAACTGCTGCCTTAATGATTGCTATCCGTGGCACAGTCCGTTCAGAAGGTGATGGCATATGAGACGAAGACTCTCGATCGTGCTTACGCTGCTTACTGTCATGATGCTCGGCGTCATCGTCACCGGCCTCTCGTTTGGAGAGCCCGGTGCGGCACCGATGGACGACTACTTTATCGAGAACAGCCAGAGTGAGAGCGGTGCAAACAATGTCGTCACCGCAGTTCTCTTCGACTACCGTGGTCTCGATACACTCGGTGAGGCGGCCGTCCTTTTTACTGCAGCACTCGGAACAACGCTCATCTTCCGCCGACGGAGGGATGACTGAATGCAGATGAGCAGAATTGTTCGGACAACGGCTGATATTGCATTCCCATTCATTCTGGTGTATGGATTCTATATTATCATCCATGGACATCTGACACCAGGTGGTGGTTTTCAGGGAGGGGCGATCCTCGCCTCCGCTATGCTTCTCCTTCTCCTTGCGTACCGCTATCACGAGAGCATCAGACATGTCAGGAAGACGATGATGAAGACGCTTGAATCAGGCGGACTTCTCCTCTTCGCCTTCACAGCGCTATCCGCGATGGCTCTTGGAGCAGGGTACTTCTATAACTGGCTCTCTCCGGGTGGAGTTCTCTTTGGAGATATTGTCGAGGTGGGATCGGCTCTTGCAAATCTGAATACAGCAGGTCTGATCCCGATCATGAATCTCGCCGTTGGTATTGAGGTGGTGGGTGCGGTCAGTGTCATCCTCCTCGCACTCCTCTCAGGAATTAAGGAGAAGATCTGATGCTTACACAACTACCATACCTGGCCGTCGTCCTGATTGCAGGGATCGGGATCGCAACGATCCTCCTGAAGAAGAACCTGATCAAGATGATCATGGGGCTTGGAGTCCTGACCGGATCTGCAAACCTCTTCCTTGTGACCCTCGGATACAGGGATGGGGGGATTGCTCCAATTTATACGAGTGCACCTGAAGGGGTCATGGTCCTCTCCACCGTGCAGGCGATGACCGTGACGAATATCGTCATCGGCTTTGCAACGACTGCGCTATTGCTTGCGTTTGCTATTATGCTATACAGAAAATATGGATCTGTTGAGACCGGAGATATACGGAGGCTGCGCGAATGAGCCAGTACGTACCACTCCTCGTCGCATTACCGCTCATCGCTGCATTTGCGATGCCCCTCGTCGGGATGCTTGGAAAAACGATCAGAAACAGCCTTGCGATCATCGCAATGGCCGGGACGGTCACTGCTGCCCTCCTCCTCGTCTATGAGGTTCTGGTCAATGGGACGATCATCTATGCTTTTGGCGCATTTGATCCCTCACTTGCCATCCCATTTGATTCAGGCGGGGTTCCGATACGGATCCTCTTTGTGATAGATGCGATGTCGGCGTTCATGGTCCTGACAGCAGCGATCATGATGTTTGCCGTTGTCCTCTACTCGCTATCGAGCGAGTCCGAACAGACCGGCCAGGATGGATATTATGCCCTCCTCTTCCTGATGATGGTCGGTATCTTCGGGATGGTGACGACAGGGGATCTCTTCAACTTCTTCGTCTTCCTCGAGATCAACTCTCTTGCCGGTGCCGCACTTGCCGCCTACCGGATCAACAAGGGACTCTCGGTGGAGGGTGGTCTGAAGTACGCGTTCATCTCAACGATTGCAGGCCTCTTCTTCCTCTTTGCCATCGGGATGCTCTATGGCCAGTATAACTCGCTGAATATTGCATATATCGCATCGGTCATCGATCTGACCGGACTGTCACTGGTTGCACTCGTCCTGATGATCACCTCCCTTGCGATGAAGGCGGGATCTGTCCCGATGCACTTCTGGACACCGGACACCTATTCCAGTGCGCCCTCCTCGATCACGGCGATCCTGATCGTCTCGAGTATGGCAAGCCTCTATGCCATCTTCCGTGTCGCCTTCTCACTCTATGGAGTGACGATGAATGTCGTGACGATCGGATGGATCATCATCATCCTTGGTATCCTCTCGATGTTCATCGGGGTATCGATGGCGTTACCCCAGAAAGATGTGAAGCGGCTGATGGCATATCACTCGGTCTCGCAGATCGGCTATATGCTGGTTGGTCTTGGTGTTGGTGTTGCGGTCCTTGGGGATACACAGATGATGAATGAGTTTGGCCTCGTCGCAATGGAAGGAGGTATCTTCCATATCATCAATTATGCACTCTACAAGGGCCTCCTCTTTCTGATCGCCGGTGCAGTCATCTACCGGTGTGGGACGAGAAATCTGAATGAACTCGGCGGCCTCGGCCATTCGATGAAATGGACGATGGGATTCTTCATCATAGCGGCGCTTGCCATTGCCGGTATACCGCCATTTAATGGCTTTGCATCAAAGATACTTATCTATGAGTCGGTCTTTATATTCAATCCGTATATATCGGTGATCGCGATGGTCGTCTCAATCATGACCCTCGCATCATTTGTGAAGGTCTTCCATTCAATGTTCATGGGTCCGAAGCTTCCGCAGTATGCAGAGGTGAAGGAGGTACCCCTCCCGATGCTCATCGGCATGGGGCTCCTTGCGGCTCTGATCATCCTCTTCGGTCTCTTCCCGGATCTTGTTGTGAATCTTCTTATTGAGCCTGCCGCTCTTGCATTCATCGACCAAAGCGGCTATATCTCATCCGTCATGGGAGGTATCTGAGATGCAGACAACACTCTATAGCGGTTTTGGCGTCTGGGATCCGGTCATCTGGACGATAGCCGGAGCAGTGATCCTGCTTCTGGTCTATCTCTTCTGGAGGAGCGGGGTCTCAACCTACCGGAAAGGAAGCGAACAGGAACGACCCTACCTCTCCGGGAATGCCGAACCCGAGAAGAACGCGGTCCATATCGGTGGAGGGAACCTTTACTGGGGATTCACCGAAGGGCTGAAAGGATATTACTCCCGGCTCGTCCCGGTCCATACCGGTGATCTGAATGATTACATGCTCTGGTACTTCGGGGTACTGGTTGCTGTCTGCGCACTGGTGGTGATCTTCCAATGACACTGTCATCATCATTCAAGCGGTCGCTCTTTGTATTCCATTTCAATGCGGGCTCCTGCAATGGATGCGATATCGAGATCGTTGCAGCAATCACGCCCCGGTATGATCCGGAGCGGTTCGGTGTCCGGCTTGTCGGTTCCCCCAAGCATGCGGATGTCCTCCTCGTGACCGGGCCGGTGACGGGGAAGATGGCGCCACGGCTCCGAAGGGTCTATGACCAGATGGCAGATCCGAAGGTTGTGATGTGTATCGGAACCTGCGGCCAGTCAGGGGGGGTCTTCTATGACTCCTATAATCTTGAGGGGCCGATCGATCAGATCATACCCGTTGACGTCTATGTCCCGGGCTGTGCCCCACGGCCGGAGGCGATCATTCATGGTGTCGTCACCGCGATAACAAAACTCGAACGATTGGAAGGAGGTGAGGTATGAACGAGACAATACTTACGCCACAGGAACTGGTCGATCGGTTCATGGATACATTTGGTGAAGCAATCACCGATCCCAGGATCGTTACCAGGGCCGAAGGGGCGAAGAAGAACCCAAATACAAATATCTGGATGACGATCGATCGCGAGATCCTTAAGCCCGTTATCAGTCTGTTAAAAGAACTCTATTATCCGCATCTCTCAGTCATCTCGGGATGGGATACCGGGGACGAGCTTCGGCTCCAGTATATCTTCTCGATCTATTATGGAAAGCCCCACGGAGAGTACATGGTCACCTTCACGGTGCCGCTGAAGAAGACAGATCTTAGCGTCCCGACGATATCGGATCTTATTCCCGGAGCGGTCTTCACGGAGCGGGAGAAGCAGGAGATGTATGGTATCACTGTCGTGGGTATTCCCGACGGCCGCCGCCTCTTCCTGCCTGAAGATTTCCCACAGGGCGTCTATCCTCTCAGAAAGGATGAAACAGGGATTCCTGATTCGATGATAAAGAACCTCTGGGAGACGAAGCGGCCAACAGACCGCCCCGCACCGCCTGTCGCCGAGAAGGAAGATACTGAAGAGAAGCCGAAGGAGGTGAAGTCTGATGAGTGATGAGATGAAGAAGAAGCCGTATGTGGTTCCAATCGGTCCGATCCACCCGGCATTAAAGGAGCCGGTCCAGTTCCTCTTCGAGATGGAAGGGGAGGTCGTGAAGAAGGCGGACTTCGCCCCTGGACAGACCCACCGGGGGATCGAATGGATGGGGATGCGCAGAAACCCGGTCCAGATCGTCCACCTGACCGATCGTATCTGTGGTATCTGCGGTGTGACCCACTCGCTCTCGTTTGCGCGGGCTGTTGAGCAGATCGTCGATATCGAGGTCCCCGCAAGGGCAGATTATATCAGGGTGATCATCGCTGAACTGGAACGTATCCAGTCCCATCTCCTCTGGGCAGGGGTTGCTGCACATGAACTTGGGTTTGATACCCTCTTCTATCTCGCCTGGCGGGTTCGGGAGGATTCGCTCGATGTGATCGAAAATATCACCGGAAACCGGATCAACTATGGCCTCGTCCAGATAGGCGGGGTCAGGCGGGATATCACCCCGGAGCAGCATCCGGTGATTCATAAATGTCTGGATGGGTACCGTGATCTCCTCGGAAAGATGCTCAATCTCTTCCTGCATGACACAACCATCTCAATCCGGTGCAAGGATACAGGGAAACTCTCGTTTGAGGAGGCGTTGCACCTCTGCACCGTCGGCCCGACTGCCCGCGCCTCCGGCGTGGTGAAGGATGTCAGGGTCGATTATCCCTATGCCGCATATGGCGATCTCGATATAACCCCGATCCTCCCGTCTGCATATGGCGGGGAGATCAACGGTGATGTCTATGACCGGATTGTTGTTCGCCTCCTTGAGATCGAACAGTCGATCGGGATCATCGAGACCTGTCTCAAAGAGATGCCGGAGGGCGGGATCATCTGGGAACCGAAGCTCCCGAAGCTGCTTGCGGCCTGTAAGAAGGCGCATGGCGAGGCGATCGGCAGGCATGAGGCACCCCGTGGGGAGTGCACTCACTATGTTGCGATGGATGGGAACGAGGCTCCTGCGATGTGGAAGGTGAAAGCATCCTCATACAGCAACCTTCACTCCTGGATTCCGATGCTTGAGGGTGAGCAGCTCGCCGATGTTCCGATCATCGTCGCCTCGATCGATCCCTGTTTATCATGTACTGACCGTGTTGCGGTGGTGCGTGGGAACTCCAGTGACCTGCTTACGAAAGAGGATCTTCACCGGCTCTCGGTCGAAAAGACCCGGAGGATCCAGGGATGCTGACGGTGATTCTCCAGACGGTGGCGGCTGCTGTTGCCTTCTCGGTGATCGGGATCGTCGTCGGTCTCTTCCTTCTTGGGATCGACCGGAGGATCTCTGCCCGGATGCAGGCCCGGATCGGGCCGATCCTCATCCAGCCGTTTTATGATATCAGGAAGCTCTTCTCAAAGGATAATATCGTTCCTGAGAATGCGATCCCCTCGATCTTCCATGCTGCACCGATCGTCGCCCTTGCCTCGTCGATCATCGTGCTGCTGTACCTTCCGATCGGATCGATGATGCCGATCCTCGGAGGATATGGTGATCTCATCCTGGTGATGTACCTGCTTGCTGTTCCGTCACTTGCGATGGTCGCTGGTGGTTTTGCATCAGGGTCACCGTATGCGACGGTTGGTTCCCAGCGTGAGATGGTGAGCATGATTGCATATGAGCTCCCGCTTGCTTCTGCGGTGATCGCCATCGCCTGGCTCCTCTATTCATCAGGGATCTCTGATCCCTTTACACTTCAGGCGATCGTGGAGAATCCGGTCTGGACACTCGTCGGCCCGATCGGGTTTATCGGACTTGTTGTCCTGATGCTGACGCTTGCCTGGGTGACACCGGCAGAACTCTCAAAGATCCCCTTCGATTCGCCTGAGGCCGAGACCGAACTTGCAGGCGGCCTGCTTGTTGAGTATTCAGGAAAGAATCTCGGCCTCTTCACCGTCGCCCAGGGAGTCAAGACCCTGGTGATGGGGGGGCTTGCCGTGGCAATCTTCTTCCCCTGGAATATCTCACCCCTCCTTGGTCTGAGTTCCTATGCAGCGCTTGCAGTCGATGCTGTATTCTTCTTCCTGAAGGTTGTGCTGCTGATGATCATCTCGGTGACGGCCATCAGGACAGGACTTGCCAGATTCAGGATCACCCATGTTGTCACCATCTTCTGGGTGTATCTTGGTCTTGCAGGGCTTCTCGGCCTCTCGCTCATTATCCTTGATTCAGTTGTTATGGGGGTTCTCTAGATGGCACTCCCGATGATCCGTGAAATCTTCACCCAGCTCTTCAGGACACCGGCGACGAACCAGTTCCCTGCCCGCCATCTTCCAAAATCGGTCACTGAGTTCCTGAAGAAGGTCGGTTCCGGCGAGGCGAGGATGATCCCCCCGGTTGCAACACCCCCTGCATTCCGCGGGAAGATCCAGTATGATCGCGACGGGTGTATCGGCTGTAAGCTCTGTCTCAAGGTCTGTCCGGCACATGCGATCGAGTTCATCCCTGAGACGAAGAGGGTCAGGATCTATGTGGCAAGCTGCATCTTCTGCGGCCAATGCAATGACATCTGTCCAAAGCATGTCCTCACGATGAGCGATGAGTTCCTCCTTGCGACCGAGGACCGGTTTGCTGAGAATCAGATTGTTGAGTGAGGGGAGAGACCCTTTTTTTATCCCTGATGACGGGACAGGACGAAGCAGAAGCCCGGTTTGAGGATTATATGAGCCTTTATTACACAGACTCCTCACTCCTCCGAGGGGGGCACCGCCTACCCCCTCGGGTTCCAGGGTAGGTGGTCTGGCGACCACCGAACGGGGCTTGCTCTTCGTCAGTGAGGATAGATGGTGCTTCGCGCCCCACTTCTTGTTACTGGTCTCTCTCCCCTCTCAACTACAGTTTCTCATTCTCTGTCTCTTGTGTAGAAAGGGATGCCACAGTGAGGATGACACCAGAATACTCAATTGATACTTGCTCAGGAATCAGGGAAGTTGGCGATCAGAAATTTGGATTAGAGTCATTCTGCTATGTTTTCCCTGCTCGCTCCTTCATATTCATCAGAGGTTAGAGATCCATCCGATCGAGAGGACTGCCATACTTTTATGCATTCATCTAAATGAGCGAGGAGACTCCGGCATTCATGCCGGGGAGGAATCTCCCGAAATTGAAACATAACGTATAACGTGTGGTACAACCCATATCGATATAATGGTTATTCGAACCGTGTCAAATTATATGCGCCTGTCCCAACGACAGCATTATATTATTGACACGCTCGCATACCATGCAAAGAATCTGTACAATGTTGCATTGTACAATACCCGGCAGCATTACTTTGAATATTGCGAAAACATTTCGGTTCTCCAGACGATTCGACCGGATATTGCATCAAAGGTCACCACCTGTGTCGGTTCCTTTCTCCCCTATACCCGGAAGAAAGACTTTCCATACAAAGATATCTCAAATTATGCCCGGTCCCGTCAGAATGAGAACTATCCGCTGCTCCATAGTGATGTTGCGCAGCAGACCCTCAGAAGTGTTGAAGAAGCGTACAGCTCGTATTTTGCACTGATGCGGATGTACCACTCCGGCGAACTCCCACACCGACCACGTCTTCCACGCTATCTGGAGAAGGATGGCCGGTACAAACTGGCTTTTCCTGCGTCACATATCACGATCCGAAACGGCAATGTCACCCTCGGCATGGCACGAATGTTTAAAAAACAGCATGGTTTAACCGGGAAAGAACTGACCTTCAAAATTCCGCCACACATCCAGCCAAACCGGATCCGTGAAGTGACTATTGTTCCAGTCCATAACGGGAAGGTATACAAGATCGAATGTGCGTATACTGTTTCCGTACAACCAATATTTTTCCATCCTGACCATTATCTTGCGATCGATCTCGGCGTCAACAATTTTGCGACGATCGTTGAGACTGCTACCGGGACTGCCTCGATTATCGATGGTATGTATCTGAAATCAATTAACCGGTGGTATAACAAAGAAAACGCCAGATTACAATCGATTAAAGATAAACAGGGTTTAACAAAGGATTTCACACACAGTCAGTCCCGGCTCCTCATCAGGCGGGATAACCGGATCAACGAAGCGATGAACCGGATTGTCGCCTATCTGATCGCGTTTGCCTGTGAGCATGGAATCGGCACCATTATTGTGCCGCGATGGGATGGGATCAAACACCAGATCAATCATGGTGCGATAAACAACCAGAATTTCGTCCAGATCCCCTATGCGAAGTTTCGACAGAAACTGCGATCCAAATGCGAGCTCGTCGGGATACAGTATGACGATTCCCATGATGAACGGTATACCTCGCAGGTTGATGCCCTGGCACGTGATCCGATCGAGAAACCATGGTATGGACGAACCCGTCGTATTACGCGGGGACTGTATCAGAGCAGCTCCGGTACCGTGATCAATGCGGATGTAAATGGTGCGCTCAACCATTTGAGAAAAGTAGCTGGTGATTCGGGTATTACGCCGATAATCAGTAGCGGCCGTGTCAACCGGCCGGTACGAATAAGGCTCAACTACGAGCAACCTTCGTGCAGATTAAATTGCACTATCAGTCGTATGACTGGTATTGCAAGCCCCGCCGTTTAGGGCGGGGTAGTTGACGCTTGTAAGTATATGGTATCAGGGGTTTGATCATGGGAAAGATACAATTAACTGTAATAATATGGGAGGAAGAGGGATTATATGTCTCGAAATGCCTTGAAATCGAGGTTGCCAGTTGCGGAAATTCTCCACAGGAAGCCCTTGATACTATTCATGAGGCGATCAATCTTTACATAGAAAATGCGCGGGCTCTTGGCATGATGGAAGGGATCGAATCGGCGCTCCAGGCCCGCCATACATGTACCTCGATGATCGAGGTCGAGACATGACAAAACTCCCACTTCTGCCTTCAGAAGAGATCATCAAAAAATTGAAGAAAGCAGGGTTTATGAACTTAAAAGCGTGCAGGCTGTCATCGAAACCATCTCTATGCACATAATGGCATTTACGGCCATTGGTTATAATGTGCACATCCATAAATGCATTAAAGGCATACATGGAGCTGTGTTAACCCGCACGAGCGAAGCTGGGAGCAATCGGATCAGGCGTATTCCTGTGAATGAGCCAATCTGGAGGAGTCTCCACGATCTGAAAGAAGCTGGCCAGAGTTATGATGAGCTGCTTTCCATGATGATCCGGCTTGAGCGTGACTATCGCGATTGGAAGATGATCATCGGGATCGATCAGGCCGGCAGGTTTGTAGACTTCAACCCCGACGAGATAATGCGAGACAGGTAAGTTCCCCAAACGATTCCATTCCGCTCCTGAATTGTGCGAGGCTTTCGTAGTGGCATTACGTATCATACTTTATTCCATATACGAAAGTACAATGACGAAAGGCAACAAAAGGCATTCATTTTCCAGGCATAATCGTCGATCAGCTCCTGCCTGCCCCGCCGTGCACCCTGTCCCAACAGCAGCCACTCTATTCTGTCTGTACTCCTGTTGCGTATGGAGGACCATCCCCACAGGATCTATCCAGGCTACAACCGCTCCACCATTCGGATCTCCCCCATCTGTAACAGGTCAAGGAGCCGATCAGCAGCCTCCTGTACAACCGGAGAGAGGCCGACGCCCGGTTGGATCGTTGCAGGCTCAATCCCGATGAAGAGGATCTCGGGGATGTCGGGGGAGAGATAGGTGATCAGGTGCGAGAGCGGGAGCATATGGGTGCCGATGCTCGTATCATCGATCTTCTCCGGGGGGATGATCCGGATGCTGCCTGCAGGAAGGCCCATCTCTGCCGCATCAATGATGACCAGGAGTGAGGGGGCGGCACGGCGGATCGGGGCGGTGAAGTTCTCCGGTGCAGTGCCCCCGTTGTAGGCAGGGTGGATGTCTGCGATCGCCTCTGCAATATAACAGCCGGCACCATCATCTGAAAGAAGGGTGTTTCCGACACCAAGGATGAGCATCATTACAGAACCTGTTGGTGCCCAGGACTACAAGAACCTGCGGCAGGAGGGGGTACCTGGACGGTTGTCTGAGGGAGGGGGGCCTTAAAACAGCTCCCTCCGGCTCATTAGTTGCGCGCCGGATGGAGAAGGCGTTATAGAGGAATAAATCTTCATTTTGCGGGTTAATTTAGGAGGAGGATCGAAAGTGTACGGCAGATTCATAAGCTGATCCACAGACGTATCAATTGTCCCGGATGATCGGGAGGGAGGTGAAACGCCTCATGGCATTTGAAGCACCTGGCAAGAAGGAGAAGACTCCGGCACCTGAAAAGAAATCCAAGGATATGAAAGGAGGAAAGAAAGAGAGCAGGAGATAAGATCCTCCCCTCCGTCTTTTATTTGAAAATGCATGGGATTACGCATCATTTTAATCTTGTATCCCTGTGGCCCCTGTTAGCATCATCAAATGTTGTAGTGATCCTTATTCTGTCAAAAGTAACTGTTCCCTGATTCAGTTAATATTTCATAAACAGCATTCAGGCCGCATATCCCCTTTTTTGAAGGATCCAGAGCACAGAGAAGATCGCGATATTCCATTCAAACTGTGAAAATACTGCCACGATATTATTTTTATATTAATCATCGAAAGGTAGTTAATGAAATAATAAGAGGCAGTAATCCGGATTTATGACTGCTGTCATGTAAATCCATAAATGTCGTAACTTTATTATATGGTAGATGTAGTATAATATGCAATGAGAAAATATGTTGTGACTCTCACCAAGGAAGAACGTGATACCCTTGAAGCCCTCTCCTCTAAAGGTAAACATTCATCTCAAGCAGTTCTGAATGCCCTCATCCTTCTTGCATGTGATGAGGGCGAGCATCAGGCACAGCGTTCAACAAATGAAGAAATATCTCGCGTTTTGAATATCAGTATGAGAAAAATCGACCGTGTGAAAAGCAGATTTGTTCTGGAAGGTCTTGATGAGGCACTGACAAAGAAAAAATCAGATAGGATCTATGACAAAAAGACCGACGGTGATTTCGAAGCCAGATTAATTGCCCTGAGTTGCAGTGAACCGCCAGAGGGCTACTCTCGGTGGTCACTTCGATTGCTGGCAGATAAAATGGTTGAACTCGAGTACGTTGACACAATATCTCATGAAGCCGTTCGTCAGGTTTTAAAAAAACGAGCTCAAACCATGGCGAAATCAGGCGTGGGTAATACCTCCTAACCAGAACATTAATTTCGTTGCTCAGATGGAACGGGTTCTGGATGTGCATAAGCGACCCTTCGATCCACAACATCCAGTTGTTTGCATGGATGAATCCCCAAAACAACTCATTCCTGAAACTCGAGACTCAATACCCTGTACACCAGGATATCCCGCAAGACATGATTATGAGTACCGCCGTTGTGGCACATGTAATATTTTCATCGCATGTGAACCTCTTGCCGGGAAACGATTGGTAAAAATAACTCATCGAAAAACCAAGCAGGATTGTGCCGAATTTCTGCGTGATATTGCTGCCCAATATGAAGATGCAGATACAATTACTCTGGTTATGGATAATCTGAATACGCAGGGACCTGGATCACTTTATGAGACCTTCGCTCCCGAACTGGCCAAGAGTCTCTGGAATCAGTTTGAGTTTGTCTATACGCCAAAACATGAAAGTTGGCTAAATATAACAGAAATAGAGCTGAGCGTTCTGACCAGTCAGTGCCTTGACCGTAGGATGGATAGTATTGAGGTTGTCCGGAGAGAGGTTAAAGCGTGGGAAGAATCCCGAAATAACAAAGATAGTCGGATAAACTGGCAATTCACTACTGAGGATGCACGAGTGAAGCTATCTCGCCTTTAAACGACGTTTGAAGTTTGACGTGACACTACGTATTTTTCAAAGGGATGGAGGATGTCAGGAAAAGGTTCTCACCTCAACACATAAAAATGCGATACTTTATATATTTTAATTTATTAATTTAAAAATTAAAAAATTAATTACGGGGGTAACAATATGCCAGGAATATGGGGAGTTATATCAGAGAATTCGTCACGGGATTACCCAAATATTGGGCAGAAGATGCAAAAAATCAAAGAAGTATCGTACTTAATAGATTGCAGTTCCTATGCACACGGTCTCTTCGGCCGGTGTTCTCTTGATAAATTCTCAAATGACAAAACCTTCTCTAATAAGGAAGGGAAGCTTATTTGTGTAGATGGAATTACGTTTAATCTCCAGGATTTACTCCATAAATATAATGCACAGTCCTATGGAGATCTTATTAATCTGATGGAGAAAAAGTATGGTTGGCAATTTGTCAATCGGCTCCGAGGAAATTTCTCGGGCTATATACATAATGAAACGGAGAATACTCTTCTTCTATTTACCGATCATATCGCATCAAAACCGGTGTACTATTCCTTTGATAAAGCATCCGGAACCCTTCTATTTGGATCTGAGATTGCCCCTATTATTTATGGTATGAAAAAAATGGGCTTATCCGTCACCGTTGATCAAGACGGGGCATACAGTCTTCTCTCCCTTGGATATATGCTTGAGGACACCACCCTCTTTCAGGAGATTCACAAGCTCCCACCAGGCAATGTTCTCAATTTTAAAAATGGTACTATCTCTTTAATGGAATATTATCGGATCAAAAGCACTCCATATATCGACGAGGATGATGACACTATTCTGGCAGAGCTTGACTGCAGATTCAGAGAAGCCATTCGAATGGAGTACAGAAAGGACCTGGAATATAATTATCAGCATATTGCAACCCTGAGTGGTGGACTTGATTCACGAACAAATGTAGGATATGCCAAGAAACTTGGTTTTGATTCCATCCTCTGCTTTTGCTTCTCGCAAAGTGATTATGATGATGATCGTATTGCCAAGCGGATATGCTCGGAAAAAGGTTTGGAGTATCTCTTTTTCTCTCTGGATCATGGTAACTATCTTCTTGAGAATATTGATGAGATCATTGGATCAAATAGTGGCCAAATTTTTTACGCGGGATCTGCACATCTGTATAATGTTCTAAAAAAAATATCGTTTAAGAATTATGGGCTTGTCCATACCGGAATCGCAGGGGAGCCCCTAAAAGGAACAAGCCTCTCACATGGCTTCCATGGAGAAATAAATGAAGAATCGCTTAATCATATCACATATTCAAAGACTCTCCTTGGAAAAGTTAACATATCGTATAAAGAAATAAATGAATTAAATGAAAATGATGAAATATTTATGTTTTATCAGAGAGCGATAAACTGTGTATGGAATGGATTTAGAGCAATCGAACAATTTACCGAATACGCATCCCCATTTCTCTATCATGATTTTCTGGATTACGTGATGAGAATCAACCCGAAGAGACGATACGGTGAGAATCTATATTTAAATTGGATAAACCGATATATTCCTGAATTTTCAGAGTACCCATGGGAAAGGTATGGTCTCGCCCCAAAATATCCAAAGCTTATTTTAAATAATTATAGAATGGGAAGGGCGTTAATGAGACGCTTCAATACTGGATGCAATAATAGTATGAATCCGGCTCAATACTGGTGGGATAACAATCCAAAACTTCGAGACGCAATTGTAGCAAGTTATGAGCAGGATATATCGATAATTGATATGTACCCCCCCCTGTCTCAGGATGTTCATACTCTATTTGAAAATGGGACGTTCATTGAGAAAACACAGGTATTGACACTTATTCGTGGTTTGGAGTTATTAGAAGGAAAATAATTTTGACTCTTCTCCATATTTCTGATCGCCAAACTTCCTGATTCCTGAGCAAATGTCAACTGGACATTGTGGTATCATCTTCAAAGCAGATCCCTTTCCACACAAGCGACAGTGGATGAGAAACTGTGGTTGAGACGGGAAAGAGTATGATAAATACTATTTGTGAAAGAGGACATGCGGATGGGGATGTTGAGAAAAGTTTCTAAACCCATAAAAAAACGATACTTTATATATTTTGATTTATTAATTTAAAAATTAAAAAATTAATTACGGGGTAACAGTATGCCAGGAATATGGGGGGTAATATCAGAGAATTCGTCACGGGATAACCCAAATATTGGGCAGAAGATGCAACAAATCAAAGAAGTATCGTACTTAATAGATTGCAGTTCCTATGCACACGGTCTCTTCGGCCGGTGTTCTCTTGATAAATTCTCAAATGACAAAACCTTCTCTAAAAAGGAAGGGAAGCTTATTTGTGTAGATGGAATTACGTTTAATCTCCAGGATTTACTCCATAAATATAATGCACAGTCCTATGGAGATCTTATTAATCTGATGGAGAAAAAGTATGGTTGGCAATTTGTCAATCAGCTTCGAGGAAATTTCTCAGGCTATATACATAATGAAAAGGAGAATACTCTTCTTTTATTTACTGATCATATCGCATCAAAACCGGTGTACTATTCCTTTGATAATGCATCAGGAACCCTTCTATTTGGGTCGGAGATTGCCCCTATTATATATGGAATGAGATATCTCGGCTTACCCCTGACCATTGACCAGGACGGGGCATACAGTCTTCTCTCCCTCGGATACATGCTTGAGAATACAACGCTCTTTCAGGAGATTCACAAACTTCCACCAGGCAATGTTCTCAATTTTAAAAATGGCACTATCTCTTTAATGGAATATTATAGGATCAAAAGTACTCCATATATTGATGAGGATGATGACACTATTCTGGCAGAGCTTGACCGCAGATTCTCAGAAGCCATTCGAATGGAGTACAGAAAGGATCAGGAGTATAATTATCTGCATATTGCAACCCTGAGTGGCGGACTTGATTCACGAACAAATGTAGGATACGCAAAAAAGCTTGGTTTTGATCCCATACTCTGCTTTTGCTTCTCGCAAAGTGATTATGATGATGATCGTATTGCCAAGCAGATATGCTCGGAAAAAGGTTTGGAGTATCTCTTTTTCTCTCTGGATCATGGCAACTATCTTATTGAGAATGTTGATGAGATCATTGCATCAAATAGTGGTCAAATTTTTTACGCAGGGTCAGCACATCTATATAATGTTCTAAAAAAATTATCGTTTCAGAATTATGGGCTTATTCATACAGGAATCTCGGGAGCATATCTCAAAGGGGTACATCTTACAAAGGAAGTCCACCGTGAAATAACAGAAGGGTCATTAAACCATATAGCATATTCTAAAAAACTCCTAAAAAATATAAATTTTTATAAATATGATATACGGGAAAAATATGAGAACGAAGAAATTTTTTCTTTTTACCACAGAGATATTAATTGTATATTTAATGGATTTCGAGCCATCGAACAGTTTACCGAATATGCATCTCCATTCCTTTACATTGACTTCATAGATTATTTGATGAGGATTGACCCGAAGAGACGATACGATGGGAATCTATATTTAAAACTGATAAATAAATATATTCCAGAATTTTCAGAGTATCCATGGGAAAAGTATGGCCTTCCCCCAAAATATCCGATGTTTATTTTAAACAAATATGGACTTGGAAGGGCTTTAATGAGACGTTTAAACACGAGAAGCAATTATAGTATGAATCCTGCTCAATACTGGGGGAGTACCAATCCTAAACTTCGGGAAGGGATGGGCGCGAGTTATGAGCGGGATATATACACAATTAAGATGTACCCCGCTCTTTCTCAGGATGTTCATGTTTTATTTGAAAATGGAACCATTTTTGAAAAAGCACAGGTATTGACACTTATTCGTGCTTTGAAATTGTTAGAAGGAAAATAACTTTTTCAACTCATTCTTTTCACGAGACGCGAACAACTAATATCATAAAATTATTGGATCATCATTATTTTCTCTTGAGAATGAGTCCTATTTCTTTTTTTAACAATGGATCCATATAAATTACAACCACATAATATGTTAACATAATTACTCCAGTTATTAAAAATATAATGAAAATATTGACTATGAAAATTTTTATTATAATTATAGGGGAGGCGATAACAAAAGCAAGTGCCAAATATGTGAAAAGATCCTTTAAAGTTTCAATATAGCATACACCAGATATCGAAAGTGTATAAAAGTTCATAAATCCGATAAATAGCACTCCAGTTATTGAGAACAGTATCAGAGTTACTATTGGATTGAAAAATAAACCCCCTACCAGGAGAATGATAATACGTGATACAAGGATTACCAGATTGAAAGCTAAAGAAACAGTCTGTTTTTCCAGTACAAGTAAAACAGTGGAGAGTGGTGCACTAATAAAAACGAGAAATATCCAAGGTGCGAGAATCTGGGCATATTGTCCCGCTACAGACCATTCAGCCCCAAGCATAAATGCAAAAAGCTCTTCTCCAATAATCATTACAACCAAAAAAGGAAATATACCAATCGAAATCAGTCGTTTATGCATCTGCTCCACAGTGACCTTAAAATTCCCTGATAGGTTCTTAACTTCAGATATTTTCTGGAAGAAGACCTGGGATGCGGCAGTTCCAATAAGACCCATAGGCATGCCAATAACCATGAAAGCAATAGCATAGTGTCCAACTATCGTCGGACCAAAGAATATAGCTAACAAAAGAGGGGCAACCCTGGTGGAGAGGGTATTGGCCAGAGTTGCCCATGTCGTAAAAAGAGGGAATCTCTTATATCTGATAGCCATTTCTTTCATTTCAGAGAGACTGTATTTCAATAGTAACGAAGAGTCTACTAGCATCTGGCGAGCCATTATAAATAGAGCAGCTAAAAGGCCGGCGATATGTCCGGCGATCAATCCAAAAGCAGAAACAGCATTGATTCCGGCACCAATCTGAACTAGTTTGGTTATGAATGAATTAGTCACCTGAGCAGTCGCGACACCGGAAAACTGGGTTCTTCGTATCATCCAATTATTCAAAACTAAAAAAATGCCATTTAATAAAATAACAATAGGTAAAAAAACGAGGTACTGAGAGAGAACAGGAGTTTTTAGCATATTTCCAACGAAATCGGAGAAGAGGATGAATACAACCCCGGTAATAAGTGAGGTTCCAAGGATAAGAACAAAACACAAAGCAATAATATTAACCGAATCTTCATCTTTTTTGGGTAAAACAATTGCCAGTTGATAGGATAGACAGGACATAACTGCAATGATGCTGGATATTGATATAAATAGCTGAAAAACACCATAATCCCCGGGAGAATATAATCTGGTTATTATAGGGATGAGTAAAATACCCAGTATCTGGGCAAGGACACTCCCAGATAAGAGCTTCAATACATTGGTGATGAACCGTGACATATTAATATATTAAAATGTTATAGAATTATTATTATTAATAATTTTTCATATTGATTTTTATGATACAATAAAGCCATCAAAGTAATATAATAGTTCACTAAAAAATCCATCTGAAATAGATCCGGGCTCAATTCCGGCAGCAAATCGATCAGAAGGAATAGACAATCCCGAATAATATCCTTGTGGATGCCAGTATCATCAAAGCAGATCCTGATCATGCACCCATAGATAAACCATCAGTGCCACTCTGATTTAGCCCGCCCATGGTTTCCCTGAAACACCTGTAAGATAATGAACACGTGCCCTTAAAATACCTTAGAATTCATCCTAAATTACAAAATAAACTCATTTAAAGAGCGCAGAGGTTAAATCGGAAAATTGCACACGTATGATCAATTTGGTCATCTAAATTTTGGTAAATAATGTAAATGAAGTCTATGCAAGAGATGAATTCTCTCACCACTTTTAACATCATGTAGTCTGATGAGATCATTGGCAGGTAAAAGCATTTTATGCTTCTTCTTCATCATATAGAAAAATTATTAAATAAATATAATTAAATATAATTAATATAATATATATACAATAATGCGAATTTATAGCTCATATATTCTTTAGAAAATTCTAAATCAAATCACAAATTTTTTTCTCTACAATAATATATAATCAAATATATTTATACGTTAGAATGTAGATAGAGAGTATTGCAGTAAACTCTTACAGGTGATACAGATGGTTCAACCAGCAGGAAAAATCCAACGAAGAAGTGGTGGAGAGAGTCGATCCAGGTTTCGTGACTATTCATCCATATATTTTAAACAATGGGAAGCTACGACCGGAAAATCCCGGACTATATCAATTAACCAAAAAAATCCGAAAAACTCCGACGAAGCGAAATATCCCGTTCAATCCAATGAACAAATAGCCGCTCTAATTCCGGCATTTAATGAATCACTTGTAATCGGAAGCGTTGTGCTTCAGACGCGAAAATATGTTGACCATGTTATAGTCATCAACGATGGATCAACCGATGAGACAGCTGAAATAGCCCGACTTTCTGGTGCTGAGGTGGTTGATATGCCAGAGAATGTCGGTAAGGCTCATGCAATGATGGCGGGATTTAAGCGGGCAAAGATGCTCGGCTACTCGGTGGTTGTGATGTTCGATGGTGATGGGCAGCACAATCCTCATGATATTCCGGCCGTGTCTGCACCAGTGTTATCTGGAGAGGCTGACGTTGTCATCGGATCGCGATTCCTCAATATCGAGGCCAAGATACCGACCTATCGGATTGCAGGCCAGAAGATTCTCAATGGATTTACGAATGCTACCTGCAACTTCAAAACCACTGACTCACAATCGGGTTTCCGTGCACTCAATAAATATGCTCTTGATCACCTCACTTTCAGCTCTGAAGGTTATAATCTTGAATCTGATATGCTGTCACACTTCTCGGATTGCAAATTGAAAATTACTGAAGTTCCTATTCATGTGAGGTATGATGTCCCCCATAAGCATAAGATGAACCCACTGGCTCATGGACTCGGAGTCTTTACCAGACTGGTCGGGATGATTGGATACCGTCGCCCGCTGTTATCATTTGGGGTTCCGGGTTTTGCTTTCTTCACTGTTGGTTTTCTTATGGAGATCTATACATTCTCAACGTTTGTCGGGATTGGGCAATTTAATTACATTTTATTTACCGGGGGCATAGCATTGCTGACACTGGGATTGTTATTACTCGTGTGTGGCCTGATATTGAATTCACTTGTTATCCTCATGAAAGATGGAAATAAGAGAGGAGGTGTCTGAAATGATAGGGATAATTCTTGGAACCCGGCCGGAGATAATTAAGATGTCTCCGGTTATAAGGGAATGTGAGCGGAAGGGCCTTGACTATTTCATCCTTCATACCGGGCAGCATTACTCATATGAAATGGACAGGAACTTCTTTGAAGAACTTGAACTGCCCGAACCACACTTTAATCTGGATGTTGGCTCGGCTAGTCATGCCGATCAGACATGTCGGATAATGACAGGTATTGAGAAGATACTGATCGATGAACAGCCAGATACGGTTCTTGTACAGGGTGATACAAATACTGTGCTTGCAGGTGCACTTGCCGCTTCGAAATTAAACATACGAGTTGGGCACGTGGAGGCGGGACTTCGGAGTTTTGACCGAACAATGCCCGAGGAGATTAACCGGGTTGTTACAGATCATATATCCGACTATCTCTTTGCCCCTACTGAGACGGCACGTCAATACCTTCTGAATGAAGGGATCGAAGAGAGAAAGATATGTTTAACCGGAAATACCATCGTTGATGCAATCCTCCAGAACCAGAAAATATCCCAGACACGGTCAAAAGTTTTAGATGATATAGGAGTGAAACCAAAAGAATTCTTCCTTGCAACCTCGCATCGCCAGGAGAATGTCGATTCCTATGAAAAGCTTCGAAATATAATTAATGCTTTTGAAAATATTCACAATGAATTATCATTTCCAGTCATCTTCCCCATGCATCCACGAACACAGAAGATGATTCAGCAATTCAAAATGTCACTGGAGGGAACCATCGTTATGCCACCTGTTGGCTTCCTCGACTTCCTCCAGCTTGAGTCAAAGGCCCGTCTGGTCCTGACCGACTCAGGGGGCGTTCAGGAGGAGAGTTGTATTCTTGGCGTGCCATGTGTCACCCTGCGTGAGAACACTGAAAGGCCGGAGACCATAAGGGTTGGAGCAAATATGCTCGCAGGTACTGACAGGGACAAAATTCTCTCATCATCTCGTGAGATGATTTCTCGTACAGCTACATGGTCAAATCCATATGGAGATGGGAGGGCAGGGAAGACAATTATTACGTTATGTAACGGCCTTCCACCCCGTAATGCCAATCATTAGGTAGCTGGCCATGAGTATTATTCAAATTTTCAGGATATTCATTAATACCATTTGTACGTAAATCAGAAAGTGGGTACCTTCAAAAAATTTAATTATTTATAAAAATTACAAAAATTAATATATAAAATGGTATAATTATAATATTAAAATTGATGGTGATTTGTTATGGCAACAATATGCGTACTCGGACTTGGATACATCGGATTTCCAACCTCCCTTCTGTTAGCAGCAAACGGCCATATTGTAATTGGTGTAGATATCAATCAAAAAGTTCTCGATAGCCTGAATAGTGGAGTTCCCCATATCATGGAGCCGGGCCTTAACGAACTTTTCGAGGAGGGAAGATCGCGCTTTTCTGCACAGGGAACGGTACCTGAAGCAGATGTCTACCTTATTGCCGTCCCAACCCCCCTTGATACGCATCTTCGAATCTCTGATCTCAGGTATGTCCGATCAGCAGCCACGATGATCTTCCCCCACCTGAAAAAGGGGAATCTGGTGATCCTTGAATCGACAGTACCCCCAAGAGCCAGCGAGCGGGTCATCATCCCCATCCTTGAAAAGAGTGGCCTCAAGGCAGGAGAATTCCTGTACGCACACTGCCCTGAGCGTGCAATTCCCGGGAATACCCTTCATGAGATGATGTACAATGACCGAATAATCGGAGGAGTCACACAAGAGTCGATTATTGCGGCAGAGAAGATCTATTCATCATATGTTCGGGGGAAGATCTACACAACGGATGCCAAAACTGCTGAATTTGTGAAACTTGTTGAGAACACCTTCCGGGATGTGAATATCGCCCTGGCCAACGAACTGGCCCAGATCGCAGAAGATTATGGGATTAATATCTGGGATGTGACCGAGCTTGCAAACAGGCACCCCCGTGTCAATCTTCTCAAGCCAGGTCCGGGTGTCGGGGGTCATTGTATCGCAGTTGACCCCTGGTTCCTTACAGAGAACTCAACGAATACCGGTATGATTCAGCTTTCACGGGACATCAATGAGACAATGCCAAACTATGTCATCCAGCATGTTCGTTCCATCCTAAAGGGTGTCAGGGAGCCTGTTATCACGGTCTTTGGTGTGAGCTATAAAGGGAATATTGATGACTGTCGTGAAACCCCGGCGTTAAAATTCATCCAGCTTGCTCTTAACGAAGGGTACCAGGTGAAGTGTTTTGATCCACTCGTAAAAGAGTTTGCATATGACCTCTCCCCGATGCATGAAGCGCTGGAGGGGAGTGACTGCATCATCCTGATAACAGATCACGATCAGTTTAAGGAGATTGATCCTGCAACGCTTCTGATGAGGAGAAAAAATATCGTTGATACCCGAAATCTTCTCGATCACCAGAGGTGGAGGAGTGCGGGATATTATGTAAAACTGATGGGAGATGGGAGGGAGCAGTTTTTGGATCATAGCTTACTCGAAAGAGTATCCTCTGAAGAACGACCATGACGTGACAGAGAGGAGAAACATGAAGAGAGTCCTAATCATATCGCAACATTTTCCCCCTGAGAAGTCAGGAAACGCATCCCGTATTCGTGATATGGCATTTCATCTACAGAATATGGGAGTGGATGTTACTGTGATGTCCCCCCACCCGACATTTCCCACAGGGTCTTTTCCCAAAACCTGGCGACTGTCGCGAAAGAGAACTGTTGACGGCATTCAATCGATTAACCTCTGGACATGGCAGCCATCATCACATGATCCGGGTTTCCTGAGCAGGATGGCATACTACCTCCTCTTTCCTCTTCATGCTACGCTCTGGATCTCTCTACATCCCCGATCCTATGATGCGATTATCACCTCAGCTCCCCCCCTCTTTACCCATATCACCGGAAAATTTGCAAAGACGATATTTCGGAAACCATGGATAGTTGAGGTCCGCGATCTCTGGATTGATGCCTCCATCAGCCTGGGTTTCCTACGGAGAGGAAGCCTCTATGAGCGATTATCCAGGGGACTGGAACATAATGCCCTGCAATCAGCAGACAGGATCATGGTGACAACAGATGAACTCGGGAGACGTCTCTCTCCCGAACCTTCCATCCAGAAGAAGATTCGATGGCTCCCAAATGGCGTTGATACCAGTTTTTTTAAACCAACCAATGGATCGAAGATCGATCGGTTAATCTATGCTGGAAATATCGGGCATGCACAGGATCTGGAGAATGTGATTCTTTCACTGAAAATAATCCTCCGGAAGAGAGATATCGGTCTTTGTATCGTTGGTGATGGCGATATCAGAAGTCAGCTGATGAAGCTGGTCGAAACGGAGGGGCTGACCGACTATGTCTCGTTCACAGGGCTTGTGGAGAGAGAGATGGTTCCATCGCTCCTCTCTGAGAGCCGGATTGGTCTTGCACCACTTAAAAATCTTGAAACACTTGAGTATGCTGCACCAACAAAAGCCTATGAATACATGGCATGTGGCATTCCATTCCTTGGGTGTGGCAGAGGGGAGATAGAATCAATTGCGCAGGATTCCGGTGCCGGCGTTATTGCAGAAAATACACCCCAAGCCATTGCTGAAGCGATCCTCGGTCTGATCAATGATCCTCAGAAGATGGAGGAGATGGGAAAATCCGGACGTGCATACGTTATGAAGCATTATGACCGCAGGGCAATTGCAGGAAAGCTGAAGATATACCTGGATGAGGTGGCAGATGCCAGTTGATGTGGAGGAGGTCCTTACCGGGCTTCTGGATGAGACAAAAAAACATCTGGTTATTCAGGAGGACCAGGCATACTTTACCGATCCAATCTTTGATATTGTTCGAAACAGGGTGAATGCTGAGATCTGCAAGACACTGATCCGGATGGGAGATCTGGATCATGTCCCTGGATTAATCCGTTATATTACAGACCATCAGAACCCTGATGGTTCTTGGAATGAGATTCATCCTCAATATAACCAGCCATCGGCATTGATCACCTCTTTCATCGGGGAAGCTCTCATTCTGGCATATAATCATGTACGTATGGATGCATCACTAAAGAGAGCACGAGGGTATGTGCTTTCACAGGAGAGAGCCCCGGGACTCTTCCTGAAATCTGCCCAATATACCGCCGATCATCTTAATGTTGATGCATCATGCGGAGCGTTTCTCGCAGCTTATGGCAACCTCTTTTCAGATCAGATATCCCTTGATGCAGCTCATCGGGCTGCAGAGCGGATATGCCAGTACCAGGCTCAGGATGGATCGTACCCTTATACCAGTGACAAGGGCAGTTATCCCCATGCGCTTGATATCCCATGCATTCACTATCAGGGAGTGACGATGTATTATCTGGCAAAGATCAACGCCGTCCTGGGAAAAGATTGGATTAATGACAGCCTGATGAAAGGTGCAGACTGGCTCGCCTCACAACAACGGGATGACGGATCCTTTGACTGGTCTTCAAGCGGTCTTCTGTTTGCCTATTACCTGAGTGGGGCACAGGCGTTCGCATACGCCTCTTTTCTGCATGCAGCAGAGCATGATTCAAAATATCTGAAGAGTGCAGAGGGTTCATTAGAGGAGCTTACAAAGAATATCAATGGGATCATGCTCCGCTGGGAAGGGGGATCATGGGGATCATTATCCCCTCTAACTTCCCTCAGAACATCAAGGATTGGTGACTTTCCGCTGAAGGAACAGGTGTTTCGTATCGGATATGGAATGTACAGGGAGATTGCCAGGAGAAGGTTTTCGTATCAGGTCGATCCGACGGTATTTCATATCCTCTGCTCTCTCCTTGGGATCAAAGCATCAACGATCGAGGCATCAAATAATTACCCGGATCTCTTCATGACATCAGAGGTGCTGGATTGTTTGAGTTATACAATATCACATGGAGGAAATAAATGAAACAGTTGCTCCTGGATCTACAGAATGGTGAAGTGTGTATAGAAGATGTTCCCCTCCCGGTACTGAAGAATGGTGTCATGGTCGAGACTGCATACTCCCTGATAAGTGCAGGGACCGAAGGCGCACTCCTCAGCCTGGCCGGCAAATCACTCCTCGGTAAAGCCCGTGAACGACCGGATCTTGCAAATAAAGTGATTGCAAAGATGAAAACGGATGGGGTGCTTACGGGGTACCAGCAGGCGATGAGCAGGCTTGCCAAGCCTGAGCCCCTCGGCTACAGTTGTGCAGGGATTGTCACTCAGACGAATGTAAGCGATTTTTCAATCGGAGACAGAGTGGCATGTGCCGGGGCAGGATACGCAAATCATGCAGAGATGAACTACATCCCAAAGAACCTCTGTATCAGGGTTCCGGATTCCGTCTCCCTCCGCGACGCCAGCTTCACAACCGTCGGTGCCATTGCGATGCAGGGGGTCAGGAACGCCCGGGTCCAGGTCGGTGACGCCACCGTTGTGATCGGCCTCGGGCTGATTGGATTACTGACCGTTCAGATTCTGAAGGCCGCGGGATGTCGGGTCTTCGCCATCGATGTTGATCAGAAGAAGATTGCGCTGGCAACCGATCTTGGAGCAGATGTTGCCACGAATTATGATAATCTCACCGGGAAGATGGAGGCGTTCTCCCCCTTTGGTGCCGATGCGGTCATCATCACAGCGGCGACGAAGTCAAACGGTCCGGTCGAGCTTGCCGGTGATCTCGTCCGGCAGCAGGGGAGGGTCGTTGCCGTCGGCATGGTCGGGATGGAGCTTCCCCGTGAGAAGTACTATGATAAAGAAGCTGAGTTTGTCGTCTCCAGATCCTATGGTCCCGGGCGATATGATCGGCAGTATGAAGAGAAGGGGATCGACTATCCGATTGCAATCCGCTGGACCGAGAGGCGAAATATGGAGTCGTTCCTTGGGCTTCTTGCAGAAGGAAAGATCACCCTCGATCGCCTGATCACCCATGAGTTCTCAGGTGATGATGCCGTCTCTGCTTATGATCTCATCGAGAAGCGGAGAGAGCCGTTCATCGGTGTTGTCCTCAGATATGATGGAGACAGTGAAAGGAAGTCTGCATCTGTTGTACATATTGCTCAGGGTGCCGAAAAGAAGGCTCCGGCTGAAGGCGTGGTTCGCCTCGGCTGTATCGGGGCGGGCATCCAGGCTCTAAGTGCACTTTTCCCGCATTTCTCCAAATTACCGGTCCAACTCACCGGTCTTGCGACCGCAACCGGCCTGAGCGGAACCTCTGTGGCAAAAAAATATGGATTTGAGTACTGCACAACTGATTATCGTGAAATTTTACAGGATGAGAAGACAGATGCGGTGATCATCTCAACACGAAATGATCTCCATGCAGAGATGGCCATCGAGGCGATGCGTGCAGGAAAGCGGGTCTTTGTTGAGAAGCCCCTTGCCACCACTATGGAAGACCTTGAGAAGGTCGCCAGTGTCTGGAAGGAGTGCGGGGGACAGCTGCAGGTAGGGTTTAACCGGCGGTACTCCCCGCTCACCATGCAGCTGACAGAGTTCTTCAAAGAGCGGAGCTCACCGATGGTTATCCACTACCGGGTGAATGCCGGTCCCATCCCCCCGGATCTCTGGGTCAATGATGCTGAGCAGGGGGGCGGGATGCTCATCTCCGAATGCTGCCACTTCATCGATTATATCCTCTGTCTGTCCGGCGCACGGCCCATAGAGGTGTATGCAAAGTCGGTGCTGCCCGGGGGGTCGATCAACCGGTTCTCCAATCTTCAGATCGTTATCTCGCTGGATGATGGATCAATCGGAACCATCACCTATACCACACTCGGTGACAAAGCGTATTCCAAGGAGCAGGTTGAGGTCTTCTGCGATGGATCGGTTGGCGTCCTGACCGACTTCCGGGAGCTACGGCTGGTGAGGGATGGAAAGGAGAAGAAGACAAAGCGGTGGCTGTCGCAGGATAAAGGGTTCTTTGAGGAGCTGGAGAGGTTTGTCAGTGGAGAGAGAGATGATGTTCTACCGTCATTGTTCTCGACAATGCTTACGTTTAAGGCATGGGAATCGGTGGAGAAGGGTGTGTCGATCCCGGTTGGGCTGAATGAGCCCGGGATGACAGCGATAGAGAGAGAGACAGGTATCTGATAACATGGCTCCCTTGTTAGATACGTTCTATCAATCCAACTCACTCACTCTCAAGATTCTGTCACTATTGCGTTATTATGGTGTCTTCCGGAAGACCTATAGATTTTTAAAAAAATCCCAGTGGTGGAGCAAAGAAGAGCTTGAAGCATATCAATTGGGCCAATTACAAAACCTTCTTCATCATGCATATGAGAATGTTCCTTATTATCGAAGGGTATTTGATGAGCGACAGCTCAAGCCCGAAGACATCCGGAGTCTTGCTGATCTCCAGATGCTCCCCTACCTGACCAAAGATATTGTCCAAAATAACAGAGAGGAGTTAAAAGCCAGAAATTATCCTGAAGAAGCATTTGAATATGTTACAAGCGGTGGAACAACAGGTAATCCCCTCGGTTTTTATTATGAAAAGGGAGTATCCCGTGCAAAAGAATGGGCATTTATGAAGACCCAATGGGACAGGGTGGGATACAGCTTCTTCGACAAATGTGTCATATTGAGAGGGAATATTGTCAAATCAGCAAATGACGGGAAATATTGGGAAAAGTCGTTCTTCGGGCGGTGGTTAATTCTTTCGTCATATCATATGAACAATGATACAATCGCAGATTATGCTCATCAAATACGACTTTTTCGTCCCAAATTTATTCAGGCGTTTCCATCGACCATATTCACTATAGCACAATATATTAAGGATAATAGAATTGAAGAAAAATTCCCTACATTACAAGCCATTCTTTGTGGATCAGAAAAAGTCTATCCCTGGGAGCGTGAACTCATTGAAAGCGTTTTCAAATGCCGGATATATAGCTGGTATGGAATGAGTGAGCAGGTCACCCTTGCCGGGGAGTGTGAAGATAATGCAGAATATCATATATTTTCTGAATATGGTATTGTTGAGTTGATCAGTGATACAGGATCTCAGATTCATCAAACTGAAGAGCAAGGGGAGGTCGTTGCAACCAGTCTGACTAATTACTGCTTTCCTTTTATCCGATATCGCACTAAGGATCACGCGATAATGGCGACAAATGAGAATTGCGAATGTGGGAGACATTATTCTCGCCTTAAGACAGTTGTCGGTCGGGATTACGAATATATCATGACGAGTAAAGGAAAGGTAATTCTTAGCTTTGCAAGTACCCCTTCATCAACATTTGACAATGTTCTGAAGTTTCAATTTATTCAGGAGAAAATTGGAGAGGTTACAATGAATATTGTAAAAAAATCAACCTATACTGATAGAGACTCAGATACTATCCTGCAAACGCTACAGCGAAAGATGGGGAATGATGTACATATCGATATCCAGTTTGTTGTGGATATCCCAAAAACAAAAAATGGAAAATATCAATTTTTTATTCAGAATATCCCCCTTGAGGAAAAATCAGATGGTGTGAAGTCCTGATGAGCTCCATAACCCTAACAGCTGTTGGTGATATCTTGCTGAAAACCAATGATAACTCGGACCCATTCTATATGGTTCGAGAATCACTCTCAGAGGGAAATATAGTATTTGGAAACCTGGAAACGGTTCTATCTCAAAGCCCTGTGCGAGCGAAAAAGGCACATGTGTTATATGAGGATCCAGAGAAGGTACGCTATCTCAAAGATCCAGGCTTTGATGTCGTCAATGTTGCCAATAATCAGATTCTCGATCTCTGGGTAGAGGGATTTCATGATATACTGAATGTCCTTGAACAGAATCTGATATCCTATGTCGGTGGTGGTCATTCAAAAAATGAAAACCGACCGGTGATCATCGAACGGAATAATATCAAACTGGGTTTTCCTGGATATATTTCCGGGCGATGGAGAGTGCCCAAGGAGATAGCAATCAACAAGATACAGGAAAGAGAGGTTCTTAGAGATATTGCTCAGCCGAAGAAGTCCTGTGACCATGTTATTGTATCGCTGCACTGGGGAATTGAACATGTCCTTTATCCATCGCCGGATCAGATCGATCTTGGCCACAGACTTATTGATGAGGGAGCATCTGTTATTCTTGGGCACCATCCAGATGCACTGCAGGGGATTGAAGAGTATCACGGGGATCTGATTGCATATTCATTGGGGAATTTTCCGTTTGAACACAAACCTCCTTTTGGGAAACCGGATCAGAGTATGAGTCAGTCAGTAAATATTGAAATAAAAAGGGTGTGTGAATATTCGATGATAGCATGTACAATTAATGAAAATTTTGCTTCGCAGGTTGCATATGAAAGAGAAGAGGAAGATATTAGGAAGGATATCTTACAAATCTCAGATTCCACCACCAATGGGTTGGAAAATCCCACTTGGTGGTATAAAGAGATTGTTGACCTTTACTTAACTGGTAATATGAAAAAATATGAAAAAAGAATTGGCAATGAGACTCTTAAACCTCTGGTCGAATGTATTGTATGGCTTATGACATCATTTTGTATCAAATGTTATCAGGGTTTTTTGAGAAGAAGAACAGATGAACTTAACATGGAGTGAGATATTATGAAAATTCTTCAGGTTACACCATTTTTCAAACCTATGTGGGAATCGGGTGGGGTTACTCGGGTGGCGTATGAAATATCAAAACAACTTTCAGATATGGGGAATGATATTACTGTATATACAACCAATCGTTCAAAAATCGCTAATAATTTGATAACTAATGTCCCAGTTGAGATGGAGGGTTTTAAAGTCTACTATTTTGAAAATTTAAGAAGATATTTTCCGTGGAAACCATTACCAATACTACCATATTATTTACCATTTATTGCGAAAAAAGAAATAAAAAATTTTGATTGTATACATATTCACGATCATAGATCTCTTCTCGCAGTTATTGTATATTATTATGCAAGGAAATATAATATACCTTATGTCGTACAAGCACATGGATCCTTGCCATATCTGGTAGGAAAAGGTCGTCAAAAAAAGGTATTTGATTATATAATAGGAAAAAGAATACTCAAATATGCAAATAAAACAATCGCCTTGAATATTACTGAAAAAAATGGTTATATAGCTCTAGGAGTACATCAAAATAAAGTTGAAATAGTGCCAAATGGTATAAATATTTCAGACTATAATCACCTCCCGAACCCAGGAACCTTTAAACAACTTTACGGCATGTCATTAGATGATAGAATTATATTATATGTAGGAAGACCGGATCCGACAAAAGGTGTTGATCTGCTCATTCGTTCCTTTGCAGACATTCACACTCAGGATAAAAAGGTAAAACTTGTCATAGTTGGAGTAAAAGGAACGAATTTATCATTCGAAAAGCTTGTAAAATCATTAAAACTTGAAGAGATGGTGATATTTACAGGTTTTGTCTCAAAAGAAGATAAAATGGCCGCCTATGTTGATGCTGATGTCTTTGTGACCCCAAGTTTCACTGGTTTTCCCATGACATTTCTTGAAGCATGCCTCTGTGGTACACCCATCGTGACAACAGACAAAGGGGACTTTTTAGATTGGATTAATGATGAAGTTGGTTTTGTCGTTACGTACGAAAAGGAAGAACTGAAGGAAGCCATTCTTAAAATTATTCAGGATGGGTCATTGAGAATGCGGTTTTCAGAGAGGGGTAAGGAACTTGTACAAACAAGATATAACTGGACTTCTATTGTGCAAGATATTGAGAAAATTTATGATGATATACAGAAATGAAAGAAAATATAAGAAGAAGTGAAAATGTTATGGTATACAATAACACATCAACTCTTTTTCCCTCATAGGGAAGATTTTCTTTTCTCAGGGTATTCTTAAATCAATGTTGGTCTTAAAAATAATAATTCTTGTCATTGTTGGTCCGGATGGAGGCAGCCAGCAGGAATTGCTGGAGACGGCAGTAAAGCTTGGTATTTCAGATAATGTGATCTTCACCGGTCCTCTCTACGGCCAGAAGAAGGTGTCTGCATATCGACGCATACCTGTATGTACTCCCATATGTATATGAATCATTTCCGATGACGGTTCTTGAGGCATGGGCTTTTCATACCCCGGTCATTATTTCAGAATCATGCGCGTTATCTGCCACGATTGACAAAAAAGAGGCAGGGATTGTTTTCAGTCGGGATCCTATCGACTCAGTCGTACGATGCAGTTTCTTCTTATGGATGACGGATTGAGGGAAAGAATTCATGCTAATGGCCGGGCACTTGTTGAAGGCGAGTATGCTATCGAGAGGGTTGTTGAAAAGATAGAAGGAGTGTATTCTGTAATGACCAGGAAGAATTATAAAAAATTTTAATCATATCTTCAAGAATAAAATGGCAGCAGTCAGCTAACCTAAAGAGTATTCTATATACCTTAGTATTTTGATAATGAATAAACACGTTCATCGTTATCATTGTACTAATTTTTAGTGAGTTGTTTTATTATGCAGATACCAATTGCCCGCCCATCAATAGGCAGAGAAGAGGCGGATGCTGTCACCTCCGTCCTCGCCTCCGGCATCATCGCCGAAGGCCCTGTCACGAAATCATTTGAAAAAGAGTTTGCTAAATACTGCGGGGCAGCGTATGCCGTTGCCGTGAACAACGGAACCGCCGCCCTTCATGCGGCTCTTCTTGCGGCAGGGGTGGGTTCCGGCGATGAGGTGATTGTCCCTGCATTTACTTTCTTTGCCACTGCATCCTCTGTCTCAATGACAGGGGCACAACCGGTCTTTGCTGATGTTCTGCAAAATACCTGTTGTATCGATCCCGCGTCGGTTCCTGAGCTGATAACTCCTGCTACGAAAGCGGTGATCGGGGTACACCTTTATGGCCAGCCCTGCGATGCGTTTGTGCTGAGAGAGATCTGCTCGGATCAGGGACTTGTCTTCATCGAGGATGCTGCCCAGGCCCATGGGGCGATGATCAACGGAGAGAAGGTCGGCTCAATCGGGGATCTCGCCTGCTTCTCCTTCTATGCAACCAAGAATCTTGCAACCGGCGAAGGGGGAATGGTGACGACCGGGTCGGGTGCGTTCCATGACCGGCTCCGGCGGATCATCAATCATGGGCAGTCCGAGAAGTACATACATACGGAGATCGGGTACAACTACCGGATGACCGATATCGCTGCTGCCATCGGGCGGGTGCAGTTATCAAAACTGGATGGATTCATCCGGGCACGGCAGGAGAACGCAGCATACTTTAACGAGCATATCAGGGTTCCCGGGATTCTGACGCCCGGGATCGCTCCAGGCTGCACCCCTGTCTGGCACCAGTATGCGATCAGGGTGGCAGATGATGCCCCGCTCTCTCGCGAGGCCCTGATGGCGTACCTGAAGGAGAAGGGGATCGGATCAGCAATCCACTACCCGGTCCCGCTCCACAGGCAGCCGGTCTATGAGGCGGGAGCGACATTGCCGGTCGCTGAGGAGCTGGCCGCAACAGTACTCTCTCTTCCGGTACACCCGGGTGTCGGAGAAGCTGAACGAAAGTATATTGTCGATTGTTTAAATGAGGTTGTACCATGATGGATGCTGGCGTCATCGGAACCGGAATCATGGGCCGAAACCATGCCCGTGTCTATAGTGAGTTGAAGGAGGTCGGAGACACCTATGTCTTTGATCTGAACAAGGAGAGTGCAGAGGAGGTCGCTGCCTGGACGGGGGCAACCGTCTGCTCGACGATGGACGAGCTTCTCAGGAATGTGGATCTCGTCTCCCTGGCTGTACCGACACGGTTTCACTTTGATACCGCAAAACAGATCATCGAATCCGGGGTCCATACTCTCATCGAAAAGCCTCTCTGCCTGACCGCAACGGAAGGAGAAGCACTGATCCGGGAGATACCCGATGGTATCACCGTTGGAGTCGGGCATATCGAGCGATTCAACCCGATCGTTTCTGAGATACAGAAGATCGTGAGCGATCCAAAGTATATTGCGTTTCACCGGCACAACCCCGCATCCGGCCGGATCACCGATGCCTCCATCGTCGAGGATCTGATGATCCATGACATCGACATCCTCTTCAACGCCCTCTATCCTGATCATGACTATACCTTCAATGCCCGTGGAAACGGTGATATTGCCCTCGTATTAGGATCATTTGATCACGTCGCATTCTACCTCTCCGCCTCCCGGAAATCTGCAAAGAAGATCCGGTCGATCTACATAGAAGAAGCGGAGAGGACGATCGAAGGCGACTTCATGACCCAGGAGATCTTCGTGTACCGCAAGCCCGAGACCTATGATCAGACCAATAACCTGTACCGGCAGGATAATATCATCGAGAAGGTCCTGGTCAATAAGGTTGAGCCCTTAAAGACCGAACTCCAGGCATTTGTCCGGGCTGCCCGTGACAGAAAGCCCTTCCTGGTCACTCCTGAAGAGGCAGTCTTAAACCTCCGAATCTGTGACGAGGTTAAGCGGGAGATGTCGACGTGAAGATCGTCTCCATCATCGGTGCCCGGCCCCAGTTCATCAAATGCGCACCGGTCTCGCGGGCACTCAGAACGGATCACCAGGAGATCCTGGTACATACAGGCCAGCATTATGATGAGAATATGTCGGGTATCTTCTTTGAGGAACTATCCATTCCGACACCAGACTACCATCTCGGGATCGGATCCGGCTCTCACGGAGCACAGACCGGCCGGATGCTTCTTGCGATTGAAGAGGTGCTGCTCAAGGAGGAACCTGATATGGTCCTCGTCTATGGCGACACCAACTCCACACTCGCCGGTTCACTGGCGGCAGCCAAACTGCATATCCCGGTAGCGCATATCGAGGCCGGCCTCCGGAGTTATGATCGCAGCATGCCTGAAGAGATGAACCGGATCGTAACGGACCATACGTCTGATCTCCTCTTTGTTCCGACTGAGAACGGGGTCGCAAACCTTGCGCGTGAGGGTATTGAGAAGGGTGTGTATCATGTCGGAGATGTGATGGTCGATGCCCTCCTCTTCAACCGGGAGCTTGCAGGGAGATCGGATATTCTTGAGCGGCTTGGTCTCGATGCTGGTACATATTACCTCGCCACCGTCCACCGTGCCAGCAACACCGATGACGAGCAGAACCTCAGATCTATCATGGCCGCATTTGCCGCTCTTGACCGGCCGGTGCTCTTTCCGGCACACCCGAGGACGCGTAAGTTCCTTGAGCAGTATGGAATCCTTGCTGAAGGGAATGTCCGGCTGATCGAGCCGCTCCCCTATCTTGATATGCTCCGGCTGCTCGCCCAGGCTACCGCTGTCCTCACCGACTCAGGCGGTGTCCAGAAGGAGGCATATATCCTGCAGGTCCCCTGTATCACCCTTCGGGAGAATACAGAATGGGTCGAGACGGTGGAGGATGGCTGGAACGTGCTTGCAGGTGCGGATACCGGCCGTATCATTGCAGCAGTCAGTCAGATGACCGGAGGTGGCGGCCGCTCCGGGAGCCATTCCGCACACTATGGCGACGGCACCGCCGCTGACAAGATCAGACGGATTATCAGTGCATTTGACAAAGAATAAGAGAGATACTACTATCAAGAAATCACAGGAGATGACCATGACAGACCAGCACCCAGAGAATCATCTAGCAACACGCATCACGGAACGCGGGCCGATCAGGACCATCGGTGTCATCGGGATGGGGTATGTCGGGATCCCCGCCGCCGTCCTCTTCGCCGATATCCCCGGGATCACCCATGTCTACGGGTTTCAGCGGGACTCAAAGACCTCGGGCTACAAGATCGCGATGCTGAACCGGGGCGAGTCCCCCCTCAAGGGCGAGGAGCCGGGGCTTGAGCCCCTCCTCCGGAAGGTCGTGGATGCCGGAACCTTCTCCTGCACACCGGACTTTTCAAAGATTGCAGACTGCGATGCCGTATGTCTTGCCATCCAGACCCCGTTCCTTGATCCCGCTGATCTTCTCCCTGACTTCACCCCGCTCATCGACGGCCTCCGGCATGTCGGCCGGAACCTTCGGCCAGGGATGCTCGTGGTCCTTGAATCGACCATCACCCCCGGCACCACCGCCGGTATGGCCCGGGAGATCCTTGAAGAGGAGTCCGGTCTTGTTGCCGGCCGGGACTTCGCCCTCGCCCATGCCCCTGAGCGGGTGATGGTCGGCCGGCTCCTCAGAAACATCCGCGAGCATGACCGGATCGTCGGCGGGATCGATCCCGTCTCGACAGCGCGGGCGGTCGAGCTCTACACCCCGGTCCTGACGACGGGCCGCGTCATCCCGATGACCGCAACCGCCGCCGAAGTGACGAAGACCGCCGAGAACACCTTCCGCGACCTCCAGATCGCCGCTGCAAACCAGCTCGCCCTCTACTGCGAGGCGATGGGCGTGAACTTTTATGATGTCCGTGCCGGGATCGACTCGCTGAAGGGCGAGGGGATCACCCGTGCCATCCTCTGGCCCGGCGCCGGGGTTGGCGGCCACTGCCTGACGAAGGATACCTATCACCTGGAGCGGGGGGTGCAGCTTGCCGCAGAAGCCGGAATGTCCGCAGAAGCAGCTCTCGACTATCCCGAGGGGCGGCCCTCGCTCTACACCCTCGCCCGCGATATCAACGACTTTATGCCCGCCCATATGCTCCACCTCACCGAGGCCGCACTGGCAGAGGCGGGCAAGGCCCTTTCAGGTGCGACGATCGCCCTCCTCGGCTGGGCCTTCATTAACGACAGCGACGACGCCCGCAACAGCCCGTCTGAACCGTATTTCAAGGCTGCAACCGCGGCGGGGGCTGCAGTCCGGGTACACGATCCCTGGGTCGATCCCGCCACCTCGCCGGATCTGCCGAGCCCCGATCAGCCGGACGGCGGCCTCACCATGGATCTCGAGCAGGCGCTCGCCGGTGCGGATGCTGTGGTGATCTTCACCGGGCATGCGGCGTACCGGGGGCTGGTGCCTGAGGATGTGAAGCGGCTCTCCGGGTGCGAGCAGCCGGTGATTGTGGATGGGAGGAATGTTGTTGAGCCGGAGGAATGGGTGACGGCGGGGTTTGTGTATAAGGGGGTTGGGAGAGGGGAGTGGAATTGAATCTGTTTCTGCTTACGAATTGATAGTATCCACTCTTCGGAAAATTGGAGAAGAACCGATCGTAAAGAAGATCCTTCTCCTTATAAATGAGAATCAGCTCAGGCTCATCGATCGTGCAATCGACGAGCTCTATAAACTGCTGCTTCGAGAGATGAAGCTCTGCTGCCATGAGCCCGAGCAGCTTATCACGTATTTCCTTTTTCCCATGAGATACCCAGGTTCGGATCGCTGTATCGCACCCATTGTGCCGGACTGTCAGTTTGATATGTCTGGACATCTCTGTTGAGAATCCTTTCTTCTTCAGGCGGGCAATAATTGTGTGATTCTTCCGGCTTACGGCATCAGATCCCCTCTGATATAAGGGACATGAGTTTCTGCCTGAACAATTGTGCTCCTGAAGAGAGCTTGTGGATATCCTGCTCTACATAATCCTTCCAGTTCTCTTCGAATTCATTGTCAGGAATTGGTGAAAATCTCATTTCGGGTTGCATCACTTGATACCCTGAACTCCATGAAGCAGAGAGTAATTTCGGATACGCCATTACCTTCCCCGTCAACGATCAGAGATGTGAGTTACATATATATGCATATGTACCCTCTATTGTGTAACCAAACGTGTGGAGGTATGTGTAGTATGGGGACAAATCTTGCACTCGATGATCATCTCATTGCTGAAGCCCAGGCAATCGGAGGTGCCCGCACAAAGAAGGCCGCGGTTACTGAAGCTCTTGAAGAATATATTCGGAGAAGAAAACAGGTACGGATCACGGAACTCTTTGGAAAGATAGAGTACGATCCGGAGTATGACTATAAAAAACACCGTCTGCGAAGATGAAAGTCCTTGTTGATACCTCAATCTGGTCCCTTGCTCTCAGGAGAAGAGGTGTTCTGTCAGAGGATGAAAAAGTATCAGTCAGTGCATTGATCGATCTCATCGATGATGCACGGGTTGTTATGATCGGCCCAATCAGGCAGGAACTACTCTCAGGGATCTCATCAATGTCACAGTTCAATGACCTTAAAGAGCATCTGCAGTCCTTTGAAGACCTGCCCCTTTACCGTGAGTATTATGAGAGGGCCGCGGATTTTTTTAATATTTGCAGACGATCCGGTGTTCAGGGATCACATATAGACTTTTTAATCTGTGCAGTGGCAGTTGAAGCGGATCTGCAGATTTATACCTCAGACCGTGATTTTATTCAGTATGCAAAGCACCTGCCTATCCGTTTATATGGGACATAACCGAATAACCCCCCATTCACATGCGCCCATATCTTCGGTGTGCCCTCTCGATAGACATGATATGAGTAATATAGACGTTTTTCTTATCTGGATCGATGGTATAGATCACGGTGAATGAACGTGCGATATGGAGACGGTACGAATCCCGCTTCTTATTTGTACGGAGTTTTTCCTTATCTCCATCTTTACCAGGATATGGATTATCCTGTAAAATTTTCAGCTTGTCTTTGATAATCCGTTGATCTTTGCTATCGAGCGAATTGAGAAACTCGAGCCCCCGTTTATCCACCATGAGGTGGAATATCAAAGCTCTAACTCCACGAATTCATTGCGGGCCATTACCTCTTCGATATCATCCGCGAGGCGCTCTTTTTTTATTCTATCTACCAGTCTCGCCAGCGTCTCGTCGAGCGTCTCATTCGTGAGTCTGAGATCCAGAATCTCGTTATAGGTCTTTTTTGAGACGGGAATATTCTCCGTAGCGGACATTGATTTCTATTATATGCTGATCAAAGATATAACTTCTTTCACAGTGGATTATCTGCAGGAACCCGGGTTGACACGAACTTCATTCCTTCTTCCGTTCCAGGTATGATCGAAGTGTCCTGAGATCAGCTTCTGCATCCTCTGCATCATAGTCAGGAGGCACTCCTTTCTCATCCAGCAGGAGGATCATCTCCCATTTGTTCGAACCCCGGCCAGCTCGGCAGCCTTGCCCAGGGAGAGGCGCCCTTCCCGGTACAATGCCACGGCCAACGTCCGGCGAAGAAATTGGTCAAGATCTGATCTCCTGATTATCATATTTAACTTTTGTGCATGGAATACAGTATGATACGTAGTGCCACTACGCAAGCCTCGCACAATCAGGAGCGGAATATAATCGTTTGGGGAACGTACCTGCGCGAGTACTCCTTATGAGTCTTTTCGATCGTCATGATCTTCTCAACCTTTACGATGCTCTCCTCGTGCTCAATAATATAGAAGATCGTAAAAGATCTGCTGACATGGAGGCGATAGACGGCAGGAGGATGAGGGCACTCAGGCCTCTCCTTGTTCCCCCCAGGAAACGGATCTTCTGCGAGTTCAAGAATCTTCAGAACGATGATTCGCCGGGTCTTTTTTGGAAGTTTTTTGAGGGAATCTTTTGCTCCCTTCTCGATGACGATTGAAAACACGTACATCTCCTGCTTCCCGGGTTTTACTCGTCTTGCATTATCTCGTCGGGGTCGAAGGCTACAAACTCGCCGGTATATGTCATAAAAGTCGGTCCGAGGAAGGTTGTCTACAGAAACCCGGAGTGAATACGAGATAATGGAATAAGGGGAGTCAAGTTAAAGACAAAGATCCCCATTCTCGGCAGAAGCATCATTTCAAAGAAGATCCTTCCCGCTATAGATGCTGTTGAGATCAGCCTCGTCGATCGTGCAATCGATTGTTTCCATAAACTGCTGCTTTGAGAGATGGAGTTGTTCTGCCATGAGACTGAGAAGCCGATCCCCGATCTCCTTTTTGCCATGAGATACCCATGTTCGGATCTGTGTATCGCACCCATTGTGCTGAAATGTCAGTTTGATATGCTTCGACATCTCTGTTGAGAATCCTTTCTTCTTCAGACGGGCAATAATTATGTGATTCTTCCGGCTCACGCCATCAGATCTCCCTGGTATACTCTTCTGATAGCAGGGATATGAGCTTCTGCCTGAACAATTGTGCTCCTGGAGAGAGCTTGTGGATATCCTGCTCTACATAATCCTTCCAGTTCTCTTCAAATTCATCTGTTATCTCCACAAGAGCTTCATGAAGATTTGATGCTGATGCAAGGAGATGATATTCGTGGTTATAGAGGATAAAATCCTCATTATCTCTCTCGCATGAAAGCTCGATTGGAGGATCAAGCGTATGAATCGTGTCACGAATCCGAACATACCAGAGAGGGATGTGGAAAAGTGATCGGCCATCTGAATCGGGTGCACGTTCCGTAACAAGCCGTTCAATCACGTCACTATATGTTTCGCGGGGGTGCTCCTTCATCTGACTGAGCAGATCCTTGACTCCGGTTGCGATCTTGATCGAACTCATGCTCTGCATACTACCATATACTACCTTGGTGGCATAAATGGTTTTGGATTATCAGGATGATAAAGTGGTTCTTCTCCATATTTCTGAAGGCCATTACTATCCAAAGGCTATCATACTACACGAATGGCCTCAAATAGCTATTATCTGACCAATACATGTAATAAATGACTTAATATATTTTTATATTCATTTCAAAGGCGCGATCTTTAAACGTTACAATTATTGGTGGTAACGAGTCAGAGACAGGCCTCATGGTATTTTGGAGAAGGGCTACTCGTATTGAGTATCAGAAATCCCCCCCGTCCTCGTCCGCAGGTGCTTCGCAGGGAGGTTGTACCGGGTGATCGCAGATGCAGCCGGGAGGTGCGGGAATGCTCCTTTGGTCTGCCAGAAGCAGATAAAACCCGATTCGCAGAATCACCTTTCAGGTAGCTCTCTTGAGCAAGGGTGTATCACCTCTGTCATCCTGATCCCTTCGCCCGCCCCCCCCGATACCCGCGCCGCACCTGCTTCACTGGTGTTGCACATGATCATTTGTGAGACATATTTCCAATCCTATGTCGCACAAGAATGGTTGTGGGAGATGGATGTCTCACAACCTTCCCTCCCCGGTGATAGCAGGGAGTCGGTGGCCGGGCGGGGATCATGGCGCCTTATTCCGCAGTGGTGGAGGGAGTTGAGATCTGAAGACGGATGAGGATCTGAAAAAAGATGTCCCACTCACTTTGCATTTGTGTTGAGGTATTCTTCAATAACCTGTTTGAAGAGACCAAAGTCTCGAAGGTTTTCCTGCAGGATTGAAAATGCAATCTCATCATTCATCCTGCCATATCTGTGAACCACCAGATTGCGAAAACCCTTCATTGTCCTGAGTTTTTCATGCATTTCAGACCTGATGATTCCATGTTTCACGAGGTGGATGATAGTATCCTCATCCTCACCAGGAATCCCAAGCTTCAGATCCGCATTCAGGATTGCGCAGATGTCGAAGATATTTTCTATCGCATATTCGATTCGTTTATATATCCCATCCTTCATCAGGCCCATATCGAGGAATTCTTCAAAGGATTCCGGCAGATGTTTCTTCACGAGCAGGACGCTCTCCTCCATTTCGATAAGCTTTGTCCGGATCAGTGTTTCCCTGACCGCACCACTCATACCATCAACTCTTTTCCGATATAGTCGTAGAAACGGTGTTTGAAGCTATCAAATTCCCTGATAGTCCGGTATGCAACATCATACGCAAAACGCATATCCTTTGCATACAGGAGACGGCCCCGGATGACCTCAATTCTGATGTAGAGCGGGAGGTGTGAAAAGATCTGGATATCAATACGTGCATCTGATAATTCTTTTATGCATGCAAACCGGAATCGTTCAGCCTCAGTTGTATCACCATCATACCAGAGACAGAGATCGATATCCGAATCAGCCCGTGCCTGCCCCGCTGCAACGGATCCATAGAGGAAGATGAAAAAGACGCGATCAAAGCCATCGATAGCTTTGATACGCTTCAGGGCTTTGTCTGCAAGGTCTTCTGTGGGGGGCATGCAGGATCTCATATGTACGTAATGGGCGTTCATCATCATATGTATTATTCGTCAACTACTCCAGCGTGACTAGCGGGGCTTGCAATAGCGGTGTTACAACATCCACCGTTGTACCTTCCCCGAGAATTCTGGCTTGTTCCTGTGTAACCTCAGGCACCAGTTCAATGGCTTCTTTGATCTTCTCACGTGCTTCTTCTTTCGTGTCACCCTCACTGATAGCTGCCGGAAGCTCCAGACACCGTACAGTACATCCACCTTCTTCTGCTGCCGCAAGAGCTACTGTATATTTCATGATTACTCATCGTTGTTTCGGGTATAGTAAAGGTAATCCAAACAGATCTCGTTGTGAAGAGCCTGTCCAAAACAGGAGGAGAGGGGTGCGGAACTCTTTATCACGAACGAGAGAGGGGTCACGAGGGTACAGGAAATTGAGATCCTCATCCCTGATGACCTGATCAACAAAGCAGACGAATAATCTGAATGCCCATCCTCAAAAGGAAGCCCTTTTTCAACACTGGGGCCTCTATGAGCGGCCCAGAGCTCGGCCGGGACAGGAGCAGTGTCTTCGGGTCGCCCCCCCCGCCTGGCCGCAATTGTCCTGATGCTGGTACCAGGATCCGGGCTGATTCTCTCCTTCCGGAACTATTGTCTGATGAAAGCCCGGGGAAGAAGGCATCCTCCATGTAACATATTGTAACAGTTTCGATCAGATCACCCGCATCCTGGTCTGCCAGGTGAAGGTTTTGGTCCGGGGTTGGAGACGAACCGGGAAAACGCTACAGGAACGCCTTGGAACGTATCGAAGAGTACTCAAAAGGATACCATCCCGGTTCTGGTATCGGACATGCAGCAGATTAATCATCAGAATTATGATCTCGTCTTCAAAGAGGCCTTCTCTCTCTTTGAGAACCGTTCCCTGGATTTCCTTGGGCTGGTTCTTCCCCGGAAAAGATCCAAACTGCGCTGGAACGAGAGGAAGAGGTCAATGAGCTCGAATTAATCTTCCTGCCTCTGATGAAGAGCAGCCTGCCGGTTGACGCCTTGCTCAGGAGGACGATTGAACTTGCTCACAGGATCCCGGAGATGGAGGTCAGCCAGAAGATACGCGAGCTCTCGCTCGCCGTCTCAAATCGCATCGTTGATGAAGAAACACTACAGGAACTGTGGGAGGAAATGCAGATGCTGAAAGTCATCAAATTCGCTGAAAAGAAGGGAATGGAGAAAGGACTGGAGAAGGGAAGAGAGGAAGGGCAGATCAAAGTCATCAAACAGATTTCACCCAGAAAGTTTGGTCCATTGCCACGCGGCCTCAGCCAGGCGATTGATACCCTGGATCTCGCAACCCTTGATTGTATCGTCAATGATCTCCTTGACATGGAAAGTATCGATGACCCGAGGCGCTATATCCCGGACTGGTAGACTCCTGAAGTGGTAGATTCGTCACCTACCCACGACTGAAGTCGTGGGCTTCCTACCTGTTAGATCGTGACGGATGGAGAGTTCGCATGATTTTTTTTGGAGATGGAAACAAAGCTGGATCTGCTTTATGGGGTATTTCTGATCGGACGGTCAGATTCATAGCAGCGAACAAATGCCGTACCAGCCATCGGATGGAACCTGGGGTGGACTCTCATTTGGCGATACTTTTTTGGAGAATGAGACCAAGTAGAGTTATCAGGAGAAGATCTCTACAAGAGATTGCAGTATTTGCGAAAGCCTGAGAAATGGTTGTTTAAGGTGCAGTTGGTGAGCGTAATCGGATTTTGCGTCAAAAAGGGTACATGGGAGTTACTGATTGGGGATTATAATGGGAAACACAAGTCTTGAACAGGATTTACAGAGCGAAATCAGGGAACTGCCCCTTCATTACCAGAAGAAAATTCTGGATATTGTACGGCTTATGAAGATAGGATGCAGAACCACCATCAAAAAACATGACATTCTTGAATTGAAAGGGTGCGGGAAGGATCTCTGGAAAGGTACTGATGCGAAAGAATATGTCAAGAAACTGAGGAATGAATGGGACTGAATCTGCAACTCCTGTTGAAGGATAAGACGGCAATCGCACTGGATACAGCTCTGTTTATCTATCTGATCGAAGAAAATCCCACGTATATCCGGTTTGTCGAACCGATATTTCTTGGGATTAGTAGGGGTGCTATCCAGGCCTGCACCTCCACCATCACCCTTATTGAAGTTCTCACAAAGCCTCTGGAAGAAAATAACACTGAATTAATACAAAAATATTGCGAAATCATGTCTGATTCAGCAAATCTCTTTTTATCTGATGTTGATAGAGAAATCGCGGTTGAATCTGCACGCCTGAGGGCAGCCTACTCATTACGAACACCCGATGCCATCCAATGAGCGACCGGAATCGTTAATGGTGCGGAACTCTTTATCACGAATGATAGTGGGTTTAAGAAGGTACAGGATATTGAGATCCTCATCCTTGATGACCTGATGTGACAACTCCCCCGATACCCGCACCGCACCTGCTTTCTGTCACTCCTGATAATTTTGGTAGCTGCATCGGAATCTCTAACGGGATCTTTTCCCACGTTCCGAAGAATTCAGGGGAAAAAACCTCGCGATCAGAATTGTGGGGAAGAGTCTATTGTGGAAAGACAATCGATCGATCCTTTTGGCACATGCATACCTTTATAGAATGTCATCACTGAATATGAAGTGCGATAGCATTATGAAATTCTCTCTCATTGTCGAAAAGGATGAGGATGGGCGGTATGTTGTGGAGTGTACTGACCTGCCGGGATGTATGAGTGAAGGGGAAACACTTCAGGAAGCCATTGAAAATATCCATGAAGCAATCATTGGCTGTCTCAGATCGAGATTGAAGGTTGCGTCTGAGAATATTCAGATCACTTCTCTTCCATCTCACATGAGTATCGATCTTGATTCCTCTGGAATACAATATGCCTAAGCTTCCCCGAGCAAACGCTTTAAAACACATTGCTGCCTTCAATAGAGCAGGATTGGTCGAAAATCATATTGAGGGCAGTCATCATATCCTTGTGAAATCTGGTAGCCAGATACATCTATCAATCCCCGTTCATAGCGGGAAGGATCTCGGTATAGGCCTGCTGCGCAGACTCATTGAGAAAGCTGGTATGACTCATGAGGAGTATTGCATGTATTTCTCAAAGAAACGATGACTCTTCTTCAAACCGCAAAACCCCGAAGAACACTTTTCAGCGGTATGAATGAACAGATGATCGGTTCTGCATATGCTCATCGCAGTATGAAAGCCGCTTGATTCATCAGTTCCAGGTTCCACACACCTTCAGCTCCACCTTTCCCTCTTCCCATGAGATGAAGGTGCCAGATGCGTCAATGTCATCGAGATTATCATCGGGCTTTCGCCTCTCGCCTCTGGTGTCATTAATTATATTAGTACCTGTACAAGAGAGAGAGAGAGAGAGAGAGAGAGCTGATCAAGAACCGGGGTTTGCCTCGACTGAACGTGATGCGGTTATAAACATCCGTTTCCCGTTTCACCATGTCCAAATAATCCACGGTTCTGCTCCATATCTCGATATCACAACTTCGGAGAAGAGTGAGGGGGCTTCTGTAATACATATCAGCGGATCCCCCATCGCCCGCTCGCCCGTCCGCACATGCTTCGCAGGGAGGTTGAGCTGTGTGATAGTTGTAGGGGTTGTACCGGGTGATCGCAGATGCTGACGCGGGAGGGGAGGGAAAGCTCCTTTGGTCTGCCAGAAGCAGATACACCCCGATTCGCAGAATCGCCTTTCAGGTTGCTCTCCTGAGCAAGGGTGTATCATCTCTGTCATCCTGATCCCTTCACTTGCTGCCCCTCCCGATACCCGCGCCGCACGTACCGCACCTGCCGCACGTGCTTCAAAGTATCCATCTGCTTGAGCCAACCCACCTGCCTGAACCTACCCATACTATAGCAATGAGGCCTTCTTCCTGCCAAACCCTTCCTCAAACAGAACGGCACATCCGGATCAAAGCCCTTAATGTCTTGTATGCCAACATTTCTGCAGAGATGTTCAATTCAGGAATGAAGAACCAGGATCCCCCACACACCACCGTCTGTGTCGTCGGCCTCGGGTATGTCGGGTATCCGCTCGCATGTGCATTTACTGGGAAAAATCACTTCAAGAATGACTAGATAATTAAATAAATATACATATATAGTGCCAGATATGGACTTTCTCATTAGTTTATACATAAGATAAAATATTGAAGTGAAATTATCATGAAGATCCCAAAATTACCTTTTAGCAAGACGATTATCGATGTTCAATGGGCATTCATCAGCATTGTTACCGCATCGCTTGCTCATTTCATCCTCAGGATCGTTCTTGGAAGGGAGCTGGGAGCAGATGGCCTTGGTATCTACACCCTTGCCTTTACCATCTATCTCTTTGGAATGCAGTTTGCCGCATTTGGGATCGGTGCGGCGCTGACAAAATTTGTTGCACAATTCATTGATGATCCAATAACCATCAGAAATTATGTCTCATCAGGAATGACCAGTTCAATTATCACTGGCACCATCATGGGAGTTGTCCTCTTTCTCCTTGCCCCTGTCATTTCAATATCTTTTTTTGACGTTCCTGAACTTGAACCCCTCCTCAAACTGACTGCGATCTGCTACCCATTTATCGCTATTCAGAAGGCTGTTCTCGGAACATTGAATGGCTTTCGAAGGATGCATCTTTATGCATTATTGGAGATTATCCAGAATGTAGCAGTTGTATGCATCTCAATCACCCTGGTGCTCTTGTACGGGATGGGGGTGATGGGGGCTGTCGTTGGTTTTGTGGTTCCTACTGTGGTTATAGGTATTATCTGTCCCTTGCTGATCCGTGATTCTATCGGTCTGGATCAGTCGCTTTGGGACAAACCTACACTATATGCAACAACTATCTTTGGATTATATGTGGTGATGGGAAATTCAATCGGTTTTCTGAACACTCAGGTAGACAGCATCATGCTTGGATACTACCTAAATCCGGCTGAGGTTGGTATCTATGCGGTTGCTGTGCTACTCGCACAGACGCTTACGCTTCTTCCAAGTGCTGTACAACGCATAACAGGACCAACAATAGCGACACTTCACGGGAAAGGAGACATACAGAAAATCAGAGGTATCATTATCTCAACAATGAAGAAAATCTTTCTGATTTCAGCAGCTCTGGCGTTATTCATTGCAGCTTCAGGGCAATTTTTTATTGAATTCTTATTCAAATCCGAGTTTCTTCCCGCATTCACACCTCTCCTCATTCTTCTCTTAGGTCAGACATTTTTTTCACCTTTTATGGCTATCGGTAGCACACTTGCAAGTATTGGCAAGGTACACATCAGCTTTCGTATTGCCGCTGTCTGTGCAATTTTAAACCTTGGACTTAATGTTTTACTCATTCCACTTTTTGGAATAGTTGGTGCTGCAATTGCAACGGCAGGTACCTTGGTTGGTACATTTTTGATTTCTGTAATAATAATAAATATTATGCTCAAGAGAATAATTTAATTAATGGAACTCTACAATCCGAAAGAGGGAATCGCCTAAACACTTCCTGATCATGTGGATTTGGATAATACGGTGCAGGTTTGCATAGAACCCTACATTCCCGGTAACACCTAACCAGCCCTGAAAACTACCTCTTTATCCTCCTTAGATTCTTAAGATATCCCCCCATATTGGGGCGAAAGATTTATAATCGTTATGTATCATAGGACTTACGCATAACCCTCCGAAAAAAATTTAGAGCGCATACTTTGGATCCTTTAGGTAGTCGGCGATAGCATTAGACTGAATCTCCCATTTTGCCTGATAAATTGTGATGTCCTGCTGTTGATTCACAGCCTCTAACCGGATATATGCTCGAATCGAGCAATTAATGTGATTTTTCTGCCCAGCTGCTTTTCGAACTTTACAATCTTCTACGCAACATAGCTCTTTCAGAGCACGATGGTAGTTTTCAATAGACCAGCATATCGCCTGGAGGTTTTTCCTGTCAACGTAATCCATCGTAAGACAATTCGTGGCCCAGTACCGGTCACTTCCTTTTTTGTTCACCGAATGAAATACCTTGATAAAACCGTATTTCCGGAGATGAACCTCCAATCCATCATCCTGAATTGCCAGTGATGATACCTGGACATTCCCGGTTCGGTCAGGATTTACCATTCGATTCTTCTTGACGCGAGTAAACCAGTTCCAGCCCAGACGGTCGAGATATTTGAGATTCTCAATTCCGGAATACCAGCTATCAAACATGACAAAATAGGGGTTGAATCCACGATCATTTGCCGTTTGAAGCATATCACGAAGGTGATCGCTCTTGGTTTTCCCATCACAATCGATATCGTAGATCCGGTAATCAACGGGAAACGTATTCACTCCATTGGTCCAGACAAGCGTTGTTTTCGCTCATTTAATTTTGATCCACTTGGCTCATCTAAAAGTGGATCAGTTTTTGATGAGCGAATACAAAGCGTGACCAGACCGATGCCTTTCACCACTTTCCTGTGTTTTCCACTCCATTGAAAATGTGTGGTTTCGATTTTCTCGGAGTGGATTTTGTCAATCACAGTATCATCGAGAACCAGCCACCCATTGCGTCGTTCAATACAGGGTGCAACCTCCATCCATAACGTCTCGGTAGTAAGAGACTGTCTTGTCAGAAATCGGTTGAATTTGTCATGAGATACGACGATTCCTGTTTTTGAGTGGCAATCTGCTGCTTTCACACAGGATACATCACAGGTAGCTGTAATGAGGAAATGTATGTAATCCGTGCCAGTTATCTGATACTGTTTTGACACACATGATTTAAAGCATCACCAATATATTGATTTTTGTTCAAACTGTTAAAGTGCGTGAGTCCTATCCAGAATCTCTTTGTGAACGGGTCACTCCGAGGACGAAAGAAGTGATCATGTTGCACATCTACTGCGAGGCGATGAGTTGACCTTCAATGATGTCCGGGTCGGGAGCAGTGGTCGGCGGCCACTGCCTGTGGATGTGAAATGGATCTAAGGTGCGAGAAGTCGTTGATTATAAATGGAAGTAATGTTGTAGAACCGAAGGAATGGATGAAGGCAGGGTTTGATTATAAGGGGTTGGGAGAGGGGATGCAGATTCGAATCCAATAATTTAAAGAGGATCGCAGTAACAGTCTCCATAATTCAATGTTCTTGATAACAAACCCTTTTATTCATCCAATTAAGATAATTAATGAGGTTCCTTTAATGAAAACGATACTCATCACAGGTGGTGCGGGCTTCATCGGCTCAGCAGTTATCCGTCATTTAATTAAAGAATCAGATTATTCTATCATAAATGTTGATAAGCTAACCTATGCCGGAAATCTGGATTCCCTCCAGGGGATAGAAACAAACCCTCAGTATCATTTTGAACAGATAGATATCTGTGATGCTGAGGGGCTGGGTTCGGTCTTTGAACGCTATCAGCCGGATGTTGTGATGCATCTTGCAGCAGAATCGCATGTTGATCGCTCAATTGATGGGCCGGCGACCTTTATCCAGACAAATATTATCGGAACATATACACTGCTTGAAGCGGCGCGTGCATATTGGGAACAGCTTTCTCCTGAGAAGAAGAACCAGTTTCGGTTTCACCATATATCAACTGATGAAGTCTATGGTGATCTTGGAGAGACAGATGCCCTCTTCACTGAAGAGACTCCCTATGCACCGAGTTCCCCCTATTCAGCATCAAAGGCAAGTTCAGATCATCTTGTCAGATCCTGGTTCCGTACATACGGTCTCCCAACGATGGTGACAAACTGCTCAAATAATTATGGTCCATATCAGTTTCCCGAAAAGCTCATCCCTCTGATGATTCTCAATGCTCTTGAAGGAAAACCCCTCCCCATCTATGGGAAGGGAGATCAGGTTCGTGACTGGCTCTATGTCGAAGATCATGCCCGCGCTCTCTGCCTTGTTGCCGTCCAGGGAGTTCCTGGAAAGACCTATAATATCGGTGGGAATAACGAGAAGAAGAACATCGAGGTTGTTCATTCTATTTGTGATCTTCTTGAGGAAAATGCCCCTGACAAGCCTTCAGGTGTGTCACATTATGTTGATCTCATCAGATTTGTCCAGGACAGACCAGGTCATGATATCCGATACGCAATTGATGCCTCAAGGATTCGGGATGAACTTGGCTGGGTTCCCGAGGAAACATTTGAAACAGGTCTCCGTAAAACGGTTGAGTGGTACCTTAATAACCTCTCCTGGTGCCAGAGAGTACAGGATGGGTCATATCAGAGAGAACGGCTTGGTGTGAACAAATGAAAGGAATAATTCTTGCTGGAGGGAGTGGAACCCGCCTCTATCCCGTAACAAAAGGTGTCTCCAAACAACTTCTCCCAATCTATGATAAACCGATGATCTACTATCCTCTGTCTGTACTGATGCTGGCAGGGATTCGGGATATTCTTGTTATCACAACTCCTGAGGATCAGAGCGGCTATATCCGGCTGCTTGGTGATGGAACGCACCTTGGCATTCATCTCACCTATGCGACTCAGCCAAGCCCTGACGGGTTGGCTCAGGCTTTTATCATTGGTGAAGAGTTCATCGGGAGTGATCCTGTCTGTCTTATTCTGGGAGATAATATCTTTTATGGACCCGATTTCAGCCCCCGATTACGGAAAGCTCTCAAGCGACCATCAGGTGCTACAATCTTTGGATATCAGGTGAAAGATCCGGAGAATTATGGGGTTGTTGAGTTCGATGAAGAGAAACGGGTTCGTTCCCTGGAAGAAAAACCCCGAAAGCCAAAGTCACACTATGCAATAACCGGTCTCTACTTCTATGACAATGACGTCGTCGAGATCGCAAAGCAGATCAAACCCTCTGCTCGTGGCGAACTTGAGATCACAAGTGTTAACCAGGCATATCTGGAACGCGGGGATCTTAACGTCGAACTGCTCGGACGTGGGTTCGCATGGCTGGATACCGGAACCCATGAGAATCTCCTTGATGCAGCACACTTCGTGGAGACGATCGAGAAGAGACAGGGCTACAAGATCGCATGCCTTGAAGAGATTGCCTGGCGCAACGGGTGGCTCAGTGTTGAGGAGGTAACAGAGCTAGCCCGCCCCCTTGCGAAGAATGGGTATGGGCGGTATCTGCTTGAGTTAATAAAGATAGAAAACGGGAGTACTGAATGATCCCCGTCACCCGCCCCTGGCTTCCTGACAAGGACAAATATATGGAGTATATTGGGCGGTGCTATGAGAATCACCAGCTTACAAATAATGGTCCGCTTGCCCAGGAGCTGAAGGCCCGCCTTGAGGAGTACCTCGGTGTTGAGAACCTTCTCCTGGTTGCAAACGGCACCCTCGCCCTCCAGATAGCATATAAGACATTAGGCGTCTCAGGAAAGGCCATCACCACACCGTTTACCTTCGTTGCCACAAGCAGCTCCCTCAGGTGGGAGGGGATAGAGCCCGTGTATGCTGATATTGATGAAGGAACCCTGAACCTCTCTCCTCACAAAGCACGCGAAGCCATTGATCCTGACGTTACAGCCATTGTCCCAGTCCATGTATATGGGAATCCCTGTGATGTGGAGGCCTTCGACAGGATCGCCAAGGAACACGACCTGAAGATCATTTATGATGCAGCGCATGCATTTGGGGTTCGGCTGAACGGGGAAAGCATTCTCAAGTGGGGCGATGCCGCAACGCTCAGCCTCCACGCGACAAAGGTGTTTCATACCGTCGAAGGGGGGGCCATCATCTTCAAGAAGAAGGAAGATTATGATCGTGCATGTCGGCTTATCAACTTTGGTTATGAAGATGGTGAGGTTGTCGATGAGGGAATAAATGCAAAGATGAGTGAGTTCCATGCTGCCATGGGTCTCTGCATGCTGGATGAGATTGACAATATTCACAAGAATCGGGAAGAAGTCTATTACCGCTATCACGAATCACTCAAAGACCACTTCGAGATGCCGGTGTGGAACGAGGGTGCTACACGGAATTATGCATATTTCCCTGTGCTCTTTCCATCCGAACAAGCGCTGCTCAGGGCGCAGCAGCGTTTGAATGAGGCGGGGGTGTATCCGAGGCGGTATTTCTATCCTTCTCTGGATGAGGTGAGGCATTGTCGATCTGATAGGTATAATTCCATATCGAGGGATAGAACACGGAGGGTGCTTTGTCTGCCTATGTACGCTAAACTTCCGTTTAGTACTCAAGAGCAGGTTATTTCAAGTCTCATTTCACTAGAATATCTCTGACTTGGGGGGACTTATATTAACCTATATGATAAGTTGAATAGAAGATAAATATAATTCGAATATTGAGGTAGAATGATGGAAAATATAACCATTTTTGGTGCAGGTGGTCATGCTAAAGTGATTATTGATATATTAGAGAGACAAGGTGCTTATCATATAGAAGGAATTTTTGTTGACACACCTAATGTCCGAGAATTAATGGGTTACCCTGTCCTTGGCAATATCTCGGATTGTTGTTCTTACAAACGAGGTATTATTGCTATTGGTGATAATTTTGATAGGCAAGTCGTTACCAACAAAATTAAATCTCTCAATCCAGATTTTAAATTCATTAATGCGATTCATCCGAATGCTACCATAGGAAAAGAAGTTACAATTGGCTATGGATCTGTTGTTTCGGCTGGGGCAATAATTAATGCCCATGCACTAATTGGAAATCATTGTATCATAAATACAAACGCGACTGTCGAGCATGATGTTATTATTGGTGACTACTCTACAGTAGGGCCTTCGAGTACAATTGGTGGGAATTCAATTATTGGGAGATTATCTAACGTCTCCTTGGGTGCAAATGTTATTCAGAAGATAAAAGTGGGGGACGGTACTTTGATTGGTGCGGGTTCAACCGTAATTAATGAGTTACCTGCGGGTGTTTTAGCATATGGTATACCTGCAAGAGTTATAAGGAAAAGAGACCCGAATGAAAAGTATCTGTAACAGGTCAGGTATACCCGTGAGCCGCCATGGCCATGAATGAACCCCCCCGAATACCCCTCTAATGGCATCGAATAGTGACCTTCCATTCTTCTTCACAGTCGAAATGTATCCCACGAACTCTGCAAAAGTTGGATGCCCTCACTTTGCGAGACCTCCCCCTTGAAAGAACCGTCAATATAAAGTTTGATATGTAACAAAATTCAAACAATTTATTGAGGTAAAACTATGAGCAAGAAGAGAATAATTCATTTTTTTAAAAATAGATCAAACATTTTTAACGATACCTTTGTTAGTCAAGTTGAAAGTTTGGAGGAATTAAGAGAACATTATCAACACCAATTTATTTTCATGGACAAAAGTCCAGATATTCATGAAAGCTCTTGTTGTCAGTACATCTATCTGGAAGATTCAAGAACAATAGTGGAGAAATTTTTAATTATGATGAATGTTGCAAAACAAGCAGATTTAATTCTTGTGCATGGATTATTCCACCCTTATTATATACTATTGCTTGCCTGCTGTAGATCTCTTTGCTCTAAAGCAAGCTGGGTTGTTTGGGGAGGTGATATTTATGGTTGGTCCGGCAACGATTTGCCGATATTTTACAATCTTTTAAAAAAAATCCGTTCTCTCTTGGTTCAGAGAATAATTAATAATCTTAATGCTATTGTAACTCTCAGTCCGGGGGATTATGAGACGATCTTAAGCACGTATGTAGCAAATGCTAAGCATTTAAATACATTTTATCCGAATCCTGTACTATTAAGATACTTTGATCAGGCAACTCAATCTCGAGGGCAGACGAATAATGCCACCAGAAATATTCTACTTAATAATTCTGCTACGTATCTGAATGAGCATATTGAAGTTATTGACATACTTAAAAGAAAAGAAGAAGTACCTTTTAATCTGATCTGTCCTTTATCATATGGTGATAAAGAATCCTTAGTAAAATTGCCCCAATTTATAAAGTATTGTAAGGAACATTTGGGCGAAAAATTTCATCCTATTACTAGTTTTATGGATCCCTCCGATTACGCTTGCTTGTTAAGAACAATTAATGTTGGAATTGTTAATTATAGACGTCAACAAGCGATAGGAACAATAACGCCGTTACTTTATGTGGGAGCGAAGGTATACTTAAGGAAAGATACTTCGATATACAAATGGTTGTCGGATTTAGGTCTTATAATTTTTAATGTTGATGAGCTTCCTGATATCTCGGGAAACGAAATCTTCGAATTTTCTGAAGTTTTTAGGAATAAAAACAAGAATATTATTACGGATCACTTTTCTAATTCAAATTATATCAAGATGTGGAAAGTGGTTTTCGATTCGTAGCAAGTCAGGTTTCAGTACCTGACTTTGTGATTTTTTAACTTAGAATCTTCCCGTCCCTTTACTCTCTTGGGATAACGTACCTTTCTTTCTGTAAATTCTCTGACCCTGGTCTCCTTGGTTGATCATTCTCTCTCGTCCGACAAATACCTTCTGCCCGTAACCCACTCTTCGTTGATGTCCATCAAGATAGCTCCTATGAGTCTGAGGAGGGACTCATCATTAGGAAACACCCCTGTGTCAATGTCGGTTTACTTTTCCCCATTTCCGTCGGCGTAAAAATACCCAAATTCGTCGGGATAAAATTCCCCATCTGTGTCGGAATAAAAATCCCCAATGTACAACCAGAGAGTATCTGGGATTCCCATGCTCAAGGACGAGGAGTTTTTTATGTTACTGGATCTAGCTCGTGAACAGGAACTGGCAACGGGGAAAGTCAATATCAGCTTGCTGTCCCGAGAAACCGGCTATGACAGAAAAACCATAGCTCGGCATCTTTCTTTGGATCAACCCTCAAAACATCCTCAGACCCGAAATAAACCAAGCAAGCTGGATCCCTTCAAACCATACATTCAGGAGAGGTTGAACAATTATCCTCGTCTGAGCCGTGTTCGACTTCTGGAAGAGATCCAGAATCTCGGCTATGATGGCGGACCAACAATACTTGGTGATTTTATCCGCCAGATTCGCCCCAACATCACCATTCCGGCTGAAATCAGATATGAAACCAAACCGGGAGAGATGATGCAGTGTGACTGGCTTGAATACCCCTATGAAACGGCCGATGGATCCAGAAAGAAGGTCTATGGCCTCTCAATGGTTCTTGGCTATTCCCGAATGAGATATGTAGAATTCTTCCCTCATCAGGGTCTTCCTGCTCTTCTCAAAGGACACCTGGGAGCCTTTGAGTATTTTGGCGGAGTTACTGAGATGATCCTCTATGACAATCTTCGGAGTGTCGTTCTTAACCGGAAATATCCCTCAACCTCTTCAGAATTTCATCCCCTCTTTGCAGACTTCCGTGACCACTTCGGGTTTACATCACGGCTCTGCCGGCTGGGTCGGGCCAAAACCAAAGGCAAAGTTGAACGTGCAATTCACTACATCAAAGACAACCTCTTGTACGGCCGAATGTTTCATTCTATCGAGGATCTTAATCTTCAGGCACGTACCTGGCTCAATTGCGTCAATGGGAAAGTTCATGGAACCACCCATGAGATTCCGTTTGATCGCCTGGTTCGGGAGAACCTTCGTCCTTTCTCCTCGTACAAACCGTATCTCCTCAAGAGAAAAGAATCCCGAAAAGTTTCCAAAGACTGCTACATCTCGCTATACGGGAATAGCTACTCAGTTCCCTGGAAGTTTGCAGGAAGGCGTGTTGACGCATATATCCATGAGAATCACGTGTCAATTCATGCTGATGGCACAGAGATCTGCACCCATATTCTCCTGAATAGGAGAAATGAGCGTTCAAAGAAAAAAGAGCATTTTGAAGGGCTTTACAAAGAAATCCTGGGTTTATCCAGCAATGGTGCAAAGAAGGAGCGGGTAAACAAACCAGCCATTGATCAGCACTCTGTTGAGACACGAGATCTTGCAGAATATGACGTTTTTGCAGAGGAGGGCCGGGTATGACGACTCTTCTTCTTGAGCAGATCCATCACCGCCTTACCATGATGAAACTGGATGCGATGGATGCTCTGCTTGAACCAACGCTTGAACGTGCAATGAACGAGAATCTCAGTCCAATTGAGACGATTGGGTATCTGGTTGAACAGGAATGGAACAACAGGACGTCGACGAGAATTAGAACCCGGACAAAAAGTGCTGGTTTCCCTCTCCTGAAGCGAATTGAAGAGTTTGATTTTACGTTCCAACCCTCAATTGATCAGACGGTGATCAGGGATCTTGCCACTCTGAGATTTATTGATAATGCAGAGAATGTGGTCTTCCTTGGACCACCTGGTGTTGGTAAAACACATCTGGCGATTGGTCTGGGTGTTTCTGCAATTGAACAGGGGATCCCGGTTCTCTTCATCAATGCGTCTGTCCTGATCGAACAGCTCAAAGAAGCATATCACAGTGATCAGCTTGATCGGTATCTGAAGAAACTCATCCGGCCAGGTCTCCTGATCATCGATGAGATCGGGTATCTTCCATTCGATGCTCAGGCGGCATACTGTTTCTTCCAGTTGATATCCCGGCGATATGAGCAGGGATCAACGATTTTCACCTCGAACAAATCGTTTGGTAACTGGGGGGAGATCTTTCAGGATCAGGTGATTGCCGCAGCGCTTCTGGATCGAATCCTGCACCACTGTAGAACGGTGAATATCCGGGGAGAGAGTTATCGTATGAAAGACAGAAAGAGCCACAAATTATGGGTGAACAAGCATGAATCGGCAGAATAGAGGTTTCCTAATGTTTGATAGAGAATTAACGATAAGTTTAAGTGGGGTGGGGAGAATTATTCCGACACAAGTGGGGATTTCTAGACCGACGTTGACACCCTGCAACCCTTGTTCTCCGTTTTAACTCTTTATTCATCCTCTCCATCATATTTGTCGTTCTGATCTTCTTCCAGTGTTCTTTTGGAAACGCAGTATAACTCAGAAGGCCGGGGATGAATCTCTCAATAGTATTCGCGGCCTTTCTGTATCCTTTGTCATTTAACTCATCAGCGAGAGCCTGAAGCCTTTCCTCACTACCGTAGGCATCTCTCAGACATTCAATGATCTCTTTCTGCATCTTGCGAGGGATATTCTTCAAAACAGCTCGTGTACAATGGACCTGACACATCTGTCAATGGCGGTGTAGAAAT